>DAIDJP010000018.1 GCA_027451285.1 Acidimicrobiaceae bacterium | reverse complement strand
GCCTTCTCCGTCAACCTCACCGACTGGTCGGGGCCCGATCTAGATTTAGGGCTTACGGCCCGGCGAAGCCAAGTGCTCACCGACCAGCGGCTCGGAGACAGCATCTCCTCTTCAGGCGATCCCGTCCACTCCCATTAGCGAAGCGGCGCCCGATGGCCGTTGGTTCGCGGGCAGTCGTGGCCTCGTGCGTCGAGGGGGCCGCCGCAGAGCGGACAGGGCGGCCGTCCGGCCTCGATCAGGCGCACGATGGCGATGGCCAGCGCCCCGGCCCACTCGGCGCTGAGCGTCAAGAGGAGCTGGTCCTCGTCGTCGGCACCGTCGATCACCACGTCGACGTGGTGGGCCTCGGCGTCGACCGCGAGCGAGACGTCGCCCATCACGAGGTCGGGTTCGTACTCGGGCTCGAGTGAAAGGTCCTCGGGCAGGTGCCCGGGTCGTCCCATCTCGGTGATCGCGACGCCGAGCCACTGGGCGAGGGCGGCGAGCTGCTGCTTCTCGCACTTGACGACGACGAGGCGCCGACCCTCGCGGGCCTGGAGCAGGAAGAGACGTGAGCCGACCTCGCCGCGGGTTCCCACCATCACACGATCGGGCGAGGAGAAGACGTAGTTCACGAGATCTCTCCCAAGTTTGCGGTGCGATTGACGCACAGCACCATCGGGGCGCCACCACCAAAGGCCAGCGCGCTGATCGAACCCGGGGAGATCACGGTGCGCTGGAACAGGTCGAGGGGCACGCCCTGGGCGTAGGTGACGGCCGCCTTGATCGGGTCGGCGTGACTGACGCACAGGATCGTCTCGCCGCGGTGGCGTGCGGCCAGGTCCTCGATCGTCACCCAGATCCTTCGCTGCATCTCGGCGAAGGACTCGCCGTTGGGGAAGCGAAAGGCGCTCGGGGCGTGCTGGACGGTGCGCCATTCGCTGCGCCGGCGCAGCGAGGCGAGGCTGCGCCCGGTCCAGTCGCCGAAGTCGCACTCGAGCAGGCCGCGGCTGACGCGCGCCTTGAGGTTCAACGCGCGCGCGAAGGGCGCCGCGGTCTCACGCGTGCGTTCGAGGGGCGAGACGTAGAGGGCGACGGGGGCGCGGTCGAGTCCCGCGACGCTCTCGGCGGCGCGATCGGCCTGGGCCCGGCCGCGCTCGGAGAGGTGCAGGCCGGCGGCGCGCCCGGGCAGGATCGAACCGGTCGTGGTGGTCGCGCCGTGGCGCACCAGGAGGACGGTGGTGAGAGAGGGCTTGGCCACGGCTAGCCCCGCACCAGCGGCAGACGTCGCGGACCGGGCACCGCCTCGGCGGGCCAGCGCTTGCGCGAGACCTGGGCCAACTTGTGCAACAGGGCGACCGCGCCGGGGTCGTCGTCGCCGGGACGCGTCTCGATGGCGCCGGACTCGCGCAAGGATTCCATCAGGGCGCGGCCCTGGTCGGTGCGCACGATGACGAGCGTCCAGTCGCCGAAGGCGCCGATGCCGCCGGTGGAGATGTCGGCGTGCTCGGCGGCGAAGTCCGGACAGTGCACGCAGCCCTCGCGCGTGTAGGCGTGGGCCTCCTTCAACGGGACCTCGTGGAAGGCGCCGTCGCGCGTCCAGATCTGGAAGATCCCCTTGATGTTCATCTTGACGATGTCGGCGCGGCGTATCTGGTACTTCGCCTCGAAGAGGTCCTCGAAGATCGCGTCGTCGAAGGTCTTCGAGCACAGAAGTCCGATCGTGAGCGACAGGCGCCGCGCGATCTTGCCGGCCTTTCGCACCTGCATCGCTCCCGGCGCCGAGACCATGCAGCCCATGCCCACGAGCGCGATGCGCTCGGCGCCGCCCTCGACAGCCTCGGGGTAGGCGAGCAGGTTGGCCGAATAGGTGTAGCGCGAGCCGGCGCTCGCGAGAACCTGCTCGCGAGTGCGCGCCACGCCCGGCTGGGCGACCCAGTCGGATCCGTCGCCCTCGAGGGTGGAGACGAGGGCCGCGTCGATCACGTTGTTCTCGAGCGCGTGGATGAGAAGGGCCGAGACGAAGCCGCCGTCCTGGGAGCCGGCGAGCACCTCGGGGTCGCTCGCGCGAGCGAGCAGGACGTCGCCGATGCCCCAGACCTCGTCGTCAGTGCGCTCGCGCGCGAAGCGGTGCGTGTCGATCTCGCTCTCCCAGTTGCGAAAGCGCGGACAGGCCCGGGTGCACATGGTGCAGCCCTTGTCGCCGTGGGTGCAGCCCTCGCGCCCGCCGTCGATGTCGAGGTGCCAGGGCTTGTAGACGCCGCCCTCGCTCTCGTAGTCGAGCACGTCGTGGGGACAGGCGACGACGCACGCGGCGCACCCCGTGCACAGCCCCGAGGTCACGACCTCGCTGAAGAGTTCTTTCCAGTGCGGTTTGTCCAGTGCCACCCACAAACCTTAGGGTGCGTCGACGTTGGCGGGCCGCTACGCTCGCCGCCGTGCCCGAAGTGCTCGAGATCGAGTCGTACCGCGTGCTCGCCGAGTCGGTGGTGGGAGCGAGGATCGCAAGCGGCGACGCCGACGCGTACCTCGCGAAGAAGCTGACCTCGCCGCGGGCCTGGTCGCGGGCCGTGCGAGGGCTCACCATCACGGGCACCGCGCGCCGCGGCAAGCTCCTGCTGCTCGCGACCGACGGTCCCACGCTGGGCCTGCGCTTCGGGATGACCGGCGTGCTCGTCGTCGAGTCGACCACCGGCATCGACGCCCTCTTCTACGGTCCCCACGAGTTCCGCGAGCAGTGGATCCGAGGGGGGCTCACCTTCGCCGACGGGCGTCGCCTCTTGGTGCACGATCCGCGGCGCCTGGCGCGCGTGGAGATCGAGCCCGACCTTGACGAGTTGGGTCCCGACGTGCTGAGACTCACGCGGCGCCAGTTCGACGAGGTGCTCGCCGCCCGCGGCGAGGGGCCCGCGCTGAAGGCCCGCCTGCTCGACCAGTCGCGCGTCGCCGGCGTCGGCAACCTGCTCGCCGACGAGATCTGCTTTCGCGCCGGCGTGGACCCGCGCACCAGCGTGGGTCGCCTCTCCGACGCCCAGCGCTCGGCCCTTTATCGGGCGCTGACCTGGACGATGCGCACCCTGGGCCGGCGTGGGGGCTCGCACACGGGCGATCACATGGAGGCTCGCTTTCCGGGGGGACTGTGCCCTAAGGATGGCGCCGCCATGCGCGTGGCCACGGTCGGGGGTCGCACCACGTACTGGTGTTCGCTCCACCAGAACTAGGCGGATAAGAAGTTCACAAGGTCGCCCGGGGCGGCCCGCGGCGTGGGCAAGAATGGCCCGGTGCAGTCATTCGTCCAGAACTACGGCTACTTCGCCCTGATGATCCTCGCCATCGCCGAATCGGCGATGGCGCCCATTCCCTCGGAGGTGACCTTCGGCTTCGCCGGCGCCTTGTGCACGACCGCCATCACCGGACACGCCCAGTTCAGCGTCTGGGGCGTCATCGTGATCGGCACGGTCGGCTCGCTGGTCGGCTCGGTCATCGCCTACGAGATCGGGCGCAGCCTGGGGCGCACCATCGTCGATCGCTGGGGCAAGTGGATACTCCTCACGCATCAGGACCTCGACGCCGCCGAGCGGTGGTTCGAGAAGTACGGCGCGGCCTCGGTGCTGATCGGCCGGGTCCTGCCCGTCGTGCGCAGCGCCATCTCGGTGCCCGCGGGAATCGCCGAGATGAAGCGGGGCCGCTTCGTTATTCTCACGATCATCGGCTCCTTCGCCTGGGTGACTCTCCTCACCTTGCTCGGACGGGCTGCGGGACAGAACTGGGACCGCGTCTCTCGCGACTTCCACTACCTCCAGACCCCCACGATCATCGTGATCGTCCTCCTGCTCGCCTGGGGCTTCTGGCACCGGTTGCGCACCGTGCGCCGTCACAACGCCAGCTACGTCAGCTCCAGTCCTGATCGCGGCGCAACAGGTCGTCGTAGCCCTCGCGTCGAAGGACGACACGTGCGTCGTCGCCGTTGACCATCACGATCGGCGGGCGTAGCGCGCCGTTGTAGTTATTCGCCATGGTCAGGCAGTAGGCGCCGGTGACCGGCACCGCCACGAGGTCGCCGGCCTTCGGATCGCGCAAGCGGACCGACTCGATGAGCTGGTCGCCCGACTCGCAGTGTCGCCCCACCAGCGTGAAGGGCTCGCCGCGGCCCACGCGGTTGGCGAGCGTGGCGTCGAAGGCCTGCCCGTAGAGCGACACCTCCAGGTTGTCGCCCATGCCGCCGTCGACGGCGACGAAGGATCGCTCCCCGTGCTTGACCGTCACCACGCGATAGAGGGTGAAGGCCGACTCGGCGACCATCGAGCGGCCCGGCTCGATGAGGAGTCGCGCGTCGGCGGGCAGGTGCGCGCGAGCGGCACCCACCAGCGCGTCCAGGTACTCCTCGACGCTGGGCACCACCATGTCGTGGGTGTAGCGCGCGCCGAGCCCGCCGCCGAGGTCGTAGACCGCGAAGTCGCCCAACTGGGCGACGACTTCGACCGCCCGGGCGAAGGGCGCGGTGTCGAGGATCTGGGAACCCATGTGTACGTGCAGTCCGTCGAGACGCAGCCGGTCGCTCTGTGCGAGGCGATCGATCGCGTGGCGCGCGTCGTCCATCGAGAGACCGAACTTGGAGTCGGCGTGTCCGGTCGCGATCGCCGCGTGGGTCGCGGCCTCCACCTCGGGCCGGACGCGCACCAGCACCCCCTGGACGTCGCGCACCCGACGCTCGAGGCGGTCGATGTCGTCGAAGTTGTCGATGACGATGGTGCCCACACCCGCCTCGAGGGCCATCTCCAGTTCGCGGTCGGTCTTGGCGTTGCCGTGCAGCACGAACGTGGCGGGGTCGGCCCCGGCGGCCAGGGCCATCACCAGCTCGCCGCCGCCGGCCACGTCGATGCCGAGGCCCTCTTCGTGCATCACGCGATACAGCGCGGTGCAGGGAAGTGACTTCGACGCCCAGATCACCCTCGAGTTGGCCCAACGTCGGGCGAGCCCGTCGCGATAGCGCCGGGCGCGTTCGCGCAGCGCCACCTCGTCCATGATGAGAGCCGGCGTGTCGAACTCGTCGGCGAGTCGCGTGGCGCTCCAGCCGCCCAGCACCAGCTCGTCGCCCTCGAGATGCGCCTGGCTCGAAAAGAGCTCGAGTAGTTGCGCACGCTCGTCGGCGGGGGGCGCGGAAGTCGTCTCTGTCATCTCACCACTCTTGCGCGACCAGTGAGCTGAGCGTGGCGGGCACGAGGCCGGTTCAGGCGCCGAGCGAGGCAAGTACCTTCGCCGCGTGGCCGTCGGCGCGCACGCCGTACCAGGCCTGCTCGACGCGCCCGGACTTGGAGATGAGGAACGTCGAGCGGATGACGCCGGTGACCTTCTTGCCGTACATCATCTTTTCGCCGTAGGCGCCGTAGGCCGCCATGACCTCGCGCGTCGGGTCGCTCAGCAGGTCGAAGCGAAGACCGTACTTGGCGCGAAACTTCTGGTGGCTCGCCGCGTCGTCCGGTGAGACGCCCAGCACGACGACGCCCAGGTCGTTGAAGCTCGACAGGTCGTCGTTGAACTGACACGCCTCCTTGGTGCAGCCGGGGGTGTCGTCGGCCGGGTAGAAGTAGAGCACGACGCGCTGGCCCTTTAACGAGGCCAGTGTGACCTTCGTGCCGTCTTGGTTGGTGAGGCTGAACTTGGGGGCGGCGTCGCCGGGGGACAGGCGTGACATGGGGCTCGCTTTCGACTCTCCTCCGAGCATTTCATACCGCGCAGCCCTCGCGCTGCGCTACCCCAACTCGAAGATCGCCCGACCTGACGTGACGTCAGTCACCTCAGATGACTCGGTTCGGAGCTGCGGCCTCGACCACATCGCGTGAACGTCAGGCGTGCGTTACTCGTCCCACTTGTCGCGAACGTACCAGTCGGCGTTCTTGTCGAGGACCGTCGTCTTTCGCTCGAGAACGGCAAACCGGCGGGCCTCTCGCGTGTTCTTGTCGCCGAAACGACCGCGGCTCAGGATCCGACCGATCAGTGCCACGAACAAGAAGAAAATGGCGATCCAGAAAGACACCACGATCTTCCCCCTGTCTTATCGCCCGTGTCCTTCGACGCCGTCAGGTCCATTGCGAAGGCTGCGGGTGAACTCTCACACGGTCAATCGCCTCTCAAACAGGAACGACATCTCGAGATCCGCTCTCGAGGGTCAGTCGAAGTCGTGAGGGATTCGCTGGCGTCCCGTCATGAATTCGCCCTCGCGCCCTCGTGGGGCGCCGCTCCGTTCGCGGTGTCGCGAAAAGAGGGATTTATCCCGTCGCGTCGCCCCTAGACTGGTGGTGCTGCAAGAAGTTCAGCGTGGGCCCACTTTCTCCACGAACGACGGTTCCGGGTCCGACCGAGAAAAGACCGTAGTTCCGTGACGAGCGAAACCATCGAGTCGACGACCACGTCGTCCGACTCCTATGCCACCACCGTGACCTTCGCCGAGTTGGGCGTGCACCCCGAGCTGTGCGCGCAACTCGTGCGAGACGGCATCACGACCGCCTTTCCGATCCAGGCCATGACCATCCACGACGCCCTCGCCGGGCGCGACGTCTGCGGCAAGGCCAAGACCGGATCGGGCAAGACCCTGGGATTTGGACTGCCGATGCTCCAGCGCGTCGCCGCGAGCGAGGCGCCCACCGGCACGGGCCACGCGGCCCGTCCGCGCGGCCTCGTCCTGCTGCCGACCCGCGAGCTCGCGGTGCAGGTCCACGAGGTTCTTGAGCCCCTGGGCCAGGCCCTGGGACTTCGCGTCACGGCCGTCTACGGCGGCGCCGACATTGAGCGCCAGGTCAAGGCCCTGCGCAAGGGCAGTGACATCATCATCGCCACCCCGGGCCGTTTGATCGACTTGGGCGATCGCGGCGAGGTCAACGTCGAAGGACTCGACGTGCTGGTCCTCGACGAGGCCGACCGCATGGCCGACATGGGCTTCATGCCTCAGGTCGAGTGGGTGCTGCGTCGCATCGCCCAGCACCCCCATCAGACCCTGCTCTTCTCGGCCACCCTGGACGGCGCGGTCGACCGCCTGGTCTCTCGCTATCTCACCGACCCGGTCTTCCACGAGGTCGCGAGCGACACCCAGACCGTCTCGCAGATGGTGCACCACTTCCTCAACGTCCACCAGATGGACCGCATCAAGGTCGCGGCCGCGATCTGCAACTCCTACGACAAGACGATCATCTTCTGTCGCACCAAGCGCGGCGCCGACCGCCTGGTCGAGCAGCTCGCCAAGGAGGGCGTCGCCGCGGCGGCGATCCACGGCGACCTGCGCCAGAGCCAGCGCGAGAAGGCCCTCGCGGACTTCTCGGCCGAGAAGCTGCCCGTACTGGTGGCGACCGACGTCGCCGCGCGCGGCCTGCACATCGACCACGTGGACTGCGTGATGCACTTCGACCCGCCCGAGGACCAGAAGGCCTACCTGCACCGCAGCGGACGCACCGCACGCGCGGGCTCGACCGGCGTCGTGGTGTCGCTCCTCTTGTGGAATCAAATCGTCGAGGCCGAGGTGATCATGCGCCGCCTGGCGCTGAAGCGGCCCATCGTCGAGGTCTTCTCGAACAACCCTCACTTGAAGGACCTCGCCGCATGGGAGCCGACGATGGAAGATTCCGTTCTGTGAGCAAGAAGGACAAGAAGAACAAGACCGAACTGACCGTCTACGAATCGAACCCCTCGATTCGTCGCGCCCTGGTCGTCGTGGCCCATCCCGACGACGTCGACTTCGGCACCGCCGGCACGATCGCGCGTCTGACGTCCGACGGCGTGGAAGTCTCCTACTGCCTCGTCACCTCGGGTGACGCCGGCGGGGACGACTCGACAATCTCCAACGCCGAGCGCGCGGCCGTGCGCGAGCGCGAGCAGCGCGCCGCCGCCGCCGAGGTGGGCGTGCACGACCTGACCTTCCTGGGATACCCCGACGGCAAGGTGGAAGTCACCCTCGACCTGCGCCGTGACATCGCGCGCGTGATCCGCAGCGTCCAGCCCGACCTGGTCATCACCCAGAGCCCCGAGCGCAACTGGGAGCGAATCTTCGCGAGCCACCCCGACCACCTCGCCGCCGGTGAGGCCGCGCTGCGGGCCGTCTATCCCGACGCGCGCAACCCCCACGCCTTCCCCGAACTGCTGAGCTTCGGCTACCAGCCCCACCGGGTGGCTCAGGTCTGGCTCGCTAGCTCGGCCTCTCCGACGATGGTCGTCGACATCACCGCGACCTTCGAGCGCAAGATCGCCGCGCTCTCCCAGCATGAAAGCCAGGTGGGATCGCGTGACGACCTCGAGGAGATGGTGCGTCACTGGGCGCGCCAGTCCGCGAAGGTCGCCGGTCTCGGCAAGGGTCGTCTGGCCGAGAGCTTCCGCGTCGTCACCACCTAGTTTTCCGCGTCGGTCCTATGGTGAAGCCATGGGACACGCAAAGGAGCGTCCAGGTCCGCGTACGCGAGTCGCTCAGCGCGTGGCGTCGCATCGATTCGGCGATCTCTTCGCGGGACTCTCTCGCGACAATCTCTCGCGCGAGGCGCTGGCGGGGATCACCCTGCTCGCCATCGCCATCCCCGAGCAGCTGGCCACCTCCCAGCTCGCCGGCGTGGCCGCGTTCAGCGCGATGGTCGCTTTCATCGCCGCCACGCTGGTCTTCACGTTCCTGGGGGCGAATCCGATCATGTCGGTGGGGGCCGACTCGACGATCGCGCCGCTCTTCGCGGTCGCCCTCGTGCGCCTCGCGGCCCCCAACTCGAGCCAGTACTACGCCCTGGTGGCGATGGCCGCGATCCTCACCGGCGTGCTGGTCGGGGCGGTGGGGCTGTTGAAACTGGGGTGGCTCGCGGACTTCCTCTCGCTGCCGATCATCACCGGCTTTCTGTCGGGCATCGGCGTGATCATCATCATCCACCAGTTGCCCCACGTACTCGGAGTGGCCGGAGGCGGCGAGTCGGCGGCGTCGAGGCTGTCGGCGATCGCCCACGAGCTCTCGCACGTCAGCGCGTGGTCGATCGCCATCGGCCTGGGCACCCTGATCGTCATGATCGTCGGCGAGAAGCTCAACCCACGCCTTCCCCTCGCCCTGGCCGCGGTCTTGGGATCGAGCCTGCTGGCGTGGGCGCTGCACCTGTCACGCCACGGCGTCACCGAGCTCGGCGCGGTCGTCGTGGGCGGCCCGGTGTGGCGGATCCACGGGCTCACGACCCACGACTGGGGGGCGCTGGTCGTGACCTCGCTGACCCTGACGGTGGTCGTGATCAGCCAGAGCGCGGCCACGTCGCGGGTCTCGGCCGACGAGATCGGCGTCGCTGACGACCTGGACCGGGACTTCATCGGCGTCGGAGCGGCCAACGTCGTCGCGGGCCTGCTCGGCACGTTCCCGGTCGACGCGAGCCCCGCACGCACGTCGGTCGCGAGCCTCGCGGGCGGACGCACCAAGTTCCTTGGACTCGTCGCCGGCGTGGGCGCGCTGCTCGTGTCACCGCTCGCCGGCATCGCGCACGCGATTCCGCTCGCCGCGCTCGCGGGAGTGCTGCTCTTCATCGCGGGACGCCTGATCAAGGTGGGTCAGTTCCGCGCGATCTGGCGGGTCAACACCGCGGAGTTCGCCGTGGCGGTCACCTCGCTGCTGGGCGTACTCGTGCTGGGCGTCGAGCTGGGCCTGGGGGTCGCGGTGGGTCTCGCGATCCTCGTGCGCACGTGGCGCTCGGCGAGGCCGCGCATGGTCGAACTGGGCCGGCGCGACGACACCACCAGCTGGGAGCCGATCACGGTGAAGGGCGTGACGCGGCGCAGCCACGTGCTCGTCGTCCTCTACGACGAGGCCCTGTACTTCGCCAACGCCGGCGTTTTTCGCAGCGAGCTCCACGACCTCTTGGCCACCCACCCCAACACCACGCACGTGGTAATCGACGCGGTGGCGATGGTGGACCTTGACTTCACCGGGCTGATGACCCTGGGCGAGGTCGTCGACGACCTCGCCCACGACGGCATCGACGTCGTGGTCGCGCGCGCGAGCGACCTGGTGATCGCGCGCCTGCAGCGATCGAGTGACGCCGCGGTGCGCGCGCTACGGCACTTCGACAGTGTCGACGCGGCGGTCACCGCCGCGCGACACGGTCACGCCTAATGAGTGTGGAAAGCCTGCCTAGTTAGCGGCGAGCTGGCGCAGCACGTAGTTGAGCACGCCGCCGTGGCGGTAGTACTCGGCCTCGGTGGGCGTGTCGATGCGCAGGCGCACGTCGAAGGACTCGCTCTCGCCGTTCTCGCGCGTGGCGCGCACGTGCACGCGCGCCACGGTCTCGCCGCGGTTGAGCGGCTCGAGGCCGGTGATGTCGTAGACCTCGGTGCCGTCGAGGTTGTAGGTGGCGGCGGACTCGCCCGGCAGGAACTGCAGGGGCAGCACGCCCATGCCGACCAGGTTCGAGCGGTGGATCCGCTCGAAGCTCTCCACCAGCACCGCGCTCACGCCGAGGAGCTTCGTGCCCTTGGCCGCCCAGTCACGACTCGATCCGCTGCCGTACTCCTTGCCGCCCAGGATCACCAGGGGCGTCGACTCGGCGGCGTAGGCCACGGCGGCGTCGTAGATCGACATCGGCTCGCCGTCGGGGAACTTGACGGTCACCCCGCCCTCGGTGCCCGGGGCCAGTTGGTTGCGCAGGCGGATGTTGGCGAAGGTGCCGCGCATCATGACCTCGTGGTTGCCGCGGCGCGTGCCGTAGCTGTTGAAGTCCTCGCGAGAGACCCCGTGCTCGGTGAGGTAGATCCCGGCGGGCACGCTGGCGCGAATGTTGCCGGCGGGCGAGATGTGATCGGTCGTCACCGAGTCGCCGAGCTTGGCGAGGACCCGCGCGCCGGTGACGTCGCGCACGACACCCGGCTCCTTGGTCAGCCCGTCGAAGAACGGCGAGAGCTTCACGTAGGTCGAGGCGTCGTCCCAGGGGTACGTGACGGTGTCGGCGCTGGGGATCTTCGCCCAGCGCTCGTCGCCGGCGAAGGCGCTCGCGTAGCGCGTGGCGAACATCTCCGGCGTGAGAGACGCTCGCACCGCGCCCGCCACGTCGGCGTCGCTCGGCCACAGGTCTGCGAGGAAGACGTTCTGGCCGTCCTTGTCGACGCCGAGAGGCTCGCTGGTCAGGTCGATGTCGATCGTGCCGGCGAGCGCGTAGGCGACCACCAGGGGCGGGCTCGCGAGGAAGTTCTGCTTCACGTCGGGGTGGATGCGGCCCTCGAAATTACGGTTACCCGAGAGGACCGAGACGACCGAGAGGTCGTGGCGGTTCACCGTCTCGGAGACCCCGTCGAGCAGGGGACCGGTGTTGCCGATGCACGTGGTGCAGCCGAATCCTGCCAGGTAGAAGCCGAGTGACTCCAGCGGAGTGACCAGGTCGGCGCGCTCGAGGTAGTCCATGACGACGCGGCTGCCCGGCGCGAGCGACGTCTTCACCCAGGGCTTGACCGAGAGGCCGCGCGCCGCGGCCGCGCGCGCGACCAGGCCGGCCGCGACGAGCACCGCCGGGTTCGAGGTGTTCGTGCACGAGGTGATCGCGGCCACGGTGACCGCGCCGTCGGCGAGGTGGGCGGCTGCGCCCTCACCCTCGACCTCGAGCGGCTCGCGCCCGAGCGCGTCGCGGAAGGCGCCCCGCGCGCCGGCGAGGTTGACCCGGTCCTGGGGGCGCTTGGGTCCGGCCAGGCTCGGCTCGACGGTGGAGAGATCGAGCTCGGCGTACTCCGAGTAGGTCGGCTCGGGATTGGCGGCGTCGTGGAAGATCCCCTGGGCGCGGGCGTAGGCCTCGACCAGGGCCACGTGGCTCGCCGAGCGGCCGGTGAAGGTCAGGTAGTCGAGGGTCACCTGGTCGATGGGGAACAGCGTGCAGGTCGCGCCGTACTCGGGCGACATGTTGCCGATGGTGGCGCGCGTCTCGAGCGAGAGCGCGGCCACGCCGGGTCCGTAGGCCTCGACGAACTTGCCAACCACGCCGTGGCGGCGAAGCAGCTCGGTGATGGTCAGCACGACGTCCGTCGCGGTGACGCCCTCGCGCGTCGCGCCCGTGAGGCGCAGCCCGACGACCGGGGGGATCAGCATCGACGTCGGTTGGCCGAGCATGCCGGCCTCGGCCTCGATGCCGCCGACGCCCCAGCCGAGCACGCCCAGGCCGTTGACCATCGTGGTGTGCGAGTCGGTTCCGACCACGGTGTCGAGGAAGGCCACGCCGTCGGCGTCGAAGACGACGCGCGCGAGGTGCTCGAGGTTCACCTGGTGGCAGATCCCCATGCCCGGGGGGACCACGCGGAAGCGCTCGAGCGAGTTCTGGGCCCACTTGAGGAACGTGTAGCGCTCGACGTTGCGCTGGTACTCGATGTCCACGTTGGCCTCGTAGCTGGCCGGCGACCCGGTGGACTCCAAGATCACCGAGTGGTCGATCACTAGTTCCACCGGAACCAGGGGGTTGATCTTCTCGGGATCGCCGCCCAGGGCGATGATGGCGTCGCGCATGCTGGCCAGGTCCACCACCGCCGGCACGCCGGTCAGGTCCTGCATCAGGACCCGCTCGGGGGTGAAGGCGATCTCCTGGGCCTCGTCGCCGGCGGCCTCGCCGTGGCGATCGGGGTGCTGGGCCCAGCGCGCCAGGGCCTCGATGTCGGCGGCCTTGACCTTGACGCCGTCCTCGTGGCGCAGCAGGTTCTCGAGCAGGACCTTGATCGAATAGGGCAAGTTGTCCGCGCCCAGGGCGTGCAACGCTTCCGCGCGCAGCGAGTAGTAGGTCAGTGTGCGGTCGCCCACGCGCAGTGTGCCGCGCGCGCCAAAGGAGTCAAGTGAGGTCATGCATCTATTCTGCCCCCAATTCGAGGGCCCCCGTTTCGACGCTGCTCGCGCGTCGTCCCAGGTGCGAGACTAGATAGATGACCTCGACCTACGCGCTGCTCCAAGAGCGCCTGTCGGGCGCCTTCTCGGCGCTCTCGCCCGGGGCCGATCCGGTGCTGCGCGCCTCCGAGCACGGCGACTACCAGGCCAACGGAGTGATGGCCCTGGCCAAGTCGCTGGGGCGCAACCCGCGCGAGGTGGCCGGCGAGATCGTGGCGCGCCTGGACCTCGAGGGCGTCGCCGAGGTCGAGGTCGCCGGGCCGGGATTCCTCAACCTCACGCTCACCACGCCCTTCCTGGGCGCCCAGCTGCGTGAGATCGCCGCGAACGAGCGACTGGGAATCGCACCCGCAGCCCCTCGCCGGGTCCTGATCGACTACTCCGCGCCCAACGTGGCCAAGGAGATGCACGTCGGACACCTGCGCTCGACCGTCATCGGCGACGCCCTGGCGCGCATGCACCGCTTCGTCGGTCACGAGGTGATCCCTCGCAACCACGTCGGCGACTGGGGAACGCCCTTTGGCATGCTGATCGAGCACCTGATCGACCTGGGCGAGGAGAACGCGGTGGCCTCGCTGTCCATCGGCGACCTCGACTCGTTCTACAAGGCCGCGCGCACGAAGTTCGACGCCGACGAGGCCTTCGCCGAGCGCAGCCGCGCGCGCGTGGTGGCACTCCAGAGCGGCGATCCCGAGACCCGCCGTCTGTGGCAGATCCTGGTGGACGAGTCGGTCGTCTACTTCTCCCAGGTCTACGACCTGCTCGACGTATCGCTCACCCCCGAGGACGTGGTCGGCGAGTCGGCCTACAACGCCCTGCTCGCCGGGGTCGTCGACGATCTCGCTGCCGCCGGGCTGCTGGTGGAGAGCGGCGGCGCCTGGTGCGTCTTTCCTGCGGGCTTCACCAACCGCGAGGGCGAGCCGCTGCCACTGATCGTGAAGAAGAGCGACGACGGCTACGGCTACGCGGCGAGCGACCTGGCGGCGCTGCGCCAGCGCGTCGGCGAGCTGCACGCCGACGACCTGCTCTACGTGGTGGGCGCCCCGCAGGCCCAGCACCTCGAGATGGTCTTCGCCGTCGCGCGCATGGCGGGTTGGCTTCCCGCAAGCGTGCACTGCGAGCACGTGGCCTTTGGCAGCGTGCTCGGCACGGATCGCAAGATGTTGCGCACGCGCGCGGGCGTCTCGGTCAAGCTCGTGGGACTGCTCGACGAGGCGATCACGCGCGCGAACGAGGCCCTCGTCGAGCGCCACGTGGCCCTCGACGACGAGAGCCGCGACGAGTTGGCCCTGCAGATCGCGCGCGCGGCGATCAAGTGGGCGGACCTGTCCACCGAGCGCCAGCGCGACTACGTCTTCGACCTCGAGCGCATGGTCTCCTTCGAGGGCGAGACCGGCCCCTACCTGCAGTACGCGCACGCCCGCCAGCGCTCGATCCTTCGTCGGGCGCAGGACACCTGGTCCCTCGCGGCCGCCCCCTTCGCCCTGGCCGAGCGCGCCGAGCGCGACCTGGCCCTCGGCCTGGTGGCCCTGCCCGAGGCGCTCGAGAGCGCCCTGGCGCTCTCCCAGCCCCACAAGCTCTGCACCTACCTCTTCGACCTGGCCCAGCGCTTCACCGCGTTCTACGAGGCCTGTCCCGTCCTTACGGCACCGGAGGGCACGCGTGACGAGCGCCTCGCGCTCTGCGAGCTCTCGGCGCGCACGCTGGCCACGGGGCTCTCCCTGCTCGGCATCGACGCGCCTGATCGAATGTAGTGACCCTCTCAGGAGACTCACAGGTTTCACCCAGTGGAGCCCCAGGAAGCTCTCTTAGCCTTCGCGTCGGAGCCGGTACCCAACCGGCGTGAAGGGATTGGTCCCATGGTGAAGATGCCGGTAACGCGAGCGGCCCTAGTCGCCGCCCTCGTCCTGGGAGTGGGCTCGTTGCCGATCGCGGCTGGGGCCAGCACCCGCGCCCACGCGAAGGCGCATTCGACCGTCTCGGTGAGCGGCACGGTCGTTGCCACCGACGCGAGTCGTCACACCCTCGTCGTCGCCCAACACAACTCTCTGACGACCCTGCGCGTGAAGTCGGCGGCCTCGACGCACGTGGCCCTCGGTGCGCACGTGGCGGCCCGCGCGACGCGCCTCAGCGACGGAACCGATCGCGTCCTGGGTATGCGCGTGCGTGGCGTCCAGCGTCGCGTGCGCTTCCACGCGGTGGTCGTCGCCGCGAGCGCGACCTCGCTCACCGTCTCGGGGGGCAACAGCGTCGTCACCCTGGCGCGCACGGCGCGCCACGCCCACGACAGTGGTTCGTCGAGCCCCACGGGAACGCCCGGGGTGGGCGAGATCGTCTCGGTGGACGCCCAACTAGGGAGTCAGGGCTTCGATGACCTCGGCACCTCCACCGTTGGAACGACGTCACTCATCTCACTTGAAGGCACCCTCAACGTCATCTCGGCGAGCAGTCTGAGCATCACGAGCGAGGACGGGGTGGTTACTCAGGTGAGCGTCCCGTCGACCATCACCTTGCCCTCGACGATCCAGTCGGGACAGGAGGCGGAGCTCGTGGCCAGCTACAGCGCGGGAACCTTCACCCTCGTGACCCTCTCGGTCGACAATTCGGCGACCGCGAGCAGTCAGGGCGTGAGCCAGTTCGGCGACGAGAACCAGATCGAGATCGAGGGCCTGGTCACCGCGTCCTCCACGACGAGCCTGACCATTCAGCCCGGTGACGGCGCCTCGTCGGTCACCCTCGCCGTTCCCAGCACCATCGACGTCTCGAGCGCGACCGTCGGAACATTCGTACACGCGCACGCGACCCTGGTGAACAACGTTCTTACGTTGACCGATATCCGACTCGAGGACTCTTCATCCACCGAGTCCACGACGACTGAGGTCGAGGGCGTCGTCGTGAGTAACACCGTGACCAACAACGTGGACACCCTGGTCGTGCAGACCGAGGACTCAGCCACTCCGGTGAGCATCACGGTGCCGTCGACCATTAACGCGGCGGCCGCTATTGCGGACGCCCGCGTGCACGTGGTGGCGAGCATCGATCCCACGACCCACGCCTTGACCCTCGTACGCCTTCACGTTCAACAGCCCGAAGGCGACATGTCCGGTGAGGTCGTGATCGAGGGCTCGATCATCTCGGTCACCCCGGCCGCCTCGACGACGACGGCTGCCTCGCTGGTCATCCAGCCCGGTGACGGCGCGGCGCAGGTCACGTTGAGTGTGGCGCCAGGAGTGGACCTGACGGGCATCACTGTGGGACAGCAGGTCAAGGTGATGGCGAGCCTCGTCGGCGGCGTCCTGACCGCGTCGTCGGTGAAGGTCTCGGACTAGAGGGCACGCTGTGCAATCGGCGGCGCGGCGCCGTCGGTTGCGACGGCGGCCGCAGGCCGCGTTCGGCCGGTGTCGCAGGGATGTGACGCTCTAGTCTGGTCCCGAGGCGCGTCGCGCCGCCCGGGGGGGAATCATGAAGGTCAAGGCCGCCGTCGTCAGCGAACTGAACGGTCCGTGGCGCACTGAGACGATCGACATCGACGAGCCGCACGCCTTCGAGGTGAAGGTGAAGATGGCCTTCTCAGGCATGTGCCACTCCGACGAGCACCTGCGTACCGGTGACATGGCCCAGGATCCGATGGTGCTTGAGATGATCTCGGGCCGGCCCTCGATGTTTCCGATCATCGGCGGACACGAGGGCTCGGGTGTCGTCGAGGAGGTCGGCGTCGGCGTCACCAACGTCAAGCCCGGCGACCACGTGGCGGTCTCCTTCGTGCCCAGCTGCGGGCGCTGCGACTTCTGTGCCACGGGTCGTCAGTACCTGTGCGACATGTCCGCGACCACCCTCGCCGGGCCCATGATCTCCGACGGCACCTGGCGTCACCACCTCGACGGCGTCGAGCTCAACCGCATGGCCCAGCTCGGCACGTTCAGCGAGTACATCGTCGTCCACGAGGCGTCCCTCGTGCCGATCGCGCCGTGGTTCGACCTGCGCGCGGCCGCTCTGATCTCCTGTGGGATCTCGACGGGGTTCGGTTCGGCGGTGAACCGCGGCGGGGTGAAGCCGGGCGACACCGTCGCGGTGATCGGCTGCGGCGGCGTGGGCTCGGGGGCGATCCAGGGCGCGCGCGCCGCCGGCGCGCGCGCGGTCATCGCGGTCGACATCGACGAGTCCAAGGTTGAGCGGGCCCTCAAGATCGGGGCGACCCACGGCTGTGCGTCGACGCTGGACGCGGCGTTCAACATCCTGCCCGAGCTGACGATGGGCAAGAGCTGCGACGTCGTGATCATCACCACGGGGGTCCTTTCGAGCGAGCTCGTCGAGCAGGCCCGCGCGATCACCGCCAAGGGCGGCGTGGTCGTAGCCACCTCCATCGCGCCCTATAACCAGACGACGGTGGATCTGAACCTCTTCATGTTCTCGATGTACAACCAGGAGCTGCGCGGCACCGTCTTCGGCTCGGAGAATCCCAAGGCCCAGATCCCCAAGCTCCTGCGCCTCTACAGCGAGGGCAGCCTCGTCATCGACGAGCTGATCACCCGCGAGTACAGCCTCGACGAGGTCCAGCAGGGATATGACGACCTGGCCAGCGGAGCCAACGTGCGCGGCGTGGTGCGCTTCTAGCTCAGGGCCGCGCGAGTCGCTCGGCGACCAGGCGATCGAGTCCGCGCACCACGGGCGTGAGGGTCCTGGTCGAGCGCTCGCGCCAGGCGCCGCGCCAGAGGCCGAACGCGTAGGCCGCGTCGTCGGCCGCGCCGATCAGGACGTCACTGGGCCGAGGGCGAAGTCCCCGCCAGCGCCACCAGTAGCCAAGGGCGAGCAGGCCCAGCGTGCGCCGGCGCGTGGGCCGCACGAGGACTCCCACGACGAGCAGCGGGGCGTAACTGCGCGCGAGCGCGCGCGAACTGGCCGCGAGCCCGCTCGACAACGCCCTCGCGGTGAGCAGGGTGGCCACCACGCGCTCGCCGTCGAGTCGCGCGGCGACGTCGTCGCGCACGCGAGCCGCGGCGGCCAGACTCGCCACCGGCCGACCGGCGAGCAGGAGCCCCCACGCGGCGAGGGCCCCGACGTCGGCGCGCAGCGGCGCGAGGTGACGACCGTGGCGTGCGGCGAGCGGGCCGGCGGATGCTCCGTAGGCCACGCGCTGGGCGAACCAGTCGCGCCAGGTCTCGCGGGCGCGATGCGCCACGCTGAGGCGCGCGTCGTAGCGCACCAGCCAGCCAGCTGCGTCGAGGCGCCACACCAGGTCGACGTCTTCGCCGACGCGCAGTGACTCGTCGAACCCCTCGCCCAGGGCCTCGCGGCGCGCGAGCAGACAGGCTGACGGCACGTAGGAGATCGGCGCCCCGGGTCGCACGAGCCCCGAGTGTCGTCCGAGGTCGAGGGGACTGGCGACACGCTCGAAGCGCTCGCGTCGGCTCGGTCCCGGGACCCCGACGACGCGCGGAGCGACCGCGCCCACCCGGGGATCGACGAAGTGGCTCGCGAGTCGTTCGAGCACGCCGAGCGGGTCGTCAACGTCGACGTCGGCGTCGAGGAACCAGACCAGGGGACGGGTCGTCGCCGTCAGACCGCGATTTCGTGCGCCCCCGGGGCCCACGTTCTGCTCGAGCCGTACGAGTCGCGCGCCGGCCGCGCGCGCGATGGCTTCAACGCGCGACGCGTCTCGCGACGCGTCATCGACCACGGTGACCGCGAGGCCCGTCAGTCGCGCGAGGAGTTCGCCGAGGCGCTCCTCGTCGCGCGCCGCGATGACCACGTCGACCTGATCCGTGACGTCGGAGCGCCGGTAGCGCGCCTCGAGCAGGCCCTGATCGATGAGGGTCCGCGCGAGCACCGTCTCGCCGGGGCCCACGACGCCGCCGCTTCTCCAGCGCTCGATGACCTCGCCGGCTGCGTCGGCGACCCGCAGCAGGCGCCAGGGGGCTCCGCCGGCGAGGTATCGCCGGTCGTAGACGCGCACGCCGTCGGCGAGCACGACCGCGGTTCCGACCTCGACGGGTGCCGCGGCGGGAACGGGGGCGTCGGCCATGGGCGAAGTTTGCCACGTCGATCGGCGGCGCGACCTCGCCATCGGGCAGAATGGAGCCGAGGAGGCGACGTGTCGAACGAGACTTTGCTGCAAGAGGACGAGGCCCACGACGACGTCGAGGAACTGCTCGTCGAAGAGGTGTCCATCGACGGGCTCTGCGGCGTCTACTAGACCCGTGACCCTCCTCGCCGGGGCCGACCTGTCGCGCGCGTGGGCCCTCAGCGACCGGGTGTCGCTACGCGAGGAGTCCTTCGGCGCCCTGGTCTACCATCACGACACGCGCCGACTGGTCTTTCTCAAGTCGCCCACACTCGTCGACCTGGTGCGCCGCCTGGACGGCTACGACAACGCTCTCGCGGCGATCGACGACGTGATCGAAGAGGCCGCGCGACCCCGTTACCAGAGGGCGCTGCGCGATCTCATCGACTCGGGGGTGCTCGATGGGCGCTGAGTCGTCGCTGCGCACGCGCTTCGAGCGGGGACTCGGTGCCCCGATCTGTCTCACCTGGGAGTTGACCTACGCGTGCAACCTCGCGTGCACGCACTGCCTGTCGTCGTCGGGCCGGCGAGACCCGCGCGAGCTCGACACCGCCGAGGCGCTCGCGCTGGTCGACGAGATCGCCGCGATGCAGATCTTCTACATCAACGTAGGCGGCGGTGAGCCGATGATGCGCGAGGACTTCTTTACCATCGTCGAGCACGCCGTGGCGCGCAACGTCGGCGTCAAGTTCTCGACCAACGGCACGCGCCTCGACGCGGCCGCGGCCCGACGCCTCGCCGCGACGGACTATCTCGACGTCCAGATCTCGCTGGACGGCATCGACGCCGCGACTAATGACGCCATCCGCGGCGCCGGCAGCTACGCGCGGGCGCGGCGCGCGATGGACAACCTGAAGGACGCGGGCTTTGGACCCTTCAAGATCTCGGTCGTGATGACGCGCCACAACGTCGACCAGCTCAACGACTACGAGGCGCTGGCCGCGCACTACGGCGCCCAGCTGCGGCTCACGCGACTACGCCCCTCGGGACGCGGGGCCGACGTGTGGGACGAGCTGCGTCCACGCGCCGCCCAGAACCGCGACCTCTACCACTGGCTGCGCGCGCGCCCGCACGTGCTGACCGGCGACTCGTTCTTTCACCTCTCGGCCCTCGGGGACCCGCTCGAGGGACTCAACCTGTGCGGCGCCGGGCGCGTGGTCTGTCTGATCGATCCGGTGGGCGACGTCTACGCGTGTCCCTTCGTCATCCACGACCAGTTCCGCGCGGGCAACGTGCGCGACGCGGGCTTCGCGTCGGTGTGGCGCGAGAGCGAGCTGTTTCGCTCCCTGCGCGAGCTGGGTAGCGCCGGGGCCTGCACGTCGTGCGGCTCCTTCGACGCCTGTCGGGGCGGGTGCATGGCGGCCAAGTTCTTCACCGGTCTCGAACTCAGTGATCCCGATCCCGAGTGCGTCTTCGGCCACGGCGAGGATGCACTGAGAAGCGCGCGCGAGCGTCCCGCGCCCACACCCGATCACTCGCGACGCGTGCCACTGTCGCTGTCCTCGCGCCGCTGATCGCGGCGGCCTCAACTAGTCTCGGCACGAAAGGGGGGACGTGGCCGGCACGTGGTTCGAGACCGTTGCGGTGGCGCAGCGCCGCGCGCGCCGACGTCTGCCCGCCTCGGTCTACGGCGCCCTGGTGGCCGGCTCGGAGAAGGGGCTGACCAGTCGCGACAACGTCGAATCCTTCGACGAGCTCGGATTCGCGCCCCACGTCGCGGGACACCACGCTACGCGTGATCTCACGACGATCGTGCTCGGCCAGAGTCTTTCGATGCCGGTGCTGCTCTCACCCACGGGCGTGCAGGCCGTGCACCCCGCCGGCGAAGTGGCGGTCGCACGTGCGGCGGCAAGCCGCGGCGTCGCCATGGGCCTGTCCTCCTTTGCGAGCAAGTCCATCGAGGAGGTCGCGGCCACCGACGCGCGCGTGTACTTCCAGATGTACTGGAGCGGGGGCCGCGACGTGATGCTCCAGCGCCTCGAACGCGCGGCCGCGGCCGGCGCGCTCGGAATCATCGTGACCCTCGACTGGTCCTTCTCCCACGGGCGCGACTGGGGCAGTCCGTGGATCCCCGAGGAGATCACTCTGAAGAACGCCCTCAAGCTCGCCCCCCAGGCACTGTCGCGTCCGTCCTGGCTCTGGTCCTTCGTGCGCAGCGGCCACCTGCCCGATCTCACGACGCCCAACATGGCCGCCCCCGGCGAGGCCGCTCCCACCTTCTTTGGCGCCTACTACGAGTGGATGCAGACGCCCCCTCCGAGTTGGGAGGACGTGGCCTGGCTGCGCGCCCAGTGGGACGGCCCCTTCATGGTCAAGGGGGTGAGCCGCGTCGACGACGCCAAGCGGGTGGTGGATCTGGGCGCGAGCGCCCTGTCGGTCTCGAATCACGGCGGCAACAACCTCGACGGCACGCCGGCAACGATCCGCGTGCTGCCGGCCATCGCCGACGCGGTGGGCGCTGACATCGAAGTCCTGCTCGACGGTGGCGTGCGTCGCGGCAGCGACGTGGTCAAGGCGCTCGCCCTGGGCGCTCGCGCGGTGATGATCGGCCGTGCCTATCTCTGGGGGCTCGCGGTCAACGGCCAGGCCGGGGTCGAGAACGTGCTCGACGTGCTGCGTGGTGGCATCGACTCGACGCTCCTGGCGTTGGGCCGGTCCTCGACCAGCGAGCTGACCCGCGAGGACGTCGTGGCGCCGCCGGACTTCTTCAGGACCCTCGGCGCGTGAACCGCGTCGTGATCGTCACGGGCGCCGCGCGCGGCATCGGCGCGGCCTGCGTGGACGCGCTGGTGGGCGACGGCTATCGCGTGGTGGCGGTGGATCGCTGCCGTGACATCCCCGACGTGCCCTACGCGCTGGCCACGCCGGCCGACCTGGAGGCGGTCGTCGCTCGCCACGGGGATCGGGCGCTCGGGCTGGTGGGCGACGTGCGCAGCGCCGAGGACATGGCCCTCGCGGTCGAGACGGCGACGCGCCACTTCGGCCGGCTCGACGCGGTGGTGGCCGCCGCCGGGGTCGTCGCCGCGGGTGGACCGCTCTGGGAGGCGAGTGACGCCGCCATCGACGCGGTGTGGTCGGTCAACGTGCTGGGCACGCGGCGCCTCATCAGCGCCGCGGCACCGGCCCTGATCGCCAACGGACCGTCCGCGAACTCGCGCATCGTCGCGATCGCCTCGAGCGCGGGATCACTCGGCCTTCGCCACCTCGCCGCCTACGCCGCGGCCAAGCACGCGGTTCTAGGTCTGGTGCGCTCGGTCGCGATGGACCTGGCCGAGCACGGCGTCACGGCCAACGCCGTCAGCCCGGGCTCGACGCGCACGTTGATCCTCGAAGCCTCGGCCGCCGTGTACGGACTGGACAGCGGCGAGTCCTTCGCCGCCCAGCAGCCCATCGGTCGACTCATCGAGCCGGCCGAGGTCGCCGCGCTGGTCGCGTGGCTCTGCTCGCCGGCGTCCTCGGCGGTGACCGGGGCCGACCTCGCGGTCGACGGGGGCATGAGCGTCGCCTAGGCCCGGCGAGACGGTGTAAGGTTGCTCGCTCCGAATGAGCGAGTGAGAAGAGGTCCTAATTGAGTGAACCCCAGTTGCCGGGTCGAGTCGTCGTGTTGGGATGCGGGTCGGTGGCCCAGTGTCTGATTCCGCTGATGATCGATCATTTCTCTCTGAAGCCGGACCGCGTGACCGTCCTCGAGAGCCGCGACAACCGCGACCGGATCGCATCGTCGATCGAGCGGGGGGTTCAGTACAAACAGGTGGAGATCACGCGCGAGAACCTCACTGAGGTCCTCGGCTCTCACCTCGGGCGCGGCGACGTGCTGGTGGATCTGGCCTGGAACATCGGGCTCGACGACCTGCTCGAGTGGTGCCGGGACAATGACGTGCGCTATCTCAACACGAGCGTCGAGCTGTGGGACCCCTACGAGAACCCGGCGGAGACGACGCCCCAGGAGCGCACCCTCTACTGGCGCCACATGGCCATGCGCCGCCAGATCGCGAGCTGGGGATCGAACGACGGCCCCTCGGCCGTCGTCGAGCACGGCGCCAACCCGGGACTCGTGAGCCACTACGTGAAGAAGGCGCTCGTCGAGATCGCCGAGCGGGTGGTCGCCGACGGGTTCCTACCCGAGCGCCACGAGGCCCTCGCTGCGGCCCTGGCCGACGAGCGCTACAACGAGGTCGCGATGCTGCTCGAGGTGAAGGCCATCCACGTCGCCGAGCGCGACACGCAGATCGCGAACCGCCCCAAGGAGGTGGGCGAGTTCGTCAACACCTGGAGCGTGGACGGCTTCTACGAAGAGGGCGTGGCTCCGGCCGAGGTGGGCTGGGGCACCCACGAGAAGCGCCTGCCGAGCCTGGGACTGACCCATGAGGGAGAGGGTCCCCTCAATCAGATCTGCTTCGCCCAGATGGCCCACAAGACCCTCGTGCGCTCGGTCACCCCGTCGGGGCCGATCGTGGGCATGGTGATCCGCCACGGCGAGGCCTTCACGATCTGTGACCACCTGACCGTCTGGGAGGGCGCCGAGGCGGTCTATCGCCCCACTGTGCACTACGCGTACTGCCCGACGGATCTCGCCTGGGCCAGCTTCATCGAGGTCGAGGGACACGACTACGCCTACCCGTTCAACCAGCGCATCATGAACGACGAGATCGTGAGCGGGCGTGACGAGCTCGGCGTCTTGCTGATGGGTCACCCCTACGGTGCGTGGTGGACCGGGATGCAGACCTCGATCGAGGAGGCCCGCGCGGTGGCTCCGCACCAGAACGCGACGACGATCCAGGTCGCCGCCTCGATCCTGGGTGCTATCGACTGGATGCTGCGCCGTCCCCACGAGGGCGTGCGCGTTCCCGACGAGCTGCCGTGGCGTGACGTGCTCGCCGTGGCCGAGCCCTACGTGGGCACGACGTGGTCGGGCCCGATCGACTGGGACCCGGTCTCGAGCCACACCGACTGGTTCGACCGTTTCAGCGGTCGAACCTACGACGTCGAGGACCCCTGGCAGTTCACCAACTTCCTCGTGAACCCCTAGGGTCGCCGGCGGTCGGCGGAGGGACCAAGGTCACTACTTGACTCGAGGCGAGGGCCCGCGCGCGTCGAGACGGACGCGGCGGCCCTTCTGCGTGCTGTCATCCCTGGTTAATGGGGGTGAGCCACCAGCCGTCCCGTCGCGCCGCGCGGACCTACGATGTGGCCAGGCACCCACGGGAGTGGTTGCGTGGTAATACCCCAGGGGGTATAGTGTCGTAACGCGGTTATACCCCCAGGGGGTGTAAGCGACCACCCTGGAGGTGACATGGCACGAGTAGTGGTTCTGGGAGCCGGCATATCCGGTCACACCGCGGCGCTGCACCTGCGCCGCAAGTTGGGCACCGACCACGAGGTCCTCGTCGTCTCGCCCAACTCGAAGTGGAACTGGATACCGTCGAACATCTGGGTCGGCGTGGGCAATATGAAGGCCGAGGACGTGGTCTTTCCCCTCGCGCCCGTCTACAAGCGCACGGGAATCGTCTTTCATCAGGCGCTCGCGACCGAGCTCCACCCCGAGGGATCGGCGGAGCTCGAGAAGCCCTACGTCACCGTGCGCTACACCGACCCCTCGCGCGAGGGCGAGGTCGCGAACATCACCTACGACTACCTCGTCAACGCGACCGGTCCGAAGCTCAACTTCGCGGCCACGCCGGGCCTGGGGCCCGACGCCAACACGGTCTCGGTGTGCACCCCCCAGCACGCCGTCCAGGCGTCGGAGCACCTGGCCCGGGTGATCGACAAGATGAAGAAGGGCGAGCGCCAGAAGTTGGTCATCGGCGTGGGACACGGCACGTGCACCTGCGAGGGCGCCGCCTTCGAGTACACCTTCAACGTCGAGCACGAGTTGCGCACCGCCGGCGTGCGCGACAAGGCCGAGGTGACTTACCTGACCAACGAGTACGAGCTCGGCGACTTCGGCGTGGGCGGCATGGTCTTTCACCAGGGCGGCGAGGAGACCACGAGCAAGCTCTGGACCGAGTCTCTCTTTCGAGAGCGCGAGGTCAAGGCCGTCACCCAGGCCCACGTGGAGAAGATCGAGCCGGGCGTCATCTACTACGAGCAGCTCGACGGCTCCAAGTCCACCCTCGACTTCGACTTCGCGATGCTGTTGCCGCCCTTTCGCGGCGCGGACCTTGCGGCCTTCGACCGCGAGGGCAACGACATCAGCGACCAGGTGTTCCTGCCCAGCGGCTTCATGAAGGTCGACGCCAACTACGAGGCCAAGCCCTACGAGCAGTGGAGCGCCGAGGACTGGCCCTCGACGTATGAGAGCGGCCGCTACCCGAACGTCTTCGGCGTCGGCATCGCCTTCGCGCCGCCGCACCAGATCTCGGTGCCGCGCAAGAGCCCTAACGGCACCGTCATCACGCCAGCGCCCCCGCGCACCGGCATGCCCTCGGGCGTGATGGGAAAGACCGTGGCGTTGACCATCGTCGATCGCATCACCAAGGGCGTGACGAGCTCGCGCACGGCGTCAATGGCTGACATGGGCGCGGCCTGCGTCGCCTCGGCCGGCACGGGACTGCGCCGCGGGACGGCGGCGTCGATGACGATGTACCCGGTCGTGCCCGACTACAAGCGCTTCCCGGGCTCGGGCCGCTCCAACAAGGACACCTTCGGCGAGATCGGCCTCGCCGGTCACTGGATCAAGTACATGCTGCACGTGTTGTTCCTCTACAAGGCCAAGGCTCGTCCCCTTTGGTACCTGATCCCGGAATAGGAGAGCGCCATGGACAACGCGACTCACGACATCGCCAACGCCCCCCAGCCGAGCACCGCGGTACTCGCGCGCCGGGCCAACCCCCTCTACCAGTTGTGGCGCTTCATCGCGCTCAACTACCGCTTCGTCACCATGATCTTCAAGGGAGGTCACTGATGGCCCCCGACAACTACCCAATGGAAAGGACCGCAGTGCCCACCGATTCACACGTCCTACAAGACGCCGACCAGATCGCGGCGATCTCCAAGCGACTCAAGCGCGCCCACGGCCAGATGGGCGCCGTCGTGCGCATGCTCGAGGAGGGTCGCAGCTGCGAAGACGTGATCACCCAGATGGCCGCCGTCAACAAGGCCATCAACACCGCCGCGTTCATGCTCATCAGCTCGAGCTTGAAGGAGTGCATCGTCGACCCGGCGATCGACTCCGAGTCCATGACCGAGAAGCTGCAGCGGCTCTTCCTGAGCCTGGCGTGAGGAGCACCATGCGCGTCATCATCGTTGGGGGAGTGGCTGGGGGAATGTCAGCGGCCACGCGGCTGCGTCGACTCGACAACGACGCCGAAATCATCGTGCTCGAAAAGAGCGGCTACGTCTCCTACGCCAACTGCGGCCTACCGTATTTCGTGGGCGGCGTCATCGAGAACGAGGACAGCCTCCTGCTCCAGACCCCGCAGTCGCTCTTCGAGCGCTTCAACCTGGACGTGCGCGTCAACCACGAGGTGACCGCCATCGACACGGCCGCCAAGCGCGTGAACGTGCACCGTCTCGACGAGGATGAGACCTTCGAGCTCGACTACGACTTCTTGATTCTCAGTCCCGGCGCCTCGCCGATCATCCCGCCGGTGCCCGGCATCGAGCGCGCCCTCGCGCTTCGCACCGTCGAGGACGTCGAGCGCATGGCGGCCGCCTTGGATCGCGCGGCGCGCCACGCGGTCGTCATCGGCGGTGGCTTCATCGGCGTGGAGATCGCCGAGAACCTGACCGAGCGCGGCGTGGCGACGACCATCGTCGAGGCCGCCGACCAGCTCCTCGCGCCCCTGGACCCGGAGATGGCCCAACTCGTCGCCGACGAGATGGAGCGCCACGGCGTGGACGTGCGCCTCTCCAACACGGTGAACGCCATCACGCCGACCGCGGTGCAGGTGCACTCGGGCGACGTGATCCCCGCGGACCTTGTGGTCGTCGCCATCGGCGTGCGGCCCGACGTCAGCCTCGCGCGCGGCGCCGGACTCGCCATCGGCGCCAGCGGCGGCGTGGCGGTCGACGAGTTCAACCGCACGAGCGATCACTCGATCTACGCGATCGGTGACGTCGCCGAGAAGTCCGACGCGCTCGACGGCGCGGCGACCCTGGTGCCGCTGGCCAACGTGGCGAACCGCCACGGCCGCGTGGTGGCTGACCATCTCACCGGGCGCCTGGTGCGCCCGCGCACCACCATCGGCACGGCGATAGTGAAGGTCTTCGACCTCACCATCGCGGCCACCGGCTGGAACGAGAAGCGCCTGGCCGCGGCCGGCCGGCCGGCCCTCGCCATTCACACGCACCCCTCGAGCCACGCGGGCTACTACCCGGGCGCGCGCCCGATGGCGCTGAAGATCATGGTCGAGCCCACCACGGGCGAGATCCTCGGCGCCCAGGGCGTGGGCACCGAAGGCGTGGACAAGCGCATCGACGTGTTGGCGACCGCGATCCGCGGGGACATCTCCGCGCCCGAACTGGCCGACCTCGAGCTGGCCTACGCCCCGCCCTTCGGCTCGGCGAAGGATCCCGTCAACATCCTCGGCTACGTCGCCGAGAACGTGCTGTCGGGTCTCGTCAAGACCGTCCAGTGGAGCGAGATCGAGGCCTACCGCGCGCGCGGCGCCCAGCTGGTTGACGTGCGCACGTCCGGCGAGTATTTGCGCGGTACCGTGCCCGGGGCGATCAATCTGCCCGTCGACGAGATCCGCGAGCGCTATCGCGAGCTCGAGACCGGTGAGATCGTCGTCATCTGTCAGGTCGGCCAGCGCGGCCACACGGCGACGCGCCTGCTCAATGAACTGGGCTTTGACGCCCGCAACCTCGATGGTGGTTACAAGACGTGGAGTTCTTCGCCGGCGGCGAAGTCGCTCGAACTCGTCAGCTAACGCCTCGAAATAAAAGAAACAAAGAAAGGTACACCACCACTATGTGTCATCGCACAACCTGCCGGACCTGCAAGAAGCCCACGTGGAGCGGATGCGGCAACCACATTGAGCAGGCCTTGGCCGGCGTTCCCAAGAACGAGCGGTGCCAGTGCGGCGCCGACGCGTCCTCGGGCGGCGGGCTCTTCTCGAAGTTCCTCGGTCGCTAGAGCGTGACCGCGGCGGAGACCTGGCGCGACGCGCTGGCGGCGTGGGCTCTACCCGAGCACATTCTCGCCGGCGCCGAAGAGAGCCCCTGGATCCATCCGCCGGAGCTGTTCACTCTCCCGCCGGTCATCGCCACCACGCCCTCGCACGAGCGGGCGCGTGAGGCGATGCCGGCGGGCGGAACCGTCCTCGACGTCGGCTGTGGCGGCGGCATCGCGGCGTTCGCCGTCGCCCCGCCGGCGTCACGGGTGATCGGGGTCGATCACCAGGCAGCGATGCTCGCGATGTTCGAGGAGGCGGCCGCCGCGCGCGGCCTGTCGTGCACGACCGTCGAGGGCTTCTGGCCCGTGGTGGCGGACGCCGTCGAAGTCGCGGACGTCGTCACCAGCCACCACGTTGTCTACAACGTGGGCGACATCGTGCCCTTCCTCGCCAGTCTCGCGGATCACGCGCGAGCGCGCGTCGTGATCGAGATGCCCGATCGTCACCCCTTGTCGTCGATGTCCGACGCCTGGCGCCACTTCTGGAACCTGGAGCGGCCGACTGGTCCCACCCCCGACGACCTCCTGGCGGTCCTCGCTGAGATGGGTATCGCCGCGACCCGCGAGGAGTTCGTGGCGCCCCTGGTTGACAACCACGACCCCGAGCGCGCCGCCCACTTCGCGCGGGTTCGCCTGTGCCTGCCCGCCGCGCGCGAACGCGAGGTGGCCGACTACCTGGCGACACAGCCGTCGCCGATCGCTCGGCGACTCTCGACGATCTGGTGGAACGTCTAGTCCCCGCGTTCGCGCACCCTCTCGAGCACGCGCCCTTCGACTAACTCGACTCGCCGCGTCGCCACGGCCAGGTCACGCGCGCGGTGCGAGATCAGAAGGACCGCCGCGTCAATTCCGGCGAGGTGGCCCAGCACGCGTCGGGCGGTGTCGTCGTCGAGACCCTCGGTGGGTTCGTCGGCGATGACGATGCGCCGACGCGCGAGGTACTCGCGCGCGAGTCCCAGGCGTCGTTGCTCACCCCCCGAGAGCCCCGTGCATTCGCCGCCGAGCCTCGTCGCGAGTCCCTCCGCGAGCCCCTCGCGCCACGTGGTGAGTGCCGCGTTGGCCAGTGCGCGTTCGACCTCGTCGTCGGTCGCGTCGGGGCGTGCCACGCGCACGTTGGCCGCGACTGAGGCCGAGAACACGTAGGGGCTCTCCTCGGCCAGTCCCACGTGTCGGCGCACCTGGTCGCCGGCGAGCGCGTCGTAGGGGTGGTCGTCGAGGCTGATCGTCCCCGCGTCGGGCGCGAGGAACTTCGCGAGCACGTGGACGAGCGTCGTCTTGCCGACACCGCTACGTCCCTCGAGCACCATGACGTCACCCGACCGCAGTGAGATCGCCGCGTCGGAGAGGATCGGACGGCCGCGTACGAGACGCACCTCGCGCGCGGTGAGGTTCGACGCGTCGTCGACGTCGGGGACGCGCGGGGCGGGATCGCGAATCGGCCAGGGCGTGGCGGCGAGAACGTCGAAGCGCCGGGCCGCCGCGCGCTGGGGGCCGCTGTCGACGAGGGCGCCGGCGGCCGTCGCGACCATGTCGAGCGCGGCGAGGCCCAGCAGGACGGGCACCGCGACGAGCGCCGGGTTGAGCCCGCGCGAGCGCGCGTTCGCGCTCGCGAGGAGGATCGCGACGCTCTCCGCGCCGGCCGTCGCGACGAACAGTCCTTCGACGAGGGCGCGCCACCGGCGCCGGCGCGCCTCGGCGACGTCGACCGCCGACTCGAGTCGGGCCAGGCGCGCGGCGAGGGCCGTGTCCGCGCCACCCATCGCGAACTCCTCCCAGCCCGTCGCGGCGTCAGCGGCGAGTCGCGAGACCTGCGCGCGCCTCGCGTCGACCTCGTCGTCGCCGCGGCGCAGACCGTGACGAGCGAGCAGCGGCCAGAGCGCGAGATCCGCGACGAGGGCGGTGAGCAGGACGAGGCCCGTGGGCCCGACCACCAGTCCGCAGACGAGCGCGGTGACGGCGCCGGCGCCGGCGCTCGCGGCGAGTGGGCCGGCGACACTCGCGAGGAGGTCCTCGACCGCCTCGACGTCGCGCACGGCCAGGTCGACGACGTCGGCGCTGCGCGGCCCGAGTCCCGCGGGCACCAGGGGCTCGACGATCTCGGCGACCCGCTGGCGCACGTGCGCCATCACGGTGAGGACGACGCCGTGGGTCGCGGTGCGCTCGAGGTAGCGCCCGGCGGCCTTGGCGAGGGCGAAGAGCTGGACGAGGCCCATAGGCACCGTGAGCGAGAGCACCGCCGGCTGCTGGGCCGCTCGCACGATGAGCCACGCCGAGGTGCCCGACAGGCCCACCGTCGCCAGTCCCACGCCGAGGCCCGCGCCGAGGGCACCGAGCGCCGCGCGGGCCTCGCGGCGCAGAGCGCGAGCGACCAGCCCGCCTCTCACGCGTCACTCCCGAGGTCGAGAACGGCGTCGGCGCGCATCGGCCGGTGCGAGGCGACGACGCGCGTCATGGTCAGACCGGCGATCACCGACGTCAGCTCGTCCGCCCCCTGGGCGTCGAGGTGGGCGATCGGCTCATCGAGCACGAGCACCAGCGGGTGGCGAACGAGGCAGCGCGCGAGACCGAGACGGCGCCGCTCGCCGGCCGAGAGGGCCCGGGCCCCCTCGCCGATGGGTCGATCGAGGTCCTCGTCGAGTCCGACGAGCGCCAGCGCCGCGCGTATCTCGTCGTCACCCACCGCGGGGTCGCCCAGCGAGACGGCCTCGCGCAGCGAGGAGCCCGTGACCGTCGGGTCCTGGGCCAGCCAGGCTACGCGCGAGCGCCACTGGCCGCGGTCGAGGTGCGCCAGATCGATTCCGTCGATGCGCACTGTTCCCTCGGGCGGGTCCTCGAGCGTGCAGAGCTGTCGCAGCAGCGTCGACTTGCCGATTCCCGAGGCGCCCGTCACGAGTAGCAGGCCCCCCGGGTCGACCCCGACGTCACCCAGTGCGACGCCGGGGGGCGCGCTCGGCGCGTCGAGACCCCGGGGGTCGTCGACGAGGAGGTCCAGCACGTCCTCGGCGGCGGCGACCCCGGTCGCGGACGCGTGATAGGCCGCGGCGACCCGACGCAGGGGCAAGAAGACCTCGGGGGTCACGATCAGGATCGCCACTGCGTTCGACAGGGCCAGGTCGCCGTGGAGCAGGCGAACGCCGAGAAAGAGCGCGACGAGTGCGGTGGCGAGCGAGCTGAGCAGCTCCAGGGCGAAGCTCGAGAGGAACGCCACGCGCAGTGTCGTCATCGTCGTCACGCGCAAGCGATGTCCCACGCGCTCGAGCGAGTCGAGCGCGTCGTGCGAGCGATTGAAGGCCTTGAGAGTCGCCATGCCGCGCACCACGTCGCCGAAGTAGCCCGCCAGTCGTTGCTGCTCCTGCCAGCTGGCGAGCATCGTGGCCTTGGCCTCGGCGCCGAGGAGGGCCATGAAGATCGGCAGCAGCGCGACGCAGAGCGCGACGATGCCCCCGCTCAGCCAGTCGCGGGTGACGAGCCAGGTGACCAGGATGGCGGGGCCGATCACCGAGGCGGCGAGGGCGGTGACGTAGCGCGCGAGGTAGGCCTCGATCGCCTCGACGCCGCGCGTGGCGAGCTGCACCGTGGCGTCGATCGAGCGGCGCGGGCCCTGCGCCAGGGTCGCCGCGAGCACCCGGCGGCGCAGGTCGCGACGCACGGGTGCCGCGAGGCGTCCGGCGATCATCGCCCCGGCGGCGATCGCGAGAGCGCGCACGAGGCTGGCGATGGCCAGATCGACGAGGGCGCCACGCACGTCGGCGTGGCGCGACGCGAAGAGCCCGCCCACCACCCGTGCGATCGCCGTCGCCTGGACGACGAGGGCGATCGTCGCGATCGCCGAGGTCGCCGCTCCGACCACGACGGAGCCCCAGGCGAGCGGTGTCACCCGCGCGAGGCGTCTCAGGAGGTCGGTGGGAGAGTCGCTCACCCGACGGGCGAGGCGTGCGTGGCGCCGGCCTCACCGGGACGGTGAACGCGTCGGCGGAAGATCCAGTAGGACCAGCTTTGGTAGGCGAGCACGAGGGGGGTGAAGATGAGAGCCACCCAGCTCATCACCGTGAGCGTGTAGGGGTGCGAGGCGCTGCCCACGATGGTGATGTTGTACGCCGGGCTGATCGACGAGACCAGCACGTTGGGATAGAGGTTCAGCAGCAGCGTCGTAAAGAGCGCCACGATGCTGACGGCCGTCGCCACGAAGGCCCAGCCCTCGAGGCGCTCGCGCGCGAGCCACGTCACCGCCGCCAGCGCGCCCAGCCCGAGGATCGGCAGCAGCGGCGGGACGAGGCCCTCGTGGTGCATCGAGCGCGCACTCAGATACGTCCAGGTGAGAAAGGCGGTCACGACCACGAAGGTGAGGGGCGCCAGGCGCGCCGCGAGGGCGCTCGCGCGCTCGCGCACGTCGCCCTCGGCCTTGAGGCCCAGGTACGTGGCCCCGTGGAGCGCAAAGAGCGTGAGGGTGGCGAGCCCGCCCACCAGCGCGTAGGGCTTCACCAGGTCGAAGAACGTGCCCGTCCAGGTCGCGTTCGCGCCGACGGGCACGCCGTGGACGAAGTCGGCGAAGGCCACTCCCCACAGCAGGGCCGGTACGGCCGAGCCCCAGAACAGCGCCCGGTCCCACCAGCGCCGCCAGGCGTCGTCGTCGCGCCGGTGGCGCATCTCGAAGGCCATCCCGCGAAAGATCAGGGCCGCCAGGACCACGAGCAGTGCGAGGTAGAAGCCGGAGAACACCGTCGCGTACCACAGGGGAAAGGCCGCGAACGTCGCTCCGCCCGCGGTGAGCAGCCAGACCTCGTTGCCGTCCCAGACCGGGCCGATCGTGTTGATCGCGACGCGTCGGTCGGTATCGTCCCGGCTGACGAAGGGCACGAGGATGCCGACGCCGAAGTCGAAGCCCTCGAGGAAGAAGTAACCGAGCCAGAGGACGCCGATCAGGGCGAACCAGAGCTTCTCCAGACCACTGGGCGCGAGGGCGAGTAGCAGCACGATCCCTCCTAGTAGATGAGTTCGGGCTCGGGTTCGAGCGCGCCCTCGGAGAGCGGCGTGGGAACGCGGGCGAGGCGGATCAGCAGGCCGATCTCGACGATGGCCAGCAGCGTGTAGATCGCGGTGAAGCCGATGAAGCTCGCCGCGACGTAGCCGGGCGCGATCAGCGTGACGGCGTTGGAGGTCTTGAGCAGTCCGTAGACCACCCACGGCTGGCGGCCGACCTCGGTGAAGATCCAACCCACCGAGTTGGCGACGAAGGGCGCGAGCGCCATCCAGGTGGCGAATCGCAGGTAGAGGTGCGACTTCTCCAGGCGGCGCTTCTTCATCAGCCAGAGGCCGACGGCTCCGAGGGCCAGCAGCAAGAAGCCCAGTCCCACCATGACCCTAAAGGACCAGTACAGGATCCAGATGACCGGGATGTAGCTGCCGGCGCCGTACTTCTTGGCGGCCGCCGCCTGGACATTGTTGATGCCGTCGACCTTGCCGTTCCAGGTGTTGGTCGCGAGCACGCTCAAGATGTGCGGGACGCGCACCTGGAAGACCGGGTTGCCGGCGAGGTCCCCGATCGTGAGCAGCGAGAAGCTCGCCCCGCTGCTGGTGGTGTAGAGGGCCTCGGCTGCAGCCATCTTCATGGGCTGCTGGACTTCCATCTGCTTGGCCTGGGAGTCGCCGAGGAAGATGGTGCCCACCGAGGCGATCATGGTGACGACGATCGCGATGCGAATCGACTTCGCGAACGCCGCCGCGTCGTGGGCGCGGCGCACGTGCCAGGCCGAGACGGCCAGCATGAACACCGATCCGGTGAGAAACGCCGAGAAGAGCACGTGGCCGTAGGCGAGCAGGAACGTCGAGTTGGTCATCACGGCCCAGAAGTTGTTCATCACGGCTTGGTGGTTGGCGGAATCGATCACGTAGCCCACCGGGTGCTGCATCCACGAGTTGGCCGCGACGATGAACGCCGCCGAGAGGATGGTGCCGAGGCTGGCCAGCCAGATCGAGGCCAGGTGGACCCGGTTCGAGACGCGCCCGCGCCCGAAGATCCACACCCCGAGGAACGTCGACTCCATGAAGAAGGCGAGCAGGCCCTCGATGGCCAGGGGAGCGCCGAAGATGTTGCCCACGAAGACCGAGTAGCGCGACCAGTCCATGCCGAACTGGAACTCCTGGACGATGCCGGTCACGACGCCGATCGCGAAGTTGACCAGGAACAACTTGCCGAAGAAGCGCGTCGCGCGCTCGTAGGCGTCGTCCTTGGTGCGATAGGCCGCGGTCTGGAGCACCGCGACGAGCAGGCCCAGGCCGATCGTGAGCGGTACGAAGAGGAAGTGAAAGACGGTCGTCACCGCGAACTGCCAACGCGCCAGCGACAGGGTCGATATCCCCGCGAGCAAAGCATTCATAACCCGAATGTACACCTCGTACGAACACGCAAAATTCGTATAATTCGCTCATGAAGACGTTGAAAAATCGATAGATTCGTTCTTTTTTCTTTAGAGGAATTCGTTATGGAGATTTGTACATTCAACGTATGAATTGTGCTTCGAAAGTGGCGAGATCAGGTTTCGATAGTGTCAGTGGCCGATGGGCTACTCGGAGTCGTCGGACTTGGTACCTGCAGACGGGGGTGGCACCCGTGTGGACCTCTATTGGATCCCGTTGGGCGCGGGAGCGCGCGTCGTTCGCAGTACCGGCATGCTCTTCGAGGCGCTTTCGGCTCTCGTCGCCCGTCGTCCCCGGTGCGACCTCTATCACTGCGCACTCGTGATTTCATCCCCGCAAGGTCAAACCGTGATTGAACAGGCGCCCGTTCCTGACTCGCACGGCGAACGACGTGGTGTCGTGGCAGAAGGTCCCGTCGGATTGGCGTGGCTCGGCAGATTCCGAATCTTCCGTTACGAGGTTCGATGCTGGCGCGACGGTGTGATCCCTGACATCAGCGAAGCCGTTGAGAGCCCGGTCATGGTCTCGCACGACGCTCGGGTCGCCGAGCGGATTCTCGACTCGTTGCCGAGGATTCCGACACCCGTGTGGGGCCGTGACGAGTTCCACACGGGAGAGATGTGGAACTCGAATTCCGTCGTGTCCTGGGTGCTCGCACTCAGTGGAGCCAGCGTGGATGAGATCGATCCTCCGACCAACGGTCGGGCACCGGGCTGGCACGCGGGTCTCGTGGTCGCGACGCGAGGACGTCGTTAGCGAAGTCGGCCGGCGAGTCCACGCCACGAGGCCCGTGTCAGTGCGGACTCCAGGTTCCCCTTTCAGTCCATCGTCCCCTCACGAACGGCGGCGCTCGCGGACTTTTTCGCCGCGAGCGTCGCCTCGGCATCGGCCACTCCCAGTCGCGAAGGTCCAGGGGGCGCGGGAGCGACCGCGGGGACGTGGCGCGCCCGATGGTGTAGCGTCGGCGTTGCCTCGCGGCAGCGAAGTCGGTGTGATTCCGACGCTGTCCCGCAACTGTAAGGAGCTGTGCTCCAAGCCAGGTCGCCTGCGGCGAGGAGATGTGAAAGACAGCTCTCGAGGTAAGGAGCGGTCGTTCGGATATCCATCCGTCGCCCACCCCACTTCGACGGAAAGGAGATATCCATGTACAGATCCCTTCGAGTGGGCACCGCCGTGCTCTGCCTCGCCCTCGGCGCGCCGTTACTGGCCACCGGCGCCGGGGCGAGCGTGGCGAAGGCACCCACCTGCGTGGTCTCGCTCTCGCCGACGGCGACCGAGACCCTCTACGCGATCGGCGCCGGCCCCCAGGTCCAAGCCGTCGACAAGGACTCGAACTACCCGACGAAGGGTCTGCCGCCGGCGTCGAAGCGCATCGACGCGCTCAACCCCAGCGTGGAGGCGATCCTCGGGATCTGCAAGCGCACGACGACGCACCCTTCGACCAAGCCCGATCTCGTCATCATCTCCTACGACGCGAACTCGATCAAGGAGAAGCTGACGGCCCTCGGCATCAAGGTCGTCGAGCAGGACGCCCCCGCCAACCTGGGTGGCGCCTACGCCCAGATCCGCCAACTCGGCGTCCTCACGGGTCACGTGGTGGCCGCCCGCAAGCTGGCGTCGTCGATCGCGCGCACGATCAACGCCGACGTCGCCTCGGTGCCGGCGCACCCGAACAAGACGATCAACGTGTACTACGAGCTCGACCCGACCTACTACTCGGTGACGAGTTCGACCTTCGTGGGCCTGCTGATGAAGCGTCTGGGGCTCGTCAACATCGCCGACGCCCAGTCGACGAGCGCGGACGCGGGATACCCCCAGCTCAACGCCGAGTACATCGTCAGCGCCAATCCCCAGCTGGTCTTTCTCGCCGACACGATCTGCTGTCAGGTCACGCCCGCCTCCTTTGGCGCGCGACCGGGCTTCGGGGCGATCTCGGCCGTGGTGCACGGCCACGTCATCGGGCTCAACGACGACGTGGCCTCGCGCTGGGGACCGCGCCTGACGGTGCTGATGAACCAGATCACGACCGCGGTCCGTCGAACCCTCGCTGACACGTCCCTCTGGGGATAGCAGTGATCACGAGTCCCCCGACCCGGCGGCGGGTGGTGGTGGTCGCCGTGGGCGCCGCCACCTTGCTCGTAGCCGCGGTGCTCGGGGGACTCGTGATCGGACCCACGCCGATCGGGGTGGGCCACGTGGTGGGCGACGTCCTGAGCCACCTGGGGCTGGGTCGCTCGACGCTCACCCCGCTGCAGTCAACGATCCTCTGGCAGCTGCGCGCGCCGCGCATGGTCCTGGGCGTGCTGGCCGGCGCCATGCTGGCCGTGGCCGGCGGCGCCTACCAGGGGGTCTTTCGCAACCCGCTCGCCGACCCCTACCTCCTCGGGGTGGCCGCCGGGGCGGGGCTTGGCGCAACCTTCGCCATCGTGCACTCGGGCGGGCTCGCGACGCCGGCGTGGACGCCGCTGCTCGCCTTCGCCGGCGCGCTCGCCGCGGTGGCGGCCACCTGGCTGGTCGGCGGGCGGGGCCAGCGCGCGAACTCCTCGACCCTGATCCTGGCCGGCGTCGCGGTGTCCTCCCTGCTTACGAGCGCCCAGACCTTTCTTCAGCAGTCGTCGTCGAACTCGATCGCGCGCGTCTACATCTGGCTTCTGGGCAGCCTCGCGACCGCGAGCTGGCACTCGGTGGTGATGGTCCTGCCCTACGTGGTGGCCGGGACGGCGACGTGCCTCGCGGCCGCGCGCGCCCTCGACGTGATGAGCGTGGGCGAGGACGAGAGCCGCTCGCTGGGACTGCCCGTACGCCGGGTGCGCTTGCTGGTCGTTCTCGCCTCGTCGCTCGGCACCGCGGCGGTCGTCTCGGCGGTCGGGCTGATCGGCTTCGTGGGGATCATCGTGCCCCGCCTCGTGCGCCTGCTCGTGGGCACGTCGTACCGGCGGATCCTGCCGATCTCGGTCGTGGGCGGCGCCGCGTTCCTGGTGCTGTGCGACACCATCGCGCGCACCGTGCTCGCGCCCTCGGAGTTGCCCATCGGAGTGGTGACCGCGCTGGTGGGCGCGCCGGTCTTCGTGATCGTCCTCAACGTGCGACGTGCGAGGGGCGCGTGAGCCGCGTCGTCATCTCCCATTTGGGCGTGCGCGTGGGGACGCGCGCCCTCCTCGAGGACGTCTCGATCGCCCTCGAGGCCGGCGAGTGGCTCACCGTGATCGGACCCAACGGCGCGGGCAAGACGACCCTGGTCGAGACCGTCGCGGGGATCCGGCGCGCGAGCGGCGGGTCGGTGCAGATCGGCGAGGCCGACGTCACCGACATGACTGAACGCGAGCGAGCGCGCCTGGTCTCGCTGGTGCCCCAGCACCCCGAGGCCCCCTCGGGCATGAGCGTCACCGACTACGTCGACCTGGGTCGCCTGGCGCGACGGGGCTGGATGCGCGGGGTCTCGGGCGAGGACCGCCGGGCGGTCGCCTCGGTGCTCGAGCGCCTGGGGCTCGTCGACTTCGCCGAGCGCGACGTCGCGAGCCTCTCGGGGGGCGAGCGCCAACGCGCGGTGCTCGGGCGCGCGATGGCCCAGTCGGCGCCGGTCATGGTGCTCGACGAGCCGATCACCGGGCTCGACCTGCGCCATCAGATGGAGTTCCTCGAGTTGCTGCGCCGCGAGGTGTCCGAGTGCGGCCTCGCGGTTCTCGCGACGCTGCACGACGTGACTCTCGCCGGCCAGTTCGCTGATCGGCTGGTACTCCTCGACTCGGGACGCGTGGTCCTGGACGGCCCCGCGCGCGAGGTCGTGCGCAGCGCCGAGCTCGCCGCGTGCTACGGCATGGACCTGCGCGTGGTGGAGATCGATGGCGCCGACGTGGTGGTGCCGGTTCGCCGACGCGACTAGCGGAAGTCCTCCTGGAGGGCCTCGAGCGCGCTCGAGCCCGGGCACAGGTCGGCGAGGGGGATCTTGTTGAGGCCGGTCGACGGGGTGTTGCCCATCTCGTGGAGGGTCTGGCCCGACTCGTCGACGTAGAGCAGTCCGGTGACGACCTCGCCGCGGGCGTGGTGCTCGCGGATGTACTCCTCGACGCGGCTGCGGTCGTGGGGGTCGTAGTCCTCGGGCACCGAGCGAAAGCGCACGATCGACCCGTCGTGCATCGGCACGACGCGGGTGCCGTCACTGGGGATCGAGGCGTGGATCTCACGGCGCAGCGGCACGAAGTCCGCCACGACCTCCTTGACCTCGTGCTCGCGCATGAAGCGGTAGCTCTTGGTCGAGCCCTCGTGGTCGTTGAAGGTCACGCACGGGCTGATCACGTCGATCAGGGCGAGGCCGTTGTGGGCAACCGCGGCCTTCAGAATCGGGATCAGCTGCTCCTTGTCGCCCGAGAAGCTGCGCGCGAGGAACGTCGCGCCGAGGCTGAGACCCAGCATGATCGGGTCGATCGGGGCGATGATGTTCGCCTCGCCCTTCTTGGGCTTGGATCCGATGTCGGCCGAGGCCGAGAGCTGGCCCTTGGTCAGTCCGTAGACGCCGTTGTTCTCGATGACGTAGACCATCTTCACGTTGCGCCGGATCGCGTGGGCCATGTGGCCCAGGCCGATCGAGAGCGAGTCGCCGTCGCCGGAGATGCCCAGGTAGGTGAGCTCGCGGTTCGCCGCGTAGGCGCCGGTCGCGATCGTGGCCATGCGCCCGTGGGCCGAGTTGAACCCGTGGGCGCCGCGCACGAAGTAGGTCGGGGTCTTCGACGAGCAGCCGATGCCCGAGAGCTTGGCGATGGAGTGCGGGGGCGTGGACAGCTCCCAGAACGCGTGGACGATCGCGGCGGTGACCGAGTCGTGGCCGCATCCCGCGCACAGCGTCGACATGGCTCCCTCGTAGTCGCGGATGGTCAGACCCAGCTCGTTCTTCGCCAGCGGGGCCAGGGGGATCAGGGGCTTGGTGATTGAGGGCATATCAGCCTTCCAGGTGCTCGGTGACGGCGTCGATGACGGTGCGCGCCGACAGGGGGAATCCCCCGTAGGCGAGGATCGAGGCCATGGACTCGCGCGGAGCCCCGGTCTCGGTGGCGATCAGGGTGCGTAGCTGGCCGTCGCGGTTCTGCTCGACGACGAAGCAGTGCTCGTGGGACTCGACGAACTCGCGCACGCTGCCCACGAAGGGGAAGCCCCGCACGCGCATGTAGTCACACACGATTCCCGCCTCGGCGAGCACGTCGCGCGCCTCGCGCACCGCGAGGTCGCAGCTGCCCAGGGTGATCAGGCCCACCGTGGCGCCCTCGCGGGTCTCGATGATCGGCGCGGGCACGTGGGCCGCGGCCGCGGTGTGCTTGCGGGCCAGGCGGTCGACGACCTGCTGGTACTCTTCGGGCTTTTCGGTGTAGCGGCCGAACTGGTCGTGACCCGAGCCGCGAATGAAGTAGGCGCCCTTCTCGTCCGAACCCGGCAGGGTGCGCGCGGTGACGTGCTCGGCGTCCTCGTGGGAGTAGCGGAAGAACTCCTTCATGCCGGCGAGCTGGGCGTCGGAGATGACGCGACCGCGGTCGGGCACGAAGTTGTCGTCCCAGGTCAGCTTGGGCACCACCCAGTCGTTCATGCCGATGTCAAGGTCGCTCAGCATGAAGACCGGTGTCTGGAACCGCTCGGCGAGGTCAAAGCAGGTCACCGCCATCTCGAAGCACTCGGCGGGGTTCGCCGGGAAGGTGAGGATGTGCTTGGTGTCGCCGTGGCTCGCGTAGGCGCACAGCAAGATGTCGGCCTGCTGGGTGCGCGTGGGCATGCCCGTCGAGGGGCCGGTGCGCTGGACGTCGATCACGACCGCGGGGATCTCGGTGTAGTAGGCGAGGCCCAGGAGCTCGTTCATGAGAGAGATCCCCGGGCCCGAGGTCGAGGTGAAACTGCGCGCCCCGCTCCAGGACGCTCCCAGCACGATGCCGATGGCGGCGATCTCGTCCTCGGCCTGGACGATGAGGAAGTTGTTCTGGTAGGTCGTCTCGCCGTCCTCGCCCGTCACCGCCACCCGGCGGTACTTCTGGCAGAGGCGCTGGAAGTTGTCCATCACCGCCGTCGCCGGGGTGATCGGGTACCAGCCAGTGACAGTGGCGCCCGCGTAGAGGCATCCCAGGGCGGCGGCGGTGTTGCCGTCGATCAGGATCGACTCGTTCGTCGCCGACATTGGCGCGACCGAGAAGGGCAGCGGGCACGAGAAGTTCTCGATCGCGTAGTCGTATCCCAGCTGCAGGGCCTTCTGGTTCGACTCTCGCAGGTGCTCGTTGCGCGCGAAGGTCTCGGCGAGCAGCTGGGCGACGACATCGACGTCGATGCCCAGTAGGGCGACCAGGCTGCCGGCGTAGGCGATGTTCTTCATCAGGATCCGCTCGCGCGGGGCGACGAAGTTCTCGATGCACATCGTGGCGAGCGGCACGCCCAGGAAGGTCACGTCCTCGCGCGCGAGGTCCGGGTCCAGCGGCCAGGACGAGTCGTAGAGGACGTAGCCGCCGTGGACCACGTCGGCGATGTCCTCGCGATACGTCGCCGAGTTCATGGCCACCATCAGGTCGTAGTCGAGCGAGCGCGCGGTGTGGCCCTGCGCGTTCACGCGGATCTCGTACCAGGTGGGCAGGCCCTGGATGTTGGAAGGAAAGAGGTTCTTGCCCGACACCGGTACGCCCATGCGGAAGATCGCCTGCATGAGCAGGCTGTTGGCGCTGGCCGACCCGGTGCCGTTCACGTTGGCCAACTTCACCGAGAAGTCGTTCACGGTGGGCGCGTGGGCGAGGACGTCGAGGGACATGACTAACTCCTGACGGTGCCGGACGCGCGTACCGGGATGCGGTGCACGCTCGCGGCGTAGGGGATCTCGAGGGTGAACTCTTCCATGTCCCACGCCGAGGTGGGACAGCGCTCCGCGCACAGACCGCAGTGCACGCAGACGTTCTCGTCCTTGACCATGACGCGCCCGGTCTGGGGCAGCGCACCGGAGACGAAGAGCGGCTGGTCGCGGTTGGGCGAGGGCGCCGACAGACGGCCGCGCAGGTCGTTCTCCTCGCCGTTGTGGGTGATCGTCAGGCACTGCACCGGGCAGATGTCGATGCACGCGTCGCACTCGATGCAGAGCTTCTCCTGGAAGGCGGTCTGCACGTCGCAGTTGAGGCAGCGCTGGGCCTCGCGCGCGGTCTGCTCGGCGGTGAACCCCAGCTCCACCTCGAGGTTCAGCGCCTCGAAGCGACGCGTCAGCTCGACGTGGCTCATCTGCTGGCGCGGCGAGGGGTTGTAGTCGTTGTGATAACTCCACTCGTTCATGCCCATCTTCGTGCTGACGAGGCCCATCGTGTCGCGCGGGCGCTCGGCGACGTCCTCGCCGCGGCAGTGCCGATCGATCGAGATCGCGGCCTGGTGGCCGTGGGCCACCGCCCAGATGATGTTCTTGGGCCCCCAGGCGGCGTCGCCGCCGAAGAAGACGCCCGGTCGTGTCGACTGGAATGTCGTGGTGTCGACGATGGGCATGTCCCACTCGCCGAACTCGAGGCCGAGGTCGCGCTCGATCCAGGGGAAGGCGTTCTCCTGGCCGATGGCGAGGATCACGTCGTCGCAGGGGATCACGACGGTGTCGGTGACCGTCGAGTGGCGTGCGCCCTCGTCCCACTCGACCACGTCGAACTCCATGCCCACCAGATGTCCGTCCTCGATCACGAAGCGCTTGGGGGCGTGGTTGACGACGATCTCGACGCCCTCCTCCTCGGCGTCCTCGAGCTCCCAGGGCGAAGCCTTGAAGTACTCTCGCGGACGGCGCGCCATGACCTTGATGTCGTTTGCTCCCACGCGACGCGAGGTGCGACAGCAGTCCATCGCGGTGTTGCCCACGCCGATGATCAGCACCCGCTGGCCGATCTTCTCGACGTGGCCGAAGCTGACCGATTCGAGCCAGTCGATGCCGATGTGCACGTGCTCGGGGTCGTCATAGCGCCCCGGCAGGTCGAGTTCCTTGCCGCGCGGGGCGCCGACGCCGACGAACACGGCGTCGAATCCCTCGTCGAGGAGGGACTTCATCGAGGTGACCGGCGAGTTGTAGCGGATGTCGACGCCCATGTCCAAGATGACGCCGGTCTCTTCGTCCAGGACGCGGTCGGGCAGGCGGAACTCGGGGATGTTGGTGCGCATCAGGCCGCCCGGGCGGTCGAACTTCTCGAACATCACGACCTCGTATCCCAGGGGCATCAGGTCGTTGGCGACGGTGAGCGAGGAGGGCCCGGCGCCGATGCAGGCCACGCGCTTGCCGTTCTTCTCACTGGGCGCCACCGGCAGGCGACCGGCCAGGTCGCCCTTCAGATCCGAGGTCACGCGCTTCAAACGGCAGATGGCGACCGGGCTGCCGTCGACGCGGCCGCGCCGGCACGCCGGCTCGCAGGGCCGGTCGCAGGTGCGCCCCAGCACGCCGGGAAAGACGTTGGACTGGCGATTGAGCAGGTAGGCGTCGTCGAAGCGGCCCTGGGCGATCAGTCGTATGTAGCCGGGAACGTCGGTGTGCGCCGGACAGGCCCACTGGCAATCGACCACACGGTGGTAGTACTCGGGCTCGCCCGTGTTGGTCGGTTCCACGCTGCATCCTCCTTGAGAGCACACGAGAGCGGCGTCGCGACGTCGCGCTTACGAACTAGTCGTACTGTACTCCTGGACTTCGAGGACCAAATGCCCATGAACGGGGCCATTGGTCACGCGCGGGCTCGTTCGAAGGGCCGTGAGCGGTTCTCGTAGACTTGGAAAAAGCGACGAAGGGATAACGGTGCGACGCACGCGAATCGTGGCCACCATCGGTCCGGCCTCCGAGAGTGACGAGGTCATCAAGGATCTGATCGAGGCCGGCGTCGACGTATTTCGTCTCTCCTTCGCCCACGGCGACATCCCCTCGGGCGTCGAACGCCTGCGCCGCGTGCGCGCGCTGGCCCCGGACGTGGCGATCATGGTCGACATCCCTGGTCCCAAGATCCGCGCCGGCTCCTTCGGCGCCCAGGCGGTCGAGCTCGTCAGCGGTAGCCGCGTCGAACTGGTCGAGGGGTTCGGTGAGATTTCCACGGCCGAGCGCATCGTCGTCGAGCGCGAGGACGTGCTGGCCCTGCTGCGAAGTGGCGACAAAGTCCACATCGGCGACGGTGGCGTCTCGCTCGAGATCGTCTCGGCCGGCGACACCGTGCGCGCGCTGGTCGCCGCGGGTGGCATGGTTACCGGCAAGCCCGGACTCTCCCTGCCGTCGTCGCTGCTGAATGATCGCCTGCCGACGGCCGACGATCGCGCCCGTCTCGAGGCGCTGCGCGAGGAGGAGTTCGAGATCCTCGCGGTCTCCTTCGTGCGTTCGGCCTTTGACATCGTCTCCACGCGCAGCGTGCTGTCGCGCGACGACATCTTGATCATGGCCAAGATCGAGACCAGCGAGGGCGTGACGAACCTCGACGAGATCATCGCGGTCTCCGACGCGATCATGGTCGCCCGCGGCGACCTGGGCGTGCGCATGCCGATCGAGGAGGTGCCTCACCTCCAGAAGAACATCGTGCGCCACGGGATCCGCTACGCGCGTCCGGTCGTCGTGGCGACCCAGATGCTCGAGTCCATGACTCACGCCCAGGTGCCCACGCGCGCCGAGGTGACCGACGTCGCCAACGCCGTCTTGGACGGGGCGAGCGCGGTGATGCTCTCAGGTGAGACGGCGATTGGTGACGACCCCGTCGCCACGGTGGTGACGATGGACCGCATCGTGCGCCGCGCCGAGGCCTACTTTCCCTACGAGCAGTGGGGCGCCGGACTCGGCGTCCAAGAGACCGTTGGCACCGGCACGCAGTCGCTGCGCATCACCGCGGCGATCACCGGCGCGGCCTGGCGCGCGGCGATGGAGGAGAAGGCCGTCGCCATTGTGGCCTGCACCCGTTCGGGCATGACCGCGAGGGCCATCTCGCGCTTTCGCCCGCCGATGCCCATCGTCGCGATCACGCCGAGCGAGGGCACCGCGCGCCAGCTGCGCAGCTCCTGGGGCGTCCAGGAGACCTACCTGTCGCCCTACACCGACATCGACGACCTCTGCGATTTCGCGGTCAGCCAGCTCAAGGTCTCGGGTACGGCCAAGGTCGGCGACACCGTGATCGTGATGGCGGGCTCCACCTCGGGTGGCGCCCAGATCACCGACACGGTGCGACTAGTCATCGTCACCTAGTTACTTCGACGCCACTTTCGGGGCCTCGGCGAAGTGGTGGTGGCTGGCGCTGAAGCGCCCGCGCCCGCCCGTGAGTGCGCGCAACTCGAGGCCGTAGCGCGTCAACTCGCCCTCGGGGACGTGAGCGGAGATCACCGTGTCGCCGCGCTCGTCCTGGTCGGTGCCGATAACGCGCCCGCGCCGTCCTGAGAGATCGGTCAACACGTCGCCGAGGTGCTCGCTGGGCACCGTCACGTCGACGGCCATGATGCGCTCGAGCAGCGCAGTGCCCGACTTTTCGAGCGCCGCGCGCAGGGCCATCGAACCCGCCGTCTCGAAGGCCGCCTCAGAGGAGTCCACGCTGTGGGCCTTGCCGTCGTAGAGGGTCGCGCGCACGCCGATCACCGGCTGACCCGCCGGCCCGCCGTGGGACATCGCCTTCTCGATCCCGTTCTTCACCGCGCCGATGTACTGGCGCGGTACCGCGCCGCCAACGACGGCGTCGACGAACTCGAAGGGCTCGGTGGGTGCGAGCGGCTCGATCTTGACGTTCACGACCGCGAACTGACCGTGGCCCCCGGTCTGCTTCTTGAGTCGTCCCTCGACGTCGGCCGTTGCCTTGATGGTCTCGAAGTAGGCCACGGGTGGTGGCGCCCAGGCGACGTCGACGCCGTAGCGGCGCTTGAGCCTCTCTTGGATGACCTGGAGGTGCATCTCGCCCATCGCGTCGACGACGAGCGAGCGCGATACGGGATCGTGTCGCACTTCCAGGGAGGGGTCCTCTTCGACCAGGCGGTGCAGGGCGGTGGAGACTTTCTCGTCGTCACTCGGGGCCGCGACTACGGCTGCCGACAGCGCGTGGGCGCGTCGTGCGCCCGTCACGGCCACCAGGTCGCGTGCCGGGCGGGCCAGGATGTCGCCGACGCGCACGTTGTTCAACTTGGCGAAGGCCACCACGTCGCCGGCCACGGCGCGTTCGGTCGGCTGGAGCTTCGAGCCGACGAGGTAGCTAAGTGAGTGCAGCCTCTCTTCGCCGCGCGTGCGCGCGTTCGTGACGGTGACGTCGCCGGTGATGGTGCCCGTGACGACCTCGCAGACGACGATGCGCCCGACGTAAGGGTCGACGATGACCTTGAAGGTGCGCAACACCAGGTCGGCGTCGGGGGAGCGGTCGAGGTGGACGAGTTCGCCGTGCTCGAACATGGGGATCGGCCGGCTCTCCGCGATCTCGTCGAGCAGGGTGATCAGGCGGTCGACGCCGATCGAGGCCGTGACCGACCCGCAGGTGACCGGCACGATGCGGCCCTCGACCATGAGGTGCCCGAGGACCGATTCGAGCTCGCCCATCTCGGGCGTTTCGCCCTCGAGGTAGCGCTCGGTGAGCGAGTCGTCGCCCACGACGATGGCCTCGAGCAGGCTCGCGCGCACGCGGGACTCGAGCTCGGCGAGCTCGACGGGCACGGGTCCGTGGCTGGTGCCCGCCGAGGAGTAGGTGATGGCCTCATCGGCGAGCAGGTCGACCACGCCGCTGAACGTGGTGCCGAGGCCGATGGGCAGCTCGAGGGGTGCGAGGGTCGGGCCGATCAGTCGTTCGAGCGCTGAGAGGGTGGACTCGAAGTCGGCGCGCTCGGCGTCGAGCATGTTGATGAACACGACGACCGGCACGCCAGCGTCACGGCACAGGTCCCAGAGGACCGCGGTGTCATTCGTCACGCCGTTCACCGCGCCCACTACGAGCAGCGCCACGTCGGCGACGTCGAGCGCGCGTTCGACTTCGGCGTAGAAGTCGATGAAGCCGGGTGTGTCGAGGAGAGTGAGCTTGTCCTCGCCTACCCACACCGGGGCCATCGCGATGCCGAGCGACGTGTGGTGGCGTCGCTCTTCCGGATCATTGCCAGCGATGGTCGAGCCATCCTCGACTCTGCCGGCCTTGTTGAGTCCTCCGGTCGCCACGACGAGGGCGTCGAGCAGTGAGGTCTTGCCCACTCCTCCTCGGCCGACGATTGCGACGGTACGCGCCTTGGGGTGGCGGAGTATCGAGTTCATGGACACCTCGATTCATGTAGCAAGTTGCCCTCACCGTACCCCCGCGCGAGCCCCCGGCGCCCAGTGACGTTGGACCCGACTGGGGCTGCGTTTCGGTGCTTGACTACGCATGGTGAAGGTAGCGCTGCCCCTCGACAAGTACGAGTGGCATCCCTCGATGCTGGCCGGTCAAATCGTCCTTGTCTCCACCCACGACGCGCAGGGGTACCCCAACGTGGCTCCCAAGAGCTGGGTGACGATGGTCGCTTTCACCGGACCCATCGTCGCCTTTGGCTGCAACGTCACTCACGTGACGTACGCCAACGTGCGAGAGACCGGGGAGTTCGTGATCAACGTGCTCTCCGAGTCTCTCGCGGCGCGGGCCTGGGCATTGTCAGACCTGCACGGTGACCAGCGCCTTCGCGAGAGCGGCCTCACGGTGGTTGCCGCGAGCAACGTGGCCGCGCCGCTGATCGAGGAGTGCCCGGCGCATCTCGAATGCACGCTCGATGACGTGAAGGTCTACGGCGACGAGGTGTTCATCTTCGGCCGCGTTGTGGCGGCGTTGATTGACCCGCGCTGCACGGAGGGAACGCCACTCGATCAATACGGCCGACTGGCCCCCGTCTTCTTCCTCGAGGGAGGAACCTTCTCCGGCCTCGGGCCGGTGCGACGCGTGCAGCAGTGACACTGCGTACCATCAGGACGTGCGCCAGACTGACCAGTGGGAGTTCGCGGCGGCCCTGCTCGGCGCCATGCCTGCGCCCGCCGGCCGCGAGTCGACGTGGGCAGTCGCTCGATGTCTTCTCGAATCAGACGACCGTCACGACCTTCATCTCGTGGCCAGCGTCCTCGTCGTCGATGCGTCGGGGATGGTGTTGCTCGCGCGCCATCGCCGCTACGAGCAGTGGGGCCCGCTCGGCGGGCACGTCGACGCCGTGGACGCCAGCCTGCTCGAGGCCGCCACACGGGAGTTGTTCGAGGAGACGTCGCTCGCGGCGCGTTTCGCGTCACGTCCCGTCGAGGCCAACCTGTCGTCCTACACCTGTCGCACGGTGGATGCGCCTATGGCGCATCTTGACGTGTGCTTCGCCGCACAGTCAGATGACACCGCTCCCACTTTCGTGGCGAACGGCGAGATCTACGAGCTCGGGTGGTTCGCTCCCGACGCGTTGCCCACACCGCTGGTGGTGGGTCTCGCCGACGTCATCCCCGTAGCGATGGCCGCTCGTGGGCGCCATCCGTCCACCGACGGCAACGATTCCTCGCTCACCCCCTGACTCGTGGACGAGGCGCGCCGACAGAACCGGCCGTAGTGAGTGGTTCGGGTACCCGTCGTGAGAATGCGTGCGAGGCGCGAAGCCCGAGGGCGGGATCTTTCGACGAGGGATGGGCGCTGAGTTCCTCGCCTCACTCCCTGAAACGGTCCGATGCTAGAAAAGAGGCGCCGAGTCGAATGAATCCTCGTGGCGAGGTGACGGAAGGTTTAGAGGGTCTACGTGGTACGAGGCAGAGTCGACCTCGAGATGTCTGGGTACATCCAATTTGAAGGGGATCACACGGGCGACATCATGTTCGTCGCGCTTCACGGTGGAATCCGTTGGTGCGGCACACCTGGCGACGGTCCCTCCGGTGTGCCTCTATATTCGGAGAGTTTCAACGAAGGGGACCCCGCAAATGGGTGGGGGTGGACGAACGCCGAAGACGAGGGCACACTTCAACGCCACCCCTTTTTTCATCTTGGCGAAGAATCGGGTTTGCGGATTGAGCGTATAGGAGACGGGTGGTGAGTACCGGCACGCCTCGGAAGCCGCCCGTGTTCGGACCGGAGCCGTGGAAAGAGTTAGGAGGGCGTTCCTGGAGTTACTGGGATCTCTGGTTCGCCGCCGTTGCTGTCGCTGACCACGCCGAGAGTCTGGACAATCTCGAAGATTATTTTTTGGGCGAGATGCGGAGTCACATCGGCGGTCGGCGAGATGCGGAGTCGAAGCTGAGCCATCTTGACGATCTGCGCTCCAGGTTTGAAGAGGCTGGTCTTGGGCCGGCCGACCTCGCCACGTCAGAGATGCTTGCTGATACACGAGTGCTGGTTAAGGCGAGGAAGAAGGTGAGCGAACGTTGGGTGGAGGGACGGGCCATGACACCCGCCATGGTCGAGACACCGAGGATGCGGCTTGTGCGGCGCTCCCGTTACGGCCATTGGAACACTTTCCCAGTCGATCCAGGTCTCTACTACAGGTCCTTTCGCCGCCACGTCGAAGTAAGGGACGTCATCTCCAAATACAAGAGTTTCGCCGCTGTTGACCGCGTGCACGAACGATTGTGCAAACTCGACCAGCCTTCGCTGAGCGTGGCGCAGCGACTGGCGCTGTACCGGGCTTTTCACACCGCAGGATTAGAGCTGGCCGACCGCAGCGATGACTCTCACGGCAACATAAGCGAATTGCGGGTTGACGCGTGGCAAACCTACCTGGGGATCGACTGGTCGGCGGCGGAAATACGGAGTGAGGACTACTGGGCTGACCTCTGCGACCTCGTTGTTTTCGAGCCCTACGCGTTGGACTACGAGGATGAGACGCGTCCCTGGCGAAACATTCCGGGTGACCATATTGAAGTCGTCGAGGGATGTCTCGCTAGTTTGGCCGCTGAGTGTGCATCCCACCACCTCGACTACCAGGCAGACGAAGCACGCCAGCAGCTCGCCTGGCTCGCCGTCGCAAGCCAGCGGATCTCCCGGTACGTCGAGGTGGCGACTCGGCTCGGCAGTGAACACTGGATACCCGTCGTGGCCATGGCCGACTCCGCGCTTCGCACGGGACGTCGGGAGCTGGCGCTCGATGTCTTTCTGGCGGCGGATCGCCCTGGTATTTATCAGTCACACTTGCGCCGACGATGCCAGATGCTCACTGGCGTCGACATCAGCGACGAGCAGATGGTCCCGACGCTGAGGCGCGTCATCGAGAGACCGGGCGGTGGTAACTCATGAGCGGTGAAGAGGTCGATCGCGCCGTGCGCCGGATAACGGTTCACCGTCCCGATCTGAACATGGCTGCGCGGGCGGCCGCGGGAAGTCTGACCGCGGGCGAAGGCGTGGACATGATCTATCAGGCGGCACTCCAGGAATTCCTCTGGTGGCGTCTGCCTCGCGACTACCCGGACGACGAGTGGCCAGAGTTGATCGAGGCCACGGCGCTGCTGATGGACGAGCTGGGTCTGAAGCACCTGGCGGAGGTGGCGCGCTCTGCGACGACAAGTGCGGTACTCACCGCGTGGGTTCAAAGTCACGCAAAGGGTGTCGCCGCCTTCCGGTCTGCACAGAAAAAATCCGGGGTGGAACCGCCAGACACGGCGATGCTCGCGTGGGGGTCGATCATGGGTTTAGATGAGGCGCGTGCCCTAGAGACAGTCGAGCGTGCACTGGGCGACTCCGTCGCCGCTGGGAATCTGGTCCCCGGCGCGCCACGCTGGCAGGCCAAGGCTGTTGCCATTACCAAGGCGGTGCTCAGCCGGCCGCTCGACCTGCCGCCTGGTCAGACCCTCGCCGGCCTCGTCACGACTGAACGGGTCGGGACCTGGATCAGCGCTGCGCGTCACCCTCAGCACCACGCGTGGCGATCAAAGGTGGCGAACAGCCTATTGAATCCCATCCATCCACCCTCCAATCCAGGCGATGCGGTGGCCCCGGTGCGCTGGCTGCTGGAGCTCGCCGCGCAGCCTGGTGGTGCTGAGTTGACTCAGAACCACTATCTCGCGCGAGAGACAGTACTGGCCGCGGTGGAACGTTTTGGTTGGTGGAACTGGGAGAAGCCGCCACGGTCAGAGGCCGATGTATACGAGCTCTCGACGCTGCGCGACGCGGCGAACCGCCTTCGGCTGCTTCGGCGCCGCGGTCGACGGTTGTATGCCACGGCCCGCGGCGTCGAGCTCCTCGCCTCTGCGGATCGTCTGTGGGAGCAGGTTGCGTCTGAGACCGAGGACGGGGAAGAGTTCACTGGTGCGGTGACCGAGTTGGTGGGTCTACGTCTCCTCCAGGGTCGTGTTGAGACGCGACAACTCGTAGCTGATGTCGCACCGATACTCATTGCGCAGGGTTGGTCGACGGCGGGCAGCCTCATCACGGTGGCCGATGTCTCATTCGCCGTCCATCGCCCGCTTCGCTGGTGGCGGTTGTTCACTGTCATTGATGAGGTGCAGGCGACGTGGGAGTTTGGCACCTCACGGGAGTCAACGCCTCACACGATTGCCTTAACCGCCGACGGCGAAACAATGGTGCTCGCGTATCTTCGATCGCGCGCTGCTGGGCCGCGCAGGACCGTCCGCGGGCTGTGAACATGAACTCGTAGGTCTCTCGCATGTGGCGACAGACCGGGACACCCGGTGGAGGTGCCAAGGGCGGAGTTCTCGCAATCTCAGTGTCGCAGGCAATGTCCGCTTAGGGTCCACGGCCTTGTCCTTGGAATCCCCCACCTCCGCCTGGTGCTGTTATGACGTCATCGATGGCCGTGTCGGGGAGTGGTGACGCGGGGTGGTCAGCTCGCTGGTCACTCGGATTTGAAGTCACAGGGGGCGCGGAGTTCGCTCTGGTGTAATTTCTCCGTGGGTGCGGACTTGGCTCGAAGACTGCTGAACGTTCAAGTGCCGCAGCGCCGACTCTCCATTTATCGTCATCAGTGGTGGTGCCCCCGGCAGGATTCGAACCTGCGCACATGGCTTCGGAGGCCAATGCTCTATCCCCTGAGCTACGAGGGCGCACTTCCAGACTACTGGTCGTAGTCTTCGCCTCCCGGGGCCAGCCCGTAGTGTTGATCCATGGCCGGGCCCCTTTTGCCGACGCTGCTGCCCGACACCGCGCAGGTGCTCGAGGGCGACGTGGTGGTGGGCGGAGTCTCACTGACCGAGCTCGCCGCGACCTACGGCACGCCGCTGTTCGTCTATGACGAGGCGACCCTGCGCGCGCGGGCCGCCGAGGCCGCCGCGGCCTTCGACGACGGGGTCGCCTTCGCCACGAAGTCTTTCCTGTGCGGGGCGATGGCTCGTCTCGCCCACGAGGAAGGGCTGTGCGTCGACGTGGCGACCGGGGGCGAGTTCGACCTGGTACGCCGGGCCGGTGTGCCGGCCTCTCGCGTGATCGTCCACGGCAACAACAAGAGCGAAGCGGAACTGGTGGCCGCGATCGACGCGCACGTGCACCGGCTCGTCGTCGACAACTTTGACGAGATCGCCCGATTGAGGGGTCTCGTGTCGGCAACGCGGCCTGTGTCGTGTCTCGTTCGGGTGACCCCGGGGGTCGAGGCGCACACCCACGAGTTCATCCGCACCGGTCAAGAGGATTCGAAGTTCGGCTTCTCACTGTCCTCGGGCGACGCGCGGCGCGCGATCGAAGAGTTGCGCTCGATACCCGGCGTGACCTTGCACGGGGTGCACGCGCACATCGGTTCGCAGATCTTCGAGCTCGACGGCTTCGTGGCGACGCTGCGGATCCTCGCCGACTTCACCCGTGGTGACAGCTTCGATGAGGTCTGCATCGGCGGCGGGCTCGGCGTCGCCTACGTCGAGGGCGAGAGCGCACCAAGTCTCACCGAGTGGGGCCGGACGCTGCGCGCCGCGGCGGCCGAGGCGGGACTGGCCACGACGCGACTGCTCGCCGAGCCCGGACGATCGATCGTGGCGTCGGCAGCTCTCACCCTTTATCGAGTCGGCACCGTCAAGCCCGTTGCGGCACGCACGTACATGGCCGTCGACGGCGGTATGAGCGACAACCCGCGTCCCGTGCTCTACGGATCGGGCTACGAGGCCTTCGACGTGGCTCGTCCCTTGGCGGAGCGTTCCCGGTCGTTGCGCCTGGTGGGCAAGCACTGCGAGAGCGGCGACGTGATCATCGACGAGGCGTGGCTGCCGGAGGCGACCGGCGTGGGCGACCTCGTCGCCACCCCGGTGACCGGGGCCTACGGGTACTCCATGGCCTCGAACTACAACCGGGTGCCGCGTCCGGCGGTGGTCTTCGTGGCCGACGGCGTCGCGCGCGAGGTGCTGCGTCGTGAGACCTTCGAGGACCTCGCGCGACTCGAGGCGTAGGCGTTTTGTCACCGGTTAGCCTTGTCCAATGGACGCACCGGTCTTGCGTGTCGGCGTCATTGGCGCGGGAAACGTCGGTGGGGCCCTGGTCGAACTGCTGAGCGACCCGGCGCGTCACGTCGCGTTGGTTGACGCGGCCACCGCCACCCTCGAACTCGTTGGCGTCGCAGTGCGCGACGCCACTCGGGCGCGCCCCGGCATCCCGGGCGACCTGATCACCAGCGACGCCGCGGGTCTCGCTGCGCGCGAGGACCTCGACATCCTGGTCGAGGTGATCGGCGGGATCGAGCCGGCGAGGACATACATCCAGACCGCCCTCTCGCACGGCACGTCGGTGGTGACGGCTAACAAGGCCCTGATGGCCGAGGCCGGCACCGAGCTGGCTCTGCTCGCCCACGAGCACGGCGCCGACCTCTTCTACGAGGCCGCGGTCGGCGGGGCGATCCCGATCCTGCGCGCGCTGCGCAGCTCGCTCGCCGGCGAGCGCATCGAGCGGGTCATGGGCATCGTGAACGGCACCACCAACTTCATCCTCTCCAAGATGACCAGTGAGGCCAGCGACTACGCGCCGGCGCTGGCCGAGGCCCAGGCGCTCGGCTACGCCGAGGCCGACCCGACCGCCGACGTCGAGGGATACGACGCCGCGGCCAAGGTCCAGATCATCTCCTCGCTCGCCTTCGGCACGCGCCTTTTCGGCGAGGTCATTACCCGCGAGGGCATCACCGGCGTGCGCGCCATCGACGTCGAGTTCGCCCGGCGCGCCGGCTACGTGATCAAGCTTCTCGGCGTCGCCGAGCGTGTCGGGGAATCTGGGATCTCGCGACGGGTGCACCCGGCGATGGTGCCCCTCGAGCACCCTCTGGCCGCGGTGCACGGGGCGATGAACGCCGTCTTCGTCGAAGGCGCCAAGAGCGGACCACTGATGTGGCTCGGACCCGGCGCCGGGGGGTATCCGACGGCCACCGCGGTGCTCGGCGACGTCCTCGACGCGGCGCGCAATCGCGTGAGCGGGCGCCACGACGTGCCCTTCTCCATCGACGAGACGCTCCACGCCGTGGACACCAACGACATCGCCAGCGTCTTTTATCTCAGCCTCGACGTCCTCGACCAGCCCGGCGTGCTGGCGGCCGTCGCCGGGGTCTTCGGCGACCACGGCGTCTCCATCCAGTCGATGGAGCAGTCGGGCGTCGCCGACGAGGCGCGCCTGTCCTTCGTGACCCACGTCGCGCGCACCGGCGACGTGCTGGCGACCCTCGAGGACCTGGCCCACCTCGCGTCGGTGGACTCGATCGGGGCCTGCATTCGCGTGATCGACGGAGGTGACCGGTGACCGGTTGGCGTGGTTTGTTGGCGGAGTACGCCGAGTGGTTCAACTTGGAGGGCGTCACGGAGATCGTCACGCTCCAGGAGGGCAACACGCCCCTACTGCACGCCGACCGCTTGAGTGAGCGCCTCCAGGCCGACGTCTGGCTCAAGTTCGAGGGGCTGAATCCCTCGGGTTCCTTCAAGGACCGCGGCATGACCATGGCGATCACCAAGGCCAAGGCCAACGGCGCGAAGACCGTCATCTGCGGCTCGACGGGCAACACGTCGGCCGCGGCGGCCGCCTACGCGGCCAAGGCGGGACTCGACTGCGTGGTGCTCGTGCCCGAGGGCAAGATCGCCCTGGGCAAGCTGGCCCAGGCCATGGTCTACGGCGCCAAGGTCTTTCAGATCCGTGGCAACTTCGACCAGGCCCTCGACCTCGCGCGCGAGCTGACCCAGCACCTGCCGATCACCATCGTCAACTCGATCAACCCCGATCGCATCGAGGGCCAAAAGACCGGCGCCTTCGAGATCATCGACGTGCTGGGCAAGGCGCCCGACATCCTGTCGATCCCCGTGGGCAACGCGGGCAACATCACGGCCTACTGGCGGGGCTTTACTCAGTACCACGTGGGGGGCCGTGCGGCGACCCTGCCCAAGATGTGGGGTTTCCAGGCGGCCGGCGCCGCGCCGATCGTGCTCGGTCATCCCGTTGCCAACCCCGAGACGATCGCCACTGCGATTCGCATCGGCAACCCGGCGAGCTGGGTGCCGGCCCTTGAGGTGATCCACGAGTCCCTGGGCGACATCCGCGCCGTCACCGACGAGGAGATCCTCGACGCCTACTCCTACGTCGCGCGCTACGAGTCGGTGTTCTGCGAACCGGCTTCGGCCGCCTCGGTCGCCGGGATCCTCAAGTACGGGGTGCCCGAGGGCTCGACCGTGGTGTGCGTGCTGACCGGCAACGGGCTGAAGGACCCCGACACGGCGGTCTCTTTGAGCGGACTTCCCCCCGTGGTCGACGCGACGATCTCGTCGCTGCTCGACGCTCTCGCCTAGGTCAGTGCAGGCCGCTCAGGCCTTGTAGTCCCAGACTCACCGATCCGACGAGGATCCACAGGACTGCGCCGAGCAGGAGCGGGCGCAGACCCGCGCGCGCTATGTCGCGCACCCGAGTGGACAGCCCGATCGCCCCCAGGGCCATCGTGATCATGAACTGGGCGAGGTCGCCGAGTCCGGCGTGCCAGGCCCGCGGCACCAGGCCGAGCGTGTTGAGGGTCGTGGCGAGCAGGAACCAGGCGATGAATACGGGGAACGTGCGTCGCACGTGGCCGAGGAGCGAACGCCGCTCGCCGGCGGGCGTCTCCCGGGCGCGCCAGAACGCGAGGACCAGGGTGATCGGGATGATCATGAGCGTGCGCGTCAGCTTCACCACCACGGCGCTCGAGGTCGCCCCGTGTCCGAAGATGGACGCGGCCGCCACCACCGAGGACATGTCGTTGACCGCGGTGCCGGCCCACAGGCCAAAGGACCCTGGCGTCATGTGCAAGAGGTGACCCAGCGTCGGGAACGTCAGGACCGCCGCCACGTTGAAGAGAAAGATCGTGGCGACCGCGTAGGTGACGTCGGCCTCGGGTGCGTCGATCACCGCGTCGGTCGCCGCGATGGCCGACGCGCCACAGATCCCTGTGCCCACGCCGATCAACGTGCGAAGGTCCCGCTCGATCCCGAGGGCGCGACCGACCAGTGCCGCACCCACCAGTGCGACGGCGAGAGAGCCCACCATGACCGGCAGGCTTCGGGCCCCGGTGGCGAGCACCTGACCAAAGGAGAGCGCCGTGCCGAGCACGACGATTGAGCCCTGCAGGACGCTCTTGGCCGCGACGTGGACTCCCGGGCGCCAGGCGTCGGGCAGTGGCCGGACGAGCACGAGCAGGATGCCACCGACGATCGCAAAGACCGGCGCACCGACCACGGGCACGAGGTGGCCGAGGACGCTCGCCACGAGTGCGAGCGCCACGCTGGCCGCGAGACCAGAACCGCGCCTTTCGCCGCGCATCGCCGCGCGTCGCTCGCCGGTGGAGACCGAGGTGGTGGGGTGACCCATGGCACCAGTCTCGACAGCGGCGCCGCTTGCGGGAAGTGGGCACTTGGTGATGGCGTTATAAGGTTTGCTTATGCCCTTGCCTCAGCCGGTACCGGACCTGATCTCGCTCGACCTGCTCGCGAGCGTCGCCGCACTCGGCTCGATACGCCAGGCGGCGATGGCCCACGGGATGAGCCAGCCCGCGGCGAGCACGCGCCTGAAGATCCTTGAGGGCGTCCTCGGCGTCGAACTCCTGCACCGGTCCTCGGGCGGCGCCCAGCTGACCCCGGCCGGGCGCGTCGTGGTGGGCTGGTCCGAGCAAGTCCTCGGTGACATCCACTCTTTGCTCACCGCGACGGCGGCGTTGCGTCGCGAGCGGCGAACGTCGGTGCACGTGGCCGCTTCGATGACGGTGGCTGAGTACCTCGCGCCCGAGTGGCTGGTGCGCGTGGCCACCCTCGACCCCGATCTGCACGTGGCCCTCGACATGGCCAACTCCGAGCAGGTGGCCGAGCTGGTGCGCGAGGGCCGTGTTGACCTCGGCTTTGTCGAGGGTGCTTCGAAACTGGTCGGCCTGCGCAGTCAGGTGCTGCTCGACGACGAGTTGGTCCTGGTGGTCGCGGCGCATCATCCCTGGGCGAACCGGCGCCGCCCCGTCACCCCCGCCGAGCTCGCCGCCACCCCCCAAGTGCTGCGCGAAGCGGGTTCGGGCACCCGCGAGGTCCTCGAGGAGTGGCTGGGAGAGGGCGGCCTGACGGCGACCGCGCTCGTCGAGCTTGGCTCGACGACGGCGATCAAGCGCGCGGTCGAGTCCGGGGCGGCCCCGGCCGTCTTGAGCCGCCTCGCGGTTAGCGGCGACGTGCGCGACGGCCGCCTGGTCGCCGTGCCCATCGTCGGCGGCGGACCGACGCGCACGATCCGCGCCCTGTGGTCGGCCACCTCGCCGCTTAGCCCGGCGGCCAAGCGAGTGCTCGCCCAGATCCATGACGCGAGCAGCGAACGCTGAGTTTGGCGGGATGGTTGCGCCGGGGGAGACTTCGGCTACACTGAAACCGTCGTCCGCGACTCGGCCACTTGCCGACGTGCGGAAATTCTTTCCAAGACGGCACTTCTCGTTTTTTCGTTCCGTGCGTACTTTCTCGTGCGGCGAGAAAGGAAATTCATGGCTATCAAGCCCTCCCCAGACCGGACGGATCTCGAGTCCAAGACCCGTGAAGACCTCCAGACCATCGCCAAGGTCAAGGGCGTCGAAGTGAGCGCCCGGGCCTCGAAGTCCGCCCTGATCGAAGCGATCATGGGTGACGTGGCGCCGACGTCGTCCCCGTCCTCGTCGTCGTCGGGGACGCGAGTTGTGCGCTCGCGACGCACCGTCGCCACTCCCACCGACGATTTCGAGGACCTCCTCGGCGAGTTCACCGAAGCCCCGGCCCCGGCCCCGGCGTCACCGACGCCCAGCCCGCGCCGCGGCCTCGACTCAGCCGGCGTGCTGAGCCATGCCAGCCGCGCCCAGGGAGAGGGCGAGTCGAGCGTCGCCACCAGCCCGGCACCCGCGGAGCACACGCCGACCCCGGCGGACAACCCGCGCAGCTCGCGCCCCGAGCGCCAACCGCGCGACTTCGGAGAAGGCGGACGCAACAACCGGCGCAACCGGCGCAACCGCAGCGGACGTGAGCGCTTCGGCGGAGAGGCTCAGCCCAACGCCGACCAGCCCTACAGCGGCGAACTGCTCGAGGTCGAGGGACTGCTCGACCTGCGCGAGGACGGCTACGGCTTCTTGCGCACGAAGGGCTATCACCCTTCACCAATGGACGTCTACGTCTCGATTAACCAGGTCCGCCGCTACCACCTGCGCAAGGGCGACATGATCGCCGGCGGCTATCGTCCGGCGGCGTCGAACGAGAAGTACCCGGCGCTGCTGCGCGTGGACTCGGTCCAGGGGGCCGACCCCGAACTGGCCCGCCTGCGCCCGCGCTTCGAGGACCTGACCCCGCTCTTTCCCGACGAGAAGCTCAAGCTTGAGACCAACGAGGGCAAGGCCGACCTGACCCCACGCATCGTGGACCTGATCGCCCCGATCGGCAAGGGCCAGCGCGGGCTGATCGTCTCGCCCCCCAAGGCGGGCAAGACCACGGTCATGAAGCAGATCGCCCAGTCGATCGAAGCCAACAACCCCGAGGTGCACCTCATGGTCCTGCTCGTCGACGAGCGACCCGAAGAGGTCACCGACATCCGTCGCAGCGTGCGCGGTGAGGTGGTCGCCTCGACCTTCGACCGCCCGGCCGAGGAGCATACCCACCTCGCCGAGCTCGTGATCGAGCGCGCGAAGCGCCTCGTCGAGCAGGGTCGCGACGTGGTGATCATCCTCGACGGCATCACCCGCCTGGCCCGCGCCTACAACCTGGCCGCCCCGGCGACCGGGCGCATCATGTCCGGTGGCGTGGACTCCGGCGCGCTATACCCGCCCAAGAAGTTCTTCGGCGCGGCGCGCAACATCGAAGAGGGCGGCTCGCTCACCATCCTCGCCAGCGCCCTCGTCGAAACCGGATCCAAGATGGACGAGGTCATCTTCGAGGAGTTCAAGGGCACCGGCAACATGGAGTTGAAGCTCGATCGTCGCCTGGCCGAGCGGCGCCTCTACCCGGCGATCGACGTGAACGGGTCCTCGACCCGTCACGAGGAGCTGCTCTTCAACCGCGAGCTCCTGCCCCAGGTCTGGAAGCTGCGTCGGGTCCTCAACGGACTGGCCAGCGAGGGCCGCGAGGCCGCCGGGCTGGAACTCCTGATCGACAAGCTCAAGACGACCCGCTCCAACGACGAGTTCCTGGCTGAGATCGCCAAGGGACCGAATCCGACGAGCTGATCGTCCACTACACTGTCTCTTCGCACCAAGGAGTCCTCATGAAGACCGATATTCACCCCACGTACGTTGACGCCAGCGTCACCTGCTCGTGCGGCAACACCTTCGAGACCCGTTCGACCAAGGCCGTGCTGCGCGTCGAACTGTGCAACGAGTGCCACCCCTTCTTCACCGGCAAGCAGAAGCTCGTCGACACCGGTGGGCGCGTTGAGCGCTTCCAGCGCCGCTACGCCCAGAAGACGGCCAAGGGTCGCACCCGGGCCTAGGCCCACCCCTTCGTGGCCACCCTCGACGACACCATGCTCGTCCTCGCCGACGAGCTCAAGTCGGTCGAGGCAGCCTTAAGCGAACCCGACGTCGCCAACGATCTCGCGCGCCTGCGCGACCTGTCGCGCCGCCACAAGGTGCTCGCCGAGATCAACGCGGCCTGGACGGCGCTCACCTCGCTGCGCGAGGACATCGCCGCCGCGCGCGAGATGTTCAACGACACCTCGGGCGACGAGCGCGAGCTTTGGCGCCAGGAGCTCGCCGAGTCCGAGGCCAAGCTGCCCGCGCTCGAAGAGCACCTCGAGACCCTGCTGCTGCCGCGCGACCCCAACGAGGGGCGCAACGTCATCATCGAGATCCGCGGCGCCGAGGGCGGCGAGGAGGCGAACCTCTTCGCCGGCGACCTGGCCGAGATGTACCGGCGCTACGCCGCCCTGCGCGGCTGGAAGCTCGAGGTCGTCGAGGAGAGCCAGTCCGAGCAGGGCGGTCTCGACGAGGCGATCTATCTGATCAAGGGCGACGACGCCTGGACGCGCCTGGCCAACGAGGCGGGCGTGCACCGGGTCCAGCGCGTGCCGGTCACCGAGGCCAAGGGCCGGGTGCACACGTCCTCGGCCACGGTCTCGATCCTGCCCGAGGCCGAGGAGGTCGATGTCGACATCGACCCCAACGACCTCAAGATCGACGTCTACCGCTCCTCGGGACCTGGGGGCCAGAGCGTCAACACGACCGACTCGGCCGTTCGCATCACCCACCTGCCGACCGGCATCGTGGTCGCGATGCAGGACGAGAAGAGCCAGATCCAGAACCGCGCGAAGGCCCTCATCGTCCTACGCTCGCGCCTCCTGAAGGCGGCCCAGGAAGCCCAGGCGAGTGAGCTCGGTGACCTCAAGCGCGCCCAGCTGGGCAGTGGCGGGCGCAGCGAGAAGATCCGCACCTACAACTTCAAGGAGAACCGGGTCACCGACCACCGGATCAACCTGACGACGTACTCGCTCGACTCGGTCCTCGCGGGCAACCTCGACCCCTACGTCGACGCGCTGCTGGCCGAGCAGCGCGCGCGTCAGCTCGCCGCGAGTGGCCAGCACTGATCTCGCCGCCCTCGTCGCGCGCGGCCTGGCCCCCCACGAGGCACGCTGGCTGAGCGAGGAGTTCACCGACCCGTCGGCCCTCGAGACCGCCGTCGCTCGACGTCTCGCGGGCGAGCCCCTGCAGTACGTGATCGGACACTGGCCCTTTCGTTCGTTGGACCTCGTGGTCGACGAGAACGTGCTGATCCCGCGCCCCGAGACCGAAGAGCTGGTCGACGTGGCGCTCGTCGAACTCGCGGCGAGTGGCGTGGCGGCCCCGCGGATCCTCGACCTGGGCTGCGGGTCGGGGGCGATCGGCCTGGCCCTCCTCGCCGAGCTCGAGGAGCGAGGGATCCTCGCGACGCTGGTCGCCCTCGACGCATCACCGGCCGCCCTCGCCGTGGCGCGACGCAACGCGTTGGCCCACGGGCTCTCTCGCGTCTCCTTCGTGCAGTCCTCGTGGTTCGACGGCCTCGATGCCTCGTTGCGAGCGGGATTTGACCTCGTGGTCGCCAACCCGCCCTACGTCGCGGCGGGCGAGATGGAGAGTCTCGATCCGGTCCTCGCCTACGAGCCGCGCGCGGCACTCGTCGCTCCCGACACCGCGGCCGCGCCGGGCTTTGGGGACCTCGCGGTCATCATCGCCGAGGTGCGCGAGTGGATGAGCGTCTCGTCCGCGCTCGTGGTCGAGCACGGAATGCACCAGGGCGAGGCCGCCCTGGCCGCGGCCCGGGCCGCCGGATTCTCCGAGGTCGAGGACCATCTCGACATGGCCGGTCACGCGCGGATCCTGGTGGCGAGGCGCTCGTGATCCGCCGCGTGACCTACGACGAGGCGGCGGATCTGCTCGCCGCCGGCGAGGTGGTCGCCCTGCCCACCGACACCGTCTACGGCGTGGCCGCCTCGGTGGCGCACCCCGCGGCGGTGGCGCGGCTCTTCGCTCTGAAGGACCGCCCGGCCGACGTCGCCCTGCCGATGATGGCGGCCTCGCTCGAACAGGTGGCCTCCGCGGGCGTCGTCGTGACGGATGATTTGGCGCGCCTGGCCGCGACGCTGTGGCCGGGAGCTCTCACGATCGTGGTGGCCGCGCCGACGGAGCTCGCGCGGCGCTTGGGTGCGCGCGAGTCCACGGCGGGCGTGCGCGTGCCCGACGACCGCGCGCTGCGCGACCTCCTGGCGCGCTGCGGGCCGCTCGCCGTGACGAGCGCCAACGTGCACGGCGGTGAGCCGTGTGAGAGTGCCGAACAGGTCGACGCAGTCTTCGCGGGACGCAGCGACCTGGCCGGGGTGGTCGACGGGGGCGAGCGTCGCGCGAGCGTGTCCAGCGTCGTCGACGTCACGTCGAGGCCGTGGCGGGTCCTGCGCGAAGGGGCGATCAGCCGCGAGACTCTGGGCGAGATCGAAGAAAGTCTGCGCTAGCGACGTCCCCGGGGACCGTCCGCGGTTCAGTCACTCGCGTCGCTGGTCCAGCGCGCCGGGCGCTTCTCGAGAAAGGCCGTCATGCCCTCGCGGGCTGCGTCGGAGGCGAAGAGCCGCGCGGAGACTTCGCTCGCGTGGCGAAACGCGTCGTCGGTGTCCATGCTCGGCACGCGACGCAGCAACTCCTTGGTCTCGGCCAGCGCGTTCGGCTCACCGGCGAGCAGGTCCGCCACGACGTCGTCCAAGGCCGCGTCGAGATCGCCGGCGGGCACCGCGCTCGTCACGAGGCCCATACGCGCGGCCTCGCGCGCGTCGAAGCGGTTGCCGCGCAGCATGGCGCTGCGCGCGTCGGCGTCGCGCATCTTGGCCAGGCACACGACCGAGATGATGGCCGGCGCGAGCCCGAGGCGAACCTCCGAGAAGCCGAAGGTCACGTCCTCGCGCGCGATCGAAATGTCGAGCGCCGCGGCCAGCCCAACGCCGCCGGCCACGCAGTGTCCGTCGATGCGTCCCACGAAGACCAGGCGTGAGCGCGCGATGCGCGTGAAGAGCTCGTCGAGGCGCGGGGTGGGAAGGCCGTCGACGCGTTCACGCAGGTCCGCCCCGGCACAGAACGTGTTGCCCGCGTTGGTGATCACGACCACGCGGCTCGCCGCGTCGGCCTCGGCCGCGTCGATGGCGCCGACCAGCTCGCGCAGCATGGCCGCACTCAGCGCGTTGCGCCGCTCGATGTCGACCAGGCGAAGGGTGGTGACCCCGCGCTCGTGGGAGACCTCGAGCACGCTCACGTCGACCTCGGCGCCGGGCCCGTGGTCGCCGCACCGGCGAAGGCCTGGGCGCGCAGCATCCAGTGCCGTCCCCACTCGCCCGTGACGAGGGAGGTGTCGTCGACGTGTCGTCGCTGGGTGACGACCAGGCAGAAGTCGAGCGCCGGGCCGGTGATGACCTCGTCGGCGTCGCTCGGGCCGTGCTCGTAGGTTCCACCCGCTCCGTCGAGGCGAACCGCGATCGAGACCTCGGGCGGGGTCTCGGCGCGCACCCGATAGGACCAGTCGCGCGTGATCACGCCGAGTCGCACGATGTGCGCGAGTCTCGCCGAGTCGCTCGGGGCGACGCCGAGGGCGTCGGCGACGTCCACGCCGTGGGCCCAGGTCTCCATGAGACGGGCGGTGAGAAAGGATCGACCGCTCATGTCCGGCCCGTACCAGGGGACGCGCGACTCTCGCGTGAGACGACGGGCGGCCGCCTCGAGCGTCGCGCGGTTCTCGCGCCAGGTGGCGAGGACGAGCGCGGGCGCCATCTCGCGAAACGCGTGAAGGGTGAACTCGTCGACGCCGTCGGCGAAGGCGGCGCGCACCAGCTCGTCGCGGGCCACCAAGAAGGCCGTCGGGTCGGTGATGGCCTGCGCGGCGGCCGCGTCGAAGAAGGCGAGGTGGGCGATCTGGTCGCGCACGCACCAGCCGCGCGCGGGCGTGTCGCGGAACCAGTCGGCCTCTACGAGTCCGGCCACGAGCCGGTCGAGGGCCCCCTGCTCGTCGGCCAGGTCGCGCGCGAGTGCGTCGAGCTCGTTCACAGCAGGACCTCGGGTACGTCGACCACGCGGGCGCGCAGCCACTCGCCGAGCCCCTTGGCTTGGGCATCCTGGCGTGAGGCGGCGGCGACGCCCTCGTCGAGCAGATCGTGGATCACGAAGTTCAGCGAGCGTAGGGCCGGGAAGCGGAAACGCTCGACGTCGAGCTCGCGGGTCTCAGGGAGCAGTTCGCGCAGGCGCTCGACACTAAGAAAGTCGTCGAGCCAGTTGAACGCGTCGTCGCGTCGCGCGAAGACGCCCAGGTTGGCGTGTCCGCCCTTGTCACCCGATCGCGCGCCCACGAGTCGTCCCAGGGGCACGCGGCGCGTGGCGCCGGTGGGCGGAGCCGCGGGCGCGGGCACGTCGACGGTGATCTCATCGGGTCCGGGCGGGGCGACCGAGTCCACGACGCTGGTGGGACCGTCGAGGACCCGCACGAACTGGGGGACGAGGTCGGCCGGCACGCGGGCGGGCACGTAGACGCCGTAGGGCCGCGCGGGCCCGGGCGCGGCGCCCAGGCCGAAGTAGCCCGGGATGGCGGCCAGCGCGATCTCGACCGCGGCGTTGGCGACCGCGCGGCCCACCTTGTTCTCGTCGGGGTCCTTCAGGGTCAGTCGCCACAGCGCGACCGCCTCCTCGTTGGTCGCGGGGTCTTCCTTGTCGGTACGCGAGAGGCGCGTCGTCACGCTCGCGATGTCCGCCCTCGCGACCGGGGACTGCTCCCAGAAGGCCCGCTCCACCAGGGCGGCCTTCTCCTCGATGTCGAGCCCCGTGAGGCCCACCGTGATGTCCTGGCGGTACCCGCCGAGCTTGTTCATCGCGACCTTGAGTGTCGAGGGCGGCGCCTCGCCGCGCACGCCGGAGATCGCCACGCGGTCCGGTGCGACCTGAGCCAGGCGGATGGTGTCGAAGCGCGCCGTCACGTCGGGGCCGTAGTAGCGCGGTCCGCTGATCTCGTAGAGCAGCTGGGAGGTCACCGTGCCGATCGAGACCTCGCCGCCGGTGCCGTCGTGCTTGCCCACGACGCACGATCCGTCGGCGGCGATCTCGGCCCAGGGAAAACCCACGTGGGACATGTCGGCGACCTCGGTGAAGAACGAGTAGTTGCCCCCGGTCGCCTGGGCCCCGCATTCGATGACGTGGCCGGCGACGACGGCCCCGGCGAGGGCGTCGAAGTCGTCGCGCGCCCATCCGTGGTGCCAGGCGGCCGGCCCGCAAACGACGGCCGCGTCGGTGACCCGTCCGGTCACCACCACGTCGGCGCCCTGGTTCAGCGCCTCGACGATGCCAAAGCAGCCGAGGTAGGCGTTGGCCGAGACGACGCCGTCGCGCGCCACGGGGCCGCCCGTCTCGAAGTGGGTGAGCGGCACCGCGGGCTCGTCGCCGAGGCGCGCCAGCAGGTCGTCGCCGTTTACGTAGGCCACCCGCGCCGAGAGCCCCAGGCGCGCGGCGAGGGCGGCCACCTCCTCGGCGAGGCGGTCCGGGTCCAGGCCGCCGGCGTTGGAGACGATCTTGATGCCGCGCTCCAGACACGGCCCGAGGACGCCCTCCAACTGGGTCAGGAAGCTGCGCGCGTATCCCGCGCCGGGGTGCTTGGCGCGCGTGCGCGCGAGGATGAGCATGGTCAGTTCGGCCAGCCAGTCGCCGGTCAAGACGTCGATGGGTCCGCCCTCGACCATCTCGGCCGCCGCGCTCAGCCGGTCCCCGTAGAAGCCCGAGCAGTTGGCGACGCGAAGGGGGTCCTTCACCCGCCGGCCTCGCTCACGGCGAGCAGCGTGGTACCCCGGTCCACCTGTTGGGAGGGCGCGACGAACACGTCGGTGACGACGCAGTCGTGCGGCGCGGTGATCACGTGCTCCATTTTCATGGCCTCGAGCACCACCAGGGTGTCGCCGGCCCGGACGCGCTGGCCGACCTCGGCGCGCACCGCGAGGACCACGCCGGGCATCGGCGCGACGAGCCCACCGTGGATCTCCTCGGATCCGGGCACGACGAAGCGCGGCACGACCTGGAAGGTCGCAGTGCCGCGGCGCACCTGGACGTGGAGGTGGTCGCCGTCGGCGGTGACGCGCACGTTGGCGCGTCGGCCGTTGAACTCGAGGTCAATGGCCCGCTCGCTCCAGGCGCGCACGCGCGCGAGTCCCGCGTCCACGTCGAAGGCGCCGTCGCGCCGGCGCCGGTACGTCACGACGTGGTCGCCCTGGCGGCGCAGGGTCACGCTCTGGCGCGGCAGACGCGCGTTGCGCCAGCCGCTGGGCACGAAGGCCAGCACGGGCGCGTTGACCCGGTTCCTCTCCTCGAGCCAGAGCGCGGCCGCGGTCGTGGCGAAGGCGGTCTCCTCCTCGTCGAGGACGAGCTCGCGGGCGGGTTCGTAGCGCGAGATGAAGTCCGTCGTCGTGTCCCCGGTGAGAAATCCCTCGTTGCGAAGGGTGGCGGCGAGGAAGTCGCGATTGGTCGTCACGCCGCCCAGGTGCAGCCCCTCGAGGGCTCGCGCCAGGGTGGTGGCGGCCTCGACGCGTGTCGGGGCGACCGCGATGATCTTGGCCAGCAGGGGGTCGAAGGAGACGCTGACGCGCGAACCGACGTTGACGCCGGACTCGACGCGCACCGGTGGATACTGTGCCGGCTCGAAGGCCGCGATCGTCCCCGTCGCGGGCAGGAAGCCGTTCGTCGGATCCTCGGCGCAGAGGCGCACCTCGATGGCGTGGCCCCGGCTCACGACGTCGTCTTGGGTCATGTCGAGCGCTTCGCCGGCCGCGATGCGCAGCTGGGTGCGCACGAGGTCGACGCCGGTCACCTCCTCGGTCACCGGGTGCTCGACCTGGAGACGGGTGTTGACCTCGAGGAAGAAGAACTCGCGGGTGTCGTCGTCGACGAGGAACTCGACGGTGCCCACCGAGTGATAGTTGATGGCCCGTGCGAGGTTGAGGGCCGCCTCGCCCATGGCCGCGCGCATCGGCGCGGTCAGGGCGCTCGAGGGTGACTCCTCGACGAGCTTCTGGTGGCGGCGCTGGATCGAGCATTCGCGCTCGCCCAGGTGGATCAGGTTGCCGAAGTGGTCGCCGACGATCTGGATCTCGACGTGGCGCGACGCGGCGACGTAGCGCTCGACGAAGACCCGGTCGTCACCGAAGGCGCTCGCGGCCTCGCGCTGGGCGGCCGCGAGCGCGTCGTCGAAGTCCTCGCGGCGCGTGACGACGCGCATTCCCTTGCCGCCGCCGCCGGCGGCCGCCTTGATCAAGAGGGGATAGCCCACCTGCTCGGCGGCCGCCGGATCGTCGCTCGAGAGCAGCACCGCGACGCCGGCCTCGCGCGCGAGCGCCTTGGCCGCGATCTTGTCGCCCATCGCGCGAATGACGCGCGCCGGCGGTCCCACCCACGTGAGCCCGGCCTCTTCGACCATGGTGGCGAAGAGGGCGTTCTCCGAGAGGAACCCGTAGCCGGGATGGATGGCCTGCGCACCGCTGGCGCGCGCGGCGGCGACGATGGCGGCGCCGTCGAGGTAGGAGGTCTCGAGCAGGACTGCCTCGTCGCAGTCGGCGACGAAGGGCTCGTTCGCGTCGGCCTCGACGTAGACGCCGATGACGCGCAGCCCCATCTCGCGACCGGCCCGCGCGACTCGCCGCGCGATCTCGCCGCGGTTGGCGATGAGCAGGGTATCGAAACTCATAGGCGAAAGACCCCGAAGGACGACGCGCCCTCGATGGGCTTGGAACGCACGACCGACAGGCAGAGCCCGAGGACGGTGCGAGTGTCGCGAGGGTCGATGATGCCGTCGTCACTCACCGCACCCGTCGCGACCAGGGCGAGGGATCCCTGCTCCTGGTTCTCTTCGACCATCGCGACGATCTTGGCGTCCTCGTCCTCGTCAAAGGGCTCGCCCTTGCGCTCGGCCGCGGCGCGCCGGACCTGGCTCATCACGCCGGCGATCTGCTTGGGGCCCATGACGGCGATCTTGGCGGTCGGCCACAGGAAGGTGAAGCGGTTGCCGAAGGCGCGCCCCGACATGCCGTAGGTTCCGGCGCCGTAGGAGGACCCGAGGATCACGGTGAGGTGCGGGACGCTCGAGTTGGTCACCGCGTTGAGCATCTGCGAGCCCTTCTTGATGATCCCCTCGGCCTCGGCCTCGCGGCCCACCATGTAGCCCGTGATGTTCTGCAAGAAGATGAGGGGAACGTCGATCTGGTTGCACAACTGGATGAACTGGCCGGCCTTCTCGGCGGCGCGCGGCTGGATGACCCCGTTGTTGCCGAGGATCCCCACCGGATAGCCGTGGATCGAGGCCCACCCGCATACGAGGGTCTCGCCGTAGCGGGCCTTGAACTCCTCGAAGCGCGAATCGTCGACCACGCGCGCGATCACGTCGCGCACGTCGACGGCCTGGCGCAGGTCGCGACTGATTAGGCCCAGCAGCTCCTCGCTGTCGTAGCGCGGGGGGGCGCTCACGATGCTCGGTCCCGGGCCGCGCTTTCGCCAGTTGAGGTGGGCCACCACCTCGCGACAGATCCGCAGCGCGTCCATCTCGTCCTCGGCGAAGTAGTCGCCGAGCCCCGAGACCTCCGCGTGCAGGCGCGCGCCGCCGAGGGTCTCGTCGTCGGACCGCTCGCCGGTGGCCATCTTGACGAGGGGCGGGCCCGCCAGGAAGACCTTGGACTGGTCCTTGACCACGATGTTGTAGTCCGAGAGTCCCGGCTGGTAGGCGCCGCCGGCCGTCGATGAGCCGAAGACGACGCACACCGTGGGCACGCGCATCTTGGACAGTTCGATGAGGTCGTAGAAGAAGCGACCGCTCTCGGCGAAGTGACCAGTGCCCATGCGTCCGCTGCCGCCCCCCACTCGCAGGTCGGCGCCAGCGGACTCGACGAAGCTGACGTAGGGGATCTCGTTGTCGCGCGCGATCTCGAGCGCGCGCATCCACTTCTTGGCCGAATACGCCGTGAGCGCCCCCCCGAGGACCGAAGGATCGTTCGCCATGATGACGCACTCGGTGCCGGCGATCACGCCGATGCCCACCACCATGCCGCCACCGATGGCGTAGTCCGAGCCGTAGCCGGCGAGCGGGGAGATCTCGAGGAAGGGCGAGTCGGGATCGAGCACCGCGGCGATGCGCTCGCGCACGGGCATCTTGCCCCGGCTGCGCATGCGGTTCATGGCGGCCTCGCCACCACCGGCCTCGGCCTGGTCGAGCAGGTCGTCGATCACGGCGAGCTGCTCGAGCATGTCCGCGCGGTTGGCGAGGAAGCGCTCCGAGGTGGTGTCGAGCGCTGATCCGAGAGGCGGGGCGATTCCGGGACGCTCCATTTGCCCGATCCTAGTGAAGGCTCTCACGATCAGAAGACCGAGAACGGTCGACGGGTAGGGTGGGGGCGATGCGTGTGGCCCTGGGATCCGACCACGCCGGCTACGACGTGAAGAGCCTGCTGGCGACGACGCTGGCCGACTGGGGTCACGAGGTGCTCGACTTTGGGACCGATTCGTCGACCACGTCGGTGGACTACCCCGACTTCGCCGCGGCGGCCGCGCGCGCCGTGGCCTCGGGTGACGCCGACCTCGGCGTCGTCGTCTGTGGTTCGGGGATCGGTGTCTCGATCGCCGCCAACAAGATCCCCGGGATCCGTGCGGCCCTCGTGCACGACGTGACCTCGGCGCATCTCGCGCGCGAGCACAACCACGCCAACGTGCTCTGCCTCGGCGCTCGCCTGATCGGCGAGTCGGTAGCGGTCGAGGCCCTGGCGGCCTGGCTCGCGGCCGTGCCCGGCGAGGGACGTCACCTTCAACGCATCGCGAAACTGTCCGCGCTCGACGCGGCCCTGACTGAGAGGTAGCCGTGAGCTCACCCTTTGACGCCTGGATCACCAACGACGACGAGGTGTCCGACCTCCTCGCCCAAGAGTGGCAGCGCCAGACCACGACGCTGCAGCTCATCGCCAGCGAGAACTTCGCCTCGCCCGCGGTGATGGCCGCGACCGGATCGATCCTGACGAACAAGTACGCCGAGGGCTATCCCGGGCGCCGCTACTACGGCGGCAACCAGATCGTCGACGAGGTCGAGGACCTCGCGCGGCGTCGCCTGACGGCGCTCTTTGGCGCCGACCACGCCAACGTCCAGCCCCACAGCGGGGCCAACGCCAACGTCGCCGTCTACCAGGCGTTGCTCGACGCGGGCGACACCATCCTCGCGATGCGCCTCGACCAGGGCGGTCACCTCACGCACGGGTCGCCTGCGTCGATGACGTCCAAGGCCTGGCACTTCGTCTCCTACGGCGTGACGCCGCGCTCGGACGACCCCGACGCGCCGGGCGAGATCATCGACTTCGACAACGTGCGCGACCTGGCCCTCGCGCACCGGCCCAAGCTGATCGTCGCCGGCGCGACCGCCTACGCCCGACGCATCGATCCGGCGCCCTTCCGTGAGATCGCCGACGAGGTGGGGGCGCTTCTCATGTTCGACTCGGCGCACGTGGCCGGGCTGATCGCCGGCGGCTCGCACCCCAACCCCGTGCCCTACGCCGACGTGGTGGCCTTCACGACGCACAAGACCCTGCGCGGACCGCGCGGCGGGGCGATCCTGTGCCGTGAGGAGCACGCCAAGAGGATCGACTCGGCCGTCTTTCCGGGCCAGCAGGGCGGACCCCTCGAGCACTCGATCGCGGCCAAGGCCGTGGCCTTCCGCGAAGCGGCCCAGCCGTCGTTCTCGACCTACACCGAGCAGATCGTGAAGAACTCGGTCGCCTTCGGCGCGGCGCTCGCCGCCGAGGGGTTCCGCATGGTCTCCGGCGGCACCGAGAACCACATGGTGCTTTTGGACCTGCGCACCTTCGACGAGGATCTCACCGGCAAGGAGGCCCAGGAGGTCCTGGATCGCGCTGGCATCACCACGAACCGCAACACCATCCCCGACGACCCGCGCAGCGCCTTCATCACCTCGGGCCTGCGCGTGGGCACCGCCGCCGAGACGACGGCCGGACTGCGCGAGGAGGAGTTCGCCCGGGTGGCCACCCTGATGGCCCGCGCGCTGCGCGGGCGCGCCGACGAGACCCAGATCGTCGCCGTGCGCGCCGAGGTGGGCGAGCTCTGTCGCGCCTTCAACCCGTACGGCGCCTTCACGAACTAACCGTGAACAACCTTGCGGCCTACGCGGTGGTGATGGTCGTCGGGGCACTGGTGACGATGCTCGCGGACCGGCCCGCGCGCGCGATCTCGATCAAGGTGGGCTACACCGCCCAGCCCGACGAGCGCAAGGTCCACCAGGCGGTCACCCCCTACGGCGGGGGAGCGGCGATGTTCATCGGACTGTGCGTCGCGCTGATCGTCGCCGTCGCCATCACGCCGCTGCGCGCGGTGATCTCCTCGAGCCACGAGATGATCGGTGTGCTCGTCGCCGCGGGGGTCATCTTCGTGGTGGGCGTCGTCGACGACTTTCGCGAGATGAGCGCCCCGGCCAAGGTGGCCGGTCAGTTCCTCGCCGCCTCGGTGCTGTACTTCTCGGGCGCCACGATGTACCAGCTCAAGCTGCCCTTCGCGGGATTCGTGGTGTTGGGGCCTTCGATCCTGCCGGTGATCACCGCGGTGTGGGTCTTCGCGCTGTCTAACGCCGTGAATCTCATCGACGGGCTCGACGGCCTGGCGGCGGGGATCGTCACGATCGCCTCGGGAACCCTGTGCGTCTACGGTCTGCGCCTCGAGGACCTGGGCCTACTGCCGGTGAGCAACATCGGCCCGTTAGTGGCCGCGATCACCTGCGGGATCAGCCTGGGATTCCTGCGCGACAACTTCCACCCCGCGAAGCTCTTCATGGGCGACGCGGGGGCCCTGATGCTCGGGCTGTTGATGAGCGCCTCGACGATGGTCATCGGCGGGCGGACCCCGCCGGCGAGCGGGGTCACCTTCTTCTTCTTCGCGCCCCTGCTGATCCCCGTCTTCATCCTGGGGGTCCCCTTGATCGACGCGACCTGGGCCTTCGTGCGCCGCACGCTCTCCGGGCAGGGCTTTCACACCCCGGACAAGAACCACATCCACCACCGCCTCATGCGCCTGGGCCACGGTCATCGCCGTACGGTCGTGATCTTGTGGCTGTGGACGGCGCTGCTGTGCGCCTTCGTGCTCTTTCCCCTCTTTGAGCCGGCGATCAACGTCTTCATCCCCATTGGCGTCGCGCTGATGCTGGTCGCGCTCTTCACGTGGTTCTCGCCGCTGGCGGCGCGTTTGGCGCATCGGCGCCCCGAGACTGACGAGAGCCCCGAGCGGGTCCACCAATGACCGAGCCGATCGAAGAACCCCACGACCAGGGCGAACCAGATCGGTTCCACCGCCCGACGCGCGACCTGCCCGGGGTAGCGGTCTTCGCCACCATGGGCATGACCATCGCCCTGTGCGAGGCGGCGGGCGTCGCGCTCGGGCTGTGGATCGATCACGCCCTGAACATCGCTCCGGGGGGTTTGTTGTTCGGGGTAGTGTTGGGGACGGTCGTCGCCGTGCTGAGCGTAGTGAAGCAAGTCCGACGTTTCCTCTAGAGAAACCCATTGCTTGTGCTCGAAAACCTACCCGCCCAGACCCTCCCGCGCCTGCTTCGTCGCACCACCTTGTCGGCCATTCTCGTGGGTTTCGTGGGCTTTCTCGTCGCCGCGTTCCTGGCTCCGCCCCTGGCCGCGCTCGGCGTGGCCCTCGGCGTGGCGCTCGCCGTGATCAACCTGCGTTTCCTCGATCGCCAGGCCGCGCGCGTCGAGTTAAAGGGCGAGCAGTCCAACAAGGCGGTGCGCCGCCAGCTGGGGGGAAAGACCGCCTCTCGACTCGTCGTGATGACCATTGTCATTTTGGGCGCCGTTTGGCTGAGCGCCCCCTTGGGAATCGGTATTGTGTCAGGGCTTGTGCTTTATCAGATCGTGTTCGTCATGAACGTGTTACGCGTGGTGGCGGATAAGGGAGGAATCGAGTGAGGACGCTGTACGCGGCCAAGGAGATCCACGTCGGCGTCCACCCGTTGGTCCACATCTTCGGGCTGGCGATCGACGCCGACATCGCGACCTCCACCCTCCTCGCGGCAGTGATCTTCCTCGCGTTGGCCTTTCGCATGCGCGCCAAGGTCACCTCGGGCGTGCCGGGCAAACTCCAGTTGATCTGGGAATTGCTCTATGAGCAGGTCAGCGACCTCGCCGACTCGGCCATCGGCCCCCAGGGCCGTCGCTTCGTGCCGATCGGCATGACCGTCTTCATGTTCGTGCTGATCTCGAACTGGATCGGCTTCATCCCCTCGGCCCTGCATCCGGGCGTCTCGGCCGAGATCCTGCCCTCGCCGACGAGCGACGTCAACCTGCCCCTCGCCATGGCGCTGCTCGTGATCGTCTGGGTGCACGTGGAGTCGCTGCGCGCGCGCGGCATCCGCGGCTACCTGCGCCACTACGCCCAGCCGTACACGGCGCTGGCGCCCATCAACATCATCGAAGAGATCACCAAGCCCATCACGCTGACCTTCCGTCTCTTCGGCAACATCTTCTCCGGCGGCCTCATGATCCTCGTCATGACGACCCTGCTGCCGATCTACGTCGTGCCCTTCGGCGAGATCATCTGGAAGCCCTTCGACCTGTTCATCGGCGCCATCCAGGCGTTCATCTTCATGCTGCTGACGATCCTGTACTTCGGCATGGCGATGAGCAACGATCACGCCGACGAGCATGAACCGGCCTCGACCGAGGCCCTGACGGCCTCGTAGTAACCCAACCCAGGAGGAATAACACAATGGCAAATGCTTCAGACATCGGGTCGGCGGTACGCGTCGCCGGCGCGCTGGTCGGCGGTGGACTCGCCCTCGGAGGCGGCGCCATCGGTGCGGCCATCGGTGACGGTCTGGCCGGCAGCCAGACGATCGCGGCCATCGCCCGCCAGCCCGAGATCGAGAACAAGGCCCGTCAGTACTTCTTCTTGACCGTTGGTCTGGTCGAAGCCATGTACTTCATCAACCTGCTGTTCATGGTCGTCTTCGTCTACGTCTTCAAGACGCAGTAGCCAGGCGCCGTCAACCGACGGCATCGTGAAAGAAGGTCGAAAGAGATGATGTTCGCTGAGTCCGTGTTCCTGCTTCCCAACGGGACGTTCTTCGTCGAATTGCTCGTGGTAGCAGTGATCCTGTACCTGGTCACCAAGTACATCGTGCCGCCCATCAACGGGGCGCTCGAGGCGCGCCAGGAGAAGATCCGCACCGCCCTCGAGGCCGCCGACGCCGCGCGGGCCGAGGCCGCCGCCTCCGACGACGAGCGTCAGCGCATCCTCAACGAGGCGCGCGACAACGCCCGTGAGATCGTGGCCGCCGCTCAGGCGACCGCGGACCAGCTCAAGGCCGAGGCCGGCGGGCGTGCTCAGGCCGAGTACGACCGCATCGTCGCCTCCGCTCAGGTCGAAGTCGCCGCCGCGCGCCAGCGCGCCGTCGACGAGGCCTCGGCGCGAATCGGCGAGATCGTCTTCGACCTGGTCGCGACGATCGTCGGACGCGAAGTGGACCAGAGCGCCCACCAGGAGCTCGTGCGCGAGGCCGTGGCGGCCATCGGCGCCCAGACCCGCGGGACGGACGACTAATCATGCAGCCTCGGCTCGAAGGATTCGCCAGCGCGCTGTTGGGTGCGCTCGACGACGCGGGGCGCACCCGCGTCGCCGGGGAGCTGACCAACCTCGAGCAGACTGTTCTCGCCCGCGCGGACCTGCGCGGCTTCCTGGCCGACACCTCGCTGAGCGGCGTGACGCGCGCCAACGTGTTGAACGACCTCTTAGTCGACAAGGTGGAGGCGACGACGCGCCGCCTCGCCGTCTACGCGGCGGCCCGGGTCCCCGCTCAGGAGGTCGCCCACGCCTTCGCCGAGCTCGCCGTGATGGCGCGCACGCTCTCAGAGACCGGCGCGCTCGACCTCGCCGGCCTCGCACTGCTGGGCGCCCGCGCGCGTGTCGCGGGCTTTGCCGACGCGATGCTCGAGGACACCCCGACCGAGGACTTCACGCGCATCGGTGACGAGCTCTTCGCCTGGGCGCGCGCCGTCGAGTCCCACGACGCCCTGCGCCGGCTCCTCCTGGACCGCGACGCCGACCTCGCGGCACGACGGGGGGCGACTGACCAACTCCTCGAAGGCCGCGTCGACGACACGACTCTCGCCCTGGCGCGCTTCGTGGTCGAGGGCGGACGCCCGCGCGACCTGGTGGGCACGCTCGACTTCCTGGTCGACTTCGTCGCCCGGGCCCACGACTGGCGCGTGGCGCGCGTGCACAGCGCGCGCGCCCTCGACGAGACGAGCCGCGACGAGCTGTCGACGTCGCTCTCGACCCTGACCGGCCACTCGGTCGAGCTGCTCGAGGTCGACGACGCCTCGCTGCTCGGCGGCGTCCTGGTCGAGGTGGGCGACCTGCGCCTCGATGCGACGACGCGCGGACGCCTCGGCGTGCTGCACGACGCGTTGGCCCAGGGCCACCTCTACGACTCCCTCTCTAGCAACGAATAACCAAAAGGACACTGTGATGACAGAGCTCACTATCAGCGCCACCGAGATCACGGACGCACTGAAGAAGTACGTCACCGACTTCAACCCGGCGGTCGCCGCGGAGCAGGTCGGACGCGTGGTCGAGGTCGGAGACGGCATCGCGCGCGTCTCGGGCCTGCCCTCGGCCAAGGTCAACGAGCTCCTCGAGTTCGAAGACGGCACGGTGGGACTCGCGATGAACCTCGACGAGGAGACCATCGGCGCCGTCGTGCTCGGCTCGGTCGACAAGATCGAGGAAGAGCAGATCGTGCGCGCGACCGGTCGCATCCTCTCGATGCCAGTCGGCGACGCGCTGATCGGTCGCGTGGTCAGCGCCCTCGGCGAGCCCATCGACGGCAAGGGACCGCTGGTGAACCCCGAGACGCGCCGCATGGAGGTCCAGGCCCCCGGCATCATCGGCCGCCAGCCGGTCAGCGAGCCCCTCCAGACCGGCATCAAGGCCATCGACGCGATGACCCCGATCGGCCGCGGCCAGCGCGAGCTGATCATCGGCGACCGCAAGACCGGCAAGACCACCGTGGCCATCGACACGATCCTGAACCAGAAGGGCCAGGGCGTGAAGTGCATCTACGTCGCCATCGGCCAGAAGAACTCCTCGGTGGCTCAGACGGTCAAGACCCTCGAGGACCACGGCGCGCTCGACTACACGGTCGTCGTCGTCGCCTCGGCCGGCGACCCCGCGCCTTTCAAGTTCCTCGCGCCCTACGCGGGATGTGCGATCGGCCAGCAGTGGATGGACAAGGGCGAGCACGCCCTGGTCGTCTACGACGACCTCTCCAAGCAGGCCGAGGCCTACCGCCAGATCTCGCTGCTGCTGCGCCGCCCGCCGGGCCGCGAGGCCTACCCCGGTGACGTCTTCTACCTGCACAGCCGCCTGCTCGAGCGCGCGGCCAAGCTCTCCGACGAGATGGGCGGGGGCTCACTCACCGCGCTGCCGATCATCGAGACCAAGGCCGGCGACATCTCGGCCTACATCCCGACCAACGTGATCTCGATCACCGACGGCCAGGTCTTCCTCGAGTCCGACCTGTTCTACTCGGGTGTGCGCCCGGCGATCAACGTGGGCAACTCGGTGTCGCGCGTCGGCGGTGCGGCCCAGATCAAGGCGATGAAGGCGGTCGCCGGAACGCTCAAGATCGACCTCGCCCAGTTCCGTGACCTCGAGAGCTTCGCGACGTTCGGCTCCGAGCTCGACAAGTCCTCCCAGGCCCAGCTGGACCGCGGCTATCGCCTGACCGAGCTCTTGAAGCAGGGCCTCAACGCCCCGATGCCGGTCGAGGAGCAGTGCGTGGCCATCTACGCGGGTACGCGCGGCTGGCTCGACGCGATCCCCGTCGAGGACGTGCGCCGCTTCGAGTCCGAACTGCTGACCACGTTTCGCGCGCGCCACGCCGACCTGCTCGAGCACATCCGTACAACCGGCACGTTGCCCGAGGGCGACGTCATGGACGCGGCCCTGCGCTCCTTCGCCGACGGCTTCGCGGTCACCCGCTAGGTCTCGAAGAGGAGAGGAGGAGCCGTGGCCGGTGGACAGGAACGGGTGTTGCGCCGACGCATCAAGTCGGTTGACAACACGCGCAAGATCACCAAGGCGATGGAGTTGATCGCCGCCTCCCAGATCCCGCGCGCCCAGTCGCGCATCGCGGCCAATCGCCCCTATCGCGACGGCATGCGGCGCATCATCATCGAGGCCGCCAAGGGCGACCCCGTCGCCGCCAAGAAGCTCCTCGTCCAGCCCGAGCACGTGGCCAGCGCCGCGGTGCTCGTCATCACCGGCGACCGGGGACTCTCGGGCGCCTACAACGCCTCGACGCTGCGCGCGGCCGAGCGCCTGGTGCGCCGACTCCAGAGTGAGGGCACCGCGGTGCGCCTCTTCGCGGTGGGCAAGAAGGCCACGGCCTTCCTGCGCTTTCGCGGGCTCAGCGTTGAGGAGACCTTCGTCGGCTTCGCCGACCGGCCGACCTTCGCCGACGCGCGCGAGGTGGCCGGCGTCATCGCCGCGCCCTTCATCGACGGCGAGGTCCACCAGATCCTGATGGTCTCGACGGTGTTCCACTCCTCGGCCTCTCAGAGCGTCGAGGTGGCCCAGCTGCTGCCCCTCACGGTGCCCGAAGCGCCGGCCGAGGAGACCCCTCACAAGCTCGTGGGCTACACCGAGTTCGAGCCCGACGTCGAGGAGCTGCTGTTCTTCCTCGCGCCGCGGGCCCTGGAGAGCGAGATCTTCACGGCGCTGCTCGACGGCGCGGCGTCCTTTCACATCTCTCAGCAGCGCGCCATGGCCGCGGCGACCGAGAACGCCGACGAGTTGGCTCTGAACCTCAAGCGCATCATGAACCGGGCCCGACAGGACTCGATCACGACCGAAATCATGGAAATCGTGGGCGGCGCCGAAGCGCTCCGCTCGGGAAAGTGAGATAGCAATGACAATGGCACCCGAACGGACCAACCTGGAGACGGGTCGCGTCGTCGCGATCGCCGGCCCGGTGGTCGACGTCGAGTTCCCGCCGCACGCTCTCCCCGAGATCAACCACGCGGTCGAGATGGACCTCGTGCTCGACGGTGTGACGATCACGGTGGTGGGCGAGGTCGCCCAGCAGATCGGTGACGGGCGCGTGCGCTGCGTGTGCATGAAGCCCACCGACGGACTCGTGCGCGGCGCCGTCGTGCGCCAGACCGGTCGCGGGATCACCGTGCCGGTGGGCGAGGCCGTGCTCGGCCACGTCTTCAACGTGCTCGGCCAGCCCCTCGACACCGACGACATCGGCCCGGTCGAGGACCGCTGGGAGATCCACCGCAATCCGCCGGCCTTCGACCAGCTCGAGCCGCGCGCCCAGATGTTCGAGACCGGCATCAAGGTCATCGACCTGCTCGAGCCCTACGTCCAGGGCGGCAAGATCGGCCTCTTCGGCGGCGCCGGCGTGGGCAAGACGGTTCTGATTATGGAGATGATCAACCGCGTGGCGCTGCAGCACGGTGGCGTGTCGGTCTTCGCCGGCGTGGGCGAGCGCACCCGCGAGGGCACCGACCTCCTGCTCGAGATGAAGGAGTCCGGCGTCATCGAGAAGGCCGCCCTCGTCTACGGCCAGATGGACGAGCCGCCGGGGGTCCGCCTGCGCGTGGCCCTGGCCGCACTCACCATGGCCGAGTACTTCCGCGACGTGAAGAACCAGGACGTGCTGCTCTTCGTCGACAACATCTTCCGCTTCGTCCAGGCCGGCTCGGAGGTCTCGACCCTGCTCGGGCGCATGCCGAGCGCGGTGGGCTATCAGCCGACGTTGGCCGACGAGATGGGCGAACTCCAGGAGCGCATCACCTCCACCCGGGGCCGTTCGATCACCTCGCTCCAGGCCGTCTACGTGCCGGCGGACGACTACACCGACCCCGCGCCGTTCACGACCTTCACCCACCTCGACGCGACGACCGAGTTGAGCCGCCAGATCGCGGCGCTGGGCATCTACCCGGCGGTCGACCCGCTCACCTCGACGTCGAACATCCTCGCCCCCGAGGTCGTCGGGGATCGCCACTACGCGGTCGCCCGTCAGGTCCAGCAGGTCCTCCAGCGCAACAAGGAGCTCCAGGACATCATCGCGATCCTCGGCCTCGACGAGCTCTCCGAGGACGACCGCATCACGGTGACGCGCGCGCGCAAGATCCAGCGCTTCTTGTCCCAGCCGATGTTCGTCTCCAAGGTCTTCACCGGCATCGACGGCATCTACGTGCCGGTCGAGGAGACCATCGAGTCTTTCGAGGCCCTGGTCAAGGGCGACCTCGACCAGTACCCGGAGCAGGCGTTCCTCAACGTTGGCGGTGCCGAGGGCGTGCTGCGCAAGGCCCACGAGCTCGAGAACAGCTGATCGTGGCCACCCTGCGCGTCGAGATCGTGACCCCCGAGGCCGCACTCTTTGCGGGCGAGGCGACGTCCATCGTGGCGCGTTCGAGCGCCGGTGAGTTCATGGTGCTGCCCGGTCACACGGCCACCGTGGGCGACGTCGTGCCCGGCGTGGTGCGGGTGCAGACCTCCGAGGGCGAGATCGCCTTCGCGGTGCACGGCGGATACTTCCAGGTGGGCTCGGCCGGTGAGGGCGTGACCCTGGTCACCGTGCTCGCCGGAGTCGCCGAGAACGTCGCCGACATCGACGTGGCGCGCGCGCAGGCTGCCAAGGATCGCCTCGAGGCCGAACTGGCCTCGAACACCGCGGCCAATCCCGACGACCACGCGCCGCACCTGGCCGCGCACGCGGCGCTCGCGCGCGCGGAACTGCGCCTGCGAGCGGCCGCCAAGTAGCTAGCGGGCGTTCACGTAGTCGATCAGTTCGCGGCGCTCGCGCTCGAGCTCATCGACGCGCGCCTTGACGACGTCGCCGATGGAGACCAGCCCGACCAGGGCGGCGTCGACGACGACCGGCACGTGGCGGATCCGCCGCTCGGTCATCAGCGCCATCAGCTCGTCGACCGACGTCTCCTCGGTGCAGGTCGTGACCGTCGTGCTCATCAGGTCCGCCACCGCCATGTCGAGGGCGGCGGCGCCGTGGACGGCGAGCGCGCGCACGATGTCGCGCTCCGAGACGATGCCTGACAGCGGCGCCACCGACGAGGTGACGACGATCGCGCCGATTCCGTGCTCGCGCAGAACGGCCAGCGCGTCGGCCACGGTGCGCTCCTGGGAGATCGTGGCGACCTCGCGGCCCTTCACGGCCAGTAGGTCAGATACGTGCATGACAACCCTCCTTGTCCGACGATGCTCCTACGCGGAGACTACGTGCGCGCGAGCACGCGCGCAACGGGTCAGAATCCGGCGTTGGTGAACTCGGAGAGCTTGTCGTGGCGGTGGAAGGTCTCGACGGTGCGCACGGTGCCCGAACCCGAACGCACGACTAGGGATTGGGTGGTCGCGCCGAAGTCGTAGAAGCGCACGCCGCGCAGGAAGTCGCCGTCGGTCACCGCGGTCGCGGCGAAGAAGCAGTCCTCGCTCGCCACGAGGTCGTCGGTGGAGAGCACGCGCGCCAGGTCGTAGCCCATCGCCTCGGCGGTGGCCCTCTCGTCGTCGTCGCGCGGGTGCAGGACGCCCTGGATCTCGCCACCGAGTCCCTTGATGGCCGCCGCGGCGATGACGCCCTCGGGGGTGCCCCCGATGCCGAAGAGCACGTCGACGCCCGAGTTGGGCCAGCCCGTCGCGATGGCGCCGGCGACGTCGCCGTCGGAGATGAGCAGGATCCGCGCGCCGGCCTCGCGCACCTCGGCGATCAGCTCGTCGTGGCGCGGTCGGTCCAAGATGACGACGCCCAACTCCTGGATCGGCTTCTTGAGCCGGCGCGACAGCTCCTGGAGGTTCTCGGTCGCGGTGGCGTTGATGTCGATGGCGCCGCGCCCGCGCGGGCCGACGGCCACCTTCTTCATGTAGACGCACGGGCCCGGGTTGAACATCGTGCCGCGCTCGGCGAGCGCGATGACGCTCAGCGCGCCCTTGCGCCCGGTCGCGGTCAGTGTCGTGCCGTCGATGGGGTCCACCGCGACGTCCACCAGCGGCGGACGTCCGTCGCCGATGTGCTCGCCGTTGTAGAGCATCGGCGCCTCGTCCTTCTCGCCTTCGCCGATCACGACGATGCCGTCCATGGCGACGGCGCCCAGGACGAACCTCATGGCGTCCACGGCCGCGCCGTCGGCGGCGTTCTTGTCGCCGCGTCCGGCCCAGCGGGCCGCGGCGATGGCCGCCGCCTCGGTGACGCGAATCAATTCCAGGGCGATATTGCGGTCCGGCCGCGACGGTGGTTGCACGTAGGCAGAATACCCCGATGACCTCATCGGACCGAGGCCCGTCGCGCCTCGGCCATACTTGATGGGTGAGTTCTCTCCTGGTCAAGGCCGCGGGCCCCCTCGCGGGCGAGGTGCGCGCCCGTGGCGCCAAGAACGCGGTCCTCAAGCAGATGGCGGCCTGCCTGCTGGCCTCGGGCCGACACCGCCTGACCAACGTCCCCGACATCACCGACGTCGCGAGGATGAGCGAGCTGCTCGTGGCGCTGGGCTGTGAGGTCACGAGCGCGCCGCACGAGTTGGTGATCGACGTGCCCGACGCCGCGAACCTGCACCCGGTGGCCCCGGCCCACCTCTTCGAGGCGATGCGCGCCTCGATCGTCGTGCTCGGGCCGCTGCTCGCACGCTGCGGGGAGGCGTCGATGGCCCTGCCCGGCGGGGATGACTTCGGCCAGCGGCCCATCAACTTTCACACCGAGGGCCTCGGTGCGATGGGCACGATCTTCGAGAACGACCGCACCTCGATCCGCGCGCGCCGCACGCGAGAGCGCCTGCGCGCGACGCGCATCACGCTCGAGTATCCGAGCCACACCGCGACCGACAACCTGATGATGGCCTGCGTGCTCGCCGAGGGGCGATCGGTGATCGACAACGCCGCACGCGAGCCCGAGGTCGAGGACCTGGGCCGCCAGCTCATCGCGATGGGCGCGCGCATCGAGGGCCTGGGCACGTCGCGGCTCACCATCGACGGCGTCGCGGAGCTGACCCCGACCGACCACGAGGTGATCAGCGACCGCGTGGTGACCGCGACCTATCTGGCGGCCGGGCTGATCACCGGCGGCGAGGTGCGCGTCGTTGACGCGCGCGCCGAGCACATGGAGATGCTGCTGCGCAAGCTCGAGTCGATGGGCGCTCTGGTGGACGAGTCCGGACCGGGAGTGAGCGTCGTCGGCGCGCGTCGCCCGCTGGCCTGTGACGTGGCGACGTTGCCCTATCCCGGCGTGGCCACCGACTACAAGCCCCTGATCACGACGGTGCTCTCCGTCGCCGACGGCGTCTCGGTGGTGACCGAGAACCTCTTCACCGGGCGCTTTCGCTACGTCGACGAGTTGATTCGCCTCGGTGCCGACATCCAGACGGCCGGGCACCACGCGGTGATCCGCGGCGTCGACCACCTCACGGGCACCGACGTGCGCGCGAGCGACATCCGCGCCGGCGCCGCGCTCGTCCTGGCCGGCCTGGTCGCCGAGGGCGAGACGCGCGTCGCGGGTTACGAGCACATCGCGCGCGGCTACGAGGACTTCGTGGGCCAGCTGCTCGCCCTGGGCGCGACGGTGGAGCTCGCGTGATCGCGCGCGACCCCGCCGAACTGATGGCCGGCGCCGCGACGGGTTCGCGCACGGCCCTGGCCCGACTGATCACCTACGTCGAGTCGGGCGGCGAGCGCCAGCGCGAGGTCGCCGCCCTGGCCTACCGCACGGCCGCGCCCTACGTGGTCGGCCTCACCGGCCCGCCCGGCGCGGGCAAGTCGACGCTGACCGACACGTTGATCGCGGCGCTGCTCGCGCGCGGGAGCCTCGGCGCGATTGCCTGCGAGGAGGTCGGCGTGCTCTGCGTGGACCCGTCGTCGCCGTTCTCGGGCGGGGCGATCCTGGGCGATCGCATCCGCATGCAGAGCCACGCGACCAACGACGCCGTCTTCATCCGATCGATGGCGACGCGCGGCAACCTGGGCGGGCTCAGCCTCGCGGTGCCCGACGCCCTGCGGGTGCTCGGCGCGGTGGGCTTTGCGGTCGCCCTCGTCGAGACCGTCGGCGTGGGTCAGATGGAGGTCGACGTCGCCTCGGCCGCGGACACGACGGTGGTGGTGACCAACCCGGGATGGGGCGACGCGATGCAGGCGAACAAGGCGGGCCTGCTCGAAGTGGCCGACATCTTCGTCATCAACAAGGCCGACCGCGCCGGGGTGGCCGAGACGCGCCGCGACCTCGAGCAGATGCTGGACCTCGGCGGACCCTACGAGTGGCGCCCGCCGATCCTCGAGGCCATCGCCACCACCGGCGACGGGGTGGAGGGTCTGCTCGAGGCGATCTCCTCGCACGCGCAGTTCCTCGCCGACGGTCGCCTGGGCGAGCACCGCCGCCGTCAGGCGGCGCGCGGACTCGATCAGGTCATTGCCGCGTCATTGCGCGCACGCGTGGCCGACCTGGCCCACGGCGAGGCCTACGAGCACGCGCTCGAAGAGATCGTCGCACTGCGTATCGACCCGTATCACGCGGCCGAGCAGTTACTGTCGGAAGGATGATCGGCGTCACGGTCGGCTACGACCTGCTCTTTCTGGTTCACGTCGTGGTCGCGGTCGCGAGCCTGACGGTGCTGATCGTGATGCGTACGAGCGCCATGGCCATCGTGCGCGGCGCCGACAGCGCGACCCAGAGAACTCGCTTTCCGCGACGGCGCAACTGGGCGGCCCGCCTGGTGCACGTCCTGCCCCTCACCGGGCTCGCGATGTCGCTCTCGGGCACCAGCGACGTGTCCCTGACGCGCCCGTGGATCATTGTCGGGATACTCTGCTACCTCGCCGCGGCCGGCCACCTCGAGGCGCGCACCCTGCCGCTCGAGCGGGTGGTCGCCGAGGTGATCGATCACGACGGCGTCGCCTCGCCCGAGCGGGGGCGACAGCTCGTGCGCTCCCTCGACACGCTGCTCGCGATCATCGCGGTCGCCCTGCTCGCGATGCTGATCCAGTTCTGACGTGGAGGATCGCCACCGCGACCACGACGCGGTGGCAGCGGCGGTTCGCGCCCGCTACTGGACGCCCGCGCCCTCGTTGGGATACGTCGTGGCGACTCGTCCCTATGGGGTTCTCGCGACGCTGGGTGGCGCCCGTCGCGCCATCGTCGGCGTCGATGATCTCTCCGACCGCGACCTCGCGGCGCTACTGGCCGACGACGCCACGCAGGTGTGGGTCGAGCAACGCCCGCGCGCCGAGCGCCTGGCCCCCCGGCTCGCGAGCGCGGGGTACGAGGCGGGTCCCGCGACGACCTATCGCGCGCTGGTAGGCGAGGTGCGCGCGCCAGCGCCCGCGGGTCTGGTACTGAAACCCGCGCGCGATCCTTTGGACTTCGCCTGGCGCAAGCTCACCTATTTCGCCGACGGCGCGCCCCCGAGCGAGGACGACCTGGCGCGCGAGATGGCCACGCGCGAGGGCGAGCGCGACCTCGCGGACTTCTACCTCGTCGAGGTGAACGGCGAAGTGGCGGCCATCCTCGCGGCCTATCGCGGCGAGGACGTGACGGCTTACCTGCTCGCGAGCGATCCGACCCGCCGCGACCGCGGCGTGGGCTCGGGCGCGCTGGCGGCCTGGGTGGCGTCGACGCCGGCGCGCTCGCACGTGATCAACGCGCTCGACGGCGGCCGCCCGGAGCAGCTCTACCGGCGCCTGGGCTTCACCGACGAGGTCTACTGGTACCGGCGCTTCGAGCGGGCCTAGGCGAGGAACGAGGCGCGGCCGACCATGCCGGCGGCCACCGTCGCGTTGGTCACCTCGTCGATCAAGACGAAGCTGCCGGTCACGCGGTTGTCGCGGTAGTCGTCGACCGCGAGCGCGTCGGCGGTCGTCAGCCGCGCCAGACCGATCTCGTTGGTCGAGAGCTCGTTGGTCGCCTCGACGTTGAGCGTGCCGATGTCGATCACTCCGTCGAGTGAGGCGACACGCGCCGGGGTGGTGCGGGTGGTGTGCTTGACCCGAAGGCGGTGGCCCGCCTCGAGGGGGGCGTCGCCGAACCAGCAGATGGTCGCGTCGATCTCGCGGGTGACCCGCGGCAGGGGAGCGATCGCGAGCAAGTCGCCGCGTCCGGCGTCGGTGTCCTCCGCGAGGGCTACGTCCACGGAGAGCCCGGCGACGGCGTCGTCGCGCTCTCCGGTGCCCGAGCGGATCGAGGTTACGGTCGTCGTCACGCCCGCCGGCAGCAGGGTCAAGGTGTCGCCGACACTGAGCGTGCCGCCGTTCATCATGCCGGCGTAGGTGCGCCCGCCGCCGTCTTGGCGCAGGACCCACTGGATCGGCAGGCGCGCGGCGCTGGCGCTCTCCCAGACGCCGGCGTCGGCGGCCTCGAGGGCCGCGAGCACCGTCGGCCCGTCGTACCACGGGCTCTCGCTGGAGAGGTCGACGACGTTGTCGCCGTAGAGGGCCGAGACCGGCACGCACAGGTGGCTCGAGAATCCCAGTTCGGCCGCGATGGTGTCGACCTCGTCGACCACGCCCTGGTAGGCGGTGGGCGACCAGTTGACGCTGTCCATCTTGTTCACCGCGACGACGAGGCTGCGCACGCCGAGCAGGGCCGCGATCACCAGGTGGCGGCGCGTCTGCTCCTTGAGGCCGTGGCTGACGTCGACGACGACGAGCGCGAGGTCGGCGGTCGAGGCGCCGGTCGCCATGTTCCTCGTGTACTGGACGTGGCCGGGGCAGTCCGCGATGATGAACTTGCGCGTGGGCGTGGCCGCGTAGCGGTAGGCGACGTCGATGGTGATGCCCTGCTCGCGCTCGGCGCGCAGCCCGTCGGTCACGAAGCTGAGGTCGAGGTCGCCGACGCCGCGCTTTTGCGAGGCGTGCACGACTGCGTCGAGCTGGTCGTCGAAGAGCTGGCGGGTGTCGACGAGCAACCGGCCGATCAGGGTCGACTTGCCGTCGTCGACCGAACCGATCGTCGCCAGGCGCAGCAGGTCCATGGTGGTCACGCCCATTTAGAAGTAGCCCTCGCGCTTGCGGTCTTCCATCGCGGTCTCGCTGAAGCGGTCGTCGGCGCGCGTCGCGCCGCGCTCGGAGACGTTGGCGGTCGAGACCTCGTGGACGATCGCCGCCAGCGTGTCGGCGCTCGACTCGACGGCGCCGGTGCAGTTGGCGTCACCGACGGTGCGAAAGCGAACGGTCTTCCACTCGGTCGCCTCGCCCTCGCGCGGCACCACGTGGGGTCCGACCGCGAGCCACATCGAGTCACGGCGCAGCACTTCGCGCCGGTGCGCGAAGTAGATGGAGGGCAGCTCCATGTGCTCACGCTCGATGTACTGCCAGACGTCGAGCTCGGTCCAGTCCGAGAGTGGAAAGGCCCGCAGGTGCTCGCCGTGGTTCACGCGGCCCTGGTAGAGCTGCCAGAGCTCGGGGCGCTGGGCGCGCGGGTCCCACTGGCCGAAGCTGTTGCGAAAGGAGAGGATGCGCTCCTTGGCCCGCGCCTTGTCCTCGTCGCGGCGCGCGCCGCCGAAGGCGGCGTCGAATCCGTGATCGGTGATCGCGTCGAGCAGCGTCACGCTCTGAAGACGATTGCGGCTGCCGAGCGGGCCGGGGTCGACCACGCGGCCCTTGTCGATCGAGTCCTGCACGCTGGCCACGACGAGGCGCGCGCCGAGGCGCTCGACCGTGCGGTCACGGAATCCGAGGACCTCGGGGAAGTTCTGGCCGGTGTCGACGTGCATGACCGGGAAGGGGAGCCGCTGGGGACTGAACGCCTTGACGGCGAGGTGCAACAAGACGGCGGAGTCCTTGCCACCGGAAAAGAGCAGCACCGGCCTCTCGCACTCGGCCGCCACCTCGCGCAGGATGAACATCGCCTGGGATTCGAGGGCGTCGAGGTGGTCGAGGGAGGGGTGAGTGCGCAGAGGGGTGACAGTCATGACTAAGGGAACTCCCGGGATACTCTAGTAATCCACTAGATTATAGTAGAGACATCTCGGGAGACCCATGATTTCAGCAGACCCCAGACTACTAGAGCACCTGACGACGGCCGCGGCGCGTCTCGAGTTCGCCAGTCCTCACGAGATCCTCGACTGGGTGTTCGTCAACTACTCCGACGTGGCCATGGCCTGCTCCTTCGAGGACGTCGCGCTGTTGCACATGGTCCGCGAGGTGCGCCCCACCACCCCGATCGTCTTCCTCGACACCGGTGGACACTTTCCCGAGACGCTCGAGTTCATGCGTCGCCTCGAGCGCGACTGGGCGCTCAACGTCGTGGCCACCACGGCGCCCGCGTCGGCGCCGGTGTGCGGTGAGGCCGGCTGCTGCGCCGCGCGCAAGGTCGAGCCGCTGCGCGCGGCCCTCGCCGGCCGCGACGCGTGGATCACCGCGGTCAAGCGCGTGGACGCGGTGACGCGCGCGCAGATGCCCGTCGTCTCCTGGGACGAGAAGTTCGAATTGGTCAAGGTCAATCCGCTCGCCACGTGGAGCGATGATGACGTGAGCTACTACCTCGCGGCGAACGATCTGCCGACGCACCCGCTGTGGAGCGAGGGCTACGCGTCAATCGGCTGTGCGCCCGTCACCCAGAAGCCCCTCGACGCGAGCGATCGACGTTCGGGGCGCTGGGCGGGATCGGCCACGATGGAATGTGGCCTCCACGAGGCCTAACATCCACCATTTTCGAAATCTTCGGCAGTACATTTGACGGCAATGTCACGTGGATTACTTGGGGAGTTCGCCGAATGATCCTGGTCATCCTCGCTCTCGCGTGGATCGCGTTCCTCGCCCCCGTCGTCGTGCGCAAGATTCGTGACATGGGATCGGATCGCTCGATCGACCACTTCCACGCCGAACACGAGGTTCTCAGCCGTCAGGGATATACCGTCGAGCCCGCCTACCGCCTGGACGAGTACGCCCCCGCACCGCCCGCGCCCGCGCCCATTCGTCGCGCGCCGGTCGTCGAGGCCCGCCCCGCGCGCCCGCGTCTGACCGTCGTCAAGGACGACGACACTTATCGGTCGTTGGAATCTCGCCAGTCCTGGCAGGAGTGGAGCGAGGACTACGACTACGACCGCACCGAAGCGTCTCGACCGATACGCGAGAACCGTTACGCCTCGGCCTACTCCGCGGTGCCGCGCGAGCTGCCACTCGAGACCCATCGCGAGCCGGTGCGGGCCGCGCGCTCGATGCGCCGGCGTCGGCGGGTCATGATCACCCGCTTGGCCCTCGCGACGTTTGTCATCACCGCGGCTGCGCTGGTGTCGGGCATCTCGCTGGTCTTCGACCTCGCCGTCGTGACCTGGCTGGCCGACGTCTGCTACCTCGCCCTTGCTCTCTTCGCTCTTTCCCAGGGGTACCTGTCCGAGGCGTCGGTGGGACTGGGACGTTCGCGCCACCTCGCTCCGGTCGAGTCGCTCTATCGCGACGACGACGAGGACGGGCGTGGCCCCGCGGCCGGTGGTTACGAGCGCTACGAGCAGTACGAGCAGTACGAGGACTACGACCGCGCCGCGGGATCGGGCTGGGCCCACGCGACATCGCCCCGCTACGCCCTGGGATAAACTGGTGATCCCTCGGGGGTGTAGCTCAATTGGTAGAGCGCTACGTTCGCAATGTAGAGGCAGTGGGTTCGAATCCCATCACCTCCACCACGGGGTCGGCCGTCCCTTTCGGCCGCCGCACTGGGCGCTGAGGCCCGGCGCGGGCTGTCGCCGTCGACCCGTCTTTCTGGCGCGCGACGGCATCGGCCGCAATCGTTCCGCGTGAGTTAAGAGCGACCCTACGCTTGGCGGGTGGGACGTGCGCACACCTACGCGCTGTACAGCCAGGTGACGATGCTCGCCTTCATCGGCGTCTGCCTCGCGCTGCACCCGGGAGTGGTCCTGCGCTGGAACGAGGCGGGGCTGAGCAACTACGGGGTCCACATTCGTACCGTGGTTCCCTACTCACTCGCCTTCGCCGGTAGCGCCGTCTTCGCTGTGATGGCGGCTCGCGCCACCCCCACCGATACGCGAGCGCGGATCGTCCTACGCGCGATCCTTCGCGCCTACGCGCTTCTGAGCGTGTTCGCCCTTCTCAGCACGTACGGGTACACGGTGAACGCGACTCTGAAGCACATCCACATGGCGGCGGGGATCACGGTCATGGCCTTTGAACCGCTCGCCTCCGTTTGGCTCTTTCGCCAGGTCCGGGGGTTTCGTCGTGACGGCGTCTGGCTGACCCTCGAGCTCGCGGGACTGCTGCTCGCAACAATCGATCTGTTCGCGTTGCTGCACGTGCTCTTCCTCGCTCAGGCCCTGACCGGTGTCAGCTTTGGCGTCCTCCTCGTGCACGCGACGCGCCGGATCGCGGCGGACTGAATGTCAGATCCCTTCGAGACCCCGCCTAACCCGTCTCTGTGCAAAAGGTGGGCCTAACCGGTTGTTATCTCTGTTCTGGACAGGTAAATCGGTGGATAAGGCCGAAACTTCTGGGCAAAAGTCTGTGATTTGATGATTTCGGTTTGCGCCCGTCATCGCGCTCTGGCACAGTGATCCTCGTAGTTCACGTAGTACCGGTCGACGATCGGCGGAACCGAAAGGGGAAGCCGACGGAGAGGTGAGGGACCTCGCAAGAGGGACGGAGCCTCCACCGGGCAGCGAAGTTCGGTTCGCTGTTCGCACGACGAATGACGTGAAGTACCCGCCGTCAAACGGTGGCCTGTCCGACACGGGCCAGCGGGCGACGTGCCTTCGGGAACCCCGAGGGGCTGGGGAGTTTCGGCTCACTGGTCACTCGGGGTTTTCGGCGTCCGGGGACGTTTTTACCGGAGCCGCGAGGGTTACCTCCGGCTGTCGCACGGACGACGACCATGCCGGGTCTCGAAATCGCGATGGTCTCGTCGCGTCATGCGGCTTGCACGCGGGTGGCTAGAACAGCTCGGCGGGACCGGTCGACTCGATGAGCTGGGGTCCGTCGTTGCGCACCGAGCCCACCGCCGCGCTGACGGGGTGGTGCACGAGCGTGCCGCTCGGCGCCGGACGCAGCAGGAGCGCGCGATCGGCGTTGTCGACGTCGAGCCACTCGTCGACGTCGTGGCGCGCGAGCACGACCGGCATGCGGTCGTGCAGCTCGTCCATGTCGGAGTTGGGCGTGGTCGTGATGACCGTGCAGGTGGCGAGCACCACTTCGTTCGCCGGATCGCGCCAGTGCTCGAAGAGCCCCGCGAGCAGGACCGGCTCGTCGTCACCGCGGTGAAAGTAGTGGGCGGCCTTCGCGCGACCGGGGCGGTGGTCCCACTCGTAGAAGCCGTCGACGGGGATCACGCAGGGTCGCTTGGCGAAGGCGCTGCGAAACGAGGGCTTCTCGGTGACGGTCTCGGCGCGCGCGTTAAAGAGCCGGTTCGCGATGGAGGGGTCCTTCGCCCAGCTGGGCACGAGGCCCCAGCGGTAGCGCTCGAGGAGCCGACCCGCGTCGGACTCGTGGGCGGCGAGCAGGTGGCGCAGGGGGCCGATGTTCCAGCTGGGCTCGATCGTCTCGAGCCCCGCCGCGAGGCTCGCCTCGAGCAGGCGCGCGAGGCGGGTCGGGGGGGTGAAGAGGGCGATGCGTCCGCACACGGGATCTCCTTTTTCCCTGACGATAGGGCCCGCTGGCGGACGTCACGGCGACTGATTACTCTTACGAACATATGTTCGCTTTTTCCCCTCCACGACCCCCGTTGCCGGCCGATCTCCTGGCCAAGGTGCGCCCCGTCTCCCTCGCCGGCTCGCGCCGCCTACCCCTGGATGAGCCCTGGTCCGGTCTCGTTCCCGGGGCCAGCCTGCGCCGCGGTTCGCTGGTCGTCGTCGAGGCGGCGCCGGGCCTGGGCGGGCTCAGCCTCGCGCTCAGCCTGCTCACCGGCGCCTCGCGCGCGGGGCACTGGGCGGCGGTGGTCGGCGTGGACGACCCCGGGGTGATGGCCATGGCCGAGCTCGGCGTGGACCTGCGCCGCGTGCTCTTCGTCCCGCGTCCGCGCGGAGCCTGGGCCGAGTCCGCGGCCGACCTGCTCGACGGGGTGGACCTGTTGGTGGTGCGCCCGCCGGGGCGTGCCGCCTCGTCCTCGGCGCGGCGCCTGGTGGATCGCGTGCGCGAGTCCGGCGTCGTGCTCGTCGTGCTCGCCGAGACCCGCGCGGCGTGGCCGACGCCGGCCGACCTCTCCTTTACGATCACCCGGGCGCGCTGGGAGGCGTCGTCGCGCCTCGACGCGCGCTACCTGAACGTGCGCGTGGGCGGTCGTGGCGAGGCGAGCCGTGTCGGCGAGCACGTGATCGTCCTACCCGGCCAGCGTGGTCGCGCGGAGAGCTAGTGGAGCGGCTTCTCGCGGTCTGGGTCGAGTCGCTCGCCGTCGAGTCACCCGACGGCTCGACGTGGCGCGACTTCGCGGCGCTCTTCGACGCGCTCAGCGTGCTCTCGCCCTTCACCGAGGCGGTGCGTCTGGGGCTGTGCGTGATCCCGGTGCGCGGGCCGAGCCGCTTCTTCGGCGGCGAGGGCGCCGTGCTCGCGGCGGTGGCCAGCACGGTGCGCGACGTGACCGGCCGCGAGGCCGCCCTCGGCGTGGCCGACGGGCTCTTCCTCGCCGAGCTCGCCGCGAAGTCACACCGGGTGGTGCCCGTGGGACAGAGCGAGGCCTTCCGCCGCGCCCAGCGCCTCGACGTGCTCGGGCGCGCCGACCTCGCCGCGACGTGCGCGCGCCTCGGGATCCGCAGCGTCGGAGCCTTCGCCGACCTCGCCCCCGCGAGAGTCGCCGAGCGCTTCAGTGCACCGGTGGTGGCCCTGCACCGGGTGGCGCGTGGCGAAGTCGCCGAGCTCGCCGGCCAACGCGACGCGCGTATCAACGAGCACCTGGCGGCCGTGCGCGGGACGACGCGGGCCGGGTCCGAGCAGGGGGGCTTCTTCGGCGAGAACGCGGCCGGCGACGAGCGGGCCGCGGCCGCCGCGCATCGGGTGCGTCGGCGCCTCGGGGCCGAGGGCGTCGTGGTCGCCGCTCTGCGCGCGGGGCGCGTCCCCGAGGACCGCGCCGTGCTCGTGCCCTGGGGGGCGCCGGCCGAGGCCGAACGCGATGACGCGCCCTGGCCGGGACAGTTGCGCGCACCGAGTCCCGCGACCACTCTCGCGCGCCCGGTGCCGGTCGAGTTGCGCGACGCCAACGGGGCGCCGCTGCGCGTGGCGTCGCGCGGGGGACTGACCGGTGAGCCGGCGACACTGTGGTTCTCGCACGCGATTCGCCGCGACGTGGCCTGGCACGCGGGGCCCTGGACCAGCCTCGAGCGCTGGTGGACGCTGGCACGTCCGCGTGCTCACGTCCAGCTCGTTCTCACCACCGGCGAGGCCGTGCTCCTCGTCGCCCACTCGCACCGGTGGTGGCTCGTGGGGATCTACGACTGATGGCGACCTACGCCGAACTGCACGCGCACTCGGGGTTCAGCTTCCTCGACGGGGCGAGCGATCCCGAGGAGTTAGCGGCCGAGGCCGCGCGACTCGAGCTGGGCGCCCTCGCCCTGACCGACCATCACGGCCTCTACGGCGTGGTGCGTTTCGCCGAGGCCGCTCGCGCCCTGGGGCTCGCGACGGTCTTTGGCAGTGAGATCACCCTGAACGGCGAGGAGCGCACCGGGGTGCGCGATCCCTCGGGCGAACACGTGGTGGTGCTCGCGCGCTCGCCCGAGGGATACCGCGCGCTCTCGGAGACGCTGGCCGAGGCGCACCTCGCCCGGGGCGAGAAGGGCGCGCCGCGTCTCACCCTCGAGGATCTCGCGCTTCGCGCGCGTGACTGGCTCGTGCTGAGCGGGTGTCGCAAGGGGCCCCTGACGCGCGCCCTCTACGACGAGGGGCCGCGCGCGATGGGTCGCGCGCTCGAGCGCCTGATCGCGGCGTTCGGGCGCGAGAACGTGGCGGTGGAGATCTGGGACCACGCCCAGCCCGAGGACGTCGCGCGCAACGACGAGTTGGCGAACCTCGCGGTCGCGCGTGGCGTCGACGTGGTGGCCACGGGCAACGTCCACTACGCCACCCCCGAGGGGCTGGCGCGCGCGAACGTGCTCGCGGCCATTCGCGCACGCTCGAGCCTCGAGGAGATGCGCGGCTGGCTCGCCACCTCGGGCGCGGCCCACCTGCACAGCGACGCCGAGATGCGCCGGCGCTTCGCGCGCTGGCCCGGTGTGGTCGACGCCGCCGGCGAGATCGGCGCGTCGCTCGCCTTCGACCTGCGCCTGGTGGCGCCGAACCTGCCGCGCTTTCCCACGCCGGCGGGCATGGACGAGCAGGCCTACCTCACCGAGCTGGTGAGGATCGGCGCCACGCGGCGCTACGGCAGCCGCGACGCCGAGCGCGTCGAGGGGGCGTGGCGCCAGATCGACCACGAGCTCTCGGTGATCGGCGCGCTGGGCTTCGCCGGGTACTTCCTGACGGTCTGGGACATCACCGAGTTCTGCCGGCGCGAGAACATCTACTGCCAGGGCCGCGGCTCGGCGGCCAACTCGGCGGTGTGCTATTCGCTGGGCATCACCAACGCCGACGCGGTGTCTCTCAACCTCTTCTTCGAGCGCTTTCTCTCGCCGGCGCGCGACGGCCCCCCCGACATCGACGTCGACATCGAGTCGGGTCGGCGCGAGGAGGTGATCCAGTACGTCTTCACGCGCTACGGACGCCGTCACGCCGCCCAGGTGGCGGCGGTGATCACGTACCGCTCGCGCTCGGCGCTGCGCGACGTGGCCCGCGCCTTCGGCTACAGCGAGGCCGAGGCCAACGCGCTGCGCGACGCGCGCCACGTCGAGGGCGCGGTGCCGCCGATGATCGCGCGCCTGGCCGGCGAACTGCGCGACCGCCCGCGCCACCTCGGATTGCACTCGGCGGGCATGGTGCTGTGTGACCGGCCGGTGACCGAGGTCTGTCCGGTCGAGTGGGCGCGCACGAGCGGGCGCAGCGTCCTGCAGTGGGACAAGGACGACTGCGCGGCGATCGGTCTGGTGAAGTTCGACCTGTTGGGCCTGGGCATGCTCGAGGCGTTGCACCGCGCCGTCGACGCGGTGGCGGCCTTCCACGGGGTCACCCTCGACCTCGGGGCGCTGGCCCAGGAGCCGGCGGTCTACGACCTGTTGTGCGAGGCCGACACCGTGGGGGTCTTTCAGGTCGAGTCGCGCGCGCAGATGGCGACCCTGCCGCGGGTGCTGCCGCGCTGCTTCTACGACCTGGTGATCGAGGTGGCCCTCATCCGCCCGGGCCCGATCCAGGGCCACGCGGTGAACCCCTACCTGCGCCGGCGCCGCGGCGACGAGGCGGTGACCTACCTGCACCCGCGACTCGAGCCCATCCTCTCGCGCACCCTCGGGGTGCCGCTCTTCCAGGAGCAGCTGATGGAGATGGCCGTCGCGGTCGCGGGGTTCTCGCCGGCCGAGGCCGACGAGCTGCGCCAGGCTATGGCGGCCAAGCGCTCCGAGGTGCGCATGCTGCGCCTCAAGAGCCGCTTCTACGCCGGCATGGCGCAGAACGGCATCACCGGCGCGGCCGCCGACCAGCTCTTCGAGGCGCTGGCCGCCTTCGCCAACTTCGGCTTCCCCGAGTCGCACTCGGTCTCCTTCGCCCACCTCGTCTACTGCTCGGCCTGGATCAAGCTGCACTATCCCGCGGCCTTCCTCGTCTCGCTGCTGAACGCCCAGCCCCTGGGGTTCTGGTCGCCCCAGAGCCTGGTGGCCGACGCGCGCCGCCACGGGGTCAGCGTGCTGCGCCCCGACGTGAACCGCTCGGGGGTGCTCGCGAGCCTCGAGGGGGACCCCGAGCGGCCGAGCGCGCGCCTGGGCCTCTCCTCGGTGCGCGGGATCGGCGAGGCGCTGGCGGCGCGCATCGCCGAGGGCGCCCCCTGGGCGAGCACGACGGATCTCGCGGCGCGCGCGGGCTGCGCGGAGCGTCACCTGGAGGCTCTCGCCGCGGCCGGCGCGCTCGACTGCTTCGGCCAGAGCCGACGTGCGCAGGTTTGGGGAGCCGGCGCGGCGGCCCAGGCGACGCCGGAGCGCCTCGCGGTGGTGAGCGGGCTGACGGCGCCTCTTCTGCCCGCGACGAGTGAGATGGAGCGCGTCGCCGATGACCTCTGGGCGCTCGGGCTGACCCCGGAGGCCACGGCGATGGCTCTCGTACGTGACGCGCTCGTCGCGCGCGGGGTGGCGAGCGCGGCGACGCTCTCAAGCGTCGAGGCCGAGCGGGTCCAGGTCGCCGGGGTCGTCACGCACCGTCAGCACCCCGAGACGGCCAACGGCGCGGTCTTCGTCAACCTCGAAGACGAGACGGGCCACGTGAACGTGATCTTCTCGCGCGGCGCTTGGGTGCGGTGGTCGTCGGTGGCGAGCGCGCCGGCGCTGCTGGTGCGCGGGGCGCTGCAGCGCGACCGCGGCAGCGTGACGATCGCGGCCGACTACGTCGAGGCCCTCGCCCTCGACGCGGTGCCGGCGTCGCGCGACTGGCACTAGTCCCGTCGTTCTCAGCTTGGGAAGGAAGTTAGCTTTCTTGGCAATGAGTAACTAAGTACCTGATCAAAAGATGGATCCTTGAGTACTAGACTTCCCGACGCCGTTCTGGGGCAGGCCGCGGGCAGGCCACAGAGTCAACCGAGGGCAGGGCAGATCCCTGGTCTCATCGAAACCGCGTCGTAGTTGCGGCCTGCCCCCTTTGAACTTTTTTGTCGCGTATGCCGTTGACAGAGGTAGAGCATCCTGCTAGACAGTTGAACAAACGATTGTTTGGTTCGGGTCGGCCCGGGCGGATAATCTTCAAACCAAGGGGGGAAGTTGAAATTGAAGAAGATTGGTAGGGGCGTATGGCGACCAGCGTTGGTTGGTTCACTTGTCTCAGTAGTGGCACTAGCAACGACCGCGACAGTAAGTAGTGCTGGCTCGACTTCGGGCGTGAAGGCGGCGACCCAAGCGCTGACACCATATTTGAAAGCGCCAACGAACCTTGCCGTTACGACACCGCTTAGGAGAAAGGCTCCGACGCACAAGACGTTTGTGTACATCCAATGTGCGTTTCCTCAGTGCAAGGATGTCGCTGTCGGTGTTACCGCTGCGGCGAAGGCGATTGGCTGGACGTACAAGCAGCTCACGTTTGACGAGACGAATCCCGCAACATTGGTGACCGCAATGAAGCAGGCACTGTTGTACAAGCCAGTGGCGGTGGCATTCAACGCGATACCTGAGGCGTCCTGGGCAAGCGAGATTCCCGCCTTCAACGCTGCGAAGGTGTCAATTATCCCGATCGAGACTGGACCGACTCCTCTAAAGGGCTCAGTTATCACCGCGATCGGTGACGACGGAGCGATGCAAGGCTCGATCCTGGCAGATTGGGTGACTAGTGATTCCAAAGGCAAAGCCCATGTTCTGCTAGTCAACGTTCCGGCATTCGGCCTTCTGGCTCAGTCGGCAAGTGGATTCAACTCGAGAATCAAGTCATTGTGTCCCGCGTGCGTTGTGACGTCCCTTAACGCTACGCCCGCCGAGCAAGGCAACAACCAGATCACTCCCGCCGTTGTATCTGCAGTTCAGAGGGATCCGTCGATTACCTACATCGTTGCCACTGATGGAGTCATATTCCCAGCCTTGCCAGCCGCGCTGAAAGCTGCAGGAATCACTGGCGTCAAGATCGCCGGTGGTGATGCCACCGTCGAGAATGAGCAGGATGTCATTGCGGGGACTGAAAACGCCTTCGTCCCTACGAACTTCCAATACTTGGGTTGGTTGGCGATCGACTCCGAGGCCCGCCACCTTGAGGGAATGGGCATCGCGCCTGACGGTGGAGGCATGCCAGAGCAGCTTCTCATTAAGACCAACACAAAGTCTGCGTCGGAGTCTGCGAATATTCCCGCTAACTTCCGGGGTCTTTTCAAGAAACTCTGGCACGTTGGATAACTACTCGCCTGGTCAGGGCCCTGCACGTCGAGTCTCCGAATGGAGCCTCGACGTGCAGGGACTCTCGAAGGATTTTGTTGGCGTTCGCGTGCTCTTCAACGTTGATCTCAAGGTTGCACCGGGGGAAGTTCGTGCTTTTCTCGGTGGCAACGGTTCCGGAAAGTCGACGCTCATCAAAATCATTTCGGGTTACCATCGTCCCGAGCCAGGTGGGACAGTGGAGATTGGCGGAAGGCCTCTTCGGCTTGGTTCGAAGCAGTCGTCGTATCGTCTCGGATGTCGAGTCATCCAACAAGACGGGGATCTGATTAGTGATTTGACGGTGTTCGACAATCTATGTTTGACATCGGGCTATCCCTCGCGGTGGGGAACGGTGCGCAGGCGCTACGCAGAGGCTCTCGCCGCGCAGGAGATTGAGCGACTCGACCTCAAGTTCAAGCCCTCGGATCGAGTGGGCGATCTCACGATGGCCGAGAGAACGGGCGTTGCGCTGGTGCGTGCACTTCAACGTGACGAACGCTATCCCGCGAAATTCTTGATTCTGGATGAGCCAACAGCAACGATGCCGAGTCAAGACGTCGATCACCTCGCGAAGATTGTGCGACGCGTGGCGGCCCAGGGCGTCGGGGTTCTCTACGTAAGCCATCGGTTGCAGGAAATCTTTGCGGTAGCGGATCAAGTAACCGTCATTAGGGATGGTCGCATAGTGGTGACATCAGACGTGCGACATCAGACCGAGCGCTCCCTTGCGGAGCTCATCTCGGGCCACGAGATTCGAAAAGTGAGCGTTCGTAACGCGGCGCCTGCATCGGAGGCCAACGCCCTGCTCACCGTTAGAAAGTTGGTGGCGGGTCCCATCCGCGAGGTCTCGCTCCAAGTGGCTGCCGGCGAGATTGTTGGAGTGGTTGGCATCACTGGATCAGGACGCGAGGCACTGCTGGCCTCGATTTTTGGTGCGGCGGTTAGGACCGCCGGTCACGTCAATATTGAGGGCCGGACACTGCCCCAATCTCGTACTGACCTTTCCGTGGCACGGGGCATGGCATTTCTCCCTGCTGATCGCAAAGTTCACGGTGGAGTCATGGATCTGTCAGCACGAGAGAACCTGACTCTGGCGAACCTTGGCCCCTTCTGGCGAAGGGGCTGGCTCAGTCTTCGCACAGAACGAGCGGAGGCGCGAGTCTGGTTGGAGCGTCTTGACGTGCACCCTCGCGATGGATTGGAAAGACCACTTGCTACCTTTAGCGGAGGCAACCAACAGAAGCTGATGTTCGCAAAATGGTTGCGTTGCCGCCCGAAGATCTTTCTTCTCGATGAGCCGACGCAGGGTGTGGATGTGAGTGCCAAAGAGGAAATTCATCAGTTGATTCTGGATATCGCGAAGTCTGGGTCCGCGGTATTGATTTGTTCTAGTGATCTTGAGGAGATCACCGCGGTGTGTCATCGAGTTCTGGTCTTGCATGAAGGGCAAATTGTCTGTGAAGTAAATCATTCTCAGGTTTCAATGGATATTCTTACGAACTTGGTTCTAGGAGTGGACGATTCGATGGCGGCGGCCCAGTGACGACGATCCGACGTTTTTCCTTTGGTGTGGATCGCTTGAGCGGTCTCTACCTTGCGGGACTTTTGATCGTCGTGTTTGGGATTTGGATCCCTCATCTTTTTCTCACGACGTCTACCCTCCATACGATTGCCGATGAAGAGCCGGTCACAATGATGCTCGGACTTGGGGTGTTGATTCCGTTGATAGGCGGGAACTTCGACCTCTCCGTTGGTGCGGTGGCGAACTTATCGGGAATCCTTGCGGTCGTCATGCAAAACAACCATCACTGGTCTGTGGGCGAGTCGATCGCTCTTGCACTCGTATCGTCGATCTTCATCGGAATGGTTAATGGCTTTCTCATCGTGAAGTGGCACGTGAATTCCTTCATCGTCACTTTGGGCATGAGCACCCTGCTCGCGGCTCTGCTCGACATAGTCACCGCCAACAGCCAACCCCTGATCCCCTCGTCGCACTTGTGGAATAACCTCGCCACGTTTCAAGTTGGCGGCTTCGAGGCATATGTGTTCTACGCATTCATCTGTGCCTTCATCGTGTGGTGGGTCTTGGACCACACGCCGTTCGGGCGCTATCTCTATGCCATTGGTGCGAATAAGGAGGCGTCAAAGCTAGCGGGAGTTCGGGTCGACCGGTGGGTTTGGATGTCCATGGTGATGTCCGCCACGATAAGCGGCGTCGCCGGGGTGTTGTATTGCTCTGCGAGCGGTCCCGCACTGACCTTCGGTCCGTCTCTCCTACTACCTGCATTCGCCGCCTGTTTTCTCGGCGCCACCCAACTTCGTCCGGGACGCTTCAATGTATGGGGATCAGTGCTAGCGGTATACGTTCTCGCAATTGGAGTTTCGGGACTTCAATTGGTTACCGGTCAACAGTGGATTAATGAAATGTTCAACGGAGTCGCCCTGATCGGAGCGGTCAGTTTCGCAGTCTGGCGTCAGGAGAGCGCCAAGAAGGTTCGACGTAGAGCGATTGACGGTGAGAACTCCTATGACGAAGAGCTGGCCGAGGGCGAACGACACTTACTAATCGATGGCGGAGGGGGGCCGAAAGGAGATCTTCGTCCGCCGACCGAAGAAGTTGGGGCTGGTCCGAGCGACAAGGGACACTATGAGTGACGTCGCAAGCACGTTGAACGGCGTAATGGTTGTCGACCTGACAAGCGTTGTGGCTGGACCCTTCGCCACTCAAATTCTGGCGACGTTGGGTGCGACCGTCATCAAAGTCGAGCGCCCGCCAATTGGTGACGATAGTCGCCAATTACCTCCGCTCATCGACGGTGTTGGTGCCGTGTTTCGTTCCTACAATCGAGGAAAGAGCAGCGTAGTTCTCGACATGAAGTCGCCTGCTGATCAAGAGGCGATGTGGGCGTTACTAAAGTCCGCCGATGTCCTCGTGGAGAGTTGGCGTCCGGGGAAGTTGTCAAGCCTCGGCTTTGGCTTTGAGGATGTACACGCGGTAAATCCGGCCCTGGTCTACTGCTCGATTTCAGCATTTGGTTCGGGCCCGCTCGGACGTAACCTTCCTGGTTACGACCCAGTAATTCAGGCGCTCAGCGGAATCATGTTCGCAAACGGCCAGCCAGGAGAGGCGCCGTCAAGGGTTCCCGTCTCCATCATCGACATGACCACGGGAATGTGGGCGGCGATTTCAATTCTCGGCGGGTTGCAGCGTCGACGTGAGACAGGTGTCGGTGACTTTTCTGAAGTCGCTCTGATTGATACGGGCATCGTCTTCCAGACGAATCAGATCCTGAATTTGCTGGCCACCGACGTGGTCCCGCAGCCCCAAGGTTCGGCATTCGAGATGGCAGCTCCGTACGAGGCCTTTCGTACGCGCGACGGCTGGGTCATGGTCGCAGCGGGTAACCAACGAATCTTCGAACGACTCTGCGGCGCGCTGGGTCTCGAGGGGCTCATTGTCGACGAACGGTTTCTTGGCGTGCCCCTCAGGGTCCAGCATCGTGACGAACTTCACTCACTGCTGGAGAATGTGACGTCAACATTTAACTCGGAGGAGTTGGAGCAAGTGCTCACTCGGGCGGAGATACCCGCCTCATCCGTGAATTCTCTCGATCGAGCGCTGGATCATCCACTTGTGCGAGAACGCAGAATCCTTTTGAACTCAGAATCGGCCGCGAGCGCCGTCGTTCGCTTACCCATTGAGACACCGGAGATCAAGACGCAGAAACCGCCAACTCTTGGATCGTCCAACTCGCGCTTGTTGCACACCTTGACGGGCGAAGTGGAAGACGGTGACCCCATGGGCGCCAGAGTAGAAGGGCACGCACAGTGACCGATGTCGTCAAGGGTGCGAGCAACGCGGGACGTAGCCACAACTCAGATGAGAGAACATCGAACGGCACTAGGGCAATGATGATCGAGGTCGCTACTCGGCTCTTTGGCGAACGTGGCTATTCCGGTACCACTGTGCGCGACATCGCCACACAGGTCGGCATCCTTCCGGGCAGCCTCTACGCGCACATTGGCGGCAAAGAGGAGATGCTGCTCGAAATCGTCTCTAGCGGCATTGATCGTTTCGTTGAGATGGTGGATTCGGTACCCCGAAATCTGGCTCCTCGCGAGAGACTTCGCTCGATGATTAGGGAGCATCTGAGGGTCGTTGCTGCCAATCCGCAGTGGGCGCAAGTGGTCTTTCATCAATGGCGCTACCTGAGCACAGATAGCCAGACGCTCGTACGAAAGAAGCGTCGCAACTACGAGAAGTACTTTGCCGACGTCATAAGTGAAGGAGTTCAATCAGGAGATTTCAGCGAGAATCTCGATCAGCACGTGACGATTCTGGTGTTATTGGGAAGCCTCAACTGGTCTGCAGAGTGGCTGTCGCCCAATGACCCACGACTCGACGTCATTTGTGATCTCTTCGCCGACACAGTTCTCAATGGCTTGGTCACACGATGACGTCCATTCAGCACCTGAACTTTCGTGACACTCAGCTTCTGACGACCACTCGCTCGACCCCACGTTGGAGTTGGATGTGACCGACGCGTACGTGATTGGCACGGCGATGACGAACTTCAGTGGCAGAGGAGTCGGAATTGTGGAGTTGACTGAGGAGGTCGTGGCCCTGGCCCTCCTAGATGCCGGCGTTGGCAAAACTGAGATTCAACACGCGTATGTCGGCAACGCCGCGGCGGGGCTACTTCAGGGCCAAGAGATGATTCGCGGCCAGATTCTTCTTCGCAACACTGGTCTTCTGGGATCTGCTGTCGTAAACGTCGAAAATGCGTGCTCGTCATCGTCCACTGCCTTCTTCCTTGCGGTGATGGCGGTCAAGAGTGGCTTTGCCGATATTGCAATGGCCATCGGCGTGGAACAACTCAGAATTGCTCAGAAAGCTAGATCGTTTGCGGCGTTGGCGTCTGCAACAGACACCCTGCGACGTCCAGAAATGCATGAGTATGTTGAACGTTACGCGTTCGGGGGACTGCTAGATGACGGAATGATCCCCGCCTCGCCACTCATGGATCACTATTCCTTGAAGGGACGCGAGTACCTTGAACAAACGGGAGCCACGATTGAGGATCTGGCTCGAGTCGTTGTCAAGAGTCGCTCCCTCGGATCTCATAATCCTCGAGCACAGTTCCAAAAGGAACTGTCGATCGAAGAGGTGTTGGGCGGCCGTCTGATTTCTGCGCCTCTCACTATCGCGATGTGTTCGGCACTCAGTGATGGGGCGGCGGCCGTTGTTGTCGCATCGAGAGACGTGGCACGACGACTGGCTCGAGCTGATATTCGGGTACGGGCTGTGACAGTTACGTCCAATAACCCCGACGGCGGCGTGTCGCCCACGATGGTGGCGGGAGAGCGGGCGTACGCCTTTGCGAGTGTCGAACCAGGGGACATTGACTTCGCCGAAGTGCACGATGCCGCAGCACCAGCGGAATTGATCATCATGGAGGAGTTGGGATTGGCTTCGCCGGGGAGTGCGTTCGAACTCTTGCGACGCGAGCAGACGCTTCCGGGCGGGACGATGCCAATCAATTCGAGCGGGGGCTTGTTGTCCCGAGGGCATCCAATAGGTGCGACGGGTTGCGCGCAGATAGTCGAGCTCACTGAACAGCTGCGAGGATCGGCTGGGCAGCGTCAAGTTCCGGAGGCACGCCTTGGCTTGGCTCAGAACGGAGGGGGCGTGCTCGAACGCGATGAAGCAACCGTGAGCGTAACGATTTTGGAGCGCACTCATTGATGTTGGCAAGCACCAGCATGGTGATGGATCGATAGGGAGAAGAAATGGATTTTCGCCATTCGGATGAAGAACGGGCATGGCACGACACCCTGCACTCCTTCATGGATAAAGAGGTCGGACGCGAGTACACCCGGGAGCATGATGAGAACCGAGAGTTCCCTGACGAGGCCTATCAGAAGATTGCAGATAACGGTTGGCTCGGCCTCTTGATCCCTGAGTCCCTTGGGGGACTAGAGGCAAACCCGATTATGTACGCGATCTTCTGTGAAGCTATGGCAAAGTTCAGTCTAGATACCGCCGCGTGCGTAATGACCTCGATGTTTACGGCGAAGAACATTGTCAACCACGGCACCGACCAACAAAAGTCGGATTACTTGAGTGACTACTTGACTGGACGGCGCAAGTTCAGCGTGTCGATCAGCGAGCCTCAGGCTGGCTCCGACGCCGCCGCAGTGAGAACCAGGGCCGAGCTCGTTGACGGTCACTGGGTCCTCAACGGGAACAAGATCTGGTGCTCCGGTGCGCATCTACCTGGCGCCGTCATCACGATATTGGCGCGAACTTCAGAAGATCGACACCGGGGACTGAGCCTAATTCTGGTGCCCAATGACACTCCAGGACTGGAAATTCATAAGATGCCGACAATCGTTCGTCGGAGTCTTGGCACCACCGAGTTCTTCATGACCGACGTACGCGTTCCGGAGGGCAACATTATCGGCGAACCCAATCGAGGATGGGAGTACATTGGCGAGCATCTCGAGTACGAGCGTCTGGGTCTTGCCGCCTCGTACGTCGGAAACGCGAGAACCGCGCTGGATGACACGATCAAGTACACGAAAGAACGCGAACAGTTCGGTCGCTCCCTCTCCTCATTCCAGGTTCTCAAGCATCGCATGGCCGAGAATGAGACCGAGTTGTCGGCCGCCCGTCTGCTTGTCTACGCGGCAGCCGACAAGATGGCACGTGGCGAACGCGCTATCAAGGAAGTTTCGATGGCCAAAGTGTTCGCAGCTGATGTCGCGTTCAAGATCGCGTTCAACGGAATGCAGGCACTTGGGGGATACGCCCAACTCCCGGTCTATGACATGGAGCGCTACTTTCGCGAAGCGAAGCACGGCATGGTTGGCGGTGGTACTAACGAGATTCAGCGAACAATCATCGCTCGGGAGATGGGGCTGTGACCGCAAGCCACGAGTACTTCGAGGACTATGAGATCGGAGATCGATTTACGACGTCGGGTCGCACGATTGAGGTCGCGGACATTCTCACTTTTGCAGGGCTCACTGGCGACCACTACCCATTGCACGTCGACGAAGAGTACGCCCGTAAAACTCAGTTCAATGGCCGCATTGCTCATGGCCCCCTTACGTTCTCGATGGCCGTAGGTTTGGTCGCGTTGTCGGGTACGTACGGCACCTCGGTCGAGGCACTTCTCGGATGTGATGATCTGCGCGCGCTGAGGCCGGTTCGCCCCGGCGACACCGTGCACGTCAATGTGGAGATCATTGACGCACAGGCGAGTTCGAAGCCGGAGTTCGGCAAGATCAGCCTCGCTTACAACGTCGTGAATCAAAGGGGGGAGTCCGTAATGACGTTCACGTGGAAGGTACTGGTTCGTCGAAATGCGAAGAGTGAGGAATCATGAGTGACCTTCAGGCCGCATTTGTCGGCGTTGGAGAGATTCCGTCGGGTCGGTTCGCGGATCGCACATTCATGGGAGCGCTAGTCGAAGTCTCGCATCGGGCAATTCGTGACGCCCAACTTCGCCCGGAAGACATTGACGCAGTTGTACTGATCCCGTGCCTGCATTCGAGCGATGATCAAGCGGATCTCATTTTTTCGCGGGTGGTGGAGGAGTTGGGTCTCAATCGTCGAGCTCATTTCAATTTCATGGTCCACTCCGGCGGTTCCACCAGTGACAACGCTGCTCGGATTGCGGCCAGCCTCGTGGCTACGGGCCACGCCCGCAATGTGCTGGTCGCGCAGGCCGATCGTTGGGGCTCGGCGCCGGTCGAGGAGATGATTGACATGCTAAGCGGCTACGGGATTCCACGTGAGTGGGAACGTCCCGTTGGTTTGACCTTCAACGCGATTGGGGCACTCATCACGCGTCGCTATATGCACGAGAGCGGATCGAGCGCAGAAGAGATGGCCGCCGTGTGCGTCGCACTCCGTGATTGGGCGAACCTCAATCCCAACGCGATGTATCGAGATCGCTCGCTAACCGTCGAAGCCGTTCTCGCGTCACGGAAGGTCACCGATCCACTGCACGCGTACGAGTGTCCGATGCTCGCCGACGGCGCTGCGGCCTTCGTCGTGACCAGCGAGTCCGATGCGCGAATGCGAGGTGAACCATGGGTGGCCCTCGCTGGTTCGGGTGGCGTCGTCTCGCACTACAGCATCGGTCAGGAGGCCGAACTCGCGGTGTTGGGTTGGCCCGAGGCCGCTCGCCTCGCGTTTGACCAAGCGGGCTGGGAGCCACAGGACGTTCAACTCGCCGAGGTCTACGATTCCTACGCTGCGGTGCTGGCGATCGCCCTCGAGGGAATCGGGCTAGCGCCCGTAGGTGAAGCTGCGCGTCTATTCGCCGCAGGTACGTTCTCTCCGGGGGGGCGCCTACCAGTCAACACCAACGGGGGCCTGCTTTCGGCCGGGCACACCGGCGTCGGTGGAGGGACCGCACTGCTGGTCGAAGCGATACGCCAGCTGTTGCATCGCGCAGAACCGCTGCGCCAAGTGCGCGAAATTCAACGCGCCGTGGTGGGCGGTTCGGGAGGAAGTTACATGGATTCGCAGGTCATGCTTCTAGAGCGGAGGACCTGATGAGTGAAATTCTCGATTCACGATTCGAGCATGAGTGGCACGATGCCCTCAGTCGCGGCGAGTTGCGCGTGCAAAGGTGTTCGGAGTGTCACACGTTCATCATGTACCCTAAGTACCGCTGCCCCGAGTGCGGATCTTCTTCTCTGTCGCTAGTTCGCGCATCGGGCAGAGGCGTCCTCACCAGTTTCGCGGTCATTCGCGCCGGTAGCCCTAGTGACTTCGTCGGTGAGATCCCTTACGCGGTTGGTGTTGTGCGATTGAGCGAGGGAGTGCAAATTCTTGTTCGACTCACGCCTGATGATGAAGGAGAATGGGATTCTTTCGCGTGCGACATTCCGGTTCGATTCGCCGCCCCCGCACCCGGAGCGAAGGGTTCGGCGCCCTGGTTTGTCGCATTATCGAACGACGAAAGAGCCAAGCCGTGAACGTTGGTCAGTTTCTCTTGAAGTCAGCTCAACGGCGAGCGGATTCGATCGCGCTGACGTGTGGTGTTAGGTCTCAGACGTATGGCCAACTCGCGGAGCGAGCTCTTCGATTCGCTTCCGCCCTCCGCACCCAGGGACTGCGCCCAGGCGACCGAGTTGCCTTCACGCTTCAGAACTGCGTGGAGGTCTTTGAGATCATGCACGGCGCGTTTCTGGGAGGGTTCGTGGTCGTCCCCCTGAACTCCCGGCTGCACGTGAAGGAAGTTGACTACATCGTTGAACATTCGGGCTCGAAAGTTCTGGTCTACAACTCGACGACGCATCCCGAAGTCGCCCACTTAAGTTCACTAGAGAACGCCACGGTGAAAGTTTTTGATATTTCACTGACGAGTGGTCAGAGTGAATACGAAGATTTGCTTGCGAGTGCCGAGGTCTCCTCACGCATCGCCGAACCGGAACCCGACGACCCGGCGTGGCTTTTCTACACCTCCGGGACGACCGGTCGCCCAAAGGGCGCAACACTGACACACCGCAATCTGGTGGCGATGTCGATGAACTATTTGGCGGACGTCTACAACATTCAGGCCCATGACACCCTTCTCCACGTGGCACCGCTCTCGCACGGAAGCGGACTCGTCGCGCTTCCCGGCATTGCTCGAGGGGCGACGCACGTCATCTCGGATCGTCTGAGTTTCGAACCAACACACATGTTCGAGCTGATCGAGAGTCATCGGGTGACTCACGTTGCCTTCATGGCGCCGACGCAAATAGTCCGTTCAATCGAAGAGTTTGAGAGCGGCCGCTGGGATCTCACCAGCCTCGTTGCCGTTTGCTACGGTGGCGCACCCATCTACGTGCACGATCTCAAACGAGCGCTTCAGACCTTTGGATCAGTGTTTGTGCAGATCTTTGGCCAGGGTGAGTGCCCGATAACGGCGACGTCTCTCTCTCTCGATCAACATGCGCGATTCCTGGACTCCGATGATCCGCGTCTTGGTTCGGTTGGGATTCCCCGAACGGACGTCGAGGTTGTCGTCGTGGATGAGAACGGGGTTCCCTGTGCCCCCGGCGTTTCGGGGGAGGTTCTAGTGAGGGGCGACGTTGTCATGGCCGGGTACTGGCGCGACGAAGTGGCCACGAACGAGGCTCTTCACAATGGCTGGCTACATACGGGAGACGTGGGGGCATTTGACGCAACGGGCTTCCTGTACCTCCACGACCGGAAAAAAGACGTGGTGATCTCTGGAGGGAACAACGTCTATCCGACGGAGGTGGAGTCGGTCTTGATCACCCATCCCGAAGTGCACCAAACAGTCGTAGTCGGTGTGCCTGATCCCTATTGGGGGGAAGCCGTTCGCGCAGTCGTGGTTGTCAACGAATCGTCGAGCGTCTCCTCTGAGGAGCTCATCGCGTACTGCCACGAGCATCTTGCGGGATACAAGTGCCCGAAAGTCGTCGACTTTGTCAACGAGTTGCCCGTCAGCGCGTACGGCAAAGTGCTTCGTCGGGAAGTCCGCGCACGGTACTGGGAGGGTTTCGACCGGACAATGGCCGGAGGAGCGTCGCCGTCATCATGAGCGAGCGAGACCTTGTTCTCTTTGAGCGAGTCGCCCCGGGAGTTGGACTGATGACTCTCAACCGGCCCGAACGCGGTAATGGAGTGGTTCCCGAGCTCGCGGAGATGCTGTCAGGACTTCTTGATGAACTGGAACCTGACCGTTCTATTAGGTGTGTTGTTCTTACCGGGGCGGGGCGCCAATTCTGTTCGGGTGCCGACCTCGTGGCTTTTCGTGACTACCTTCGTGATGACCTCATTCGCACAGGCGAGCCCTTCAACGCGCGGATCCTATTTCCGATCACGCGTCGACTCACGACGTCAAGGATCGTTTTCATCGCCGCTGTCAACGGTGGCGCTACTGCGGGCGGACTCGACCTCGCTCTCGCATGCGACGTTCGAATCGCCTCGACGACGGCAAGATTTGGCGAAACCTACATCAATATGGGATTGGTGCCGGGAAACGGAGGAACGTGGTTCCTACCCCGCCTGGTTGGCTCCGGCGTCGCCGCCGAGATGGCTCTGACGGGAGAGGTATTCGGAGCAGAGAGGGCTCTTCGTTTAGGGCTGGTCAGCCGGACGGTCGAACCCGAGGAATTATTGGATGTTGCAGTGGGCCTGGCGAGCGTGATCGCTGCTAAGCCCTGGCGAGCGCTGGAAGCGACGAAGAAGGCCCTGTCAACTTCGTGGGAGTCAAGCCTGACGGCGTCTATGGACTCGTCGTTTTGGGCCGTTTCGACTCTGCACTATCAGCACGACCTTTCTGAAGCCATCGATGCATTTCTCGAGAAGCGTCCTCCCGTCTTTAATCTCGACGTTGACTTGAGGGCAGATGAGAGTTTGGACGCGCCAACGGAGTCCACGTGAGTAACCTCAAGACCTGGCGCGAGGCCTTCGACGCGGCGCCCACGCGCGACGCCGACTTCACGACCCTCTCGGGAGTCCCCTTAGAGCCGGTCTACGGGCCCGAGGATGGCGAGTTCCCGGGGGCCTACCCCTACACCCGGGGCATCCACGCCTCGATGTACCGCTCGAAGCTCTGGACCATGCGCATGTTCGCGGGATTTGGCACCGCCGTCGACACCAACGCGCGCTTTCGCGAGATCATCGCGGCCGGCGGCACCGGACTGTCGACGGCCTTTGACATGCCCACCCTGCTCGGGCTCGACTCCGACGATGCCATGTCCCTCGGCGAGGTGGGGCGCTGCGGCGTGGCCATTGACTCCCTCGCCGACGTGCGCGACCTCTTCGCCGGCATCGACCTGTCGCGCATCACGACGTCGATGACCATCAACTCGCCCGCCGCGGTGATGCTCGCGCTCTTCGTCGCCCAGGCCGAAGAAAGAGGCGTGCCACGCGCCGCGCTCGGCGGCACATTGCAGAACGACATCTTGAAGGAGTACCAGGCCCAGAAGGAGTTCGTCTTCCCCCCGCGCCAGTCGATGCGCCTGGTGCGCGACACCATGGCCTTCACCGCGGCCGAGATGCCCAAGTGGAACTCGATCTCGGTCTCGGGAT
>DAIDJP010000017.1 GCA_027451285.1 Acidimicrobiaceae bacterium | reverse complement strand
TGCCGGTCATGGAGGGCAAGGCCCTCCTCTTCAAGCGCTTCGCCGGCATCGACGCGTGGCCGGTGTGCCTGGCGACCCAGGACGTCGACGAGATCGTGCGCATCGTCCAGTGCATCGCCCCCGTCTACGGCGGCATCAACTTGGAGGACATCGCCGCGCCGCGCTGCTTTGAGATCGAGTCGCGCTTGCGCGAGCTGCTCGACATCCCGGTCTTTCACGACGACCAGCACGGCACCGCGACGGTGGTCTACGCGGCCCTCGTGAACGCGTTGCGCGTGGTGGGAAAGAAGATGTCCGACGTGACCGTCGTGGTCTTGGGCGTCGGCGCGGCCGGCGTGGCGATCTCAAAGCTCCTCCTCGCCGAGGGCGTGGGCGACATCATCGGTGTGAACCGCCACGGGATCCTGGATCCTGACGACGAGCGCCTGGACGCGGATCGCCAGTGGCTCGCGAGCCACACGAACCGCGCGAAGCGCACCGGGGACCTCGGCGCGGCGCTGGCCGGCGCCGACGTGCTGATCGGCGTGTCCGGTCCCGACCTCGTCACCGAGGCTCAGGTCATGTCCATGGCCGAGAAGTCGATCGTCTTCGCCCTGGCCAACCCGGACCCAGAGATCGACCCGGTCATCGCGCGCCGCCACGCGGCGATCGTCGCGACCGGGCGCAGCGACGAGCCCAACCAGATCAACAACGTGCTGGCCTTCCCGGGGATCTTCCGCGGCCTGCTCGACGCCGGCGCGACGCGCATCTCCGAGGAGGTCGAGATCGCAGCCGGTCGGGCCATCGCCGACGCGGTCAAGCCCGAGGAGCTCTCGGCGGACTACATCGTGCCGACGGTCTTCAACCCCCACGTGGTCAAGGCCGTGGCCGCGGCCGTCGCCGAGACCGTGCGCGCGAGCCGGGAAACGAACTAGCCCGTGCGCGTCGCGGCGCTGCAGATGGACTCGGGCCGCGACGTCGCGGCCAACGTCGAGGCCGCGACGTCGCTCGTGACCCGGGCCCTCGAGGCCGGGGCCACCTACGTCCAGACCCCCGAGTACACGACGTACCTGGGCCCGCCGAGCGGGCTCGTGGCGGCCGCCGAGACCGTGCCCGGCCCGACGACGCGCCACTTCGGCGCCCTCGCGCGGGCCGCGCGCGCCACGATCCACCTGGGCTCGATCCCCGAGGTTGCGACCGCGGGCAAGGTCCATAACACCAGCGTGGTGATCGGGCCAAGCGGAGAGGTGGTCGCCACCTATCGCAAGGCCCACCTCTTCGACGTGGCGGTGACCGGCGAGGTCGCCTCGCGCGAGTCCGACGCCATCGAGGCCGGCGCCGAGATGGTGGTCGCTTCATTGGGCGAGGCGCGCCTTGGCCTCTCGGTTTGCTTCGACGTGCGCTTCCCCGAGCTCTACCGGCGCCTGGCAGCAGCCGGCGCGCAGGTCCTCGCGATCCCGGCGGCCTTCTCCGCGGCGACCGGGCGCGTGCACTGGCACGTCCTGGTGCGCGCACGCGCCATCGAGAACCACGCGTTCGTCGTCGCGGCGGCCCAGGCCGGTTCCCACGGCTCCTTTCCCACCTACGGCCACTCTCTCATCGTCGACCCCTGGGGCCAGGTCCTCGCCGAGGGGCCGGCCGAGGGCGAGGCCGTGCTCGTGGCCGACCTCGACCTCGCCGAGGTCGCGCGCCGGCGCGGCCAGATTGCGGTGCTCGACCTGGCGCGCCCCGACGTCTACGCGCGCGAGGTGACGGTGCGCGACGCGCTGGGCGACCAACCCTGAGCCGCCCTCGCGGTCCTGTTCTTCGGCCGGCGCGGGTCGAGGCTGGCCGGTAACTGGCGCATCATCGCCCTCGCGGCGATACTGGTCGCGTGACCTACGACGCCGCCCGCGAGGACCTCTCCGCGTGGCGCGCGGACTATCCACTCAATCCCTTTGACGCCGACGACGAACTCCGTGGTGGCCTCGCGCGTTACGTGCGCGGCGAACGGCTCGAGGAGCTCGAGCGACGCGCGTCGGCCTTTGCGGCCGAAGTCGTCGGCGTCATCGCGCCGAACGCCGCGCGCTACGAGCAGCGCGCCCACCTGCCTGAGCTATCCACCTACGACGCGCTGGGCCGTCGGGTCGAAGAGGTGAGCTTCGATCCGAGCTATCACGCGGCCGGCGCCGCGGTGTGGGCCAGCGGGGTGATGGCGCTCTCGGCCACGCCCGGGACGGCCTTTGAGCAGATGACCCTGCTCTACCTGCTCTCGAGCGAGGGCGAGGCGGGTCACGCCTGCCCGGTGACCTGCTCGATCGGCCTGGCGCGCGCGCTGCGGCGCCGCGCGGAGACGTCGGTGCGCGAGCGCTTCCTCGCGCCACTGGTGACGACCGACTACGCGGCGGCCGAGCGGGGCGCGCAGTTCCTCACCGAGGTCCAGGGCGGCAGCGACGTCGGGGCGAACGCCTGCGTGGCGATTCCGGTGGGAGATGGCACCTACCGCCTGACGGGTGAGAAGTGGTTCTGCTCGGTCGCCGACGCGGACCAGTTCTTCGTCACCGCCCGCCTCGAGGGCGCGAGCGCGGGCACGCGCGGGCTCGCCAGCTTCGTGGTGCCGCGGCGCATCGACGGCGCGCCGAACGGCTTTCACGTGCGACGCCTGAAGGACAAGCTCGGCACGCGCGGCCTCGCCTCGGGCGAGATCGACTTCGACGGCGCCCTCGCCTGGCCGATCGGGCCGCTCGAGGAGGGCTTTCGCACGGCGGTGGGGATCGTGCTCAATACCAGCCGGTGGATGACGGCGGTCGGCAGTGCCGGCATCATGCGCCGCGCCTACCTCGAGGCGCGCAACTTCGCGCGCCATCGCCGCGCCTTCGGGGTGGCGATCGAGGAGTTCGCGACGTTGCGCCTCACGCTCGCCGACATGGCCGCGGCGTCATCGGGGGCCCTGTCCCTGGTGCTCGCCCTGACCGACCTCGAAGACGACATCGACGCCGGGGTCGCGAGCGAGTCCGACGTGCGGGTGCACCGCTTCCTCGTGAACGCCGCCAAGCTCGTCATCTCCCAGCAGGCGACGCGCGTGGTGCGCGCGGGCATCGAGGTCCTCGGGGGCAACGGCACCATCGAGGAGTTCAGTGTCCTGCCGCGGCTCTACCGCGACGCGATCGTCTACGAGTCCTGGGAGGGAACGCACAACGTGCTCGCCGCCCAGATCGTCAACGACATGCGCCGCATGGACCTGATCGGGGCGATGCGCGACTACGTCGACGCCCGCCTCGACGACGCCCACCCCGCGCTCGAGGGAATCGCCGTCGTGACGTCCGACCTCGAGCGCTGTGTCGAGGACGTCGAGTACGCGACCTGGCACGCGCGCGGACACCTCGAGCGCTTCGGGATACTCCTCGAGTCCGTGCTCGCCGCGCCGGCCGCCGCGGCCCACCTGGCCGCGAGCGTCGATCGCGGCTACGACGTCACCAGTGACGCCGAGCTCGCCGCGCGCGTCGCGGCGCTGGTGGGCGAGTAGAGGTGAGCGACGCCTGGAATCCCGACCAGTACAACCGCTTCGCGGCCGAGCGCGAGCGCCCCTTCTGGGACATGGTCGCCCACCTCGAGGCGAACGGCGCGCCGACGGTGGTGGACCTGGGATGTGGTGACGGGCGCTTGACCCAGGCGCTCGGGCGACGCCTCGGGGCGTCCTCGATACTGGGCGTCGACGCCTCGGCGTCCATGCTCGAGCGCGCGGTTCACTACGCCGACGCCACGACGAGCTTTATTCAGGGCGACCTCGCCACCTGGCGCGACGAGGAGGGCGTCGATATCATCGTCGCCAACGCGTCGTTGCAGTGGGTGGACGACCATCCGGCGGTCCTCGCGCGCTGGATGGAGTCCCTGCGACCGGGGGGCCAGCTCGCGGTGCAGGTGCCGGCGAACGGCGATCATCCGAGCCATCTGGTCAGCGGCGAGCTCGCCGCCGAGATCCTGGGCGAGGACGACCACGTGGCGGTGAACGTGCTGGCCCCCGAGGACTACGCCGAGATCCTGGCGGCACTCGGCACGTCGGTGGACGTGACGCTGCGCGTCTATCTGCACGAGCTCGCCTCGAGCGAGGAGCTGGTCGAGTGGATGAAGGGCACCGCGCTGACCCGCTTTCGCGAGAGGCTGAGCGCCGAGGACTACGACGCGCTTCTTGCCGAGTACCGCGCGCGCCTGCTCGAAAGGGTGGGGCGGCGCTCGCCCTATCTCTTCACCTTCAAGCGGATCCTGATGTACGCGCGCCTAAAGCCTGACGCGCGAGGGGCCCACGGCTAGCGTGGCGCGTGAAGGAGAGTCGTGGCCGATCCCGTCGAACCCGAGTCGTCGCCCAGCCGCTCGCGTCTGATGGCGAGCGCGGACAAGCACAACGTGCCCGTTCGCACCATATTTTCAACCGTGGCCATCGTGGCCGCGACCTACCTGGGCGCGCTCTTCTTGTATCGCCTGCGCGATCTGTTGCTGCTGATGCTGGTGGGCGGCTTCATCGCTTTGCTGCTGAATCCCTTGGTGCTGGCCTTTCAGCGCTGGGGCCTCAAGCGGCGCAGCGTCGCCGTTCTCGTGGTGGCGCTGATCTCGCTGCTGATCTTCGCCGGGCTCGCCTTCGCCTTCGGCTATCCGCTGGTGCGCAGCTTCACCCACCTCGCCGACACCCTGCCCGCCTACGTCAAGCAGGCCCAGACCGGCCGCGGCTGGATCGGGCACCTGCTGCGCCAGTACCACGTGGACGAGTGGGTGACCAAGAACTCCTCGAAGCTGGTCTCCCTGGCCCAGGGACTTTCCAAGCCGGCTCTGGCGCTCGGCAAGGGCGCGGCCTCGGTGCTCGTGATGCTGCTCACCGTCTTCACCTTCGTGGTGCTGCTCTTGATGGAGGCGCCCAAGCTGCGCACCGTGGTCCTCGAGGCGATGCCGCCGGCGCGCGCCGAGCGCGTCGCGCGCCTCAGCGCCCAGGTGCGCGTGGCCGCCTCGGGCTACATGGTGGGAAATCTCGCCACGTCGGTCATCGCCGGGATCGTCGTCTTCATCACCCTCGCCCTGCTCGGCGTGCCCTTCGCCCTGCTCTTCGCGCTCTGGGTCGCCCTGGTGGACTTCCTGCCCACCATCGGCGGCGCGCTCGCCGGGATCCCGACGGTGCTCTTCGCCTTCGGCCACTCCGTGTTCGCGGGCGTCGTGACCTTCATCGTGTTCATGGTCTACACGCAGCTCGAGAACCACGTGCTCAACCCCGTGATCATGGCCAAGACGGTCAAGCTCAATCCCTTCGCGGTCTTTCTCGCCGTGCTCTTCGGCGCCGAAGTGGGCGCGTGGGTCGGCGGCATCTTCGGCGGCTTCGTCGGCGTGCTGCTCGCGGTTCCCCTCGCCGCGACGGGGCACGTGATCGCGCGCGACCTCTGGCCGCGGGTCAAGGCCGACGAAGCTAGTCAGTAGGGACGATCACCAGGGGAATCGTCGCGTGCTCGGCGACCTCGAGGCTGGTGGACCCGAGGAGGAGCCCGGCGTGCGCGTCGTGGCCACGCGTGCCCACCACGAGCAGCGACGCGTCGATCGGCGCGCTCGCACAACGCAGCAGGACCGAGCACGCGTCGCCGTAGTCGAGCGCACCACGCACGCGAGACTCCTCAAGTCCGGCGCCGGCCGCGATCTCGGCCGACACCGCGGCGAGCTCGACCAGAGGGTTGCCGGGTTCGCCGTGCTCGCGCAGGCCGATCGCGTGCACCAGCACCACGTCGGCGCCGCAGCGCTGGGCGTAGGCGGCGGCCCATTGCGCGGCGCGATGGGCGTGGTCTGAGAAGTCGTATCCGACGGCGACTGTCGTCATGGGGTGCCTTTCGTGTCGTGCGCGGCCTCGAGCGCGGCCGCGCGCAGCGCGGCGCTGCGCACGACCGCGTCGTGTCCGGGACCGCCCGAGGAGGGCGGCTCGCTCGCGCGGTCCTCGCCGAGGGCGCGCGCCAGGGTGTCGGTGATCGAAGCGCGCAGCGCCTGGAGGTTGTAGCCGCCCTCTAAGAAGAACGCCAGGCGCCCGGGCTGGGGGGTGAACTGGGCCGCGAAGTGCGAGAGCGCGCCGAAGTCGCCGCTCGTGAGGGCGAGGTCGGCCAGGGGATCGCTGCGGTGCGCGTCGAAACCGGCCGAGACCAGCACCCAGCTGGGCGCGAAGGAGTCGAGCACCGGCGCGGCGATCTCCTCGTAAGCGCGGGCCACGACGTCGCCGGTCGCCCCGGCGGGCAGGGGAAGGTTGCACGTGGCCCCGAGCGCGTCGGGTCCGCCCACCTCTTTCGACATGCCGCTGCCGGGAAAGAGCGGCACCTGGTGGCTCGAGACGTAGAGCACGCGCGGGTCGTTCCAGAAGATCTCCTGGGTGCCGTTGCCGTGGTGGACGTCGAAGTCGATGATGGCGACCCGCTCGCCCGCCGCGGCCAGGTGCGCCGCGGCGACGGCCACGTTGTTGAGCAGGCAGAAGCCCATCGCGCGCCCGGCCAGGGCGTGATGTCCCGGCGGGCGCGTGACGACGAGACCGACCCCGGCGTCGCGACGGCGCAATTCGTCGACGACCGCGAGTCCCGAGCCCGCGGTGGCTCGCGCGATCGAATACGAGTCGTAGGTGGCGTAGGTGTCCTCGTCGATGTCGCCGCCGCCGCCATAGCAGAAGGCCCCCAGCTCGTCGAGGTAGGCGCCGTCGTGCACGGCGATCAGCTCGGCGCGCGTCGCCTCGCGGGCCTCGACGCGCACCAGGTCACCGGCAAGGTCGAGGTCGCCCACCCCGGCGAGCACGGCCGTGACGCGTTCGGGACGCTCGGGGTGGCCCTCCTCCTCGTGGCCCTCGTGCGACCCGGGCCCGCCGAGAATCAGCATCAGGCGGTCCCCGGCACGCTCTCGCCGTGGTCGGGGGCCTCGTAGGGGGCGATGCGAAATTTCACGCTGATGATCTCGGCGTCGAGCGAGGAGGTGACGTCGAAGCCCGATCCCTCGAAGACGCCCATCATGTCGCGATTGCTCGCCTGGGTCTCGGCGACGAAGGTCGTGATCCCCTTGCTGCGCGCGGCGGTGGCCAGGTTCTGCAGGAGCAGCATGCCCAGTCCGCGGTGCTGGAACTCGTCGGCCACGAGGAAGGCGACCTCGGCCGTCGCGGTGCCGGGCAGGCGGTCGTAGCGGCCCACCGCAACGAGGTCGTCGCCGACCTCGACGACCAGGGCGAGGCGGTCGACGTAGTCGACCGTGGTGAGCCAGGTGACCTCGGTCTCGGAGAGCTCCGGGTGGAAGGAGAAGTAGCGCCGATACACCGCATCCGAGGAGAGGCGCGCGTGGAAGGCGACCAGGGCCGACCCGTCACCGGGATGGATGGGGCGCAGGTGCACAACCTGGCCGTCGGCCAGGGTGACGGTGCGATCGAGGGCACGCGGGTAGTTCTCCGGCAGTTCCGGCGCCGTGACCTTGGGCATACGACTCCCTTCGCACCCGCGGGTGCCGACCCCTCGACCATCATGACCCCAATCGTCGCGCGGTTCAAGTTCCCCCTTCCAGGCGCACGCTCGCGACGTCGTCGCAGCGGCGAAAGCCCAGGCGCTGGTAGAGGGCGTTGCTGGTCGCGTTGTCGGCGTCGGCGTGCAGCATGACCGTGGCCCCCGTCTCGACGAGCGTCGCGCTGAGCCGGGCGGTGACCGCGCCGCCGTAACCGCGGCCGCGAAATCCCTTCGGTGTGAAGACCGGCCCGACGCGCACGACCCGCCCGGCCGGGGTGGAGACCGCCACGGCGTGGCCGGCCATCGAGACGGTCTCGCCGTCCACGCTCCAGAACGAGAGCGCCCCGGCGCGCAGGCGCTGGCGCAGGGCGTCGTCGTCGTAGCGTGCTGCGCCTTCGAGCGGTCCGTCAACGAACTCGAGGAAGGCGAGGAACCAGGTCCGCGCGATCTCGTAGTCCTCGCTCGTCGCCACTCGCCAGGAACCCTCCACCGCGGGGATGCGTAGTTCCGCGAGCTCGTAGATGTGCTCACGGCGTCCCTCGAGCGCAGAGCGCGTCGAGCCCGGTGAACCACTCGCGCGGTAGCCGTCGAGGAACGCGAGAATCGTCTCGGGCGATCCCATCACCCACGGGAAGCCGTCGTCGTGGATGGCGACTTCGGCCGCGAGGCATCGCGCGGCGCCGTCACTCATCGGGCCGAGTTGAAGTCCGTGGGGCGCGGTGCGCAGCGCCGCGCCCACCACCTCGCCGTGCTCGCGCACCAGCCACCACCACGTCTCGCGGTAGCGGCGCTGTTTGGTAGCCACGCTGACCGCGACCGAGCCGAGCACGTTCGTGCGTACGGGTTGGGCCGCGCGGTAGTGGAGCGTGTCGACGAGGAACTCCTCGGCCCAGGCGCGGCGCACCACCTCCATGGAAGGACCCTAGGGGTGCGACCCGCTCAACACATCATCCGCGGCGGAACAGGACGACCCCGACGTAGAGAACGGCGGCGAAGATCACGAGCGGCGTGATCACCGGGCCGATCCAGGGTACGGGAATGAGAAAGAAGACGTCGCGCGTGAAGAGGCTCCGCGGCCAGCCGCTGATGAGGCGCAGGAACAGGTAGTAGGTGAGATCCCACGTGGCAAATCCCACCAGGAACGCTCCGACGCGCTGCGTCGCGCTGCGCCCGACGGCGATCGCGACGCCGGCGAGCATCAGGATCGTGGCCGCCTCGCGGGCGACCTCGACGCGCCCCAGACTCGTCGGCAGGAACGACTCCAGGTGCGAGACGAAGGTAATGAAACCCAGGTTGAGCAGCACCCGGTAGTGGCCGATCGAATAGGTGTCGGGCGTTCCAAGCACGGTGCGCAGGTAGTAGGCGACGGCGGCTTCCACGAAGCCAAACCCGGTGCCAAAGGCGATCAGGCCGGTCAGGGCGAGCGAGGTGTGTCGCCGGGAGACCCAGCGTGACTCCATGGGCGCAGTGTAGCGAGGGGGGTGAGAGGCGTCGAATCCTCAGGCGCGCGGCGGCCAGCCGGCGATGACGCCGCGGCCCGAGGGGAAGCGGACGTTCTTCGCGCGCACGAACTCGTGCAAGGTCTCCTCGCCGTACTCGCGCCCATAGCCGCTGCCCTTGACCCCGCCGAAGGGCGAGCCGACGTAGTTGCGCCGGGTGTAGTTGTTCACGAAGACCATGCCGACCTCGAGGCGCGCGGCCAGGCGGGCCGCGCGCGTCTCGTCGCGGGTCATGATGGCCGCGGTCAGCCCGTAGTCGGAGTCGTTGGCGATCTCTATCGCCTCGTCGTCGCTGTCAAAGCGCATGAGGGCGGCCACGGGACCGAAGATCTCCTCGCGGGCGATTCTCATCTCGCGCGTGACGTCGCCCACGACCATCGGGGCGACGTAGAAGCCTTCGCGCAGGTGCTCGTCGTCGGGGACCACTCCCTGGTAGAGGAGCGTGGCGCCCTCTTCGAGCGCGACGCGCGCGTAGTCGTTCACCCGACTCTGCTGGCGCGCGTCGACCATCGGCCCGATGTCGGTCGCGGCCTCGAGGGGATCGCCCACCACGAGAGCTCGCGTGGCGGCGACGAAGCGCTCGGCGAACTCGTCGTAGAGGTTCGAGTGCACGACCAGGCGCGAGGTCGACGTGCAGGCCTCGCCCTGGTTGTAGAACATGCCCTCGATGGCCACGGCGACGGCGCTCTCGAGGTCGGCGTCGTCCAGCACGATCAGGGCGTTCTTGCCGCCGAGTTCGAGCGTGGCGTAGGTGAGGTTCTTCGCGGCGCTCTCCATGACCCGTCGACCCGTCGCGGTCGCGCCGGTGAAGGAGATGCGCTCGACGCGCGGGTGGCTCGCCAGCGCGGCGCCCGCCGGCATCCCGCTCACCGCGTTGATCACGCCGGGGGGCAGGACCTCGTTGGCGATCTCCACCAGGCGCAGCACGGTGAGCGGCGCCTGCTCGCCGGGCTTGATCACGACGGTGTTGCCGACGGCGAGCGCCGGCGCGCTCTTCTTGGAGAAGTGGATGGGCGGCCAGTTGAAGGGCAAGATGGCGGCCACGACGCCGTAGGGCTCGTAGGTGACCCTCGCCTCGACCGGCCCCTGGTCGATGATCTGGCCGTGGATGAACTCGGTGAGCCCGGCGTAGTAGTCGAAGCTGGTGTGGCTCGAGGTCACGTCGACGCGCAGGGCGTCGCGACGGGGCTTGCCCACCTCGCGCGCGCACAGCTCGGCGAGCTCGTCGGCGTGCTCGCGGATGTGCGCGGCCACCTGGCGCATCAGAGCGCCCTTCTCCTTGGGGGGCAGGTAGCGCCAGACTTCGTCGTAGGCGTGGCGCGCGTCGGCGACCGCGCGCGCGACCATGGACTCGTCGGCGACGTCGACGACCGCGAGTGGTCGGGCCGTCGCGGCCTCGAGGACCTCGAAGGTCTCGCCGTCGCTCGGGACGAACGAGCCGCCGATGAAGGCCCCCCAGCGCGGGCGGCTCTCCAGTAGCGCGGTCGTCAACAGTGGTGTTCGAAATGATTCGTGGGTCACGGCCGGTCCTTTGAGTGCGTGGCGGCGTTGGGTGAGGCCACCTTATGGCGTCGGCTGCAATTCGGCGAGCGAACTCGAGGTGTCGGACGTTAAAAAGTTTCAGCCCGGACTAGTCGGTGAGTACCCCGTCGCGCACCACGTCACCGAGGGACGCGTCGATCGCGTCGAGCTCGGCGTTGGCCAGGTAGCTGCGTCGTAGCGAGACCAGGGTGGCGATCGAGGCGCGGTCCACCCGGCCGTCGGCGACGAGTCCCGTGCGGGGGTCCTTCAAGATCGCGAGGTGACGCGTGGCGTCGGCGAGCGGCAGGCCCAGCAGGGCCCGCGTCGCGTCGACGACCTCGTCATCAAGGGCGCCCGCGACGACGTCGCGTGCGACGTCAACCAGCACCGCGGCGAAGTGCTCGCTGGCCGCGCGCCACGGCTCGGCGAGGCCGTCCATCGTGGCGATCACGGTGCCGAGGTAGGGGCCGAGGTCGGTGACGGTGCCCGCACACGTGCAGCCGGCGTCGGCTGCGCGCAGTTCGTTGCCGGCGTTGAGGACCGTCGCCGCGCAGGTCCCCTCGATGAGCGCCCGCACCCGCTGGGGCGTGGAGCCGAGGGCGTCGACGGTGTAGTCCGCGCGCGCGACGCCGGCCCGCTCCAACAGGGCGTAGGCGACGAAGGCGAAACCCGACGTGCCCACGTCGACCCCGACCACGCTGCCTCGCACGTCCTCGACGCTCAGTCCCGGCGCGAGCCACAGCGAGAGGCCCGTGCCGCGGTCCAGCGCGTTGAGGACCCGCAGGTCGAGACGGCGCGCGAGTGGGTTGTCCGAGAGGAAGTGGTAGGCGAGCACGTTGTCGGGACTGGTAATGGCGACGTCGAGCTCACCACCGGCGAGGGAGCGGAACTGGGCGGGCGAGGAGACGACGGCCTGCTCTTCGATCGCGAGATCGGCGCGCTCGAAGTCACCGCGGCGTCGCGCCAGTTCGATCACGACCGAGCGCGTGAACGTGCCGACGCGCAAGGTGGTCATCGAGACATATTGGCACACCAGTCGCGTTTTCGGCGCTCGTCCGCCCTCGCAGAGGTCCTCCTAAAGTGGAGAGAACCTCTCAAAGGACGCACGTGAGCGAGACTACGCATCCTCGAATCGCCGTCATCTCCCTCGGTGGCACGATCGCCTCGACGGCCGTGGCCGATCAGGCGGGCGTGGCGCCCAGCCTCGACGCCGGCGACCTCCTGACGGGCGTGGCCGGCGTCGGCGAGCTGGCCGACGTGAAAGCCGTCGCCTTGCAGCGCGTGGCCTCGAGTGATCTCACCATCAGTGACGCGTTGAACCTGGCGCGAGAGATCGAGGCCCGCCTCGCCGACGGCGCGGTGGGCGTCGTCGTGACCCAGGGGACCGACACCATGGAGGAAATGGCCTTCGCGCTCGACCTGCTCGTCGCCGGCGAGGCGCCCGTCGTATTCACCGGTGCCATGCGCAACGCCACCGAAGCGGGCGCCGACGGCCCCGCGAACCTGCTCGACGCGGTGCGTGTCGCGATCTCTTCGTCAGCGCGGGGCCTGGGAACCCTCGTGGTGATGAACGGTGAGATCCACGCCGCACGCTTCGTGCGCAAGTCCCACGCCACCAGCACGGCCGCGTTCCACTCCCCGTCGGTGGGCCCACTGGGCTGGATCAGCGAGGGGCGCGTGCGCCTGGCCCTGAGCGTGACCCCCTGGCCGAGGGTGCTCGGCACCATGACCGCGAGCGCCGACATCGCCCTGATCGCGGCCTCGCTCGGT
>DAIDJP010000016.1 GCA_027451285.1 Acidimicrobiaceae bacterium | reverse complement strand
CGAGTCGGTGCTGCTGTCACTGGACGAGAACCTGCACCCCACGGTCGCCATGGCCGAGGCGCCTCACGGCACCGCGCCCTCGCTCGAGGGCAAGAACGTCGCCAACCCGATGGCGATGCTGCTGGCCCAGGCCGCGCTGCTGGATCACGCGGCGATCCACCTGGGCGACGACGGATTCCGCCACGCCGCCGAGCGCCTGCGCGCGGCGACCCTCGAGGGGGCGGCCGCGGGGATCCGCACCTTCGACCTGGGCGGCGACTCGACGACGAGCGGCGTCGTCGACGACGTCATCGGGCGCCTGCGCGAGAGCCGCTAGCAGGGTCCAAAGTCCCTGGCCCCTTGTCCGCTGATACCCCTGGGGGTATCGTGTTCGTACGGACAAGGAGGTCCCATGAGAAACGAAGCAACCCTCGATCGTTGGCTGCGTACCCTGTTGGCGGTGGTCGCGGCGAATGTCGCCGTGGCGATCGGATCCTCGAGCGTCGGGGGCGTGATCCTATGGATCGTCGCCGTGGCCCTGGTACTCACCGCGGCGACCGGGTTCTGCCCGCTCTATCGTGTGCTGAAGGTGAGCACGTATCACCACTAGGAGGCCGGATGGGCGAACTGACGACGACGGTTACCCATCCACTGCGCGACGTTGACGCGGCCGTGCGCGCCGCGCTCTCGGCCGAGGGCTTCGGCGTCCTGACCGAGATCGACGTGGACGGCGTCTTTCGCGCGAAGCTCGGCGTTGACAGATCGCCTCTCAAGATCCTCGGTGCGTGCAACCCGCGCTTCGCCCACGACGCCATCGAGCGCGACGCGAGCGCGGCGCTCGCGATCCCCTGCAACGTCGTGCTCGAGGCGCTCGACGAGTCAACGACGCGCGTGACGATCGCCGACCCCGCGCAGATGATGCCGGGCGAGGAGATGTCCGACCTCACGGCCGACGCGCAGGCCCGCCTGGCGCGAGTGATCGCCGCGCTCTGAGCCGTGGGTCTCTATCAGCGCGAGGTCGTGCCGCGCGTCGTCAACTGGGCGTGCTCGCTGCCGCTCATGCACCCCTGGCGCGAGAAGGTCTGCGCGGGACTGTCGGGTGACGTGGTGGAGATCGGATTCGGCACGGGGCTCAACGTGCCCCACTACCCGATCGCGGTCACGCGCGTGTTCGCCGTCGAGCCCTCGGACGTGTCCTTCGATCTCGCCGCGAGTCGCATCAACGCCTCACGGGTGAGTATCGAGCGCGTCGGACTCGACGGGCACTCCCTCGCCCTCGCCGACGGGTCCTGCGACGCGGCGCTCGTGACCTTCACCTTGTGCACGGTCGAGGACCCGGCCCGCGTGCTCGCGGAGGTGCGCCGCGTCCTGCGCCCGGGGGCCTCGCTGCACTTCCTCGAGCACGGCGTCGCTCCGAGCGCGCGCGTCGCGCGCTGGCAGCGCTGGCTGGACCCGATCGAGCAGGTCGTGGCCGACGGGTGCCATCTCACGCGCGACACGCCGGCACTGGTGCGCGCGGCGGGTTTCGAGATCGTCGAACTCGACCAGGGTTTCGCGACCGGTCCTAAGCCCTGGTCCTACTTCAGCGTGGGACGCGCCCGGCGCTAGTTGTCGCCCGAGGCCGATTGGCCGTCACCGGACGACTGGTCGGAGTGCGGCGGCGAGCCGAGGATCTCGAGCTCGACCTCGCGTTCGGTCGTCGCCAACACCACGGCGTTGCGATAGGCCGCGCGCGCGTGAAGCTTGTCGGCGGCACTCCTCGCGCGGGCGAGGGACTTGAGGAACTTCGAGTGCGCCGCGGCCACGTGCTGGCCGTAGGTGTAGTTGATGCGCGTCAGGGACTTCTCGTAGTCAGCGAGGAGCTGCGCGTAGGTCTTGATCGTGACGCGTCCGTGCGCGGAGAGGGCGACCGAGGCCGAGTTGCGGGCAGATGCACCAACGGCCCCGGCCGCCGTCGCGCCGACGCCCAGCGTCAGGCACGCCGCCACGGCTACCGCCGACGCTCGTCTCGCTAACGACATGGACACTCCTCGATTACGTGGAAAAGACTACCGAGAATCCTTGAGAATGCGTTGTGAATGACCCCCGGAACAGGTAAGAACTGGCCATCGCGCGCGGTATTCGCTTCGACGCGCGCGCCACGAACACTACCCTTGCCCTATGGGGTGCACGAAATGACAACGGTCCTGGTCGTCGACGACGAGGCGGGCGTGCGCGAGCTGCTCGCCGACACCCTGCGCATCGCCGGGTACGAGACCGAGGTGGCCAGCCAGGGCCTCGAGGCCCTCACGATCTTCAAGACCCGCACGATCGACCTGTGCATCGTGGACATCAATATGCCCACCATGGACGGTTTCGAGTTCGTCGAGACCGTGCGCAAGACCGATCCGACCATTCCGGTCCTGCTGCTCTCGGCGCGCGACGCACCCACCGACGTGGCCCGGGGACTGCGCATCGGCGCCGACGACTACGTGCGAAAGCCCTTCAGCCTCGAAGAACTCCTGTTGCGCGTGGCGGCCATCCTGCGCCGCACGGCCGGCACCGACGACGAGCGACGCCTGCGCTGCGGGCCGCTCACCATGAACGTGGACCGCCACGAGGTCACCTACGGCGACGAGCCCATCGAGGTCTCGGCCACCGAGTTCCGCCTGCTCGAGGTCTTGCTCGCCCACAAGAACCGGCTGCTCACGCGCGAGCAGCTGCTGCGCGACGTGTGGGACATCGACTTCGACTCCGACACGTCGGTGCTCGACACGTACATCTCGTACTTGAGAAAGAAGATTCACCGCGAGGGCTTCGCGCCGATCACCACGGTGCGCGGGGTGGGGTTCAAGCTGGTCGACGCCGCGGGGCAGTGAAGCTCTCCACACGTCTCACCATCCTGCTGATGGTGATCACGGCACTGGTCGCCCTGGCGGTGGGCACGTTCGCCGTCTCGGCCTCGAGCCGCGCGCAGTACGCGACCCTCGACGACTCCATCAACGCGGTCGCGGCCTCGGGCGAGGGGCACCCGCTCACCGCACTCACCAACGCGCTCAACATCGTCCAGCAGGACAACCTCGACCTCACGCTCGACGTCGTGGACTCGACCGGCGCCGTGACCCAGATCTCCACGAGTGAGATCCCCCTCACCGCCAAGCCCACCCTCGCCAACGTGAAGAGCTCGCTCGGCGGCATCCGCACGGCGGCGAACCTGCCGGGATTTCGCTTCCGGTCCCTGCCGGTGGGCGGCGGCGCCTACCTCCTGATCGCGGGCTCGACCGCGACCATCGCCGAGCACGTCCATCAGGTCGTGATCCGCACCGTGCTCGTCGGCCTGCTCGCGGCGCTTCTCATCGGCGTGCTCGCGCGCCTGGCCATGGCGGGCGAGCTCGCGACGATCCGCCGGCTCATCACCTTCGCGACCGAGGTCGCCGAGGGCGACCTTGACGATCCCGTGCCGCCGGCCACGGGCAGCTCGGACGTGCGCGAACTCCAGCGCGCGCTCGAGCACATGGTGCGCTCGCTGCGCGCGACGATCGACGCCGAGAAGCGCAGCGCCGTCGCGATGCAACGCTTCATCGGCGACGCGTCGCACGAGTTGCGCACGCCTCTGACGGTGATCACCGGCTACGCCGAGCTGCTCGCCGGCGGCCAGGCCAACGAGGAACAGCGCCAGCGCGCCCTCGAACGCGTGCGCAAGGAAGTCGCGCGCATGGACGTACTGGTGGCCGACCTACTCTTCCTCGCCGAGGTGGCCGAGGTGCGCGGGCGCGGCGAGACGCTGATCAACGCCTCGGAGGTGGTCGCCGCCGCCGTCCACGACTTCGCGATCGACCACCCCGAGCGCGACGTGCAGGTCAGCGTCGCCGACGAAGTGACGGTGAAGGGGCGCCTCGACTTCTTCGAACGCCTCCTCAACAACGCCTTCGCCAACATCGCGCGCCACACCGAGGCGAGCGATCCCGTGCGCGTGACCCTCGCGCGCGAGGGCGCGCGCGTGACCCTCGACATCGACGACGGCGGCCCGGGGATGCCCAGTGACGCCTACGGCCTCGCGCCGGAGGGATTTCGCCGCTTCGATCCCAGCCGCTCGCGCACCTCGGGCGGCTCGGGACTCGGCATGAGCATCATGGCCGACGTCGCGGCGTCGATGAACGGCTCGCTGGCCACCTCGCGCAGCGACCTGGGCGGGCTACGGCTTCACTTCGACTTCCCCGCGGGGAGCTAACTCGCGGGTCCGCCCTTTTCGAGGGTCGCCCGACGGCGCTCGAACTCCTCGTCGTCAATCTCGCCCTTGGCGTAGCGCAGGCGCAGGGCCTCGAGGGCCGCGCCCGAGCTTGAGCTCGCGCTCGCTCCAGGGAGCTGTCCGGCGCGGGAGTTGGCGTAGTGGCGCACCGAGGCGACGATGCCCCAGACCAGCAATCCCCAGAACAGGACCATCATCAGCATCATGAAGATTCCCCATCCGCCGGGTCCCTCTTGATATCCCCATCCGTACATACGGGCCTCCTTCACCCCCCACTGGCGACGCTACCGCCGAAGTTGAAGAGCCCGATAAGGCCAGCGTGAAAACTCGACCTCCTGGTACCGTGACGACGTGTTCGCCCGCTACGCACTCACCGCGCTCGACTGCCCCGACCCGCTGGCCCTGGCCGACTTCTACTCGCACCTGACCGGGCTTCCCGTCGAGCCCCTCGGCGACTTTGCCCCCGAGGACGTCACCTGGATCGAGCTCGTGGCCGAGTCCGGGGCCACGATCGCCTTCCAGAAGGTGGCGAACTACGTCGCCCCCACCTGGCCCGAGGGTCCCGTCCCCCAGCAGCTGCACCTCGACTTCAACGTGACCGATCTGGACGCCGGCGAGGCGTTCGTGCTCTCACTCGGCGCGACGAAGGACCCGTTCCAGCCGGGCGAGACCTTCCGGGTCTACCGCGACCCCGTGGGGCATCCCTTCTGCCTCGTCTGGTGGCCGCGTCCCGAGGGCGTCTGAGACTTTTAGGCTGGGGCGATGACCACCCCACTGAGGGTCCTCGGCACCTCGTGGTGCTCGGACTGCACCCGATCCAAGCGCTTCCTCGACGAGCACGACGTCGCCTACGAGTGGACCGACATCGAGGCCGACGAGGCGGGCGCGGGCGAGGTCGAGGCCCACAACAACGGCACGCGCGTCGTGCCCACGATCTTCCTGCCCGACGGGACGATCCTGGTCGAGCCGAGCGACGCGGCACTCGCCGACGCCCTCGGGATCGCCCTTTAGCCCCGCCGGGTCCCAGCCGATAGACTGAACCTTCGCGCCTCGGGGTCTCGATCCCGAGGTCCGAGGACCTGTGGTGCAGCTCGGAGTGCACGCCGCCCTGTCAAGGCGGAGGTCGCGGGTTCAAATCCCGTCAGGTCCGCTCCGACACCCGAGAGGGTGCCGAGCATGGTCGAGTAGCTCAGTTGGTAGAGCGCGCGCCTGAAAAGCGTGAGGTCACCGGATCGACGCCGGTCTCGACCACCAGTGGTGGTGCCGCGCTGGCGGCGTCTGCCAAGGTGGGTGGATGGACATTCCCCTCGTCACCGCGCGCTACGCGCCCCAGCCCGACGGCGTCGCCTGGCCCGTCGAGGCGTGGCCCACGGGCGAGGCGTCACCCGCGCTGCGCGCCGCGGCCGACGCCGCCTTCGACAACCCCGCCCTCGGGGTCACCAACGCGGTGCTCGTCGTGCGCGGCGGACGTCTCGTCTACGAGCGCTACGGCGGCGTGATCGAGTTCTTCGACCGCCCGCCCGAGCCGGTGGGGCCGGACAGCGAACTCCTGTCGTGGTCGATGGCCAAGTCGATCCTGCACCTGGGACTGGGCCGTCTCGTCGAGTCCGGCCGGCTCGACCCCGTGGGCCTGGCCCCGGTCCCCGCGTGGACGGCCGAGGGGGATCCGCGGGCCACGATCCGCGTCGCCGACCTGCTCGCGATGCGCGACGGGCTGGGATTCGTCGAGGCCTACGAAATCGGCCAGACGAGCCACGTGATCGACATGCTCTTCGGCGAGGGCAAGGACGACGTCTCGCGCTACGCCGCGTCGATCCCCCTCGCGCACGCCCCGGGGACCGTCTTCAACTACTCCAGCGGCACCACCAACATCCTCTCGGGCATCGTCGCCGACCTCGTGGGACGCCACGACGACTACCGAGCCTTCCTCGAGGAGTCGATCTTCGGCCCCCTCGCGATGACGAGCGCCACGCCGGGATTCGACGCGGCGGGTACGTTCATCGCCTCGAGCTACGTGCACGCGAGCGCGCGCGACTTCGCGAAGTTCGGCCTGTGCTACCTGCGCGGAGGCGTCTTCGCCGACCGCCAGCTCGTCTCGCGCGACTGGACCGATACCGCCCAGGTCCCCCTCAGCGTCGACGACGAGAGCGGGCACTTCTACTCCTGGCAGTGGTGGGTCACCGGCGACGCGTACGGCACCTACTGGGCCAGCGGCTACGAGGGCCAGTCGATCAGCGTGGTGCCCGAGCTCGACGCGCTCGTGCTGAGATTCGGCCACACCTCCGAGGAGCACTACCCCGATCTCTACGCCTGGCGCGCGAACCTGCTCGACGTGCTCGCTCAGGAGCCGACGTCGTAGGTGAATCCCAGGTCGGCCGCGCTAAAGAGCGCGTCGAAGGCGACGCCCTCGCTCGCGGCGAGCGCCGCGGCCGTGCCCCCGCGATCCACCACCGCGAGCACCAGCACCGGCGTCGCGCCGAACTCGCGCACCACGCGCAGCGCCTCGAGCAGGCTGGTGCCGCGACTCGTCGTGTCCTCGGTGATGACCACGCGATCTCCCGCTTCGAGACAGCCCGCGATGCGCCCGCCCGCGCCGTGGTCCTTCACCTCTTTGCGCACGCTGAACGCGCGCAGGTAGCGCCCGCGCGTGGCGGCGATCGCGGACGTGACAAAGCTCGCGCCGTCAGCGCCCATGGTGAGGCCCCCGATCGCGGTGGCGTCCTCGGGAATGCGCTCGAGCATCAGCGTGGCGAGGTCCTCCATGACCTCGGGGGCGAGGATCGTCTGCTTGGAGTCGATGAACCAGCTCGAGCGTTTGCCGGACTTCAAGACGAAGTCGCCGCGGCGCACCGAGTGGGCGAGGAGGTGATCGCGCACGCGCTCTCTCGCCGTCATACGAGCACCACTCCCGAGGAACCCTCGCGGACCTCGCCGACGACGACCGCGTCGTGCAGCGCGAGCGCGGACAGCGCCTCGTCGGCCGCCGCGGCGTCGAGGGCGACGACCATGCCGAGCCCGCAGTTGAAGACCCGGGTCATCTCCGCGGCCGACACCGCGCCACGGCGCTGGATCTCGAAGAAGACCTCGGGGGTCTCGAAGCTCGACATGTCGATGGACGCCTCGAGCCCCTCGGGCAGGACGCGCACGACGTTGCCGGTGATGCCGCCGCCGGTGATGTGGGCCGCGGCGTGCACCGAGTCGCCGAGGCCGGCGAGCAGGGAAACGACCGCCGGCGAGTAGATCACCGAGGGGCGCAGCAACTCGTCGGCGAGGCTCGTCGACGCGCCCGCCCAGGCCGGCGCGTCGAGGTCCGCGCCCTCGGGGGCCAGCACCGCGCGCGCGAGGGAGTAGCCGTTGGAGCGAAGCCCGGGCGAGTGCAGGCCGATCAGCACGTCGCCGGCGCGCACCCGATCGGGTCCGAGCTCTCGACCGCGCTCGAGCACGCCGACCGCGAAGCCGGCGAGGTCGAGGTCGTCGGGCGCCATCACGCCGCCGTGCTCGGCCGTCTCGCCACCCAGCAACGCCACGCCGGCCACGCGACACCCCGCGGCCACGCCGTCGACCAACTCGGCCAGACGCGCGGGCACGAGGTGGCCAACCGCCACGTAGTCGAGCAGGAAGAGCGGCTCGGCCCCCACGCACACGAGGTCGTCGACCAGCATGGCGACGAGGTCGACGCCTACCGTGTCGTAGCGGTTGGTACGCCGGGCGATCTCGAGCTTGGTGCCCACGCCGTCGGCCGAGGCGACGAGCACCGGCGCGTCGTAGCGGCCCAGCGCGAAGAGCCCGCCGAATCCCCCGATGCCCCCCAGCACCTCGGGGCGCAGCGTGGAGGAAACGGAGGCGCGGATGCGCTCGACCGACTCGTCGCCCGCGGCGATGGACACGCCCGCCTGATCGTAGGTCAGGCCGCCGGCGACGTCGAGGAGGCGGCTCACCAGCGGCTGGCGCGACCGATCGCGACGGGGGTCGGGGCCGGGTAGTGGCCGGTCAGGCAGGCGTCGCAGCACTCGTCGACCAGTCCGATCGCCGTGCGCAGGTTGGCCAGCGAGATGAACTCGAGCGAGTCGCAGCCGATGTACTCGGTCATCTCGGCCACCGTGTGATTCGCGGCGAGAAGGTCGTCGCGCGTGGGCGTGTCGATGCCGTAGAAGCAGGGCCACATAAAGGGCGGCGAGGAGATGCGCAGGTGCACCTCGGTCGCTCCCGCGTCGCGCAGCATCCCGACCAGGGCGCGCGTCGTCGTGCCGCGCACGATGGAGTCGTCCACCACGATGAGGCGCTGGCCGGCGATGTTCTCGCGCAGCGGGTTGAGCTTGCGCCGCACGCCGGCCGCGCGCTGGTTCTGGGTGGGCGCGATGAAGGTGCGCCCGATGTAGCGGTTCTTCACCAGGCCGTAGCCGAAGGGGATCCCCGAGGCCTTGGCGTATCCCTCGGCGGCCGGCACGCCCGAGTCGGGCACGCCCATCACGATGTCGGCCGCGACCGGGGACTGGGCCGCGAGCAGCTCGCCCATGCGGCGCCGGCTGGTGTGGACCTGGTGTCCCATGAGATAGGTGTCGGGGCGCGCGAAGTAGACGAACTCGAAGATGCAGAGCTTCTCGGCGCCGGCCGCGGGCTCGAGGAGTTGGCGCGAGGTGACACCCTCGTTGGTGATCGTGACCATCTCGCCCGGAAGAATCTCGCGCACGAAGGCCGCGCCCACCACGTCGAGGGCCGGCGACTCCGAGGCCACCACCCAGCCCTCGGGGGCGTCCTCGGTGCCGAGTCGCCCGAGGCACAGAGGGCGAAAGCCGTGGGGGTCGCGCACCGCGTGCACCGCATCGGCCTCGAGGATGACCATGGAGAAGGCCCCCTCGGCGCGTCCCAGCACGTGGCCGAGGGCGTCGACGAGGTCCGCGCCGGACTCCACGTCGCGCGCGAGCAGTTCGGCCACCAGGTCCGAGTCCGAGAGCATCGAGGTGACCGACAGGCCCGCGGCCTCGGCGAGGGCCGTCGTGTTGGTGAGGTTGCCGTTGTGCGCCAGGGCGAAGCCCGACTGGCCGGCCGAGCGGTAGACGGGCTGGGCCGCCGTCCAGTTCGCCGAACCCGAGGTCGAGTAGCGGGTGTGTCCGATGACCAGCGAGCCGCTCAGGGCCCGTAGGGCGGTCTCGGCGAAGACGTGGCTCACCAGGCCGTTGTCCTTCACCACCGTGATCTGGTGGTTCGTGAAGGTCGCCATGCCCGCCGACTCCTGGCCGCGGTGCTGGAGGGCGTAGAGCGCGTCGTAGCAGAGGTAGGAAACGTCCCGGCCCGCAGCCACAATCCCCACGACGCCACAGGCTTCCTTCATGCGACCTCTACTCTACGGGTGCGGGGCGTGGCACCGGCCCAGTCTTCCAGACCCGCGGGCCCTTCGCGGCTTACTACTCTTCATGGATGCTTGATCTCCATACCCACTCGTCGTTCTCCGACGGTTCGGACACCCCGGCCGAGCTCGCCCGGGCGGCCAAGCGGGTAGGGCTCTCGGCGATCGCCCTGACCGACCACGACACCACGGCGAGCCACGCCGAGATGGCGTCGGCCTGCGCGCGCTACGACCTCGAGTACGTGACCGGGGTCGAGGTGTCCCTGCGCGACAACTACTTCCCCAAGGTCCAGCGCGACGGCTCGGTCGGCCCGCGCAACATCCACGTCCTGGCCTACTTCGTGCCCCTGGCCCACGACCACCCCCTGCAGGTGAAGCTCGCCGCCCTGCGCCACGACCGCGACGTGCGCAACACCCTCCTCATCGCCCAGCTGCGCCAGTTCGGCTTCGAGAAGCTGACCATCGGGTACCTGACGGGACTCGCCCGCTCCATCCACTCGATCGGACGTCCCCACTTCGCCCAGGCGATGTTCGACCTGCACCCCGAGATCGTCGGCGCGCACACCGACGAGAACTGGCGGCGCGTCTTCACCGACTGGCTCGGCAGCGAGGGGCGCTCCTACGTGCCCAAGACGTCGATGCCCTTAGAGGAGTTCATCGACGCCGCGCGCGGCGCGCGGGTCTTCTTCTCGGTCGCGCACCCGCTGGTGAACTACCTGGACCGACTCGACGACACAGAAGTCGCCACCACGATGCCGCGCATCCTCGCCTCGCTGCGCGAGCGCGGCGTGCACGGCATCGAGGCCTACTACGGCGGCACGCCCTCGCGCACGAGGTCGCTGATGGTCAAGCTCGCGCGCGACGCCGGACTCATCCCCACCGGAGGCTCGGACTACCACGGCACCTACAAGGAGCACGTCTCGCTGGGACTGGGTCAGTACGGGGACCTCTACGTGCCCGACGAGATCCTCGACGAGATGCGAGCGGCGGTGGCGGACTAGCCCTCCTCGGGGTCGTCGCTCGGCGAAGAGCTGCCGCCGTCGGCCTCGTAGGCCGCGATCTCTCCGACCAGCCGCTCGATCGTCGCCGCGGTGTCCGCGTCGGCGCGCCCCTGGCGCGTCGCGAAGTACGCCGCACCGAGCTCGCGCAGGTTCGCGTCGTTCTTGCGCCGCGCCTGGACCTCGTCGATCTTGGCCTGGCCCGCCTTGCCGGCCTCCTGGGCCTTCTGAGCCAATCCCGCGGCCTGCGTCTTCACCTTGTCGAATAGTGCCATACACCCCTCCTCGTCGGGCTCGGGGGACGACTGTCGCGGTCGTCGTTGGCCGTGGCACTCGTCGAACCGGAGCCGTCTTGTGATGGTATCGCCGCAGACCCGCGGCGTGCCCTAGAGGACCGGTGCGGTCCACTCGCGCAGCGCGAGCGCGTCGGGCAGCGCGTGGATGTAGGCGTGGCGAATCGCCGCAACCGCCAGGCGCACGTCGCCGAGAACCAGCTCGTCGCCGCCCACCATGCCCAGGGCGAGCGCGTCGACGCCGGCCGCCGCGGCCCGCGCGAGCAGCGCCGCGGGGTCGCTGCTGGCCATCACGAAGCGGCCCGGGAACTCGCTGAAGAGCTCGCCGGGGGCGGCCAGCTGCGCGCTGACACCCAGTCCGGTCGCCGCCACCATCTCACCGAGCGCGCCACCGAGGCCGCCGCCGGCCACGTCGTGGACCGCGGTGACGTCGCTCACCTGAGCTGCGCAGACCGCCGCCACCTCGCCCGCGACGAAGGCGGTCGTGGCGGCGAAGTCGGCCGCGTCAAAGGGCGCGAGGCGTCCGCCGCGGCGAGATCGCCGAATGGCCCAGCGGCTGCCGGCCAGGGGGAAGTCGTGCTCGCCCGTGGCGGTGCGCGTGCCCACCAACACCACCGTGTCGCCGGCGCGCCAGTTCCAGCCCGGCGGCGGGGCCACCAGGGAGTCGACGACGCCGAGCAATCCCACGACCGGCGTCGGGAAGATGTCGAGGCCGGCGCTCTCGTTGTAGAGAGAGACGTTGCCGCCGACCACGGGTAGGTGCAGATCGTTGCAGGCCTGGGCCATGCCGTCAATGGACTCAGAGAGCTGCCACATCACCTCGGGGTGCTCGGGGTTGCCGAAGTTGAGGCAGTTCACGACGGCCTTGGCCGTGGCGCCGACGCAGGCGAGATTTGCCACGCTCTCGGCGACGGTGAGAGCCGTTCCCAGACGCGGGTCCAGAGCGCACCAGTGGGGGTTCGAATCGGTCGAGAGCGCGATGCCGCGCTGCGACGCGGGTAGTCCCGGTCCCGCGAGGCGCAACAGCGCGGCGTCGCGACCCGGGCCGACGACCGTGTTGAGAAAGAGCTGCGAGTCGTACTGGCGATAGACCCAGGCCGGGTCCACCAGCATCGCGAGCAGGTCCTCGGCCGCGCCCTCCAAGGACTCGTCGTTCGTGGGGTCGTCGGCGAGGACGGCGTCGAGCGCGGCCGGGCGCTCTCGCGGGCGGTCGTAGAGGGGGGCCTCGTCGGCGAGGGACTTGGCCGGCACGGTGGCGAGGACCTCGCCGTCGAAGCCGTCGCGCACGCGCAGCAGTCCGACCTCGCGGCCGTGCTCGTCGACCTCGGGCGCGGTGACCTTGCCCACGATGGTGGCGCGCACCTCCCACTTCGCGCACAGTGCCGCGACCGCCTCCCAGTTCTCGGGGGTGATGATGGCGAGCATGCGCTCCTGGCTCTCGGAGGTCATGACCTCGAAAGGCTCCATGCCGAGTTCGCGCAGGGGCACCGCGGTCACGTCGACGTCCATGCCGACGCCGCCGCGCGCGGCTGTCTCGCTCGTCGCACAGACCAGCCCCGCACCGCCGAGATCCTGGATGCCGACCACGAGTCCCGAGTCGAGCAGCTCGAGGCAGGCCTCGATGAGTCTCTTCTCCTCGTAGGGGTCGCCCACCTGCACGCTGGGCCGCTTCGCGTCGTCGGCTCCCTCGTCGGAGAATCCCGCCGAGGCGAGCACCGAGACGCCCCCGATCCCGTCGCGGCCCGTGGTCGATCCCAACAAGACCGCGAGGTTGCCGAGTCCCGAGGCGACGCCGAGCACCAGGCGCTCGCGCGGCAGCGCGCCGCAGCACAGCACGTTCACCAGCGGGTTGCCTGCGTAGCGCTCGTCGAAGGTCAGCTCGCCGCCGATGGTGGGAACGCCCACGGAGTTGCCGTATCCCGAGATGCCCGAGACGACGCCCTCGACCAGCCAGCGCTGGCGGGCGCTGTCCAGGTCGCCGAAGAACAGGGGGTCCATCACCGCCAGCGGGCGCGCGCCCATGGTGAACACGTCGCGCAGGATGCCCCCGACCCCGGTCGCCGCGCCCTGGTACGGCTCGATCGCCGAGGGGTGGTTGTGGCTCTCGATGCGAATGGCCACCGCGATCCCGTCGCCGGCGTCGATGACGCCGGCGTTCTCGCCCGGACCCACCAAGACGTGCTCGCCCGCGGTGGGCAGGCGGCGCAGGTGCAGCCGCGAAGACTTATACGAGCAGTGCTCGCTCCACATGACCGCGTAGAGGGCGAGCTCGAGGTGATTGGGCTCGCGCTCGAGCACTCGGCAGATCTCGGCGAATTCGTCGTCGGTCAGACCGAGCGACCGGTGCAAGTCAGAAGTCACCCCACCAAACTACCGGCCGCCCCGGAACCCACCATCGAGATGAGCCGCCAAAGTCCAATAACGCCAAGGGATTCCGTCGTAATTGCCCACCACCGCATCTCCCTAATGGCAACATGCGTAATTTCCGTGATCGCACGGACGTTTTCGTTCGCAATATTGCTTGGCTCTCAAGTACGCGCGACACGCTTCGGCATTTTGATAGAAAAAATTGTTTGACGAAACACAACAAAACGACTGGGTTTTGGCTCGACAGTGGCGACGACACCACACTAGAGGTTCCGGAGAGTAACCATATTCAGTTTTGATATCTCTGTTATCCCATATGGCCCCGACCCACAGATGGGATCCGCGGAACGACGTTCTACGCAAGTTGTCTAAATTGATTTGAGTCTTAATGAATTCACAATCTGGCGTGAGTATTCTGTGAGTCACTACACTGGAATCGAACCTAGAAGTCTGGAGAACCTAATGGCCACCGCCACCAAGAAGCCCGCCGTTAAAAAGGTCGCGAAGCGCACGATGAGCGATGACCACAAGGCCAAATTGGCGCAGGGACGCAGCGAATCGAGGATCGTAAGCCGCTATCTGGACGCGATCGCCGCCGGGAAGGGTCGCCGTGGACGCAAGCGGACTCCCGAGTCGATTTCGATGCAAATCGCGCGCATTGACAAGGAAATCGTCACCGCCGCGCCGATCCGACGCCTTGAATTGACCCAGAAGCGCTTCGACCTCGCGACCGAGCGCGACCGTCTCACGACACGCGTTGACCTGACCAGCCTCGAGAAGGAATTCATCAAGGTGGCCAAGACCTACGCCAAGCGCAACGGAATCGGCTACAGCGCGTTTCGCGAATTGGGCGTCTCGGCCGACGTGCTGAAGCGCTCGGGCATCGCCCGCACGCGCGCCTAAGTCAGCCGCGGAGTCGTCGCTCGCGCCCACCCGGGATCCCGGGTGGGCGCGACTTCGTTCGCGACGTCCGTGTCGCACGATCACGGCACTCCTATCGTGGAGACACGATGAGTGTCGACTCTGCCTGCCCGTTCTGTCGCATCGCACGAGGCGAAGAACCCGCGCTTCTCGTCTACGACGACGCGTCGACGGTCGCGTTCCTCGACCGGGCGCCGGCCGCGCCGGGGCACACCCTGGTCGTGCCCCGCGAGCACTCGCGCAACCTCTACGACATCGACCCCGATGGGGCCGGCGCCCTGTTCTCAACGGCGATCCACGTCGCTCGACTGCTCAGAGCAGCGTTGCGCCCCGATGGACTCACCCTGATCCAGACCAACGAGGCGGCCGGCTGGCAGTCGGTCTTTCACTTCCACCTCCACCTGGTGCCGCGATGGGAGGACGACGATCTGGCGCCGCCCTGGCCTAGCGAACGTGCACCGAGCGACGCCCTGGCCGCGACCCACTCACGGATTCTGCGCGCCGCCGGCGACGCCTCCGCCATCTAGAGCCGAGGCGCAGCGAGGACCTCGCCCGAGAGGAAGCCTCTAGCGAACGAGCGCCGCGCTGTCGGCGAGCGCCGACGCGAAGCCCTCGAGGAGTACCCGCCCGTCGGCGCTGCCCAGCAGCGTCGACATCGCGCGCTCCGGGTGGGGCATGAGGCCGACCACGTTGCCCGCGACGTTCGAGATCCCCGCGATGTCGTCGCGCGAGCCGTTCGGGTTGTCGCGGTAGCGCAGGACGATCTGGTCGTTCGCGACGAGTGACGCGTACGTCTCGTCGTCGCAGGTGTAGGCGCCCGAGAAGTGGTTGATGGGGATCACGAGTTCCTGGCCGACGGTTGCCGCGCGGGTCAGGACCGAGCGTGTCGAGGTGACGACCAGCGTCGTCGGCATCGAGAGGAACGTGAGGCCCCGGTTTTTCACCAGCGCGCCGGGCAGCAGTCCGGCCTCGGTGAGGACCTGGAACCCGTTGCAGATGCCGAGCACCGCGCCGCCACTCTGGGCGAAGTCGGCGAGCGCGCCCATGACGGGCGAGAAACGCGCAAGCGCCCCCGGGCGCAGGTAGTCGCCGTGGGCGAAGCCCCCGGGCAGGATGACCCCGTCGAGGTGCGACAAGTCGGTCGCGGTGTGCCAGACGAACTCGGTCGTCGCGCCTAGCTCGGACATCGCCGAGGCCGCGTCGTACTCGCAGTTGGATCCCGGGAAGATGACGACGCCGACGCGCATCAGGCCTCGAGTCGGGCGACCGCCCGTTCGATCACCGGATTGGACAGCAGGCGCTCGGCGAGAGAGTGCGCGATGCCCAGGGCGTCGGTCTCGCTGTCGGCCTCGACGCCGAAGCGGAAGGTCTTACCGGTACGCACGTGGGCGACGCCGGTGAACCCCAGGGCGGGCAGGGCCCGTTCGATGGTCGCGCCCTCGGGATCGGCGATCCCCTCGCGCAACGTCACGTCGACGATGATCGGGTAGTTCACCTACGCACCGTACCAGTCCGATAACGAGCGACCGCTCACGCGCTCGTAGGCCTCGACGTAGCGCGCGCTGGTGATCGCGATGATCTCGCTCGGCACCGCGGGCGGCGGCGGGGTGCGGTCCCAGCCGAGCGCGTCGAGCCAGTCGCGGAAGGGCTGCTTGTCGAACGACGGCGGCACCTCGCCGGAAACGACCTGGTCGGCGGGCCAGATGCGCGACGAGTCCGGGGTGATCACCTCGTCGCAGACCACCAGTCGGCCGTCGAGGACGCCGAGCTCGAACTTGGTGTCGGCAAGCACCAAGCCCACGCTCGCGAGACGCTCGGCCGCGCGAGCAAAGAGCCCCACGCAGATCTCACTCGCCTCGGCGAGGACCTCTGCTCCCACCAGGTCGGCCGCGGCCGCGAGGTCGATGTTGACGTCGTGACCGCTCTCGGACTTCGTCGAGGGCGTGAACATCGGCGCGGGGAAGGGATCGGTCAGGCGCAGTCCGGCGGGGGCGTCCATGTGGTGGACGGTGCCCGAGACCCGATACTCCTCGTAGGCCTGTCCGGCGAGGCGCCCGCGCACGATGCACTCCATTGGCAGCATCGCCGCGCGCTGCACCAGCATCGCCCGGCCGTGCCACTCGCGGCGCGCGGCGAATCCCGGGACGTGGGTCTCGATCACCGACGGGTCACAGCTCACCAGCGCCGAGGGCACGTCGGAGAACTCTGATAGCCAAAAGTCCGTGAGACCCGTGAGGACGCGACCCTTCTGGGGAACCGTCTCGCGCATGATGACGTCGTAGGCGCTGAGGCGATCCGAGGCGACCATGAGCATCATGTCCTCGCCCACGGCGTAGAGGTCGCGGACCTTGCCCGAGTAGAAGGGCTCGAGGTTCACGACTCCTCCAGCCAGGTCAGGGCCGCGACGAAGCGCTGTCGGTGCACGAGCAGGCGTGCCGGATCGAAGATCCGCGCGAGGTCGGCCTCGGAGAGACCGAGCGAGGGATCCTCAGCGAGGACCGCGCGGAAGTTGCGCCGCGACTCGATGGCCGTGCGCGAGACCGCCTGGACCAGCCGGTAGGCGTCGTCGCGCGTTCGCCCGGAATCCACCAGCGCGAGGAGGACCGACTGGGAGAAGACGAGGCCGAGGGATCCCTCGGTCAGGTTCTCGAGGGCCCGCTCGGGGTAGAGCACGAGCCCGGCGGCGAGCCCGCGCGCGGCGCGCGCCATGTAGATGGCGAGCTCGAACGCGTCGGGCAGGATCACGCGCTCGACGCTCGAATGCGAGATGTCGCGCTCGTGCCAGAGCGCGACGTCCTCGAGCCCCGCCTGGAGATAGCCGCGCAGCACCCGCGCGAGCCCGCAGAGGCGCTCAGAGAGCACCGGGTTGCGCTTGTGGGGCATGGCCGACGAGCCCTTCTGGCCCGCGGCGAAGGGCTCGGCGGCCTCGGCCACCTCGCTGCGCGAGAGGTGGCGCACCTCGAGGGCGAAGGCCTCGATCGAGGTGCCGAGCGCGGCCAAGGCGTAGAGGACCTGCGCGTGGCGATCCCGGGCGATCACCTGGGTCGCGGGCACCGGGGCGAGGCCCAGCGCCTGACAGACCAGCGCCTCGACCGCGGGGTCGATGTTCGAGTACGTTCCCACGGCTCCCGAGAGCTTGCCAACCGCGATGGCCTCTCGCGCGGCCTCTAAGCGCACGCGGTCGCGCTCGACCTGGAGGGCGAAGAGGGCGAACTTCGCGCCGTAGGTGGTGGGCTCGGCGTGCATGCCGTGGGTGCGCCCGGTGATCGGCCAGTCGATCGTCTCTAGGGCGCGCGCGCTGAGGGCGTCGCGCAGCTCGCGCGCGGCGTCGATCGCGAGGTCGGTGGCGCGCGTCAGCGTCGCGCACAGCGCCGTGTCGACCACGTCGGAAGAGGTCAGGCCGTAGTGAATCCAGGCGCCCTCGGGCATGCCGATGCGCTCCTGGACGATGTCGACGAAGGCCGCGGTGTCGTGATTGGTGATCGCCTCGCGCGCGGCCACGTCGGCGACGAACTCGGCGTCGACGACCGGGCGGCGCGCGCGCAAGGCCGCGGCGTCGCCGGAGGGCACCACGCCGACCTCGGCCAGGGCCTCGGCCGCGAGAAGCTCGACCTCGAGCATCGTGTCGAAGCGGTGCTCGTCGGTGAAGAGCGCGGCCACGTCACGCGGCGCGTAGCGGGGGATCACGAGACCGCCTTTCCGGCGATGTCCGTACGCATCACCATGCCATCGAAGGATACGGTGGCCGCGGCCGCGTAGGCGTGCTCTCGGGCGATGTCAATCGAATCAGCGACGGCGCTGATCGCGAGCACGCGGCCTCCGGCGGTGACGAAGCGGCCCTCGGCGTCGCGGGCGGTGCCGGCGTGATAGACGTTCACACCCGGAACCGGCGTCGCCAGCTGGCCGTTATCGGCCAGGCCGGAGATCACGTCGCCGCGTCGCGGGGTGCCCGGATAGCCCTGGGCGGCCAGGACGACCGTGACGGCCGCGCCCGCGGGCGGCGCCGGCGCGACGAGCTCGCCGTGGGCCGTGGCCTCGAGCAGCGCGAAGAGACTCTCACCGTAGAGGGGGGCGAGCACCTCGGTCTCGGGGTCGCCGAAGCGCACGTTGTACTCGATCAACTTCGCGCCGTCGGGCCCGATCATCAGTCCGGCGTAGAGGACACCGCGATACTCGACGCCGCGTCGCCTCAGCTCGGCGAGCGTGGGCTCGATCACCGTCGCCATGATCGCTTCGACGTCGGCGGCCGACACCGCGGGCAGCGGGGCGAAGGCCCCCATGCCGCCCGTGTTCGCCCCCACGTCGCCGTCACCCACGCGCTTGAAGTCCTGGGCGGTGACCAGTGGCACCGCGCGCGTGCCGTCACAGAGAACGTGCAGGGAGCACTCGAATCCCACCAGCCCCTCTTCGAGCACGACCGTGGTGCCGGCCGCGCCGAAGGAGCTGCCGCTCAACTTGTCGCGCACGTCGGCGCGCGCGGCCGCGAGGTCAGAGGTGACGAGCACGCCCTTGCCCGCGGCCAGTCCGTCGGTCTTGATGACGTAGGGAGCGGTCATGGTCTCTAGGTGCGCGAGGGCCGCCGCCTCATTCGAGAAGGTCGCGTAGGCCGCCGTCGGCACCCCGGCCGCGGCGAGGAAGTCTTTCAGGTAGGCCTTGGAGCCCTCCAGGCGCGCGCCCTCGCGCCCGGGACCAACGACGGCGACGCCGGCGGCGCGCAGCTCGTCGGCGAGCCCCTCGACCAGGGGCTGCTCGGGTCCCACCACGACGAGGTCGGCGCCGAGGCTGGCCACGGAATCCGTCGAGCAGACAAGCCCGTGCGCGGCGATGCCGGCGTTGCCCGGGGTGACGATCACCTCGGCGCGATGTGAGATCGCCAGGGCGAGGGCGTGCTCGCGCGCGCCGGCGCCGACGACGACGACACGCGTCACGGGCGGACGAACTGCTCGCGACCCGGCCCCACGCCGACGGTCACGATGGGAATACCGATGGCCTCGCGCAAGAAGCCCACGTAGTCGCGGGCCTCACTCGGCAGGTCCTCGAAGCGCGTGAAGCGCGTCAGGTCGCTCTTCCAGCCGGGCACCGACTCGTAGATGGGGGTCACGTCGTGCAGCACCGACTGGTGATAGGGCGGGTAGTCGTAGCGCACGCCGTTCGCCTCGTAGGCGACGCAGACCTTGATCTCCTCGAGCGTGTCGAGCACGTCGAGCTTGGTGATCGCGATCTCGCTCAACGAGTTCAAGCGAACCGCCTGGCGGGCCATCACCGCGTCGAACCAGCCGACGCGACGGCGCCGCCCGGTGTTGGTGCCGAACTCGTGACCGCGCTCGACCAGCAGGTCGCCCATCTCGCCGTCGAGCTCAGTGGGGAACGGCCCCGCGCCCACGCGCGTGATGTAGGCCTTGGCGATGCCCACGATGCGCGTGAGATCGCGCGGGCCGAGTCCCGAGCCCGTCGCGGCGCCCCCGGCGACCGGGTTCGAGGAGGTGACGAAGGGGTAGGTCCCGTGATCCAGGTCGAGGAAGGTCGCCTGCGCGCCCTCTAACAGGATGCGCTTGCCGTTGGCCAGCGCGTCGTGCACGAAGGTCACGGTGTCGGCGATCATCGGCGCGAGGCGTCCGGCGTAGACGTCGAGGTACTTCTCGGCGATCTCGTCGGCCTTCATCGGCAGGCGGTTGTAGACCTTGGAGAGGATGAGGTTCTTCTCGTGCAAGACGACGTCGAGCTTCTGGCGAAAGATCTTGGGATCGAGCAGGTCCTGGACGCGCAGGCCCACGCGCGCGGACTTGTCGGCGTAGGCCGGCCCGATACCCCGCTTGGTGGTGCCCAGCGCGTTCTTGCCGAGGAAGCGCTCGGTCAGGCGGTCGAGCTCTTGGTGGTACGGCATGATGAGGTGCGCGTTGCCCGATACCAGCAGGCGCGAGCAGTCGACACCCTTGGCGCTGAGCGTGTCGATCTCCTCGAGCAGGACCCTGGGATCGACGACGACGCCGTTGCCGATCACCGGCGTGATGTGCTCATAGAGCACGCCCGAGGGCACGAGTTGCAACGCGAAGGCCTCGCCGCCCACGACGATGCGGTGCCCGGCGTTGTGACCGCCCTGGTAGCGAACGACGACGTCCATCTCGCGCGCGAGCAGGTCGGTGAGTTTGCCCTTGCCCTCGTCGCCCCACTGCGTTCCGACTACGACTGTTGCGGGCACGGCGCTCCTCGAGTTGGCCTACGACCAAGCCTATCCCAGCGCGATTTCCGCTTTTACGTGAAGACGAGCTGTCCGTCTCGCGCGTCGACGGTGATCGTGTCGCCGTCTCGATACGTGCCCTCGAGCACCTTCAACGCCAGCGGGTCCTCGACGCGACGCTGGATGACGCGCTTCAAGGGCCGCGCGCCGTAGTCCGGGTCGTATCCCTCGTGGGCGAGCAGCGCGGATGCGGCGGGCGTCACGTCGAGGCTGAGGCGTCGCTCGGCGAGGCGCCGGCGGAGTCGTCCGAGCTGGATGCCCACGATGACCGCGAGGTCGGACTCATCGAGAGAGCGGAAGCGGATGATCTCGTCGATGCGGTTCACGAACTCGGGACGGAAGAAGTCGATGGGATCTCCCGCCAAGTTGCTCGTCATGATGAAGACCACGTTGGTGAAGTCGACCGTGCGGCCTTGTCCGTCGGTGAGGCGCCCGTCGTCGAGGGCCTGGAGCAGGATGTTGAAGACGTCCGGGTGGGCCTTTTCGATCTCGTCGAGCAACACCACCGCGTAGGGGCGCCGGCGCACCGACTCGGTGAGCTGGCCGCCCTCCTCGTAGCCGACATAGCCCGGGGGCGCGCCCACGAGGCGAGAGACGGAGAACTTCTCCATGTACTCGCTCATGTCGATGCGCACCATCGCCGTCTCGTCGTCGAAGAGGAACTCGGCGAGCGCGCGGGCAAGCTCGGTCTTGCCGACCCCGGTCGGGCCAAGAAAGAGGAACGAGCCGATCGGCCGGTGCGGATCGCCCAGTCCGGCGCGGCTGCGCCGGATGGCATTCGCCACGGCGGTGACCGCCTCGTCCTGGCCCACCACGCGGCTGTGCAGCAGTTCTTCCATACGCAGCAGCTTGTCGACCTCGCCCTCTAGGAGCTTGGCGACCGGCACGCCGGTCCAGCGGCTCACGACCTCGGCGATGTCCTCGGCGTCGACCTCTTCTTTCAGGAACGCCCCGTGGGCCTGGAGGTCGGCCAGTTCGGCGGTGGCGGCCTCGATCGTGCGCTCGAGCTCGGGCACGGTGCCGTAGCGCAGGGCCGAGGCTCCGGCAAGGTCGCCTTGGCGCTCCAGCCGTTCGGCCTCGGCGCGCTTGTCCTCGAGCTCGCCCTTGGCGTCTTGGATCTTCTGGATGACGGTGCGCTCGGCCTGCCAGCGCGCGGCCAGTGCGTCGGACTTCTCGCGCTGCTCGGCGAGTTCGGCGTCGAGGGCCTCCAATCGGTCGCGGCTGGCCGCGTCGGTCTCGGCGGCGAGGGCCACGCGCTCGATCTCGAGCTGGCGGATGCGCCGGATGACGACGTCGAGCTCGGTCGGCATCGAGTCGATCTCGATGCGCAATTTCGAGGCCGCCTCGTCCATCAGGTCGATCGCCTTGTCGGGCAGGAAGCGGTTCGCCACGTAGCGCTGCGAGAGGGTGACGGCGGCCACGATGGCGGCGTCCTGGATGCGCACGCCGTGATGCACCTCGTAGCGCTCCTTCAGGCCGCGCAGGATCGCCACGGTGTCCTCGATGGAGGGCTCTCCCACGAAGACCTGCTGGAAGCGCCGCTCGAGCGCGGCGTCCTTCTCGATGTACTGGCGGTACTCGTCCAGCGTCGTCGCGCCGATCAGGCGCAACTCGCCGCGCGCGAGCAGCGGCTTGATCATGTTGCCCGCGTCCATCGAACCCTCGCTCGCGCCGGCGCCGACGATCGTGTGCAGCTCGTCGATGAAGGTGATGACCTCGCCCTTGGCGTCCTCGATCTCCTTGAGGACCGCCTTCAATCGCTCTTCGAACTCGCCGCGATACTTCGCCCCGGCGACCATCGAGGCGAGGTCGAGCGCGAGCAGGCGCCGATCGCGCAAGGATTCGGGCACGTCGCCCTCGACGATGCGCAGGGCGAGGCCCTCGACGATGGCGGTCTTGCCGACGCCCGGTTCGCCGATCAGAACCGGGTTGTTCTTGGTGCGCCGACTGAGGACCTGGATCACCCGGCGGATCTCGTCGTCGCGTCCGATGACCGGGTCCAACTTGCCGCTTCTCGCGAGCGTCGTGAGGTCGCGCCCGTACTTCTCGAGGCTCTGGAAGGTCTCCTCGGGGTTCTCTGACGTGATGCGCGCGCTGCCGCGAATGGTGCGTAGCGCGGCGAGCAGCGCCTCGCGGGTCGTGCCTACGAGGTCGGCCCAGGCGACGAGGACGTGATCGACCGAGAGGTACTCATCCCCTAAGTCGGCGCGCAGCTCGTCGGCGGCCTCGAGGCCGCGACGGGCCTCGGCCGAGAGCCCCGGCTGGGAGCCGCCGACGGCGCGCGGCTCGCTCGCCACCTTCTCACTCAGTGTGGCCGCGACCGCGATGGGATCGAGCGAGGCCGCGGCCAGCAGCGGCCGGGCCACGCCCTCGGGCTGGTTGAGGAGAGCCAGCAGCAGGTGCGCCGGGGTGACGTAGGGGTTCCCGGCGGCCGCGGCCTGGGTGGTCGCCGCCTGGAAGGCCTCGCGGGTCTTCACCGTCCAGCGTTGGGGGTCGAGGGTCACGAGCGTCCTTTCTCACGTCGCAGGTCGCTGAGGAGTGCGAGGGCGTTCTTCACCGGCACGAGGTCGCGCCGGTACTGGCGATGGGTGTCTTCGACGCTCTCGCGCACGCTCTGGCGCAGCGAGGCGATCTCCTCGGTGAGTCGCGCCACGTCGGCTTCCAAGGCCATGATGCGCTTCACGCCCTCTAAGTTCACGCCCTCGTTGGTCAGCTGCTGGATGCGCCGCAGGGCGGCCAGGTCCTCGTCGGAGAAGCGGCGCGAGCCGCCCCTCGTGCGCCGCGGCGCGAGCAGGCCCGAGCGCTCGTAGTTGCGCAGCGTCTGGGGGTGAACGCCCGCCAACTCGGCGAAGACCGAGATCACGTAGACCGCGTGGTCGACGCGCCGCTCGGTCACGACTCGTCCTCACCGAGCGCGTGCGCCAGGCGCTCGACGGCGCTGCGCTGCTCCTTGTTCAACTTCTTGGGGATCGCGACCTGGACGGTCACGAGCAGGTCGCCCGCCGGGTTCTTTCCGTGGGCCGGCACGCCGCGCCCGCGCACGCGCATGGTCTGGCCGGCCTGGGTGCCGGCGGGCACCTTCAGGGTGACCGGATCGTCCAACGTGGGCACCGTCACCGTGGTGCCGAGCATGGCGGCGGTGATTGGCACGGTCACGTTCGTCGTGACGTCGCGGCCGCGCCGGGCGAAGTTGGGCTCGCTCGCCACGTGCACGTCGACGAAGAGGTCACCGGCCGGGCCGCCGCGAGAACCGGGATTGCCCTTGCCCTTCAAGCGGATGCGCTGGCCGTCGACCACCCCGGGCGGGATGCGCACGTTCACGCGACGAGAGGAGGGCTCGCGTCCGGTGCCCGCGCACGTCGGACAGGGCGTCACGATGCGCCCGCCGCGTCCCTGACAGACCGGGCAGATGCTCGACATCGCGAAGGGACCCTGGTCGTCGTTCAACACGCCGCGTCCGCCGCAGCGCTCACAGGTCACGAACCCGCTGCCCGGCGCCGCACCGCGGCCGCCGCAGGTGTGACAGGCCTCGTTGCTCGGCAGGGTCACGGTCGTCGTGATGCCCTGCACCGCGTCCTTGAAGGCGAGGTGCAGGGCGGTCTCCACGTCGGCGCCGCGCGCGGCGCGCTGGCGCCGTCCCCCGAAGAGACCCCCGAAGAGGTCCCCGAGGTCGCCGAAGTCGGCCGCGTTGGCCCCGAATCCTCCGCCGAAGCCGCCACCACCGAAACCGGCCGCGGCCGGGCCTAGGCGGCGCACCTCGTCGTACTCCTTGCGCTTGTCCGCGTCACCGAGCACGTCGTAGGCGGCGGAGATCTCCTTGAACTTCTCCTCGCTGCCGGGGTTCGTGTCGGGGTGGAGTTCCTTCGCGAGCTTGCGATAGGCGCGGGTGATCTCCTTGTCCGTCGCGCTCGACGTGACGCCCAGCACCTTGTAGTAGTCCTTGTCGAACCACTCTCGTTCGGCCATCTAGCCCTTCACTCTCACCATCGCCGGGCGCAGCACCGCTCCCTTCCAGCGATAGCCGGCCCGCAGGACCTCCTCGACCACCTGGCTCTCGCCGTCGCCCGCGTCGTGGGCGACCGCGTCGTGCACGGTGGGATCGAACAGCACACCCACCTCGTCGATGCGCTCGAGGCCTTCCTTGGCCAACGTGTCGAGGGTGAGCCCGCGCGCCTGGGCGAGGGCTATGCCTTCGTCGGTGTCGGCCGCGGTGAAGTGCGCGACTGCGAGGTCGAACGCGTCGAGCACGGGCAGGAGTTTCGCCACGAGATCGCCCGCGGCGCGCGTGGCCGCGTCGTCGGCCTGACGCGCCACGCGCTTGCGGTAGTTCTCGAAGTCCGCCTGGAGGCGCTGGAGCGTCCCCAGGTACTCGTCGCGCTCGCGCTCGACGTCGCTGCGCTCGTCGACCTCGCCGGGCGCGTCGGCGCCGGCATCGAAGCCGGCGCTGGCGTTGGCCTCGGCGACGATCTCCTCAGCCGCCTCGACGGCGTCGTTCAACGACTCATCTCCCACGGTCACTCCACGATCTCGGCGTCGACGATCTCGTCGTCGTTGCCGGCCGCAGATTCGCCGGCGCCGGTGCCGGCGCTGGCGTTGGCCTTGGCCGCCTCCTCGTAGAGGCGCTGGCTGAATCCCTGGCTCGCGGTGAGGAGCTTCTCCGTCGCGGCCTTGATCGCCTCGACGTCGGTGCCCGCGAGGGCCTCCTTGAGACCGGCGAGTCCGGCCTCGACGTCGTCGCGCTCACTGCCCTGGAACGACTCGGCCTGGTCCTTCAACAGCTTCTCGGTCTGGTAGACCAGCCCGTCGGCGTTGTTGCGCACCTCGGCCTCGTCGCGGCGCTTGCGGTCGTCCTCGGCGTGGGCCTCGGCGTCGCGCACCATGCGGTCGATCTCCTCCTTGGAGAGCGAGGAGCCGCCGGTGATCGTCATCGACTGGGTCGCGCCGGTCGCCTGGTCCTTCGCCGAGACGTGCACGATGCCGTTGGCGTCGATGTCGAAGGTCACCTCGATCTGGGGCACGCCGCGCGGCGCGGGCGGGATCCCCACCAGCTGGAACTTGCCCAGGGTCTGGTTGTAGGAGGCCATCTCGCGCTCGCCCTGGAGGACGTGCACCTCCACGCTCGGCTGGTTGTCGTCGGCCGTCGTGAAGATCTGGGACTTCTTGGTCGGGATCGTCGTGTTGCGCTCGATGATCTTGGTCATCACGCCGCCCTTGGTCTCGATGCCGAGAGACAGCGGGGTCACGTCGAGCAGGAGGATGTCCTTCACGTCGCCCTTCAAGACGCCGGCCTGCACGGCCGCGCCGACGGCGACGACCTCGTCGGGGTTGACGCCCTTGTTGGGCTCTTTGCCGGTCACGCGGGTGACGAGCTCCTGGACCGCGGGGATGCGCGTCGAGCCGCCGACCAGGATGACGTGGTCGATCTTGTCAAGCGTCAGCCCGGCGTCCTTGATCGCCTGGTCGAAGGGCTTGCGGCAGCGCTCGACGAGGTCGGCGGTCAGCTCGTTGAACTTGGCTCGTGAGAGCTTCAGGTCGAGGTGCTTGGGGCCCTCGGCCGTCGCGGTGATGAAGGGCAGGTTGACCGTCGTCTCCTGAACGCTGGAGAGCTCGATCTTCGCCTTCTCGGCGGCCTCCTTCAGGCGCTGGACGGCCATCTTGTCAGTGGCCAGGTCCACGCCCTCGGTGTCCTTAAACGTCTTGATGAGCCACTGCATCACGGCGTCGTCCCAGTCGTCGCCACCCAGGTGGGTGTCGCCGTGGGTGGACTTCACCTCGAAGACGCCGTCGGCGATCTCGAGGACCGACACGTCGAACGTGCCGCCGCCCAAGTCGAAGACGAGGACCGTCTGCTCGGCCGGACCCTTGTCGAGGCCGTAGGCGAGCGCGGCCGCGGTGGGCTCGTTCACGATGCGCAATACCTCGAGGCCCGCGATCTGACCGGCCTCCTTGGTGGCGGTGCGCTGGGCGTCGTTGAAGTAGGCCGGCACGGTGATGACGGCCTGGGTCACGGTGTCACCGAGGTAGGCCTCGGCGTCGCGCTTGAGCTTCTGCAGGATGCGCGCCGAGATCTCCTGGGCCGTGTACTTGGTGCCGTCGATGTCGACGGTCCAGTTCTCGCCCATGTGACGCTTGACCGAGCGGATGGTGCGCTCGGGGTTGGTGATCGCCTGACGCTTGGCGACTTCGCCGACCAGCACCTCGCCGGTCTTGGAGAAACCCACCACCGACGGCGTAGTGCGACCGCCCTCCGCGTTGGGGATGACGACGGGTTCGCCCGCCTCCAGCACGCTGACGACCGAGTTGGTCGTTCCCAGGTCGATGCCGACTGCCTTAGCCATGATGCTCCTTCGTTGCGGGGGCCGGACCGTCCAGATGCCCACGACTCACGCGGACCAGTGTACTAACTTGAGCCCCTACTTGTCAAGAAAGTATCTACGTTATGTGACAGATAGGCCAAGACTCTCGAAACCCCTGGAATTCCAGGGCTTCTGGCGCGGGGGCGCGGAACCACCCCCTGCCGGGGCTCGGTACGCTGAGACCGTGTCCGATCTGATCCTCCTGCGACACGGCCAGTCCGCGTGGAACGAGCTCAACCTCTTCACGGGCTGGACCGACGTCGACCTGACCCCCCTCGGCGAAGACGAGGCGGCCCAGGCGGGCCGTCTCCTGCGCGAGGCCGACCTCGACCTGCGGGTGCTGCACACGTCGGTTCTCACCCGCGCGATCCGCACCGCCGAGATCGCCCTGCACGAGGCCGGCCGCTCCTGGCTGCCGGTCACGCGTAGCTGGCGGCTCAACGAGCGCCACTACGGAGCCCTGACGGGTCAGGACAAGAAGCAGACCGCGGAGAAGTTCGGCCTCGAGCAGGTCACCCTCTGGCGGCGCAGCTACGACGTGCCCCCGCCCACGCTCGCCGACGACGACCCGCGCGCGGTCGGTAACGACCCGCGCTATCGCGACGTGCCGGCGAACTTCCTGCCCGCGACCGAGTGTTTGAAAGACGTCGTCGCGCGCGTGCGCCCCTACCTCGCCGACGTGATCAACGAGGACCTGCGCCGCGAGTCGACGCGCGGCGGCAGCGTCATTGTCGTGGCGCACGGCAACTCGCTGCGCGCAGTGCGCATGATCCTGGAGAACATCAGCGAGGACGACATCGCGAGCCTCGAGATCCCGACGGGCATCCCCTATCGCATCCGCTTGGACGCGAGCCTCGACATCGTCGAAGCGGGATACCTCGGCGACCCCGAGGCGGCCAAGGCCGCCGCGGCCGCCGTCGCGCGCCAGGCCGGCTAACCAGTCACCCCCGCTGTCTACCGGAAACGATCCTGCCGATCAGGGCCGATGACACCACGAGGACCGGCCCGCGGGCCGGTCCTCGTGGTTCCCTCACCCACCGGCGATGGTGGGTTGGCTAGTCCGGGGGGGAATGGACTACAACGCGTCGGGCCCGCGTTCATCGGTTCGCACGCGCACCACGCGCACGACGTCGGTGACCCAGACCTTGCCGTCACCGACGGTGCCGGTGCGGGCCGAAGCGACGATCGCGTCGATCACCGCGTCGAGCTGCTCGTCGGTGCAGGCGACCTCGATGCGGATCTTGTCGATGAAGTCGAACTCGTACTCGCGACCCCGGTAGATCTCGATGTGTCCGCCCTGGCGACCGAAGCCGCGCGCCTGGGTCACCGTCATGCCCGACACCCCGAGCTTGGTGAGAGCGACCTTCACCTCGTCGAGTTTGAAGGGCTTCACTACGGCGGTTACTAGTTTCATGGATCTCTCCTTACAGGTTGTCGGGGTGCGTGTGGCTGGGGGTGAGGAGCGGCTCACCGAAGGTCGGCTCCGGGAAGGCCTCTTCCTCGTGGATGCCGATGTCACCGAGGGCGAGCACCTCGTCCGTTTCGCGCAGTCCGACCACGGCCTTCACGATATAGAAGACCACGGCGGTGCCGATGCCGGTGAAGACGATGATCCAGCTCGCGGCGAGGAACTGCTCCCAGAGCTGGTGGAACGAGTGGGTGTAGAACCACCCGCCGACCGAGAAGCCGCCCGGTCCCTTGTAGTGCGCGCCCGACACCCCGTACTGGGTCATGCCCGGATCAGCCAGCACGCCCACCAGCAGTCCGCCGACCAGTCCGGCGATGCCGTGGGTGTAGACGACGCCCATCGCGTCGTCCACCTTGGAGAAGGGACGAACGCGTGACAGGTAGTTCCACGCGACCCAGACGATCGAGGAGGCGATGAGGCCCACGAAGATCGCCCCGGTCCCGTTCACCCAGCCCGCGCTCGGGGTGATGGCGACCAGTCCGCAGAGCATGCCGTTGATCGCACCGAGGAACGTCGGCTTCTTCTGGCGCGAGAAGAACATGTCCATGAGAAGCCACGTCAGCACGCCGATCGCCGTGGCCACGTTCGTGTTCAACACGGCGCTCGCCGCGTCCGCGCCGGCGTAGAAGGGGTCGCCGCCGTTGAAGCCGTTCCAGCCCATCCAGAGGATGCCCGCTCCCACGGCCACCATCATCAGGTTGCTCGGGAACGCGTTCTCGCGGTCCTGCCAGCGGCGCGGGCCGACGATGGCCGCGCCCACGAAGGCGGCCACGCCGGCCGAGAGGTGGATGACGTAACCACCGGAGTAGTCGACCGCGCCCTTCTGGGCGAAGAAGCCCCCGCCCCAGAGCAGCGCCGCGTTCACGCAGTAGATGAGGGTGATCCACAGCGGCACGATCAGAAGCCACGCCTTGAACTTGAGGCGCCCCACCAACCCGCCGAGGAAGAGCAGCGGCGTGATCGCGGCGAAGACGAACTGGAAGTAGGCGAGCGTCGCCGTCGGGAAGTGGAAGGGAATGAGAGTGTTCGCTCCCGAGACCGCCTGGCCCTGCTCGGCGCCGGCGGTCGAGAGCGGCTTGAAGTGGCCGATGAAGCCGCTCCAGAACGATCCCGTCGGACCAAAGTGCGACTGGGGTCCAAAGGCCAGGTTGTAGCCCCAGAGCATCCAGACGACGAGCGTGAGAGAGAAGCCCGCGAAGACCATGAGCATGGTGTTCACGATCCACTTCTTGCGCACCAGGCCGCCGTAGAGGACGGCGAGCCCGGGCAGGCTCATGAGTCCCACCAGCGTGGCGGCCACCAGCTGCCACGTATTGTCCGCCGGATTCAACCAACTGGGATAGGGGATGACGGTCGCGAACACATCCGCTCCTTCTTGAGACAGGAGGGCAGCGCTGACCTCGTTTGACCCAGTGTGTCAAGCGAGGATTTCGGAACCGTTAGCGACGTGTTTCGGGCGTGTGAACTCGTCACTTTCTCTCGACTAGTGGTCGGCGTCGACGTCGACGACGATCGCCGCTTCGCTGCGGCGCGCGTCACGCCCGCGCGAGGCCGAGGCGAGCAGCGCCGCCACGGTGCAGGCGACACTCGCCCAGAGAACCGGCGCGAGTCCCTCGCCGAAGGGGTGACTCAAGAGGTGCGCGAAGAAGCGCGGCGAGGTGACCGCCGTCGGATTGGCGAGGTTCGCGAGCACGTGGCTCGCCGCGAGCAGATGTGCGATGGGATTGACCCCGAGCAAGGTGGCGAACAGCGAGGCCACGGGCGGCAGCGTCGCCACGTGCTGGGCCGCCGCGACCGGCACGCCGCGCGCGACGAGGCCGCTCGAGAGCGCCTGGGGCAAGTGGCGGGCGAGTCCGGCGATCATGATCGAGAAGAAGACGCCGATCGAGAGCGCGGTGCCCGAGTTCATGAAGGTGGCGCGCATCCCCGAGGCCTCGCCGCGCTGATTCGCCGGCACCGAGCCCATGATCGATGACGTGTTGGGCGCGGCGAACATCCCCCCGCCGATGCCGTTGAGAGTGATCAGAATCGCGAAGGGCGCGTAGGAGAAGCTCACGGGCAGCGCCAGCAGTCCGAGCAGGCTGGCCCCGAAGACCACCAGTCCGCTCGTCGCGAGTCGGCGCGAGCCGAAGCGATCCGACAGGTACCCCGAGAGGGGTCCGGCGAGCAGCATGCCGACCGTCATGGGAAGCAGGAACACCCCCGACCAGAGCGGCGTGCGCGAGAAGGAGTAGCCGTGCAGGGGCAGCCAGATCCCCTGGAGCCAGATCACGAGGATGAACTGCAGGCCGCCGCGCACAAGAGACACGAGAAACGCGGCGACGTTGCCGGCCGAGAAGGCTCGGATGCGAAAGAGTGCGAGGTCGAACATCGGATCGACGGCGCGGCGCTCGAGGAACGCGAAGAGGCCGAGCAGGAGAATCCCGCCGCCGAGCTCGAGCACCACCATCGGATTGGACCAGCCCATCGCCTGGCCGTGGTAGGGCTGCACGCCCTGGGTCACGCCCCAGAGCAGGGCGCCCAGTCCCAGGGCGAAGGTGACGTTGCCGGCCCAGTCGATGCGCCCGGGCTTGCGCTCGCCGGTCTCGACCAGTTGCAGGTAGGCCCAGATCGTGCCGAAGAGACCGATGGGCACGTTGATCCAAAAGACGAGGCGCCAGTCGATCGAGGCGAGCAGTCCCCCGGCGACGAGCCCCACGAACTGCCCGGCGAGGGCCGCCACCTGGTTGATCCCGAGGGCGAAGCCGCGCTGGCTCGCGGGGAAGGCGTCGGTCAGAATCGCCGCCGAGTTCGCCATGAGCATCGATCCGCCAATCGCCTGCAACACCCGCCAGCCGATCAGCCACGTCGCCCCGCCCCCGCGCGTGAAGGGATCGAAGGAGAGCAGGATCGAGGCGGCGGTGAAGACGACGAAGCCCGCGTTGTAGATGCGCACGCGCCCGAACATGTCGCCGAAGCGACCGACCGTGACGACGAGGACGGCCTGGACGAGCCGGTACCCCATGATCATCCAGAGCAGGTAGCCGATCGAGCTCGGCGCCAACGGGTCGAGGTGGATTCCGCGAAAGATGGGCGGCAGCGCGATGAGGACGATCGAGCCGTCGAGGGCCGACATGAAGACGGCCGCCGTCGTGTTGGACAGTGCGATCCACCGGTAGCGGCTCGGCGGGGCATCGAGCGTCGTCGTCACAACCGTTCGGCCAGACGCTCGATCAACGGCGCGGCGTCAAGGAGTCGCGCGAGCTCGTCGACCGTGAAGTCCTCAGCGAGGGCGCGCGCCAGTTGGTCGGCCCGCTGGGTGCGGCGCGCGGCGAGAGCCGCCGCGCCCGCCTCGCTGAGAACCAGCACCCGGCGGCGCCCATCCTCGGGGTCGAGGCGGCGCTCGACGTAGCCGCGGCTCTCGAGGGTGGCGATCGTCGCGCCGATCGACTGTGCGCTGATGCCCTCGGCGCGCGCGAGCGTCGTCACGTCGCTCGCGCCCAGGCGGTCGAGTCGCGCGAGCGCCGAGGCCTCGGGCAGGGCGAGCCCGGTGTCGACCGGCGCCACGCGGAGCCGGTGGTTGAGCAGGCGGATGCTCAACTGGAGGGCGCGCGCCACCTGGTCGGGAGTGGGTTGTCGCGAAGTCATAAGGCCAACCTTAGTAGGTGCGACGTAGTACTTCACGGTGGAATCGGGCGACGTCCAGCAATAAGGTGCGCCTATGACCACTCCCACGATCCCCGACTCGCACCGCGACCTCCTCGAGAGCGCCACGGCGATCCTGGCCACCAACGGCCCCGACGTGCGCCCCCAGCTCTCGGCCGTGTGGTTCCTCGCCGAGGACGGCGAGATCAGGCTCTCCCTGCACACCTCGCGCCAGAAGGTGAAGAACCTGAAGGCCCATCCGGGGATGACGTTCTTCATCCTCGATCCCGTGCGACCCACGAGGTACCTCGAGGTGCGCGGCGACGCCGAGATCGTCGACGACCCCGACTACACGTTCGCCGACAAAGTGGGCGCGAAGTACGGGGCGGACCTGCGCGCCTGGGACGGTCCGGGCGCGTCGCGCGTCATCGTCACGGTGCGACCTACCCGGGTGAACGCCGTCGACATGGCGGCGGGCTAGCCCAGGGAGCGCTCGACCACCTGGGAGATGTCGAGGACTGCGACATCCTCGCGGCCCGAGGCCTTCACCGCGTCGTCCAGCATGATCATGCAGAAGGGGCACGCCGTCGAGACGACGTCGGCCCCGGTGCCGAGGGCTTCTTCGGTGCGGTCCATGTTGATGCGCTTGCCGATGGTTTCTTCCATCCACATGCGCGCTCCCCCGGCCCCGCAACAGAACCCGCGTTCGCGATGCCTCTCCATCTCGATCTGGGTGACGCCGGGCACCGCGGACAGGACGTTCCTCGGCTCGTCGAAGATCCGGTTGTGACGGCCCAGATAGCAGGGGTCGTGGTAGGTGACGGTGCCGGTGTAGTTGATCCCGGGCACCAGACGTCCGCTCGCGACGAGGTGACCCATCAGCTCGGAGTGGTGGACCACCTCGTAGTCGCCGCCCAACGACGGGTACTCGTTCTTGATCGTGTTGAAGCAGTGCGGACAGGACGCCACGATCTTCTTCGCACCCACGCCGTTCAACGTCGCGACGTTGGCCTTGGCCATCTCCTGGAAGAGGTACTCGTTGCCCAGGCGCCGCGCGGGATCCCCGGTGCAGCTCTCGTTGGGCCCGAGGATCGCGAACTTGACCCCGGCGCGGTGCAGCATGCGCGCGGTGGATTCCACCTGCTTGCGGGCGCGCTCGTCGAGTGCTCCCGCACATCCCACCCAGTAGAGGTACTCGACGTCCTCGGGGATTGATTCAGCGACCACCGGCACCTCGAAGTCGAGTGCGGCCAGCCAGTCGGTGCGCTTGGACGACCCCAGACCCCACGGGTCGCCCTGGTTCTCCATGTTGCGCAGCATGAGGCCCGCCTCGCTGGGAAAGCGCGACTCCATCAGGACCTCGTAGCGGCGCATGTCGATGATGGCGTCGACGTGCTCGATGTCGACCGGGCACTGCTCGACGCAGCTGCCGCACGTGGTGCAGCTCCAGAGCACGTCGGGGTCGATCACCGTGGGCACCAGCCGCTCGGGCTCGCCCTCACCCGAGAGCAGGTAGTCGGCCGAGGCGAACATGTTCTCGCGCAGTCCCATGATGACGAGCTTGGGGCTGAGAGGCTTTCCCGTCGTCCAGGCCGGACAGACCGACTGGCAGCGCCCGCACTCGGTGCAGGTGGCAAAGTCCAGCATCTGCTTCCAAGTGAAGTCCCTGACTGATCCCGCGCCGAAGACCGTGTCCTCGGTCACGTGCTCCATGTCCATGTCGGGCGTCTTGTCGAGAGCGCCCAGCGCGCGCGGCCGACGCGAGAAGGCGACGTTCACGGGAGCCATGAAGATGTGCAGGTGCTTCGAATAGGAGACGAAGACCAGGAATCCCATGATGACGGCGATGTTGGCGAGCAGGAAGACGGCCTCGAGCGTGCTGTTCACCCCGTATCCCAAGGGGTGCAGCCAACTGGCGACAACCTTCGAGGCGAATGCCCACGACGAGGCGACCGGCAGTGGACCGTGGCCCGGGAGGGGACCGCCGTAACCGACCCATCCCGTGAAGGGGTGCGAGAACGGGAAGTGTCCGGTGTTGATCTGGGCCGCGCGATAGAGCAGGAGCGTGATGATCACGAGTGAGATCAGCGCCAGCGTCAGCCACGCGGCCCCCAGGTGCGAACCGTAGAAGCGGCTCGAGCGGTCCTTGCGGGCCGGGGCCTGGCGGATCCGGATCACGGTGAAGACGACGAGTGAGACGAGTACCGCGACCGAGAAGAAGTCCTCGATGAAGGCGACGATCCCGTTCGTGCCGATCAGGGGGATGTGGAAATTGCGGTTGAAGAGGGCGCCGTAGGCCTCGATGATGGTGAGGAGCAGCACCGTGAAGCCCCACATGGTGAAGAAGTGGGCGGTGCCGGGCACGCTCCAGCGCAACAGCTTCCTCTGACCCGCGACCTCGACGACCTCGGCCTCCGCCGCCGGCGCGAAGCCGTTCCAGCGGCGCGGGGCCGCCTGGCCGCTGCGAATCAGCCGCGAGAGCCAGTAGAAGCGCCGTCCGGCGATCGCCCCGCAGATGACGGTGATCAGGAGTCCGATGATGATCCGTGCCGCCACTGACGTCCCTTCCGTTGAACCGCTGTCGAACCGCTACTTCTTGAAATTCTCCGAGTACCGACTGGCCGTGGGGCCGCGCTGGCCCCGGTACTTCGAGCCCAGACCCTCAGCCCCATACGGCCGGTCGGCCGGCGTCGTCATCTCGAAGAAGCTGATCTGGCCGATCTTCATGCCCGGATACAACGTGATGGGCAGGTTCGCCACGTTGGAGAGCTCCAACGTCAAGTGCCCGTCCCAGCCGGCGTCGACGAACCCGGCCGTCGAGTGGATCAAGAGCCCTAGGCGGCCGAGCGAACTCTTGCCCTCGAGGCGGGCCACGAGATCGTCAGGCAGGGCGACCCGCTCGATGGTCGAGCCCAGCAAGAACTCGCCCGGGTGCAGGATCATCGGCGAGTCGGTGCCGACGTCGATCAGCTCGGTCAGGTCCTCCTGGGCCTCGCGCACGTCGATCACGCGCTGGCTGTGGTTGCGAAAGACCCTGAAGAGTTGGTCCACGTGCAGGTCGACCGAGGAGGGCTGGATGCAGTCCTCGCCGAGGGGGTCGATGATGATGCGACCCGCGGCGAGCGCCTCTTTGATGGACTTGTCGGAGAGGACCATATCGCTGGCAACGATACTGCCCCGTAACACCGGCCGCGGACGGGAACCGCTCTGGAGCCAGAAGTCCTCTCGCTACTACGATGGGGCGGTCGCGGGTGTAGTTCAGCGGCAGAACATCAGCTTCCCAAGCTGAGAACGCGGGTTCGATTCCCGTCGCCCGCTCCAAGGCTTTTCGAGCGAAAACCCTGTAATTTCAAGGGTTTCCGGGTATCCGGCAGTGACCGCCAGTGACCACGTTTGTCCTCTGCTACCTGCCCAAACCTGCCCAATCGATCGAAGTTCCTGCCCAGATCCTGCCCAAAAACCTGCCGACTGCGAAGAGTCGCGAGCGCCGAAGTCACGAAGCAACTCGCGCCTCCTCGCAAACATCTACTCACCCGGCTTGTCCGCTTCGCGGCTCTTCGACTTCTTGAGAAGTACGTCAAGAGTCTCGGCAAGCATCTGATCTCGCTCACGCGTGGCGTGCTGGTATCGCAGTGCGGCTTCGGACGACGAGTGACCCGCACGCAGCATCAGTTCCGCCGTCGTCGCTCCCGCGGCCGCTGCGAAAGTCAGTCCTGTGTGACGAAGATCGTGCAAGTGCAAATCGGGGCGCCCAGCTGCATTTCGCGCCTTGGTCCAAGCCCGCTGAAGCATCATGGCCGTGACGGGCTCGCCCTCTCGATTAGTGACAACGAGAGCATCCTGTGTAGGACCGACGAAGTTCGCCAGATGATCCCTGAGTTCGTCACGAACTCCTGCGGGAATGGAAACACTTCTGCGACCAGCCCGAGTCTTCGGAGACTTCACCAAGGATGAGCCATCCCTTAGAAACGTCCGACTCTGCTCGATATTGAGCCGCGACTTCTCAAGGTCAACGTCACAACGCCTGAGACCAAGAATCTCGCCGCGTCGCAGTTGACACCAAGTAGCGAGGCTCACCACGATTCGCAGGTTGCCGGGCATGGCGGCTTCGAGCTGAGCGACATCATCGACACTGGCGACAGGACGCTCGTCGGAGTGCTCCATGCTCGCTCCCACTACTCGACAGGGCGTTGACGAGATCAAACCGTCAAGAGCTGCCGTCTTCATGATGGTTGACAAGAGTCGATACGACTTCGCCGCGGTGCTCGGAAGGCGAGTCGCCAGGTCGGCGTGCCACTCACGAACCTGCGCCGGCGTCAAGTTCGTGATGAAGTGATGGCCGAGGGAAGGGCCGATGTACTTTCGAAGTAGGTACTCGTAGAGTTCTCTCGTTCGTATACCCAAACCTGGCCGACGCTCCAACCACCGCTCTGCGTAGTCAATAAGGGTTATCCGGCCCGCCCGAGGATCGGTCCACGTGCCCCGTCTGAGTTCGATTTCGATCGCCGACAGTCTCGCCTGTGCGTCAGCCTTCGACGGGAAGACGCCAACCGAAACCGACTTGCCCTGATACTCGTAGACGGCCTGCCAACGACCAGACGACCTCCGCCGGACCGTTCCAAAGTGTCGACGCGCCACTTAGCCCCCACTCGACTCGGACTGACAGCGTCGTCAACGAAACGTCGGCGAGCGATGTCGTCAGCGAGCACAATGCCCGCCATCTCACAACGGTCGCGGCACGATTTCACCTGATCACACGGTTGGGCAAGAGTTGACCGAATCTCTGCCCATCGTCTACGTCAGCCGAACTTGGCAGGAACCCGCTGGCATTCAATCCATCGATCGAGTTCTCGCTGCGAGAAGCGAACCTTCGTCCCGGCGAGCTTCACAAAAGGAATGCGGCGCTCTTGCACCAGGCGGCGCATGAATCGCTCGTTACACCCCAATTGCTGGGCCGCCGACTTGATGTCGAGGAGGATGTCGCCTCGGGTGCTTGTTGCAGCCTCACGAGTCGCCACGTCGCTCCTTCAGTTCGCGTCGCGCCTGTATCCGACGCTCCCGCTCTAGTCGTGCCATGACGTCCGCCAAGTCAGATGCTCGGGGGTCGTCGTAACCTCGTCCGCTGTACGCGTATGTGGCCTGAACTTCGTCTGCGTCGGGCTCGGACATCCAATATGCGGTACGCGCCGCGCGCAGCTCTCCAAAGCTCGTTGAATAGCCACGAGACTTGGTGATGAACTGTCCCGCGTAACCGAGCGTGTTCGCACTCCTCTCAAGGCCCATGTCCCACGCCTCAAGCGCGAGACGCTGCAACAGCGGATCGCCAACTCGGAGCATGATCTCACGGCGACTGCGAAAGCGACTGGCGAGCTCGATGCTCCCACCTGCCGTCTTCGTGACGTACTTTGCAAGGTACGACGCCACGCCGCGAGTGTCGCCGAGCGACCCACCAAGGTCCTGCACGTCGAACACCGTGCCCCATCGGTAGATGCCGTCTCCTTCTCGCAGAGTTGCGGTCAAGATCGCCTTCTGCAATGCCCAGACCACGTCCCCAACGTCTGAACCTTCGCCAGGACTCTGGGTGTCGAATCTGAACAGCGCGTGAAAGTGAACCAGACCGCGTCGCTGAAGTTCCGCGACCTTCACGTAGTGCAGCTGGGCGACCTCTCCGAGGTCCGTCCTGGAGATCCCCGCGGTACTCGCGAGGTTGCGACGCGCGTCTTGCACGGTGACGCTCCACAACCTCGATGCGTGAGCGTTCCAGAGAATCACGTTGCGCGCATCAAAGCACTCGTCGCAAAGGGGACGTCCAACCTCGAGATCCGTCGTACGGTGGCGCACACTGCACCACCGGGGTAGGCCGTGGGGGCACGACTCATCCAGTCGATTGCGTACGACACACGCACCCCTGTCGTTAGCCCGATGGACCGCGCCGAAGGACGGAGCGGTGACGGTCACGAAGACGCGCGGGGCACCAGCCACGGAGTCCGGAACTCCCTTGCCGCCCCTCATGCCGGCCGCGACAATGATCCAAGCATCTGTCTCGTATCGATCGGCACACGCAGGGCACACACTCTGACGCCGGTCCTTGCAGGCGACCTTGAGCTGACGGGGCACCACCTCACCAGTTGCCAGATTCACCACTTCTCCCGTAAGACGCACTGGATGGGAGCACATCCCAGAGTGCGAGACTTCACGCAACAGTCGGCGACGGTCATTGTCACTCATGACCCCCGGGTCCTTTCGGCCCTAGCGACAAGGAGTGCTACGTCGTCATCCGTCAAGTTCGCGACCCGAATGAGACGAGGAGATCCACCTCCGGCCAAGAGGTAGCCGACGCCACGACGTTCTCCGTCGATGGTCGCCGCGTTGAAACCTTGACTCGCCCAACCCTGGCCAAGGATCGTGTCGGATGCTTCGGGACTCGTGCAACGCATGGCCAGCCGATAGGTGAAGAGATCGCGAATCCACGTAGGCACGATGTCGTGACTCGGCTTCTGAGTCGCCGCCACGACAATGATCCCCGCCGCGCGACCTCGAGCCACCAGATCTCGAAGAAGCTCGGCGAAGCGCTCGCGCTGAGCTCGCTCGCCGCCGCGCAAGAAGAGCGCCAGTTCGTCGATCACAACGAGATGAAGGCCGTCACCGACGAGCGCCGCAACCTTTCGGCGACCCTCCGCTGCCAAGACCCGGTAGCGCTCGCTTAGAACATCATGCAAATCTTCGAGCGCTGCAACTGCGTCTCCGATCGACGAACCGACGAAGCGATCGGCCACGCTTCGCCATGCAAGTAGTTCGACCTCCTTGCCATCAATGAGCGTCAGACGGCACTTCGAGTCAAGTGCCGCGGCGGCGATGATGTTCGAGAGCGCAACTGACTTGCCCGATCCGGGCTCACCACCAATGAGAACGCTGTGCTCCGGCAGGTCTACACTCACCGATGCGCCTTCCTCGTCAACACCAACGGTCAGCGCGTCCCACAGATTGAACGACTCGACTGTGAGCAAACTCGAACGCACCTCCCTGAAGAAGGGATCCTGGGCAATGACGGAGAGCTCCACGAAGCGCGCACCGCGATCAGTCGGTCGAACGCTGATAGAGCGGGCATTAAACGTCGCCGTCAACTCTTCGATTCGAACTTCAATCGATCCGAGGTGCAGACCAACCGGCAGTTGGAGCAGGAATCGGGCCCCGACCGGCGTCACTGTGATCTTCTTCACCACCGGAAGCCGACCACTACGACCAACGAGATCGGCCCACCAGAAAACAGCCTGAAGGGTGCGCTCGCGCTTCGCGTCACGCCATTGACGCGTGATCTTCTCGCGAAGCTCACGGTTCCCTATGAGAACAGCCATCATGCCGGCTGCAACTACGTAGGGCGCCCACGCAGTCACCGAGCGAGCGATGAGAAGAACGAACACCGTAACTGTGCTGTATCCGATCTCCCGTCGCCACCCCAGGACTGCATAGTGAGTCCAAGGGTGGCGACGGAAGTCGACTGCGCGGGCCCTAACCACGGCGACGCCCCTCTGCGACGCTCCAGGCCCACCACCCGAGACCAGCCACGGCGATGAAGCCCAGATGAAACAGCGTGTAGGCGAGCAGGAACTGGCCGATCGTCGCCAGGGTGATGAAGGTCAGGACCCGGCTCATCAGGCGCTGACCTTCACAGGCTCAATTCGCTCGGCTCGGAAGCTCACACCGTGATTGGATCCGACCTCCCAGGTGCTGGCGATGAGGCCAGTCACTCGCACCGGTGTGAACTCGCCCAGCCCCTTCGGCTCGCCCGAAACCTTGACCGTGATCGAGTCCTTCACCCCGCTGCCGGCGGCGAAGAGCGGGACGCTGTACAGCGGCGTTCCACTCTCGTCGAGCTTGGGGGCTCGTGTCTCGAAGTCCAAGATCGGCTCGGCGGGACCCGCCGAGGCGAACCTCACGCTCTGGGTGTCAATTGGCAGACGCATTGTGATCCTCTCTGCAGGTGAACTCTTCACCGGCAGTAGGACAAAGGTCGTCCGACGCATCGTCAAAAGACCTGATTGTCTCCAATTTGTGAGAGTCCGACCAGGACGGTCACTGCCGGTCAACCCCGGACAAGTCTGGTCACATCGACGCATATCGGCCCCGGCCCCTGCAGGGCCGCGGCCGCTACCTAGAGGAGCCGCCTACCTGGGCTCCCGAGGAGTCATTTGGTTGAAACTTTCCATACAGGGATCAAGTTCGCGCTTCGCCAGGTGAGCCGACGCGTGAAGTCACTCGATGAGGAGATGCAAGAGGTGGACGTGCACCTCGCGCAAATAGTCGCGAAGTGTGCTCCAACGCTGCTCACGTGCCGCGGCATCGGCACCCAGCATGCGGCCCAGCTGCTCATCACGGCGGCGCAGAATATGGAGTAACTCCTGAACGACGGGGCCTTCGCGCGGCTCTGTGGTGTCGCACGGGTCCCAATCTCCTCGGGCAAGACCAATCGGATGCGGCTGCATCGATGAGGGGATCGCAAGGCGAATAGGGCCCTGCACCTCATCACCGTCGCGCGAATTCGCACCGATCCTCACATCGAGCTCTACATGGAGCGACGTCGAGCCGAGGGGCTTTCCAAGCGCGACGTCGTGCGTTGCCTGAAGCGGTTCATCGCTCGCGAGGTCTTCAACACCCTGAAGCAGCATCTGCTCTGAAACTGGCCCTTGACTTCTATAGGACCTTCAGGTTCACGTTAACGGCCGCGCCCTGGGGTTGTCTGGGGGCGCAGTTGGCGAGTGCCAAACGCTGAACTCTGTCCAAACGGGCCTGGACTTTGCCCAGGGCGATGACCGATCCCAGGGTCAGCAGTCCGACCGCATCGATGATGGCGAGCAGACCGGCACCCCGCTTGGTCACGAGTCTCCTTCAAGCAGCTTGCGAAGTCGCGTGTACTCCTCCTCGGTCAGTTCGCCGCGAGCGAGTCTCTGTTTCAGGATCTCGATCGCCGAGCTCGACGGCGGCTGTGGGCGCATCCCACCACGCTGCGGGCCGTAGAGACGCAAGAGTGCCACGATCCCGATCACGAACACGACCCAGAAGACCACCATTCCAATCATCATCAGGATCCACCAGCCCCCACCCATGCCCTGGTCGTACCAGCCGTACATCATCGTGGCTCCCTTCAGGATGCGCCGATTCGCTATACCCCTAGGGAGTATATGTGAAGGCCCTTGCCGGGATGGTCCGTTGGTAGGGACGTAGGTCATCTTCGCGACGCGCGGCTCGGACCGTCCGCTTGGTCGATCGACGTCCAGCGGGCATCAAGTTGTGACCTATGGCCCTACCCCCTAGGGGTATGGCCCGGCATGCTGGGTGCGAGCCTGAACGTGTCAAGCACGAAGGGAGCATCTCATGATGTCCTATTTCGGAAGAAGTTGGTCGGTTGTTCTGATGGGGGCCGGGATGGTGCTCTTCTGGGGTCTGGTCGTCTGGGCCGCCTTCCTCTTGGTCGGTGGCGTCACGCTGCATCGTGATAGGGACCCCGACACAAGCCCCTCGCGCCAGATACTCGATCAACAATTCGCCCGAGGAGAGATTGGGAACGACGAGTACAGTCGCCTTCGCCTGCTCGTCGTCGACGACCGTGCGCCCATTGGCTCAGGAGTTGGACGATGACCAACACCATTTCAACGCGACCGGGAGGCGAGTCGGCCCCATCGACAACTGCCACTGCACGGCGGACTGCGCGTGGATACGCCGCGGGCAAGGAGGACTACCTGGCCCGTCTAGGCAAGGTCGAAGGTCAGATACGCGGGCTCGCGAAGATGGTCGAGGACGACCGATGGTGCCCCGACATCGTGATGCAGATCTCATCGGCGACCCGGGCGCTTCAGGAAGTTGCAGTCGGACTCCTCAACGACCACCTGCAATGCTGCGTGCTCGAGGCAGCGAAGCGCTCCGCATCCGATGGAGAGGCGGCACTCGAGGAAGTGGCGAGCACCATCCGTCAGGTGGTGCGGCTATGAAAGACGTGACGTCGAACCCTCGCACCGGTTGGCGTGGGAAGAGCATCAACATCACGCCGGCCGAGCGCATCGCGCGCATTGGGAAGGGCGGAGCGGGCGTCATCGCGGGGGCCGTTCTGCTGGCGTCAGCTGCCTCAGCCCTCGCGGTCATCCTGGAAGTGCTCCTCGTGTTCGCCGGACTCGATCTCATCGTCACCGGCGCGCTCGGACACTGCCCGCTGTACGCCAAGTTCGGCCACGTGCCGAAGTCACTAGGGAACTAGTCATGAGCCACACGGATCACACACCGACCCAAGCACCTGAGCGGCATGAGATGGCTGGGCACCGCGGCCACGGCTGGATGATGATCGCCTGCTGTATTCCGATGATTCTGATCGCCGCCGTCCTGGTGGCCACCGGCGTCGTCTCGCCCGGCTTTCTGGTGTACGCGGTGGCGTGTCTCGGCATGATGTTCGTGATGATGAAGATGATGGACCGTAGCGGGATGAAGATGTGAACTCACCCGAAACTTCGTTCTGATGAGTGCGAGCGACATCGTCGTCGTCGCGGCCGACCTAACGGTCGCCGCCGGTCTCGGATGGTGGTTCTTCGGTCCGAAGAAGACGACGACCTCGGAGCTCGAAGGTGGTGTCCAGACCGTGCACGTCACGGTCCGAGGGGGCTACAGCCCAAACCGGATCAGTGCCCGAACGGGTGTGCCATTGCGACTGGTCTTCGACCGCCAGGAGTCTGGAGACTGCACCTCACGGGTGGTCTTTCCGGACCTGGGCGTCTCCGCCGAACTACCGGCATTCGCCCAGACGGTGGTGGAGATTGTTCCGGACAAACCCGGCGTCTTCGCCTTCGCCTGTGGCATGAACATGAACCACGGCGTCCTCACCGTCGGTGACGAGAGTGTCCCATCGACTGCCCCTGCAACAACTGGCGATGGCGCCCGGTCGCCGGTCATCGTGCCACCCGTCGTTCGAGACGGCAACGCCCGCGCGGGACACACCGACGGTGAGGGCCGGGAGGCCGCTGAACGCCGCGCCGAGATCGCCGATCTGACGCGACGAGTTCTCGTAGGGGCCGTACTCACGGCGCCGGTGCTCTTCGGCGTCATGGCGAAGGATTTCCTTCACGCCGCGTGGCTTCCGGCCACACTCACCAACCCGTGGTTCGCGCTCGCACTGACAACCCCGGTGTTCTTCTACACGGGTTGGCCGATTCACCGCACCGGCTGGCTCGCCTTGACCCATCGCAACGCGGACATGAACTCGCTCATCACACTGGGGGCCTGCGCGGCGTTCGCCTACAGCCTGGTCATCACGATCGCGCCCTCCCTTGCCCCGACCAACGTGCGCGCTGTGTACTTCGAGGACGTCGGTTTCATCCTCACGCTGATCCTCCTCGGTCGGTTGATCGAGGTCAGAGCCAAGGCCGATACCGGCGAAGCGGTCCGCAGGTTGCTCGGCATGCAGGCACGCACCGCGCGAGTCCTGCGTGACGGGATCGAAATCGACCTGGCGATCGAGGAAGTCGTGCCCGGCGACGTGGTGTTGGTGCGCCCCGGCGAGAAGATCCCCGTCGACGGTACGGTCACCGAGGGTCACTCGGCGGTCGACGAGTCCATGGTCACGGGAGAGCCCATCCCCGCCGAAAAGGGTCCGGGTGACGAGGTCGTCGGGGCGACCATGAACGCCAACGGGTCACTCCGCGTCGAGGCGACCCGGGTCGGGGCGGACAGCGTGCTCGCCCAGATCGTCGACCTCGTTCGTCGCGCCCAAGCCTCACGTCCACCGATTCAGCACCTGGCGGACCAGGTCTCGTCGGTGTTCGTCCCGGTCGTCGTCTTCATCGCCCTGGGCGCCTTCGCCGTCTGGTTTGTGGCCGGACCCTCCCCGGCTCTCACCTACGCGATCATCACCGCGGTGACCGTGCTCGTCATCGCCTGTCCCTGCGCGCTCGGACTGGCCACGCCGCTGGCGGTGCTGGTCGGCACCGGCCGCGGCGCCACCAATGGAGTGCTCTTCCGCTCTGCCGAGGCGCTGGAGACGGCGGGACGACTCGACACGATCGTGCTGGACAAGACCGGCACGATCACGGCGGGACACCCGGTGCTGACCGACGTCGTAGTCCTCAAGGGATACGACGAAGCCGAACTGCTCTCACTCGTGGCGAGCGCCGAGCACGACTCGGAGCATCCGCTGGCCGCGGCCATCGTGGCCGGCGCCGCTCAGCGAGGGATTGCGGTGCCTCGGACGACGACGTTCACCTCGGTCACCGGCCAAGGCGTGCGGGCTCGCGTGGAGGGTCACGACGTCCTCGTCGGCAACGTCCGCCTCTTCAGCGAGTCGGCGATCGACTCGTCGGAACTGCAGGCCCGGGCCGACGAGCTCGCCAGTGAGGGAAAGACCGCAACGCTCGTCGCCATCGACGGGCGCCCGGCGGGGCTCGTCGCGGTCGCCGACCCCATCAAGGAGGACTCCATCGCCGCCATTGCCGCCCTGCGTTCACTGGGTATAGAGGTGGTGATGCTGACGGGCGACGCCCAGCGCACCGCGCTCGCCGTGGCCCGTCGGGTCGGGATCGACAAGGTGCTCGCCGAGGTCCGCCCGGAGGACAAGGCCGACGAGATCGCTCGACTCCAGGCCGAGGGGCGCTCGATGGGGATGGTGGGTGACGGGATCAACGACGCGCCGGCGCTGGCGAAGGCCGACGTCGGCCTCGCCATTGGCACGGGCACCGACGTCGCCATCGAGGCGGCCGACGTCACCCTCATGTCGGGATCGCTCATGGGAGTAGCCACGACGATTCGCCTGTCACGGGCCACTATGCGCAACATCCGTCAGAATCTGGTCCTCGCGTTCGGCTACAACACGGCGGGGATCCCGTTAGCGGCGGGTCTGCTCTACCCGTTCTTCGGCGTCGTCCTCTCGCCAATGATCGCCGCGGCCGCGATGGCGTTGTCGTCGCTGTCGGTGGTCACCAACGCCAATCGCTTGCGTCATACGCGAATCACCTCCACATCGAAAGGGTCCACCACGTGAACGATCTCTTCTACATCACCGCCGAGGACTGTCATCTGTGCGAGCACGGCCGCACGGTTCTCGACCAACTAGGCATCGAGCGACGTGAACTGAGTGTTGACTCCGACGAGGCGATGGCGCTGGCTGCGGACGGCATCCCACTGTCGTTTCTGCCGGTGCTGACCGACGGCGAGCGGGTCTTCGCCTACGGCCGCTTCTCCGCGAAGCGCCTCGCCGCGGAGCTGGGACACTCATGATTGCGGTCGCTTCACTCATGACCGGCTCCGCCGCCGCGGCCTTCATCGCGGGCATGATCGCCTTCTTCGCCCCATGCTGCTCGGGGGTCATGATGCCAACCTACCTGGCCGCCATCTCCGGCCATAAGCCGCTGCGCACGGCGATGCTTACCGCCATCTACGTCGCCGGCGTAACTGTCATCGTCTGGCCAATCACCATGGGCGCGGGAGCCATCGGGCAGTGGACCTCGAGATTCCACCCCCAACTCTTCGTCATCGGCGGTCTGATGATGTTGGCCACGGCGGCTGCCTTGTGGCGTGGCACCATGCTCTCCCTACCCTTCGCACGCCAACCTGAGATGACGGGGTCGATCGGCTCGGTCTTTCTCTTGGGCATCTTCTCGGGCGCCATCACTGCCTGCTGCGCGCCCGTCCTCGCCGGCGCAGTGGCCCTGTCCGCACTCAATGGCTCGGCCCTCGGTGGGTTCATACTCGGTGGCGCCTACATCACGGGCATCATCTTCCCGCTGGTCATCATCGCCCTCTTCTTCACCGGGGCCAAAGCCAAAGCCAGGGCCCGTGACTGGAAGTTCACGATCCACCTCGGCAGCTACGTGAAAGTAACAAGCCTCTCGCGCCTGGTCGGTACGGCCCTCTTCGGCGGATTCGGGTTCTTCTTCGTGGTGACGGCCGTCACCGGCCAGTCCCGGCGAATGCTCGGTTTTCAACGCTCGATGAGCTCCTATCTCAACAATCACGTGGCCCCCTACGCCGCTCACGTTTCGAACTGGGTCGCGTGGCCCGTGCTCGCGCTGTTCATCGCAACGCTCATCGCCGTCGTCATTCGTTCGTTGAAGAAGGAGTCCACCCATGAGTAAGTCCGCCCGCAACAAGTCCGTCGCGAGGACCGTCGCCCGCCCCGTCGGAGCGCCGACGACCAACCGGACTCGCACCCCCGCCTCGCATTCGCCCTACGTGGTCAAACACCATCGCACCTGGATCTACTGGACTACGGGAGCACTCGTCATCGCAGGACTGCTGTTCGTGAGTTTCCTGTCCGACTTGAAACACCCGGGTGCCTCGTCGGGGACTTCAACATTGGCGGTGGGCAGCCGCGCACCTCAGTTCGCAGGAACCGATCCGCTGACCGGCCAACTGATTGACTCGAAGGACCTGGCCGGTAAGAACGTCCTGTACTACTTCAGTGCAGGTTCGACGTGTCAGGCCTGCATGACTCAGGCCCAGGCGTTGCAGCGCGACGCCTCGCAACTCACCCGTGATCACATCACCCTGGTGATGGTGACCAATGACAGCGCCGACACCCTTGCGGCCTCCGCACGCTCCTACGGGCTCACTCTCCCCATGCTCGCCGACCCAGACGGGTCGATCACCAACCGCTTCGGTGCGGTTGGCGGGGGCATGGACATGGGGCCGAACACTGCGGATCACAGCTTCGTTCTCGTGGACCGTCGTGGAATTGTCCGCTTCCACGAGGACTTCCCCAGCATGTGGATTTCGACGTCGGCACTACTCCACCGCTTTCCGACAATGGCGTAACGAGACGTAGGCGGTATTTGATACCTAGGCCGGTACTGCTATGGCTGATGCCGGTGCGATTGTTATTTGACGGAGCATCGGTATCTAGCGGGGTGTGATCGTCGCGAGTAGGTCCCAGTTCGGCTTGCCGGCGTAGAGGAGGGCGCGCACTCGGTAGTTGCAAAATGACCGGAATTCGAACGCCACGCGTTTGACGCGCTTGGCCAAGTTGTTCATTGCCTCAGTGGGTCCGTTCGTGATGTGGAGCTTGTGCCACGCGATGATCTCGTTGCGCCAGCGCTTCAGTGTTCGACTGAGTGAGCGGACCTCGATGGGCCAGGTCTTATCAGCCATGTCGCGGATCAGTTCGTCGATGAACTGGCCGGCGAGCTCGTAGTCGGGAACGGTGTAGAGCTCGCGGACCGCTTCCCTCGCCGACCACGTCATCTCGACCTGTCCGTAGCGGTCGCCGGCGCGAACCAGGCCAAGCATCTTCTCGGTGCCGTTCTCGTTCTCATCCAAGCGCTCGGCCGCCATGGTGAGCAGGCGACGCGCCCGGTAGTGGGGGTCGTCCTTGCGCCCCTGATGACCGAACACCTCGTTCTGCACGCGTCGGCGCGCGAGGTCGACCTGAGCGGTCGCGTGACGAACCACGTGAAAGGGATCGGCGACCAACTTGGCGTGTGGAAGCACCGCGGCGAAGACGCTGCGGTAGGTGGCGGAGAGATCGAGCGTGCCCGCAGTGACGTTGGCGAGCCACTCTTCACCGCGCTCGCGCAGCCACGTTGTGGGCGCCTCGGCGCGTCGATCCGGAACGACGTCGAGCAGCTGGCCCCGCTCCACGTCGACGATCGCCGTGACGAAGTGTTGACGTCGTCGCCCGCCGAGCTTGACCATCAGGTGCTCGTCCAGTCCAATCGAGCTGACGTCGCCGAAGCGCTCGGGGTGATCGATGAGGGCGGTGCCGTAGGCGAGAACGGCGTCATTCACGGTGTGCCAGTCGCAACCCAGGTGTTCGGCAACTTCGGCCACGGTGCGGCCGTTCTTTCCGACTTCGAAGGTCGCCCAGCGTGCGGCGCGATCGGTCATCTTGAGACGAGGGGCCGCGATGCGTGGCTCAACCTCCGTCCAGGAGCCCGTGGGACATCCACGTTCTTTGCAGACGAAGCGACGCTTGTTCCACACCAGCACGATCTGGCGGCCGGCCATGGTGAGATCGACGAGGCACACGCGGTAGCGGTCCTTCACCGACGCCACCACCCCGCAGCTGGGACATCCCTCGAGGCCGCGCTCGAGCTCCACGTGCACCTCGGGAACGACCGCCTCGTCGTCGATGCCGAGTACTCGCACACCCTCGAGGTTGACGAAGAACAGGTTCATGGCGGTAGGGTCGGTGATCACGGGGGCTCTCTTTCTGTTGGCTTAGACACCGAACAGATTTGCAGAGCCCTCGTTTCACGTTCTCGCAACGCCATCTAACGTGTCCTGCGTGGCCGTCCCCGACCTCGACCTGCACAAGATCCGCAAGTACGCCGCCGCGAAAGTGCCCGCGCAATTTCAGGACAAGATCCGCATGGAAGTTGACGTGCGCGGCAAGGCCGTCACGATCGTCGAGTGCCGTCCGCCGTGGCACGAGAGTCTGGGCCCCGAATGGACTCGTCACGCAGTGGCGAGGATGAAGTACGACGACGTCGCCAACGAGTGGACCCCCTATTGGGCTGAACTCAGCGGCCGATGGCACGACTTTGATCTCATCGATCCGGGCTCGATCGACGAGATCCTCAACGAGATCGAGTTAGATCAAACGGGTCTCTTCTGGGGTTGACCCGACTCCCCTCAAAACCGATAAGCCGCCAAAGGTCACTTCTCAATGGAGGAAATCGGGCCTGCCATCATTTCGGTCGCGATGGCGGTCGACCAGCCCGAACGGGAAGTCCTCTACGGTTGAGGCACCGACGGTTCTGCCCAAGGAGCCCAAGCACATTGGGGCGAGCGTAATCCTCGTGCCGTCATCGGTGAAGGATCTCATATCGAGTTTCACGCGTCGATCCAATCTGACCACGCGTCGTACCTGATAGTCGGTCCTCTCGTCAAACCTCGCACTAAGCAATCAAATAACATCACAATGTTCCTTACAAACGCGCCAAGGAGAAAATAAAGAAGCCAGATCAGCACTCTAATCCGTGCACAAATGTTCGCATTATGCTGCCTAATGCAATCGCGTCGCTGCACCAAATATCTGTCGAATTGCATCGAACAGCCGCGCCTTCGTCAACCCCCCAACTTCCTTTCCCAAGACTTTCCCACCGGCGGAGATGAACACGGTGGTTGGCAGACCGTACACGCCATAGGACGACGCCACCTGCGCAGTGTCAATTGCCAATGAAAACCGCACTCCTGTAGCCCTAGAGAATGACAGACCAGAGTTACGCTCATCCTCAGTGTCAAGTCCCACGAAGTCCACCTTGCCTTGGAGTTGGCGCGCGACGTCAGCCAACGCGGGCATCTCCTTGCGGCATGGCGGGCACCACGATGCCCAGAAATTCACTACCAATGGGCGTCCCCGAAACTGATTCAGAGAAACTACCTGATCAGAATGTTCCAGACTGACTAATCTGAAAGACGGTGCCGTCACCGGAGCAACCCGAGTGAAAGTGCCAACTGTCGGTGTGAAGACCCCTGACGAAGCAAGCGAACTTGGTCGGTTGAAGTGAGCAAGATACACTCCGCTCAATCCGCCCATAATAGCGGCGATCAAAGCTAGGAGCCACCACCTGAATGGGACGTGACTGGTATCTCGCTCAACCGCTATCTCCGTGTTTTCGGTTCGATCTAGTGAATGATTCTGCGGAATATCCATTTGCTTACTCCTGTCAAAGGGGCGGCCATCCCAACCTTGCAAAGCGGACTTGTAGGGGGATGAATAGTGTCTTCCATGCACCACTAATAAAAAGCACTCCAATCACGACTAGCAGGAACCCTCCCGTGAATTCAATCACGCGGCCATGGCGTTTAAGGAATGAAACCGAATTACGAACTCGGCTGAAACCTATCGCGAGAAGCACAAAAGGAATACCAAGTCCCATCGAATAGAGAGCAAGGAGTGCTGCGCCTTCAACCACAGTTTGGCTGGCTCCGGCCACGGCAAGGATTGAGGCCAGTATCGGCCCTATACATGGCGTCCAACCAAACGCGAAGGCCATTCCAAGTGGGAATGCCCCTCGGGGGCCACCAACAACTCGAGTGAAGTCGAAGCGTCGCTCTCGGGCCAACCAAGGAATCCTGAAGAGACCCATCATCGATAGACCGATGAGAATGATCAACGCTCCTGAGAACTTTATGATCACGGGCAAGTCGTGAATGAGTAGCAGTCCGAAGAATGACGATGAGGCACCAAGGGCCGTGAATATCACAGTGAATCCGCCCACGAACGCGATAGTCGACATGAGGACCACGCGACGAGCGCCACGTTCTGACAACTCGGCGACCGGCAGTCCCGAAATGTACGAAAGATAGCTCGGTACGAGGGGCAGCGCGCAGGGAGACGTGAACGAGATGAGCCCGGCGACGATGGCGAGCAAGGGGAGGCTGAGGTCTCTCATTCGCCTTGTGACTTTTTTAGATACGACGCGATACCCCTACCCCAGCGCCCGATCAGTCCTGGCGGCAAGTAGGCTCGTCCGCTCTCACTTTGAAAGACGGTCGCATCGGCAAGGTAGCGCTCATATCCCAACGGATTGATGAAGTACAAGTATGACGAATGCACCGTCTGAGCGGCACCTTTCGCAAGGGCCACCTCAATCCCATATGACCGCCAGACGGGAACGAGCCTACGCAAAGATCCGGTGAGGAAGTGCCAGTTTGAGAAACCCGCAAGGCCATGCACACGTGTAAAGCGCGCAACATCGGCCACGGAGTTTGAACGAGGGTCAACGTTGACTCCAACGAATTCAACATGAAGCGCGTCCGCGCCCAGACTTCGTTCAGCGACAACGAACTCCTGCGCGATTATGGGGCAGACTTGAGTGCAGCGCGAATCCAGAAAGGCCAGTACAACCGCCTTGCCCCGAAACTGATTCAAACTTACCGCCCCCCCCGACTGGTCAACCAGTGAGAAATCTGGCGCGGCTCGATTGGGCAATGGCGAGAGATTCATCAGGGTCGTCAGTGAACGTCTGATCGCGAATTCGTTAGCGAGACCTGCAGGAAGTGCAACATGAGTCTCCTGGTACGCAGTGACAGCGAACCCAATACTGAAGAACAGCCCTAAGGGGATCACCCCGAAGAAGAACCACCGCCACAGCGGCGTGGGTGCGATCTTGCTCATCAACACTCTTGACGACATCTCTCTCGTGCCTTGCCCAATGCGTATTCCGATTTGCGAGTGACTTTGGACTTGAAGTCGAACACTTGACAAGTTCCATGATGCAGCCACCCGTGCGCGAGCGGACACGCCGCCACAATGTGAATCGGCCCCTCTCCACTTCCCCACGCCACGCGGAGTAGTATACTACTACCGTGTATAGGTATAACTCCTTCTTGGAGGTTGCGATATGGCTCGTTCGCACTCGGATCTAATCTCAGCAACCGCCGCTGTTGTTAGGGAAGAACGAGTCATTTCGGTGAGTCAACTGGGCCTCGTGATCCGTCCTAACCACCCGGCAGTCGCTACTGCAATGATGTCCCTCACGATAACGACGTGACGGCTCACTTCGCGTCTTCGATGTCGAAATTGACAGCCAGGTTGCGTCGAGATCATCCCATTTACCTTCAACTGACTTACCGCATTGAGCTCGCGGCGAACACATGAAGCGCTCCGCGATGCTCGGTTCCTTGGCCGCGCTGGTTGTGGTTGCGGCACTGTCTGCCGTTCTCATCACGCGTCGACCTGTCAGCGCCACAGTCACCCATAGCCCCCTTCTGGGCAAAGAGGCTCCTCGCCTGAGCGGAAGGGAACTCAACGGCGGAACATTCAGTCTCACAGCGCATCGCGGTCAAATCGTCGTAATCAATTTCTGGGCGTCATGGTGTGTCGCGTGTGTACAAGAAGCACCTGAGTTGTCGACCTTCGCTTGGCGCGAGCGCCGACATGGCGTGACCCTAGAAGGAGTGATCTTTAACGACTCGCTGTCTTCGGCCAGGGCGTTCCAACGTCACTACGGGTCTCTGTACCAGTCAATCACCGACACAAACGGAGCCATAGCCAATCGATTTGGAGTGTCGGCTCCACCCACCACTTTCGTCGTTGACACTCGTGGACGAATTGCGGTGACTCTCCTGGGTCCCGTAAGCGCCAACCAATTGACACGTATCATTTCCGAAATTCGCTGATTCCAAACGTTTTCGACAACTCGCGAGACAAGGGCAAACTGTACCGCTGCAGTTCGCAGGGGTTAGCGAGTCGCCGCGTGCAAGGGGAATTCGGCAGACTTGCCGGTCGTCGGTACTACATCGAAGTAATTGCGGATTCCTTCGCCACCGTGCGCGATGGAAGCGCAGTTGGCGTTCGATCGCATGCCCACGCCCTCGTCGAAGACAGTGGCGAAATCCAACCAGCGTCATCTCTCGCCGGAGACAATTTCGAGAGGTCGGCGCATCGGGACCGCGATCGGGCAGCTACGTTCGAACACGCCCGAGTCCAACAAAGCCATACCCGAACCGGACCGGGCTGATGTGGACCAGTGTCCCCGTTGAGGACGCCTCAATCATCTTCCCGTCACCAATGTACATGGCTTCGTGCTCACTTCCATTTGGTCCATAGAAGAGCAAATCACCTGGCTCTATGTTCCATAATGGCACTCGAACTGTATCCGCATACTGAGATCCTGAGTAGTGCGGCAAGAAGACACCCGCTGCGGCGTATGCCACCAGGACCAAACCCGAGCAGTCAACACCCCGGCGCGAAGCGCCTCCCCACACATACGGAACACCGATCAAACTCAGAGCGGTTCGAATGGCAACGTCCGCGAGAGAGTTGCTCGGCGGAGCCGGAACACCTTGGACCGGCTTGGCCTCGCGAAGGACAGCCGCCGACACCGCCGCTGCCGCCGCTTCCTGACTCGCGATAAAGTTTGCGATTAGCCCTTTCACATGCCCGAGGGTTCGCTCAAGCGTGGCCCTCAGAACGTTGGCCTCGTGAAAGGACCCAGCTGCCAAGCGCGTAGTACTGACTGCATGCCGTTCCTGGATCTGAAGAGCACGCCGCACTTGGCCCAGCCGGATCCTATCGTTGCTCAGTCTGGCCAGAGTGGCGGTCACATCTCCGGTAGCCAATTCATTGTAGACATTGGTGGCGTCAGACTTAAGAACGTCGTGGGTGAACAGTGGGTTACCTCCCACCCGCGCAGCGTTCGTGACATAGGCAAATAGTGCGTCTTTACGTAATTGAACAGTCTGATTGGCCACACTTTGTTCAATTTGCAGCGTAATAGCCTTCGATCGCTTGATCTTGTTGTTCAATCTCCTCAGATTGATCTGTGCTAAGTCATACTTCTGGCCGAGAGCCTCCACTCGGCTTCCGATCGACTGGATTTGGCGATAGAGGATTAGTGCCTTCGCTCGAGCGTTGTCAATGTTCGACGCTTCGGCGGTAGACGGTACCAGCACGGTGGCACCTAAGAGAACTATTGCGGCCACCGAAAGAGCCTTCTGCGAGTGGCGGGCTCTGCCCGCCCGACTTAAAGCGGAATGACGAGACGAGACGCTCACGTCGAGGGCCCCACTGTACTGACACTGGTACTCCACTTCACCCTCCAGTCCCTCATCTCTTCTCGACTGTCGAATGTCAGGCGCGTTACGTAATCTGCGCAGTGACATTACGTGTTGATTCGTCGATCCCTCGAAGAACACCCGGACGTCGATTCCAATGATGCAGTCACGAAGAAGGTTCCCTTCCCTCGTCGCATCAATGACTGGCCTTATTACACATACTCTGTAGGAGTATAAAGTAACGCCTTGTCACGCGCACGATTCCTTTCGAGATCGGGTCAGCCCTTGGGGACCGAGCAGGAGGTGGTCCCCTCCCCACAGCCACCGGTGACCTTAAAGGACACGGGGCGGTAGCCCACGGCCGGCGTTCCGACATCGATCTGGATGGCGCCACCGGGCAACAACGGTGTGTTGCGGGGGTTGCCCGCGAGACTTCGACCGTTCTCGTAGACAGTAACAGCGCCTCGAGCGGGTCCGACGCGTGATGGCCCCAGCGGCTGATTCCAGACGTCGAAGAACTGGCCGAGGGTGAAAGACTGCTTCGCCGGAGCCTCCACGTGGATGATCCCGTCGGCCACGTGGGTGTGGAGCCAGTAGAGGCAGTCGTAGAGACCCACGTCGTAGAAGTCGCCGCTCGGATAGCGCTCGATCAAGGGCGGTGGCGTGATGCCGATCCCTCCCGGGAGGCGCACCATGCGACCATCGACGTAGATCGCGACGTGGATGTGAATGTGGTACTTGACGACCTCCTTGGCCTGCGTCTGGCAGCCGACACCGTCCACCTTCTGGCCAGACCGGGTGCTCGTCGCGCCGGCGAGATCGGGAACGTTATAGACCACGACGCCCTCTGAGCCAACGACGGAGTTCGATGTGCGAGACGACGCCCATGCGGTTGCACCACTGGCTATGGCAAGAACGGCGAGAAGGGCCTTTGGAGTCAAGGAGCGGGCTCTGCGCGGCGTCATTGTCGAATTGCTCATGAATCCCCTGTCTTTCCGGCCGAAGACATCGCTTGAAATAGATCACGACCCGCCAAGGCGGGGCTTCGCGTAGCGGAATCAACCGACGTCTCCAACAACACTTTAGGAGGCTCCTACCACTTCAAATTGATGACCAAAGTCACGACGAACGCTCATTTGGCGAACCTTCTGATACATATACTCTGTACTTGTATATCTCGATCATGGAAAGATCGGAGCGCAACTATGTACGGCTGGCACAGTCAGACGATGGGTGGAGAGTGGTGGATCGTGATGTTCATCGGAATGGTGGTCTTCGGCGGTCTCTTTGCCGTCGGCATCACGTCGCTCCTACGACATGATCAGGGGCGAGTCCCAAGCGTTCGAAACCCGCAACACGACGCTGCAGCGATCGGAATCCTCAAGGAACGCCTCGCCCGTGGCGAACTGTCAGAGGCGGACTACGCCCATCGTCTCAACCTCCTGAAGGAGAAGTCGTGAACGCGAGTCGCGCCCGACTCGTGACCACCGTCGGCGCGGCGGGACTCGTACTCGTGGGTGCGCTGGCGGTCGTCGCCTTTGCGCGCGGCGGTTTCGGTCCCAGCCAACGCGACGTCCTCGCCAACTGTGATCCGCGCAACCCCGACGGCGAGGTCGTCAACGTGACCCTGAGTGATCGCGGCGGCGTCATGATGGGCGGGAACAACCTGATGATGGTCTCACTCGCCGCGACGCCGAACGTCGTGACCAACGGCACCATCACGTTCGTCGCAACCAACGTCGGGGCGATGAATCACGAGTTTCTGGTGTTACCCGCGCCAATCGACGGTGTAGGCACCCGATCGAGCGGAGTTGACGGCAAGATCGACGAATCGACCAGTCTCGGCGAGGCGTCGACCTCGTGCGGTGCCGGAGCGGGACAGGGCATCTCGCCGGGCACCACGAGTTGGGTCACCGTGACGCTGCCACCGGGCCACTACGAACTTCTCTGCGACGAGCCGTGGCACTACGCCAATGGCATGTTCGCGGGCTTCACCGTGACATGATCGACCAGCGCATCACCTGAAGACAAGCGAGGGGCCATGACCAATCCGGGATACACCGACGATAAGGCCGCAGTACTGGCCCGACTCAAGCGAATCGAGGGCCAGGCCCGGGGCATCCACAAGATGGTCGAGGACGATCGATACTGCATCGACGTACTCCAGCAGATCTCCGCGGTGACGAGGGCTCTCCAGAGTGTCGCCCTACACCTGCTCGATGAGCACATGCGCCACTGCGTCGTCAACGCCGTGAAGGCGGGCGGCAGTGAGAAGGAGACGAAGCTCCAAGAGGCCTCCGACGCCATAGCAAAGCTGGTGCGGTCCTAACGATGCTCGCGACGATCTCGACCCTGTTCCTCGACGTTGGTCGAGGACTTCGCGAGGGCTTCTTCATGTTCTGGGAGACCCTGTGGGCACTCGTGCTGGGCTTCACGTTGTCCGGACTCGTTCAGGCCTTCGTCTCCAAGGACCAGATGCGTGCCAAGCTGGGCAACCACGGACCGGCCGCGGTCGCCCGCGCGTCCTGGTACGGCATGGTGTCCTCGAGCTGCTCCTACGCCGCGTCGGCCATGTCGAAGTCCCTCTTCGCCAAGGGGGCTGACTTCACCTCGGCGATGGTCTTCATGTTCGCCTCCACCAATCTCGTGGTCGAGCTGGGCATCGTCATCCTGATTCTGCTGGGCTGGCAGTTCGCGCTCGCCGAGTTCATCGGCGGACCGATCATGATCGTCCTCCTCGCTCTCACCGGCGGGGTCGTGTTCGCCGGTCCAACCCTGCAACGCGCCCTGGCCCGCGTGCGCGGCGAGGACCGTTCAGGACACGACCATCAATCGATGACGGGAGTGACGGCCGAGCGTCAAGACGAGTTGGAGGCTCAGTCCCTCCGGGCCAAACTGACGTCGACCGCCGCCTGGTCCGATGCGTCGAACTACGCGGTCGCCGACGCCACGATGCTGCGAAGAGAGCTCGTCATCGGCTACGCGGTGGCCGGGCTACTCGCCACGCTCGTACCGACGCACCTATGGAACGACCTGTTCATCCACGGGCACGGCTTCTGGACCAGCCTCGAGAACGCCTTCGTCGGTCCCCTCATCGCGGTGGTGAGCTGGGTCTGCTCGATCGGCAACGTGCCGCTGGCGGCCGCGCTATGGGCGGGCGGCATCTCCTTTGGCGGCGTCGTCGCGTTCATCTTCGCGGACCTCATCGCAATGCCGCTCATCCTCATCTACCGCAAGCTCTACGGTGGCGCGCTGACCATTCGAATGGTGGGGCTTTTCTACGTGATCATGGCGATCGCGGGTCTCGCCACTGAGGGACTCTTCAAGTTGTTCCGCGCGGTGCCCGCAAATCGGGACGTCACCGTGACCACCGCCCACTTCGAGTGGAATTACACCACGTACCTCAATTTCGTCTTCATTGTCGTCGCCCTCGGAGTCTGGTGGCTCGCCAGGCATCGTCATCGTTTCGGTGGGGGCGTGGGATACGCGATCGATCCGGTGTGCGGAATGCAGGTCAGGGTTCATGACGCACCGGCGAGCTCGCATCACGCCGGTGACACCTACTACTTCTGCTCCGATCACTGTCGAGAGATGTTCGAAGCAGCGCCCGACCGATTCACCTCTCGAAGAACAAGGAGCGAAACACCAATGCCCGAGATGTCCCACAAAGAGCACATGACCATCGATCCCGTCTGTGGAATGAGCGTGGACCCCGCCACGGCCGCGGCCCACCGCTCATACAAGGGTCACGACGTATGGTTCTGTAACGTGGGCTGCGCCGAACGCTTCGACGCGGATCCCGAACGTTACGGCGTCGCGCCAACGAGCAGCGAACAGGGCTAGGGAGCGAGAAAGAACCTGCCCGTGGCGTGCCCAAAGTGCACAAGGCTCAATCTGCTCAGTGCTGTTTTGTCTTGTGATCAGGAACTTCTAGACGAAGAACCCAGTGGCTCTCGATGCTTCCCAAGCTGAGAACGCGGGTTCGATTCCCGTCGCCCGCTCCAACGTCACTCCTGATCATCGGGATGATTTTTCGCAGTCGTCCGTCACGCTCACGCCGTAACGAGGTCGAATCGATCAGGACATTCACTATCGATCCTGCCCAGAACCTGCCCAACGATGCCCGCATCTTGATCAATCCCTCTCGCCAGTGAGTAAGTAGGTGACGTCCGCCGCAGACCCTCGGGCTTGCTTGGAACAGGCGTGCGCACTTTCGTCAATTCGTGTTATCAGCGTGGGCGGTTGAGATCGGGTTGCGCGGCTTGAACTCGTCGCCGCCCCGCCCGGGTGGCGAAGGCGTCGACGGCGGCCAGGACGTCGGGAGCTCGCCACAGTCGATCGCGCTTCTTGTCGGTGAACTCGACGAGGACGCCAGCGGCCACCAACGGCTCGATGCTCCGGTAGGTGTTGGTCGAAGCGATGTCGAGCTCGGTGGCGACCAAGTTGGCGTTGAGGACCGGGTGGCGCACGAGCAGGTCCGCGACTCGCCAAGCGAGAGCGTTGCGACGCGCGCGGATGCGCCCATTCCACTCCTCCCGGATGGCCCGAAGATCGTCAACCAGTCGACGGCCGTTGTCGATGGCGGAGAAGGACGCCACGGCAAAGCGTTCGACGATGGGAGCGAGGTCGCCGGCTCGATACGCGCTGAGCGCCGCGAAGTATGCGTCAACGTCAGCGAGCAGACCGGCCGAGACGGGAACGGTCACGTGACGGGTCAAGCCCTTGTTACGTAGCTGGGCGTGCACCAGTGCCCTTCCCGTGCGACCGTTCCCGTCGGGGAACGGGTGAATCGTCTCGAACTGGGCGTGAGCGATCGCCGCGTGAGCGAGAACGGTGAGGTCGTTGCGGGCGATGAAGGCAACGAGGTCGTCGATCAGAGCCGGAACGTGTCGCTCGTGAGGAGGAACGAAGGCCGCTCCATGAGGGCCGTAGTCCGAACCACCGATCCAGACCTGCTCGTGGCGCCACTGTCCGGTGATGTCGGCGCGAGTGTCGTGAAGCAGCGCCGCGTGCATCGCGAGAATGGCTTCAGCGTCGATCCGGTCTGCGAGTGCCAGTGCCGCGGTCATGGCGCGTTGGTTGGCGACGATCAGCGACGCATTGCGCGTTCCCACTCCCAGTTCGGCCTCCGCGATGGCGCGAGCCGAAGCGGTCAGGTGCTCGATTTTCGATGACGCGGCCGACTCTGAGCGCAGGAGAACCGAGGCGAACGGGGCTATCTCGTGACCCATATCAGCGTCGAAGCGTGCAATCTCGGCGCCCGCGTCATCCACTTGAGCGAGGAGCTCCGTGGGTAGTTCGACCGCGGCGTCTCGGATGTGGGGCACCAGGGCCGCTTCGTAGGGACCGCGATGACGCTCGCGCATGCGACGAGACATGACGTCACTGAGCTGCGGCCGCCACGGAAGGATCTCATACGTGAGCGGCGGCCATGCTGGACGACGTGATACCAACGCGCTCTCCTAGTATCAGTTAGATATGTAACTGATACTAACACCTCCCCCAGATTCTTACGAGGTCCTCGAGGAGGCCGCCGGTGAGACCTGGGGTGATCTGACAGCCGGATCAACTCAACTGGGTACCGCCCCCAGCCTGCGGGATGAGAGGAGCAACGTTCCCCTCTTATTGGATAACGCGCACCATTCTTCCGTTTCTCGCATTGATGACGGTGACCGAACCCTTCTGGCCGCTGTAGATGTTAAGAACGACAATGTAAGGGCCACTCACGGCGATGCCGTCGGCGCTGTTGAGGCCCTTCGGATCGAGCTTCACATTGACAATGCGCACCAGCGACCCATTACTCGCGTTGAGTTCGGAGATCGTGTTGTTGCCATTGTCCACCCACACGCGACCCCGACGCACTGCGATGGCGCGCGGGATGTACAGTCCATCAGCCTTCGCCCTGATGATTCGTACCAGCGATCCGTTGCTGACGTCGAACTCCACCACCGAACTCTCTGACGTCGCGCCATTGGCATCGTTGTGTTGGTTCACTACCCAGAGGTGAGGTCCACTTACCGCGAGTGTCACGGGCGCGGCCCATTCGAAGGTCCCTTGGCGGGGAGCGCAGCAGCCCGCACGCGAGTTGATGACCCGGACGAGTGCGCCGCTGTTCGCATCGAGTTCGGTCACGGAGTCACCAGTGGCGTTGAGGACGAAGACGTGTGATCCGCTGAAAGCAATCGCCGACGGTCCGTTCAACCCGTCAACCTTCGCCTTGATGACTCGCACCAGAGATCCATTGCTGGCGTCGAGCTCGGTGACCGAGTTGGCACCGACGTGACTTTTCGCGATCCATACGTGACCGCCGCTGACGGCGATGGCGCCGGGATCAGCAAGCCCGTCGGCCTTGGCGCTGATTACGCGAACCAGTCTTCCGTTTGTGACGTTGAACTCGGTCAGTCTCCAGTACTGTTCGTCCGCGACCCACAGGTGCGATCCGCTCACCGCCATGGCCTGCGGCCAGGTGAGATCGCCGGATTCGTTGTGAATAATGCGAACGAGTTTTCCCGTGCTCGCATTGAGCTCAACAATCTCGTATCTCGTGGTGAAGGGGTGGGCTTTCCAATTGGTGTCGTCGATGGTCACCCAGACGTGCGAGCCACTGGCCGTGATCGTGTTGGATCCTGCGAGATTCGCCACGTTGTCCACCATGACACTGGTTGCAGCCCCTCCACCCGGGCCGTTAGTGAGGAAGAGATCCGGAGTTGCTCCTCTACCCCCAACGACACTCAAGACTGTGGTAATGACAATCAACGCTGCTAGAACGACGAGGCCGGTGATCATGCGGCGGCGGCGCGCGCGTTGCCGAGCTTCGGGGATCAAGTCCTCCATCGGCTCGTCACTGATGAGCACTGTCCGCTCGTCGACGCGTGACACGATCGTCCTACCCGCGGACCGACAGAATCATGGTGGCCAGTTCTTCCTTGCGGTAACCCTGTTGTCGAGCAAATGCGACGAGCTCATTGATCTTCCCGATGAGCTTTCCGCGTTCCGGAGTCCCGACCACTCGCACGCCGCGACCCCTCGTGAAGTCGAGCAGTCCTTCATCGCGAAGGATGTGTAGAGCGCGAATCACCGTGTTCTTGTTCACGCCTAGTACTCCGGCTAGGTCGACGGCGGGGGGTAGGCGTTCACCCTGAGCGGCTTCGCCGTCCGCGATGGCCCGCCGAATTTCGGCGGCCACCTGCTCGTGCAGAGGGACCGGTTCGTCTCTGTTGATGATTGGCGTTTGCATAGAACTACTCTTGATAGTACCATCAGTTCCGTCGCGAGCAAGGAGGTTCAGTGACGTTCACACCAACCGGAAAGGTTGAACGGGACGTGATGCGTGAACCGGCAGAGCTTCTGATCAAGGAGGCTCGCGAGAAGGCCCGACGACGCCGCGTACGCCGGATGTCACTCTTCACCATCGTCGTCGCAGCATGTCTAGTTGCGATTGGAGTTATTCGCTACGCCCCGTCGCCAAAGGTGAACGATGGCCCCAGCAACTCATCGGCGCAATCACTGACGTGTCCCAGCGCACGCGTGAAGCTGCTCGGCGTATCAGAAATTCCCGGAGGATTGGGACATGCCGGACTTGACGTAAGGGCATCGGTGTCTTCTTTTTCAACTTGCTTGATAGGCGGATATCCGATCGTCCGCGAGGAACTCACAAATCACTTGACCGTAACTGCCAGCCGTGTGCAACTCGGCTATCTCGGTGGGTGGACCGCGAGTGCGCCACCCCCTCGACTCTCATTGACGTCGCGTTCCCGCGTCGTATCGTTCACGATTCAAAGTGCTGGATGCGATGGACCCCGCCCGACGACACAGGCGATCCGGATCACTCTGCCCGGTACTCGGGAGACCCTGACGGCGCGATCGTTCTACGAGGGCGGTATCGGTCTCGTCCGAGGCTTTGGCATCTACTGTGGACACCTCTTTGTGACACCGCTGGTCAAGGGCCCGACTGGAAGTGGGGGTTAGGCGTTCCGTTGGCCCGGTTAGTTCGATCTCAGCCTGCCCGCAGCCTGCCCAAAATCGATTGGGACCTGTACACGACCCGAAGATCCATCTCTCCATCAGGAACGAAGAACCTGGATTCGCAGTGAAATGGGTTCCTTCCCAAGCTGAGAACGCGGGTTCGATTCCCGTCGCCCGCTCCAGTCACCTCTTCCCTGATGGGAAGAGGTATTTCGAGCGGCGTTCTCGCGGTGATGTTCGCCACTTTTCGCCTCCATTCGCCTCACTTCTGCACGGTTCACTGCCCCAAGAGTGTCGCTGGTTGGAGAGTAGCGCCGGCGTGTCACCCGGGCCAGGCCGCCGGCCGACTCCTGACTCGAGGACCCGATGCGACCAGCACTCGACTCGCACGACGATCCACACCCGTCCCCGATCCCCACGTGGATGACGACGGAGACCCGGTGCACGTCGACGCCGCCACACGGTCAGGTTCGAGGAGCGAATTCGTGCACAGGAGGATCCTCTCGGTGGCTGTGCGGGCCTCGAAAGGTGATGAAGGAGCATGACTGCGCTAGGCAACTGAACTCACACAGTTCCGAGGACGGTGCCAGTACAAGGAGGGACTCCAGTGGCCAAGTTCAGCGCAGAGACTCTGGCGATTCGTTACGGTCGGCCGCCCGAGGTACTTCGGCCCGAGACGCTGGCCCTGTTGCGCCAGTTGGTGGACGAGGTCCGAAAGCGTCCTGGAAGGAACTACGACGTTGCCGAGGAGATCACGAGGATCGTCACCCCCGTGGACGAGGCGGCGCGACTGGCGCTTTGGGCGGACATGGGTTGGGACGACAGCGACGGCCCGACTGCTCAGCACCGTAACCAGCCGCTCCGATCAAGGACGATGGGCCTGATCTACGATCTCGTGGACTACACGCAGGCTCACTGTCGAGTCCGTCAATCCCGCTGAGGCGAACCCGTCGCTCGCTTCCGGTGTGCCTGCCCGCCCAGATCCATGGCGTAGACGCCGACTCGGCTTCGACCCTTCGGTCTCAGCGGTCAAGCTTCTACCTGTACCCCTGGTGACTGGTCGCAGAGGCAATGCTCTTCTCGCTGGTGCTCCCGGCGCGAATCAGAATCTGAAACTCTGGGCGACATTCCCTTCGAGACGACCGACTCCTTCCAAGGTCCCTAGATGCTCGCTTGCGCCGTTGGCGTTCGCCCCAAGCCCGGCGCCAGGGCGGGGGCCCACCTTGATAGCTGAACAGTTGTCACTGGAGGCGATGACCAGCGCCCTACTCCTGCGCGAGGCGCGCAAGCGAGCGGGGTTGACCCAGCGCCAACTCGCCGAGCGTCTCGGGGTGGCACAGCCACAGGTGGCCCGGTGGGAATCACGGCGTGCCACACCGTCCTTCGAGCGCCTCAAGGCCGTGCTCGCCGTTTGCGGCCTGGACATGGAGATCTCACTGGCACCACGAGACGAGGACACGCGGCGGATGCTGGCCGTGCAAGCCACTCGGACTCCGGACGAGTTGATCGACGAGTTGACGGCGCTCGCCGCGCTAACCGATTCGACGTCCTCACCACCGGGACACGCGTCACCACATCTTTGAGCAGCCCCCAGCGTCGGCAGATCCCGCGACGACGGCTCGCACCAGATCGATCACCTCAGCGCAATCGACGACGAGGCGCGGCGGTCCCGAGTCCCAGTCGGCGCTGACTGTCGGCGCCCCATCTCCCGAGTGCTAGTGAGCCCCCGACGGCCCTGTCCAAGGGCCCAGCGGCCCAAGGTGCCGGGATCGAGACCCGCCACTACTAACCAACGATTGAACTGCCCCTCAAGACCATGGCCATGACGAGCGAGTTCTAACAAGGCAGCACGCCGGCCTGTAAAGATCCCGCGCAAGCCCCTATCCGATCTTCCACTTGTCCCGCAACATGCTGAGCTCGTCGTACTTCTCGAGGACCATGCGCTTGGTCAAGTACTCTCCGAATGCGGTCTCGTCTTTGCGCTGCACGATTGGGAACGTGTCCATCACGTAGCCGATCTCCTCGCGGTCAAGCCCGTACAGTAGGAAACACGCGGCGTCGAGCTCTGCCTGTAACTGACGACGTCGGTCGGGATCCCACATAAACGGCGCTCCGCCATACCCGACTTCCTTGGCAATGCCCGCCATGTCGACAGCCGTGTAGAGGAGCTCAAACGCTCGTTGGGCCATCCACTCCTTGATCGTCGAGCCAGCGCTCCACGAGACTGATTCCAGCAACATCGCTGGCGACGGCACTGCAACCTGCTTGAGGACGAAATGGCTCATGTCAGCACCCCCAATCTTCTGCCGTGCGACGTAGTCTGCCGCGAAAGAGTTCAAGAGTGCGATTAGTGACAACTTGGTTGAAGCATCCTCATTCAGAAGAAGAAGTGGCAACTTGTCTCCAACGGCGGCAACAGGCAGGGCCGACACGATCAACGTGCGCCTATTAGTAGTCACGTTTGTCGATTTGCGGAAACCAATCAACCACGGAACCTTCATACCGAGCGCTTCGTACACATCAGTGGCATTAACCCAGTATCGCGGAAAGGCAAGCTGATTGGGATTGGCCAATTCACTCTCAGACAGTCCGGGCAGGGAGCGCACCTCCTTACCTGGCTTCAGAACGTACTTTGAATAATCACCGTCACGATGGTTGTACTGGTGAATCATCTTTCCCTCGTACAGTGGCAGCCAGACCTCGGCGCCTCTCCGCCACACGTTTCCCTCAAGTTGAGCTCCTAGCGCCTCAAGCTGGGCCGTAGTACGGAAGAGACCTGAGTCGTTGCTCATGTCGAACATCCGGCTGAACTGGATCCCCCACGGGTTGCCTTCCGGGTCGTCCTCGCGCACCAGCACCGGCACTCGACGGTAGATCTTGGTTGTAATCTCGGCGTCGCGGCGCGAACGAAAGACGGGGGCAGTCTTCGTGTTGGGGTTGAGCAAGGCCAAGTCCTCGGGCGTGAGCGTAAAACGCCGTTCGGCATCGGCGAGTTCGCGCGGGTCGCGCGCGAAGAACGTGAACGCCACCTTCCCGGCACCGCCGGCCGAACCCGTTAACGTGAGCAGGCAGAAACGGACGACTGTTGCAACGTCGCCAAAAAGTCTCTCGTGGTTCTCGAAGTCAAAGAGGCTCACAAGGCGATGTTGGCTCACGCAGTCACTGAAGAACTCCTTCGTCGTGTCGTCGGTCGCGATGCCCGTCGGCACGATGACGCCGAGCCGGCCGTCAGGAGCCAGAGCGTCGCGCATGACCTCGGCAAACACCGAATAGGTGTTGATGTCACCTCGTCCGCACAATGGGAAACGGCCTGACGTACGAAGGAACAGACTCTCGGCTTCCGCATTTCGCAGCTCCTCTCGGTATGTCGCCCACAGGGCCGGGTCCTCCTCCTCGAGTCGAGCGATCATGGCCTTGCGCCTGGCGCCGGCAGCTCCGGCGATCTCGGGGTGGCGCGCGGCGAAGAACTCCTTCTCGGAGAGCTTCACCTTCTCCCAGGGCGGGTTGCCGACTACCAGCGAAAAGCCGCCACGCTCAAAAACTTCGGGGAAGGCAAGATGCCAGTGAAGCAGAAGATGGTGCTCGCGAGCTTGGAGAATCACCGGCAACGCCTCGGGTGCCGCGACGCCCTCACCCAGGCTTCTGACCGTCGCCGTTGTGATTCTGGGAACACCTTGTCGTTTCGGTGCGAAGAACGCCGCACACCACGCATCGGCGCTGAGGCGCGCTCGAGTCGCATCTGCGGATTCGATCAACGTCTCGTAGGAGCGCCGTTTCTCCTCGACCTCATCGAGCGTGTCGTCCGACATCGCCTCGATGGCATGGGATCGGCGTGCGAGATCAGCGACGAGATCCTCGACGGGGGAGCCGAGGGCGAACAGCCCGAAACCACCCCTCGAAGAGGTGAACACTGCCGAATTGGACTTACGCCATGCGCTAGCTACCGACTTATCGTCTTCGGAAAGCGCCTTGAACGCCTCATCCGGGATTGGTCGAGCGAGCATCGCCGGGGTTGCCCCGAGCAGTGCGTTGCCGCGCACGAGATGATGGTCGAGAAAGGAGAGAGGTCGACCGGGCTCAATCGCCTCGAGCCACAGGCTGATCTTCGCGAGTTCCAGCGCCATCGGGTTGACGTCAATACCGTAGAGGCACTTACCCACCACGTCGCGCAGCGCGTGACGCACCGCCTCGGGCGCTGGCTCGGCCTCGCCGGTGCGCACCGAGGCGAGACGGTGGGCGATGCGTCGCCCCGCGGAGACGAGGAAGTGACCCGAGCCGACCGCTGGATCGAGCACTCGGAGCTCGAGCAACGCCCCTTCAGGATCCTTCGACCGCGCCGCGCGGTCGAGCAGGGGCGTCAATGCCGAGTCGAGCAGCGCCGCAATCAGTGAGTCAGGGGTGTAGTAACTGCCGGTGCTCTTGCGCTCGCTGCCGATCACGGTTTCAAGGGTGAAGTCGGCCGGCTCGAGGTTGATCGTCGGGTGTAGTTCGAGCAGCCCTTCGTAGATGCCACCGAGCTCGTCTGAGCCCAAATTGCGATAGTCGATCGGACGTAGCAGCCGAACCGTTGGGTCCACGCGCAAAGTGATCGCCTGAACCGCGGCCAGAAGGTCCGTATCAGCGAGGTCACTCCCGTCAAGGTCGGGCGTGGCATCGCTCGACCAGAGGAAGGAGCCCAGGGCCGGCAGGCCGAGCGCGGGAATGCCCGACGGTGAGTCGAGGCCACGGAACACGACCAGCAGCGATCGCCACAGGTCCGGGTGGGGACCGCGCCCTAGGCGTCCGGCGCCGAGCGCGCGCAGGCGCCCCACGCTGTAGAAGTCGCCGTAGCGGCGTCGAGCGAGTTCGGTGGCGTCGGGGTGGAACAGGACTCCCCGATCCTCGGCGACGAGCAGGAAGATGAGCCGGTAGATCAGACGCAACAGCTGGCGGTAGTAGTCGAGGGGGGCGAGGTCGCCCGCGCGCAGGCGCCGACGCAATTCGTGGTTGTCGGGGTAGGCGAGAAACCCCCGCCCGACAATCTGGATCGCCTCTTCCACCTGGCCACGCAAGGCGTCGAGGGCGCGTGCGCCGGTCGAGGCGGCCTCCTCGCGCCAGCGCTCTAGCCACGACGTGGCCGGATCCTCGGGATTGAGGCGGCTCTCGTGAGCGACGAGCCAAAGAACCACGAACTCGTCGTAGATCTCGTTGGCGAAGATGGTCTCAAGGTCGAACTCGAGGAAGGCTTGGCGCGTCAGACTCACGTTGTCGCGCAGGATGCGCAGCTGTCGGCCGTTGGAGATCATCGCCCAGAGGTAGTCATCAGAGCGATTAAGCAGCTCCTGGACCATGCTGTGCGGGCTGGCGCTCGCCGCTCCCCGCACGCCAGCCTGGCGCCGCTCGAGTGAGGTATTTGCCCCCACGAGGTGGATCGGCACTCGACCCCACCAGTGCGAGACCGGGTAGCTCTTACCCTCGATCTCAAGGGCTCGTGAGGTCGTCAGACGGCCGAAGCCGAGTTCGGCCAGCAGCGGAGAGAGCCACCGCTCGCGGGTCGCCCCGGCTGCCGGATCTCCGGCGGTGAGGGTTTCCAGATCCTCAGCGAAGCGCCGCCAGAGGGGAACCAGGCGGTTCCATGAACGCGCAACGAGTTCGCTGAGCCTCTCGCCCGGGGCGAGGTGATAGTCCGCGGCGCTGAGCCCGGGCAGTGACGCGTCAGATCCGCGCACCCGGGCGAGCAGGTCGGCTGGCAGCAGGCCTCCCTCGGTACGTATCGCGACGAAGCCGCTCAGCTCACTCACGCTGTCCGCCCCCCGGGTAAGAGGACGTAGACGCCGATCACGTCGACGGGCAGTTGGGCCTCCACTGCTAGTCCGCGCACACGGGCACCCGAACTCTGACGGACCCGACGGTGATCGGCGAGTAGCGTCTCGGCTCGGCGCCGCGCGTCCTCCTCGAGCCCTGGCAGCCAGCCCCCGAACCCCCCGATCACCCCGCCCAGCACGTCGCGCGCCTGCTCAATCGAGACGTTGCCCGAGGGTCGGGCGTTCAACAGTTCGTTGGCGTGTGCGGTCGTGAGCCACTCAGGATGGTCTGATTCACCGGTAAAGACGAGTAGCGCGGCGTCCTCGGCGAGGAGCTGTCGGCGCGTCGCCCCCTCGCCGTCATGCAAGTGGAAACGGTACCGCGCGAGCAGGAGGACTGTACGCGTGGCGACGGCATTCGTGCGCACCACCCCGGCTCGGCGTGCGACGCCCTCGGCGCGCGCGTCAAGGGCTGTGTCGAGCACGTAGCGCGCGAGACCCGCGACAACGGGGTGCGTCCGACTGAGCAGGATCTCACCCGCACCCGCGGGGGGCTCCACGCGTGCGCACAACGTCGGTGCCCCCACCGCGTCACGCAGCGCCACGGGGGTCTCCGTAAGATCGATCAGCAACGAGCCCCGTTGCTCGACCACGTGGGCTCCGAGCGCGGTCGTCGCGTCGACGAGGAAGCGCCGCACGTCAGCTCCCGCCCCGATCGCCTGACGAACCTGCTCGAGCTCGGCCGCCACCTCGTCAACCTTGACGCCCTCGTGAGCGAAGAGGGTTCGACTGCGCTTCTCCTTCTCAGCGGCCCGTTCCCACTCAGCGATCTGACGCGCCTCCTCGTCGAGGCCATCGAAGGACAGCTGGGTCGACTGCAGGCTGCCCGTTCCGGAAAGGAGGTGCCGCGCGAAGGCCTCGATCAGCGCGTTGGGATCTCCCGGCACCGGCACCGCGACCCCGGTATCCGTGCGGATGGTGACGTGACGCTTCTGGAGGACCTTGAGGACCAGCTGGTCGATGTAGTTGTCCGCGCCGAAGTAGGTGACGACACGCACCGTGGGGCTCGGCTGATTGAGGCGGCTGACACGCCCCTCGCGCTGGGCCATCTTCGAGGGATTCCAGAGCAGGTCGTAGTGTACGACCGCGTCGAAGAGCGACTGGAGGTTGATGCCCTCGGCCAGACAGTCAGTCGCGACCAGCAGGCGCTTCTCAGAGCCGGCGAGTTCCGCGACGGCGTCGGGGCGCTGCGGACCGGGAATCTCGCCGGTGACGGCGCGCACCGTCACTCCCTCGAGGCGATAGCTGAGCTCCTTCGCGACGTAGTTCGCCGTCGGGATGTAGCGACAGAAGACGATGGGCCGGTATCCCGCGTCCACCAGATCCCGACAGATCGTCACCAGTCCGGCGAGCTTGGTGTCGGCGTCACCGAAGCAGACTCGGGCGAGCTCACTCAGTTGGCGCAGACGCCGTCGAACTCGCTCGTCTCCCTCCTCCCTTAGAGTCCCGGCGGGAACCTCATCGCCGGTCCCCTCCTCGTCGTCGTCGATCGCGTAGTCGAAGAGGTCGGGGTGATCAGTCATCTCCTCGCTCGTGCCCCGGCTCGCACTCTCGGCGCGGTTCTCCAGCGTCGCGAGTGCCGCCGCGGGGCTCGAGCCGATCGAGCGCAGCAGGGCGAGGGCCGACCACCAGCGCAGGCGGTGGGCCCGTTCGTCTCCCCGCACCGTCTCGGTGGCAAAAGCGAAGGCCGCGTCGAAGAGCTCGCGATACTCGCCCGACAGCTGGTAGGTCGGATCGGGAGAGGCGTAGAGGACCTCCGGGAACTGCGTCTTCTCGAGGTAGCCCTGTAGATCGCCGCGCGTGCGCTGCACCACGTGCTGGGCGATCGCTTCGCGATGACGCCGGTTGGCCTCGCCCGAGAGGTCCTCGGGCAGCGCCCCGAGCTGCGGCGAGAGCGTCGCGAGTAGTGCCCGCCAGGGCTCCCCTTTGCCGGCGTGCGGCGTGGCCGTCACGAGGACGAGGTGGCGATTCGGATCGCTCGCGAGACCTTGGAGCAGCTGGTAACGCTGGTGGCGCCCCGCCCGCGACCCGCCGTCGGGCGTGCACGTGTGGGCCTCGTCCACGATCACGAGCTCGGGCGCGGCTCGGAGAAACTCGTCGCGACGCCGGTCGGCCTTGATGAAGTCGGTCGAGACGATCGTCGTGTCGTAGTGCTCGAAGACGGACTCGCCCACCCGGCACTGACGCTCCAAACGTGGCGCCGTAGAGGCGAGCACGACGACGGGATCGAGGTGGAACTTCTCCACCATCTCCTCTCGCCACTGGGTCGCGAGGTGCGGCGGACAGAGCACCGCCAGGCGGCGCACGTCACCCTGGGCCAAGAGTTCGGCGGCGATCAGCAACGCTGAGGCGGTCTTGCCGGTTCCCACGTCGTCGGCGATGAGCAGACGCGTGGTGTCTTGGCGCAGGGCCATGAGAAGTGGTACGAGCTGGTAGGGACGGGGCTCGAAGTTGAGCCCTCCGGCGCAGCGGAACGGGCCGGCGCTCGAGCGAAAGCCGAGGCGCAGCGCGTCGCGTAGAAGAGCCGCCGAGCGGTCGTCGCCCAAGTCCTCGGGACCGGGGAGATCGAAGGTCGCTGACTCGACCTCCTCGAGCGCGGTGAGTAGTCCCGCGACCTCACTCTCGGCGCCCCCCAGCGGGCGTAGCAGGAGTAGGTCGTCACTCGAGTCGGGCAGGACCACCCAGTCGCGCCCCCGCGCACGCACCAGGCTGCCCACGCTAAAGCTCATCGCCGGGCCTCCCCGAAGGCGTCGGGACGACGGGCGACTATCTCGGCCCACTCCTCGTCGTAGCGAAAGCGCAGCACCGACCAGCCCGCCCGACGCAGGGCGCCCTCTTGGGATTCATCGCGGACTTGGCGCTCGGGGTAGTCGTGGGGTGGCCCGTCGACGTAGATCACGAGGAACGCGTCACCGTAAATGAAATCCGGTCGGGTGCCCTGCTCGGCGAAGAGGCGTTGGGCGTCGCTCGGCAGACGCAGCCCGCGATCATCCAGCCAACGTAGCCAACGGCGCTCGAGCTCACTGCCGGCGAGGCGCTCCAGGCGCTCGAGCTGCTCGCCGCGACTCTCGTGTCCGCCCGTCACCTCCACTGACGCTCCCGCCCACGAAAGCAGCGTTTCGACGATCAGCGCGCGATCGAGGAGGCGATGGTCGAGCTGGTTGGTGTAGGACATCAGGCAGTCGTAGCAGGCGGCCTCGCAGTCCTCACCCGCTCCGCTGGCCCGATGCCGGTCAGCACCGGTCTCGGGGTCGAAGTGACAGATCTCGAGCGCCTGTCGCGCGACGAGACTCCAGGCGTCGGAGTCCTCGACCAGGCGACGCAACACCCCGGCTCCCCCTTCCGCGGCTTCGTAAAAGAGCAAGTGACGACGCTCCTCGGCACTGGGGAGAGGTTCGGCCGCGAGCTCGCTGTCCTCGAGCTGGAAGGTGACCTGGATCGCGGTCTTGAGCGCGGCCTGCAGCGAGGCGAGGACCCGCGACGCCTCCACGGCGTCCTCGGGCAGCCCCGGCACCTCAACGACGAGGCAGTTGCGCGTGTCGTCCACGTAGGGAACGACCCGCTGGTGACGCCGTCCGATGGTCTCGCTCGAGTCCGACGCGTCGTCGGGGTCAACCGGACTCTTCTCCCACGTACCGCGCTCGGTGTCGAGGACGAACCCCTCGGGGTCCCCCTTCTGGCGCCGCCGCCAGCCGAGGTTGAAGCGCCACAGCCGCGCGGCCTGGCCGTACGACAGACGCGCGAGCTCCTCGCCCCCCGCCACGATCCGAGCCCGCTTTGGGTCTTCGGGTCCAAAGCGCAGGGCCGTCAGAAGCTGATAGCCCTGACGCTGGCGCTCCTCTTCGTCCGAGCTGATGCGCTGGCGCCGGCGCGTCACCACGTTCTGGAGCCGCAGCAGGTTGGACCGGGCCACCGGCAAGGCCGCCCCACAGAGCTCGCAGACGTCGCGGGTGGCCCCCTCGTGCAGGTAGCCACAGGACGCACAGACCTTGGCCGAGACCGTGAGGGCCTCCTCCTCGAGTCCCGCGCCCTGGGCGACTGGCAGGATGACGCGCGTGATCTCGTAGCGCGCGCCCTCGTGGTAGATGAAGTTACGCGGGCCGAACTCGGAGATGGCGAGAAACCGCGGACGCGAGACGTACTCGTCGTCACCGCGCACGCCCCGGCGCGCCGGGATGAAGGCCGACAGCGGCAGACGCGGGAATGAATATCCCGGTAGGAAACCTTCGGAGGCGAAGTAGCGATAGGAGTAAAAGTCGCTCTGGAACTGTCGGGTCCCCTCGCTGCGCAAGAGCTCGGCCTGGGCGTCGGCCTCGCGGCGCAGACGCTGGGCACGCCGACGCTCTTCGGGCGCGCGCGTCGCGTCGTTGATGATGCGCGTCTGCGTGCGCGCCTGGGCAAGTGCCCCGCGATAGAGACCTCGCCAGCGATCGGCCGCCGCCTCGAAGCGATCGCGCACCGCCGCCAGAGTGGCTTCCACCCATCCCTCGTACCACCACCCCGACGCCGCGAGGTCGGCTTCGAGGTCGACGAGCATCGCGCGGGCGCGCACGGCGGCGCGCTGACGCGGCGCGGGGTCCTCGAGCGCGTCGAGCACGTGGGCCTGCAGGTCAAGGGAGGGTTCGTCGCCGGCCACGTCGAGCACATCGGTGAGGGCGGCTCCGAGGCTCAGTCCCGACTCGGCCAGCCAGATGGCGTGGACGTGGGCGCGCACCAGGTCCTCGTTCGCGAGGTCGAGCCGCGGCGGGGTGACCTGGCCCGCGATCATGCGCTCCTGGTGGCGAAAGAAGTAGCGGTCGTGCGGCGAGCCGGTCGAGCAGTAGGTAAAGACCAGGGCCGCCTGACCCGAGCGCCCCGCTCGGCCCGAGCGCTGGGCGTAGTTCGCCGGCGTCGGGGGCACGTTACGCAGCCCGACCACGTTGAGCGCCGCAATGTCGACCCCGAGCTCCATGGTCGGGCTGCAGAAGAGGACCGGCAGCCGCCCGTCGCGGAACTCCTCCTCGCGTTCCTCGCGAAGGGGTGCGGGCACCTGGGCGGTGTGCTCACGGGCCTCCAGCGGGCCTCCCGTCGCGGCCACGCTGCGATAGAGCTCGGTGAAGTACTCGTTCGCGCGTCGACCGGTCCCCGGAAGACGGGGGATGCGAATGGGATCGGGCGCGGGGGTGCCGTCACCCTCGCACCAGCGCAGGGCGGCGGCCGGGATCTGAAAGCCCGCCTCCAGACCGTCGGCGCCGTCGCTCGCGGGTGTCATCAGTCCGTAGATCGCGAGACCCGAGAACAGATCCGCGATGATCCGGTCGGTCTCGACCAGCGTGAGGTCTCGGCCCGCGCGAGCACGAACACGTCGACGCAGGTACTGGCCGAATCCCCCGCGCGCCGACACGTACAGCGACCCACGAAAATCATTCACTCGACGGGGACGAGCGAAGGCGACCGCCGCGTACTCCGGCTGCTCATCCTCCTCGAGGACCCACGGCGACACCAGGCGTTGGCGAGAGTTCTGGCCGATCTGCTCGAGTCGGTCCACGTGCAGGTAGTCCACCCGGATAGCGAGCCCCCGTCGCAAGAAGTCGAGCAGCGTGTGGAGCAGGTCTCGCCGCTCCTCCGTGCTGGCGTGGGCGAGCAGGTCGTCGCGCGTCGCCCACACGTCTTCGTCACCTACGGCATCGTCAAGGGCTAGGTACTCGATGCGCAGTAGTCCCGTCTGCTCGAGGTTCGGCGAGGTGACCCGCCAGCCCCTCTTCAGGTCGACGTAGAGCCGGTAACCCAGCACGTCGCGCAGGGCGCGATCGGTCTCAGTGGCGGCGACGCCGCGGACGTCGGGATTCAGCGAGTAGGCGTGCTTCGCCAGACCGAGCGCCTCGAAAACCCGAGTCGTGAGCTCGTCATGGGCGAGTCCCGCCGCCCCGGCCGACGATACGGCGCGCCACAGGGCGGAGCGAATCAGTCCCACCTCGACGAAGTCGTTGAAGTGTCCCGCCTGCAGAGATGCGTCTTGGCGATTGTCGGTGAAGGCGAGGAGCTTGCGGGCCACTGTGGCCAGCGAGTCGTCCTCGCGCATGAAGCGCACTGCCGCGAGCGAGAGGATCGTCGTCGCCGAGCTGCGCCCTCCCGAGCCCAACGTGGCGAGCTTGGTCACGTCCGAGTTCTGGCGGGACCCGTAGGTGACGCCACAGGTCAGACAGAACCGCAAGGGCGCGGGCACGAGCCACGCCCTCACTCCACCTTCGTTCAGGTGGCCGTCCGGCGACACGCTGACGAGCTGGGGCAGGCTCTTGCGTCGGTCGGCCTTCACTCGCTGGCCGTTCGTGGTCTCCTCCACCCAGTCCTCCGGCAGTCGCTCGAAGAGCGCGGGATCTGTCGCCTCGGGCCAGTCACTCCCGATCACGAGATACGACGGCGGGGCATCCGCCAGGCGCTCGTTGAGAGGACGCGGGTCGAACTCCTCCCCGTCGCGGTCGACCACCGTTCCCGGGTAGTACTCCTGACCGCACTCACGACAGAAGGCCAGAGGGCGCAGGACCCTAGCGCGATCACCCGGCACGAACTCCTGGGGACTCGTGGTGACGTAGCGCGACTCGGGCGATTCGAGCGAGGCGTAGACGGTGTCGCCGCGCGCGTAGAACTGGTGCAGCCGGAAAGCGAAGACCGGAAAACCGGTATCGGGATGACGCACGCCTCCCCCGGCGAGGAGCTGGTCCTCGACCACTCGCTCGCAGAGGTTCGGCTCAAGCCCCGTGAGCTCGGCCAGTTCGGCGGCGACGCCGTCGGACTGGCCAATCGTGCGAGGCGGCACCCGCACCAGACGATCCGATCCCTGTTCGCTCGTCACGCCGAGACGCGACTCAATCCACGCGGTCAACGGATCGGCGACGAAGGCCTCATAGTCGCTCGGCGCCGCCGCTTCCGCTTCGATGCGATGACGCAGCCTCGCCACCTCAGTCGCATCACTCGCATCGAAGTCGGGAGTCGCGCGCGTGAGCGTCTCGCCGATGACGTCCTCGGGACTCACCGATCGACCGAAGAGCCGCGTCGCCACCTGGGCGATCTCCACGCGCTGGTCGGCCCACGACCCGCCCGTCGCGAGCGTCGCCGACGTGCCCACGACCTGGAGGCGCTCGGCGCGGCACGCATCGCGCACCCGACGACAGAGCAGCGCCACGTCAGCCCCCTGGCGTCCGCGATAGGTGTGCAGCTCGTCGAGAACCAGGAAACGAAGGCCCTGCGCGGCCTGAATGAGGGGCTTCTCGTCGACGCGCGAGAGCACCAATTCGAGCATCACGTAGTTGGTCAAGATGATGTCGGGCGGATCGGCCCAGATCTGGCGGCGCTCTTCGTCCTTCTCCTGGCCGGTGTAGCGCGCGAATCGTACGGGGCCTCGCCCGTTGGGGTAGCCGCGGTTGAGGAACTTGTCGAGTTCACCGGCCTGGGAGTTGGCGAGGGCGTTCATCGGATAGACGACGATCGCCTTGACCCCCTGGCCCGGCCCCTCGCGCAGGATCGCGTCGACGATGGGGATGAGGTAGGACAGGCTCTTACCCGAACCGGTGCCCGTCGTGAGTACGTAGCTGCCCCCGCGCCGCGCCGCCTCGATCGCCTCGACCTGGTGGCGGTGCAGATGCAGCCCGCGCTGTGACCCCTCGTCGTCCTTCAGGCGAAAGAGCCGTCCGCACTCCGGATGCAGTATGTCGTCCGCGACGAGCTGGTCGACCCAGTCGCCCAGCGCGAATGCGGGATTGAGGCCCATGCGCGGGTGCGGCCAGAGCAATCCCTCTCTGAGCTGAGTCTCGACTTCGGCACGTAACCGCTCGTCGCCCACCGTGAGGAAACTGCGCACGTAGTGCTCGTACTCGAGAACCTGGTGGCGTCGCAGTTCAAAGACGTTCATTTCGCCACCTTTCCCTCGCCATTGCTCGCAGGGCATGACGCCCTGGTAGACCGTATCGCGACCCACCGACATCGTGAAGAACCAGCGAACACGGTGTCGAATACGGTGGGTCTTTTCCCCGTGAACACCCGCGTCTAACGTGTCGAATCTCTGTGCTGTGAATCACCCCCGTATGTGTGAATTCGACGGGCGTGAACTACCGAGAAGGACGGCCAAACGACGTCCTCATCGGCTTCTCCTTACGGCAGAGGCGGGTGACACTGGTGCACCAGTGTCCCTTCGACGACATCGAGCTGACTCTGGTCCACCTCGGTATGGCGCAGGATCTCCTCGATCCACTCCTGCGATCGGCCATCGAGATTGCCCAACTGACTGAGGCGCAGAGCGCAGTGCAGCGCATCGATCAGCGCATCCTTGCAGCGACAGACCTGGTGCAGGAGCTCAGTGGCGATCCATCGTTCGACGGTGCGTTCGGTGGGCAGCTGGGACATCTCGGCGGCGAGCTCTCCGAGCAATCCGTAGAGCTTGCCCGACAGGTTCAGTTCGTAGATGGACACGGGCACGATGGGGGTTTCGGGAAACGATTGCATGGTCACAACCCACTTTCTGGTTTGGTTGGGGTTCGGACATACCGGCCGTCGCAGTGCGGCACCGGCGGATAGAGAAGCCGAGCTCGGCTCAGCTGATGTGCGTCACGAGTTCTTGGTCGAGGGCGGTCACCTCCTTCTCCAGGCACTGGCACAGCTGGGTTGCCAAGTCGGCGATGTGCAGCGTCGCCGCCGACACGTCGTGAGTCTGGGCGACCACCACGCACTCCGACGCGTAGAGCCGCACCGCCAGGATGGCCTCACGCACGCCTTCGATGGCGGCCGCGACAACGGCGCCGTCACTATCACCACGCGCTGCGACGACGGCACGCAGCGCGTCCACGTGATCGAACGTTCGGTGCAGCCATTTCCACAGCTCCTGCTTGAGCGAGTCCTCCATGGTTGAGGGGTAGTTCTTCATCGTTTCTCCGTGTTCTCTCGTGGTCCGGTACGGTTGCGTGTCGCGCGCGGAGACCCTCCTCTCTCAGACGACGTTGACGCAAATGAGCGGTGGCCGGTGAGTGCAGATTGGGCGGGCACTGCCCCACAAGAACGTGACGGCGGCGCGTTGCAGTCGTCACGTGTCCACCGAACTCGAGGGCACTGATCAGATGGGCCGGTCTCTCGCATCGCGCTCAACGTGCCGGTTCGTCAATCTGGTGCACACCCCGAACGGCCAATTCTCACCTGTGACACAGTGGTTGTCGACTGGGTAAATCCGGCGTCTGGCCTGGGGATCGACGTTGGCGCAGTGGCGTGGACCGGGCGGTGGTCGACGTCCGAAGCCTGGTGGCACGAGTTCCTCACGGGCGCGACAGCGCCGAGCGGAGCTCGGCGCGTCCGGGCACGCTCAGGGCCATCGCCCTTGCGCTCACGCACTTCGGGCTCAGAGCGACGTGGCTTCGGCACTCTGTCGCCCAATGGCTCAGTGCCGGATAGCGAGCCGTACCCCGTGCATCCGAACGGGCGGTGCCGGGCGGGGCGCGCTGGAGCCGGAGGTGTCCCTCACGGCCGCCCTCAGAGTCCGAGCACGTCCAGAGCGTTCGTTCCCTGGGCGGCGTCGCTGTAGCGTTCGACCAGATCAAGGCTGGCAAATCCGACGCGATCCGCCACCGCCCGAGGGTCTGCTCCGTTCGCACGCAGTTCCGTCACGACTCCTCGGCGCATCCCGTGTCCGCGCAGCGTCCGGTCGTTGGACCGGGGCTCGACGCCGGCGAGCTTCATCCATCGAACGACGTCGTAGCGCAGTCGTGCGATTGCCGCCTCGAGCGCGTCGCTTCGCTGCTTCGCCTCGAACAGATCGGGGCTCACACCCTCGGGATTTCCGTCGCATCGTCTCGTCGCCCGCCTCTTCTGCAGGGCGGCACTGATCGTGTCCACAAGTCGGATCTCGCCCGACTCTTCCAGGACCGGCAGGGCGAAGAGCTGCTGCACGTCACCACGAAACGGAGCCGATACGCGCAGCCAGTCATCCAATGCTGAGCGCGGGCAGATGGACGTGTCGGCGATCTTCTCGATGGGCGTGGCGAACCCGTCTCGCTTCATCTTCTGGTGATCGCTTTCTAGATACTGCACGTCGCCACGCAGGACGAGCCACGTGATCTGCGCGCGGGCCATTTCGTCAAGACGACGACCGGTGAACCACGTGACGAGGCCCACTGCCTTCAGCCGGATGCGGAGAAGTTCTGCCATCTGCTTCTTGCGAAAGTTCAGGTCGGGGAGGCAGTCAACCATGGAACGCAGTTCGTCGAGGGAGATGGGGTGAGCCTTCACGACGGTGGATCCCGCCACCGCAGAACTGCGAGCCACCGCGGCCCTCGCTCGAGACACCGCGGCGTGATCCGTGGGATTCGTGTAGCCAGCACGCAGATGGTAGGAGCGAATGGCGGCGATGCTCACGCTGATCGTGCCGGCGGTGCGCTTCTGATCCACGCGGTGTGCGACGTACAAGAGGACCGTGGCCGGCGACGCGGGCAAGCTCGTCAGCCCCACTTTCTCGCACCAGTCCGTGAAGCAGCGCCACTGGCTCTGGTACGACCGCAGAGAGTTGTCCGCGAGTTGCCCGGTCGACGCAAGATCCCGGGCGCGCTCCGCGATCGCCGCGAGCGCCGGGTTACGCGAGGCGAGCGCGGCCATCTCGTCCCAGATGACGCTCAGTTCCGCCGGTGCGACGAGCGCCGTCGCGTCGTCGTGCGAGAGGAGTCGCACGTCCACGTCCACGTCCCGGCGTCGGTCTTTGGCGGGGCGGGCCGAGCGGGTGACAGTGCGTGGTGGCGTGGTCATGACGCTGACCGTTCCGGGACGACCCGTCGCGGCAATGACCCGCGAGTCTCCCCGTTGCGCGACCAACGACGGCACGTCCCTCCTAAACGCTGGCATGGAGGAAGCAACGTTCCTATGTGCCAGCGTTTAGAGACCCGGCACCGTCAGGGGCATAGGCCTGCAGCGAAGAGCCCCACAAACGGTTCCTCTGACGTAGCCATGCCGCCGCCCGCCATGTCAGCCTCAAGCTGTCACTGGACGTGCTCGCCAGTCTCGAGCGACTCGTTGTGGAGGTCGCTGACCTGCAGGCCGCCCCACACGGGACTGCACAGTCGAGAGCGACATCCGCCGGTGGAGGCGTTTCGCCAAATGGCGCGCGGCTCGCGCACTTGCGTCAACGTTGCCAATGCCCGCGGAACTCGTGATTCCCTATGTCGACGACGAGCAGCGCAAGTCAACGAGCGCCATGTTGGACCTCGACTGGTAGTGCTTCGGGGGCTGACTCTTTGGAGTGGGTTGCGGTACCGCTGCGCCGCAACCTCAGGGAGAGCCGTGCCAGGGCCAGAACCGGCCCCAGCCGAATCGCCGCCCGATGGCAGCCTCCAGTTCAACAAGAGCCGACATGCAACGGTCCCGGTCCATCACCGGACCTAGAACCATGTCCGAAGGAACGCGAGCGGGACCGCTCATCCAGGCCTCGCGCGCTGCTGGCCCTACCACCACATTGACTTGCTCAAGCACGGCGGCGTAAACACGGGCGACGTGTGAGCTCTCCGTCACGATCCAAGCGCGGTTGTACTCCAGTTGCTCCTGAATGGCATGCCCGCGCTCTGCAAGTCCCGCTAACGTCTCTGGCTCATCGTCGACACGCCGGCGAATACGAAACGGGAACTCTATCCACGAGACGAGTGTGCGAACCGCCGATGCGTAGCTCTCGCGCCGACGGCTGGTTGCCGCGCTCACCTGCGCAAGCAGAGCATTCACGAGCGCGATGAGTCCGGCAACGGCCACTGGCACCAAGATCGCCAGGGCGATTCCCGTCGTTGAACCGACGATCATGAGGCCAACCGACTCACGTCGGAACTCGACGAGCGCACGGTGCCACTGAGGGGCCAGCCGTGAGGTGCGTCCTCGACTGGCCACGCCCCAAAACGGCGCGCGTCCTCCTCATACCAGAGATGGTTGCGCACCAGCCGGACGTACGTGTCGAATCCCGACGACCACGTCCAGCGCCGCTCGAGAGAATCACCGGGGAACCACAGACAGAGCCCGCCCATGAGGCCCTCGCGAGAAATCGAACTGTCGATCCGAGCTCCCACGGCCCGCTGCCTGTGAACTGGGGACACATAGCGATGCTCCCACGTCCGACGGCGTCCACATGGCACCGCAACGGGGTCACCCGTCCTCGACACGAGGATGCGCACGCGTTCGATCGGGTAACCACTCGCGGCCACTAGACCCTGGGGCAGGAAGGACGCGCCAAACACGACCTCGTGCGCTCCACAGGACTCGACACCCACGGAGGCGCCAGCGACGACGCCTCCGTAGGTGAGCCACCCCGCACACTCGAGTGGGCGTAGCAGCGTGTGCTCTCGTGTCCCGCACTTCACGACGACCGCCACGCTCGCGGTGTTGGCCCCGGCGGCTCGACACTGCGCAACGCCGCCGCCGTGGCGGCTCCGGGGGTGAGGCGCCGCGGCCCCTCCTGCGCGACTGGCCGAGGGAAGAGAGGTCCAAAGACGTCCGCGAAGATTGCGAGAGCGGCTTCGTCTCGTCCTCGGGCTACGTGCTCCATTGCCTCGTTGACGGAGTTCGCCGCGCCCTCAAAAGCCGCTCGGGCGTTCGCTCGGATACCCGCATCGAGTCTCTCGTCAAGCCGGTCTCGTCCGGTCGGATCCCAGTACCCGCCAAGGGGGCCCAATAGCCGGGCGCCTTCCATGAAGACTCTCTCCACCGCCTCGGCGTGGCCCAGCAGCTCATCGATGCAGGCGTACGCGATGGCCTCAGCGTGCAGACCTGGAAAGTCATCACCTAGAGCTTGACGTAGCCAGTGCTTCACGAAGCGCACCTGGTGGACGAATGCTCCGCCGCACAGCCTGTCACGCTCGGCCACCACGCGAATCAGTTCGCGCGGGTTAGACCTCGACCAGAGGCCGTGAGTGAGATCCATGATCTCCACATCGTCGCTTCCATCGAGTACCTCGAACGCCGGCACGACGTCGAAGCTGAACGTGTCTTCACCGAAGTCAACCTTGAGTGAGTGGCGTGACACATCGTGTGTTGCGCCGGGATACTGACGACGGAGTGCGCCACCGATCAAATCTGCTGCACCACGCGCGCCGCCCTCGATGCCGCGTAGGTGCGCGTGCTCCGGACCAAGGATGACGACCTCGTCGATGTCACGCAGTGGCGACACCATCGTTCGTCGAGCGAGACTTCCTTGCAGGAACGCATCGGTGATGATGCCCTCGTCACGTAGGCGCTGGGTGACCTCGTCGAGTTTCTCGCTCGCGTCGCGTCGCTCGACTCGGTCGAGGTTCAGTTCGCGGGCGAACGTCTCGAAGGCGTTCTGGACTGCCCTCGAGGTCGGCTCTCCTGGTGGATTGAGTGGATTCATAGCTGTCACGGGTGATATCCCTTCACTAGGGCCCGTGGGTGCGCTACGCTCCTACCGCAATCCGATAGAGGGCCCGCACCTACGGGCATCTCTTTTCGACGAGGGGTCGGCGGCAACCGGCCCCTCGTCGTACTTCATCTTCGGCGCTGAACAACCAGTCAACCTGGCACTCCAACGCCGAGAGTGCCACGGTACCCCGCACCTGCCATGAGCTGGTGGACCCTGGCACATCGTTCACTCTCTGGCAAATCGCCCTGCGCTGCTGGTGCCGGTGGTGAGGAGCTCCTACCCGAGAGCGGTCCGAGCCACGGTGCCACCAACTCAGCGCCCTGGTCTCGGATCTCGTCGATGTACGAGTGCAGTCGCGCCCTCATCCACCACCGAGAACTAGATGGCGGCGACGTCGAAAGTGCTTGGCGACCTACCTCGTCGGCTTGTTGCGGGGCTTGCCGGCGTCGGAGCGCTTCTTGCGCCACGAACCGTCATTGTTCCGCGATCGCGGCTCTTGTCCCACGTATGGACCCTGCTTTGGCCCGGCACGTCGATCAGTCACTATCCACCTCCCTTCTCGTCCCTGTCCTGAGATACTTCCAGCGAGCTGTGACGGATAACGCGATCAGTGATCCCTGCAGTACTCGCACTTGGGACGACCTCCTGTCCCCGCGCGTCTATTGGCGGGCTTGATGCGCATTCCGTCTGGACAGTCGCTCACGTCGTGATAGACGTCACGGTGACCGGGTTCACCCCTCTCGGGGGTCACCGTGTGAAATGCCGCAATCTTCATGCCAGCCTCCTTCATCCAGGTCAATGTCGACAGCGCAACTCGGTTAGAGAACCACGTCACTGTAATTACGCTGCTGTAACTCACGGTACGGGGCCGGCGTTGTGCGTCACAAGAGTAAGAAGTTGGGGAAAACGCTGTTGATAACTGGTCGTCAGTTGCGACGAGTTGGAACAGCTGGGTCAGTTCCGTTGGCCCTCGCCGGTTTTGAGAATTGATCTAATGAGTTCCCGTGTGCGTGCCTGTAGGACCCCGGCACTGTCGTGGCCATGAGGCGATCCACACACACTGCCAACCTCGCCACAGCCGAACTGGTCGCAGTGCCATCAGGAAGCGTTTCAGCGGCGGTCGGCAATGTCTCCGCGTCGGTTCGCGCCGAGTTGGAGCGTCTGGTGGACGTCGTGGCCGACCTCCAGGCGTCTTCTCACGCAGACTCGACCATCGAGCGCTACACCCGCCAGTGGGGTCGATTTGTGAACTTGTGTGTGGCGCACCGTCTCTCAACGGCGCTCCCGGTGCCCGTCGAAGTTGTGATGCTCTACATCGCCGACTGGACTACGAAGGAGCCGCCGCCAGCCCACGGGACGATTGTGCAGGCTCTAGCCGCCATCGACTGGGTCCACGCCAACCACCGAATTGCACCCCCACGCTCAGGCGAACTCGAAAAGATGCGCCGAGGAGTGCGCAACCGGCTGGGCGTGGCGCCCCGACGCAAAGCGGCACCGCTGCTACTCGATCAACTCGTTCCCCTAGGCCGGCACCTGCTCGCTCCGACCCGCACTCAGCTGCGCGACGCGGTGGTCATCGGTCTGCGCTCGCTCGGACTCTCCTACGGCGAGATCACCGGACTCAGCACGAATTCGCTCGTCGCCCTGGCGGACGGCCAGCTCGAGCTCCGCCTGGCCCGGCGCACGATCTTCATCTCCCTCGGGTCAGAGATGGCGAGCGTAGGCGCGGCACTTACCAGGTGGCTCGAACGCCGCAACGGCGACTCTGGTCCGCTCGCTTGTCGACTCCGGAGCAACGACAGCGTGGTCGCCACACCCATCTCCGATCAGTCCGTTCGCTCCATCATCCTGAAATGGGCGTCTCGCGCCAATCTCGAACTCACTCATGCCACAGCCGTGACAGCGCAAGAAGCCCGAGTGCTCCTCGAACACGTGCTGGCCCCGACACCCAGCAGTGTGCGCAACATGGCCTGCATCTGGCTGCTGTGGGCCGGCGCACTTCGAAGCGACGAACTCGTCCACGTACGGCTTCGTCACCTCGCCTTCGAGAGGCGTGGCCTCACGCTGACGATTCCCCGGTCGAAGACTGATCAGGCCGGCCACGGTCTCGTCGCGTTCGTGCCCCGCGGCGAGCATCTCGAGACTGACGTCGTCGGCGCTGTCGAGCGGTGGATCGAGATGCTGCGATCCGCCGGGGCCACCGACGACCACTTCCTGTTCTGCCCGATCGATCGCCACGAGAACCTCTGTCTCTTCGAAGCAGACCCGAGCGGGTACACCCATTCGGTGCCAGCCGTGAGCGGACAAGCCGTGACCCGAACGCTTCGCGAAGTGCTTCGACGAGCGGAGATCAACGGGATTAACCCGGCCCTCTTCTCGTCCCACTCCGGCAAGCGCGGCATCGCGACCCAGCTCGCGAAGGACAAGGCAGACATCTCCGAGATCGCCAAGGTGACTCGGCACAAGTCGCTACAGACCGTGATGGCGTACGTGGACGAGGAGGAGCGCAAGTCAACGAGTGCCCTCCTGAACCTCGACCTGTAGCACCGCCGATTCGAATACCCTGCTCAGCGTCTCTCGGGCGTCCGCCTTCGGTGTCTCGCTCGCTAGACACACCTCTCGTTCGAACGCGGACCGCCAACGGGTCGCGAGCGCATGAGTGTGACAGCGACGGTGGTGTAGACGGCCCAGTGGCTCAATCGAGCCTTAGAACTTTCGCTGTCCCCAGATCAGGGCGCGCGCGATGTCACGAGGAGACACGGACGACAGATCGAAGACCTCCACGCTCATGAGCGACTCTGCGTCGTCGAAGATGCCGGCCTCAGCGCCGCACAGACCTCGCGCACCCACGCGTCGCCGCACTCTCGAATCCGGTAACCACGGGCGCTCCGCGAGCAGCCGCCAGTGCCCGGCGCGGCACACCTCGTAGTGGCGCACCGGTGTCGCTAGGTCCGTCTCGTAGGTTTGCTCAGGGGAGAACCCCTCGTAGACGTAATTGTCGCCCTGAAACGCCCCGCAACCACAGATGTTGGCGAGGTACGACACGCTGGCCATCTTCGAATAGCGCTCCTCGAGGTTCACGTTCATCTCCCTCGCCACCGCAGTGATGCCCGATAGCTCCTTCGCTCCCGCTGCCACCGCTACCCTGCGACCGTGGTCGTGCACGTGCACGTCGAGCGCCCGGGACCGACTTGAGCACCGATGGCACTCCGCGTCAACGACCTCCAGTGCCAGAGCGCGTGAGTCAGCGCCGCACTCACCGCACGGCCGCAACTCCTCAGTGTCCGGTCCGAGGTGCCGAGGGAGTCGACAGTCGCTGAGCAAGCCAACCGAACCTGGCGTAGGAGCGCCAGCTTTGGCATCGAGTCCGCCGAGGCCATCGCGCAGGCCCTCGAGAGACTCCCATGTTGGTCGTACGGCGATCACCGGAAGCCTCAGCCGCTTGAAGGCGTCAAGCGCCGATAGTTCGGGCGCGTGCGTCACCACCACCTCGATGACGAACAGCGGATCACCGCTCGCCGAGCGCACCAGGACATCTGGTCGAGCCTCCGGCGCTACGGCGCGGTTCAGGTCGACGCTGAGTTCGCTTCCTCGGGCCAGGTCGGCCCGGCGACTGGCGTCGCAGAAGTCGCACCAGATGACCATGGGGTACGGGGTGCGCTGACGAGATCCGTTCATCACGCCATCGGCAATGGCCCGGATCGCTAGGGCGTGTAGCGCGCTCTCACCAGAGACACACTCCGTACCGGGCCGATGCGCGAAGTGAGGCCGTCGATGCTCCCCGGCTCGAAGCGACATCGCGCCACCGCACCCCACGCAGGTCAACCCTGTCGGGCGAACGCCGCTCGCGGCGAGGCTCGCCGCCCACACCGTTGCGCCATCGAGTTCGGCGAGTGGATAGGTCAGGTCAGTGGTCGTCGTCGCTCCCGACTCCTGGCATGGTCAGAGAGTACTCACCACCTGTGACCAACGCCGGGGCGGTATGCGGGTCGTCGATGCGCCTCCTCCACGCGCCCACGGGTCCTCTAGCAGAGAGATAGACGTCGCTGGTGGCACGGCCACGCCCGTGACTACGGAGCAAGCCTGAGAAGGCGACCCCTGACGTGTACCAACTCCCCGAAGGTCACGGTGAGTCGTGTCGGCCCGAAGGAAACCTCAACTCCTCGCTCATTGACCGCGCTCACCACGCAGTCATAGCCACTCCATCTGAATCTCATGCCGACGACCGCGTGAATGGATTCCTCCGCCGGTTTCCGACGTGTCAACGACGGGGGGCGCTGGCTCAACCCCGTCGATCGAGGATCCGCCTTCGGGCGCCTTGGCAAGGCGGTGTATGGGTTGCGGCTCGAGGTGGCCCCCACCTTGGGTGTCGCCTTAGGACCAGCCTTGGCGCCCGTCTTGGAGCTCGCCTTCGAGACCGTCTTGGGACCTGCCTTTGATACTGGTCGCCGGGTGGATACTTGGGTAGCGCCCCTCTTGGACCTCGGAGGGTGGGCCCGAGAGAGTTCAGCGAGGAACTCGGAGGGCTCGGAGGAATCCGCGACGATGGTGAGCGACTGGATGCAGCGGGTGATCGCCACGTGGAATACCCGACGCTCCTCCTCCGTGTCGTCGCTCAGGCGGTGCGGGAAGACTCCCTGGGTGACGTCGTAGACGATGACGTGCGGCCATTCCTGACCCTTCACGCGATGAACCGTGGAGAGCTCGACCCCCTTCGCTTCGCGGAATTGGCTCAGCGATTGCTTCAACCAGCTCTCGAAAGTCGAGGGATCAGGATGAAGCCGCCCCAATGCCGTCAGCGCCCGCATCGCGTCGAAGGTCGATTCCTTGCCCTTGTCCTCGCGCGACTGATCGAGCTTGATCAGTGATCGATCGAGACCCACCTGCTCGAGGACGAACGTGATGACCGAGGTGCTCGAGCCACTCGCGACGTGCCTGGCCAGTCCTTCGATGTCCCGAACGAGTCCGGAGATCTGGGTGGACGCCTCCCCGGTCAGCCTCTTCGCCAACTGCGCGAGTTCCGCCACCGACGTCTTCTCCTCGACCATCTTGAGCACTGCGGGGCTCATGCCGCGATTGGGACGCTTCGCCACGGCGGCCACGTCTGAATTGGAGAGATTCTGTGGGTCGAGCCCCACTCGCAGCCACGCGAGGGTTGATGCCACACCGGAGTTCGCCATGAGTGTCTCCGCCTCACGCAACGTGACCGGCACGCCCTGTTCAGAGAGCGCCAAGGCCAACGGAACCAAGAGGACTTTGACGCGCGACAAGACAGCGATGTCAGTGGGTTCGACCCCGTCCGCCACCATCTCGACGATGCGCTGAACAGTGAACGTGGCGGGCGCCTCCTCCCTACACACCGTCAGTGTGGCGATGTCCGTCATGTTCTTTGGCCCGGGCCGGATCACCTTCGCAACGCGGAGTTCGTTGTGCGACACCAGGTTCGACGCCGCGGTGACGACGGGGACCGGGCACCGGTAGTTAACCGTGAGGGCGTGGTGTCGCGCGTCGGGGACGTACCTCTCGAAGCCGACCAGCCACTCCGGGGTGGCACCGGAGTAGCCGTAGATCGTCTGATCGTCATCGCCCACCGCGAAGACCGATAGGGCCGGTCCGGCCAAGAGTCGCAGCAGAAGCATGTCCGCCGGCCGAAAGTCCTGGAACTCGTCGACGAGTAGGAACTCGGCGTTCTTCTCGGCGTAGAATCTGACCGGCCACTCGCGCAGCAGCACCTCAATCGCCCGGTAGATCTGCTCGTCGAAGTCAACGAGCCCGTGGTCGGCCAAGTACTGTCGGTACATAGGGAACAGCTCCGCGAAGCCCTCGAGATCTCCGCCGTAGGACGCCTCGACCTTTACCGGTGACTTAAGGCCGAGTCGAACCTCGGCAAGGGCGGCGATCCAATCGGCGACGGGATCCGAGTCGCGGACACGACGGAAGTCGTGGAGCTGCTGAAGGATGCTTCGCACGGCTCTTTCATCGATCGTCGTCCGACGCTCAGCTCGCTCGAGGAATCCGTTCCGACCGTTGATGATCGAGAGACTCACGGCGTTCAACGTCTGGACCTGGAGTTCTGGCAGATCGCTCGTACGATTGCGCATCTCTCGCTGGGCACGGTTGTTGTACGCGAGCAGGAGCAGGGACTGGACAGGTACGCCCGAGCGAACGAGATGGCGAGCGCGCTCCGTCAGGACTCGTGTCTTGCCCGACCCTGCCGGAGCGATGATCCTGGCTCTCGTGAGCGGATCGCTCACCGCAGCCAGTTGATCCGGTGCGAGTTCGGCATCAATCCGTGCGGCCCGGGTCGCCATGAGGTGGCCCTTGGCAATCGAGGTTCGCGGAACAACGCTGAGGCGATCCAGCTCTGGCACCTCGCGATCCCAGAGTGTGACGGGTCCTCCGTCACACCAGACGCGCGAGCCATTCGGGAGCATCACGTCTCCGCCACTGGAGACCACCGTGGCGCCGAACTTGATCGCCGCGGCCGTGTGGGGCCACACCGGGTTGACGGGATCCCGCGCGTCGATGGAATTCATGGTGGCCAGTCGCCAGATGGCCTCCGACGTGAAATCCCCGTTCGGCGCGACCTGCCACGGATCACGTTGATCCACCCCTGGTGACGGCTTCTGCGTATGCCCCTCCACCTCGTAGACGAGCGGCACGCGTGCGAGATACGCGTGACGAACTCTCTGGAGTGTTGCCTCGTCCTTCAGCGAGACGTCACTGAGCAGCACCCGCGGGCAGTTCCGCCACGGCGGTGGAACGTCGACCCCCGACGCGAGGAGAATCGACCTGCCCAAGACCGATGGACCGGCGAGCGAAGACCACCGTGCGTCGCCGCTGGGCAGCTGCCTTCGTACACCCTCTCCGAGGTCGTCGCGCATCTGAACATCTTGCCCCTACCGTGTGACCGCAGTCGGTGGCGGCGATCGGTCGACTCGGCGTACCGTCGCTCACACTGACCGGCGCAGGCGCCACGCGTCCAAGTTCACGACCTTAGAGTCGTGGCGCTCTAGATCGCCCCGGCCGTCGTCGCGAGACGCTTCACGCCCCTCGCCGTAGAACGCGTCGATCCCCGCAAGGTCCACCTCCTCGAGGCTGTCGAGCACCCCGCGGTAGGTGTCGAGCATCACCTTGAGGCTCGCCCAGCCACCCCAGAGCTGGATGCGCTTGTGGTCGACGCCCTGGGCGAACCAGTAGGTCATGCCGGCGTGGCGCATGGCGTGGGGCGTGATCCCCTCGAGGTTGGGCGCAACGGGCACCAGGACCCCGTCGACCGCCTCGCGCCACCAGCGCCGCACCGCCTCGGCCGGCGCGGCCGCCCCGCGCGGGCCGGTGAAGAGGAGCGACCCGTCCCTTCCCAGGCGGTCTCCGAGCAGCTCGCGGACCTCGTCCTCCAGCCACTTGGGCACGGGGACCTCGCGAGTCTTCGCCCGGCGGTCCCGGGTCGACTTCGTGGCGGTGCGCACCAGCGTCGCGCCGTCGTCGGAGTCCAGCCCGGTCACGCGACGCTGCTGGGTCGCGACCACGACGTAGAGCCGACCGCGGCGCTCGATGAAGCTCGTGCCGCGCAGGTCCAGGGCCTCGGAGATCCGCAGCGCGCACCAGGTCGCGATGCGAACGAACGTGCCCCACTTCGCGCCGTGACGCTCGGCGAAGTGTCCGGCCACCAGATCCGCCTGGGCCGGTTCGGGGATACGACGAGGATCGGGGCGCTCGGCCTCGACGTCGCGGCGCACCTTGGGCTGTCCCTTCACCGGACCCCGCCCGATCTGCTCGGTGTCCACCAGCCAGGTCAGGAACGGCATCACCGTGCTGCCCCAGTAGGTGCGCGCGGTGAGCTGGGAGAGGCCCGCGCGCGTGAAATGGTCTCGCAGCGCGCCCACGCGGTCCACGCTGAGGCTCGCCAAGGGGATCGAGCGCGCCTCGACCCAGCGCCGGGCGCCCGCCAGCTCCTCGCCGAGAGTTCCCTGCTCGGGGCGCAGTCCGTGGTCGCGCAGGTAGCGCGCCGCCCACTCGGCGCTGGTGACCGGCTCGGGCCGGCGCCGGTCGGGGCGCTGGGCCTCGAGCGCGACGAGCAGCGCCTCGCGATCGGCGCGCGGCTCGAGGGTGAGGGCGACGAGCTCGACCAAGCGCATGCGGTTCCTCGTGCGGCTCGCGGTCTTCCAGACCGAGTACCAGCGCGTCGCCACATAGGACTCCAGGGCGAGGAAGACAGTGGTGTTGGCGACGGGCTCGTCGCTCGGGTGGCCGTCGGCGTCGAGGCGCCAGCCGTCCACCTCGTACTCGGCCTTCTCGAGACGCTCGATGAAGGCCTTGGCCGCGGCCTTGGTGAGGAAGTCGCTGCGCTTGCGGTACACGGGCAGGCGCCCCGCGCCGGGGCTGAGCATCCAGCGCACTTGGTAGCGCGGGCCCTTGGCCGTCGCGACGGGCTTGCCGTTGTTGCCGATCCAGAAGCTCGTGAGCCTCATCGCGTCACCTCCACCAGCCAGGCCTTCACCGACTGACACGTGACGGCGATGCGCCGGTTGCGCAGGCGCAGGCGCTTGGGGAAGCAGGGGTGCCCGACGGCCGCCCACTTGTAGAGCGTGTGCGGGCTCTCGCCGAGCCAGTCGGCGAGCTCGTCGAGGTGTAGGACCCGGTCGCAACCGGGGCAGGTGTTGGGGTCGTGGGTAGTGTCCATGAGCGGACCGGTGTTGCTCGCCACCGTTCGCGCAATCGCGCCATTTATCGCCGTTTTCCACTGTCGCGGCGCTGTCGCTCGTTCCGCGCGATACCCCAAAAGCCTTACGCCACAAGGGTTTTGCTCACCTTGCCCCGACCGCAAGCTGAGAACGCGGGTTCGATTCCCGTCGCCCGCTCCAGCATCACTCCTGCTTATTGTGGAAATTCTTCGCAGTCGCCCTTGACCCTCACTCCGTGACGACGCCGAATTGATCAGGACATTCACTATCGATCCTGCCCGGAACCTGCCCAACGATGCTCGCACCTTGATCAATCCCTCTCGCCAATGAGTGAGTAGGTGAAGTCCGCCGCAGGTTCTCGGGCTTGCTCGGCGGCGTGCGCACATTCGTCAATTCCTGTTATCAGCGTGGGCGGCTCACGACAACGGCATCAGCCAGAACTCTGGGTCGTGAACCAGACCGTGAGTGCTCGACCAACCAGGTTCACCCGGGCCAAGGCATCGCCAGAAAGGATCGCGAGACCGGTCTGTGCGTGACACGCCGATCAGCGTCGTCGCGACGGGACCCGCCGAGTTGGCTCAGACGAACGCGTATCACCCTCAGGACTCGCGAGTTGCCGCTCTAGGTCAGTGAACGCTGCGATGATGTCGGGCGCTTCGTAGGCACGGTTGCGCGCGCCGACCGTCACTTGGCGCAGCACCCCGGCCTCGGACAGCACCGCGACCGCGTTGTTGACAGCAGGAAACGTGCGCCCAATGAGAGATGCAGCGCCGGTGACGGTGAGGACCGGGGCACCGGGTAGCGCCCGTAGTAGAAGGTCCACCGCCGAGTTCCGTCGCACCGTGCCGATGCGTGCGCGCCACTCGGTCTGGATCTCGCCGACTCGCCGCTCGAAGGACTCGGCGTCGGCACAGGCTCGCGTGCAGGCGGATGCGAACTGCGAGATCCACGCGTTGAGGCCAACTCGCGCATCCAAGGAATCCGGATCACCGATGTATCGGTAGCCGGTCAGGGCGTTGACGTACGCCTTCGCCCACGTCGCCAGAATTAGTGAAACGGGAGTGAGAATCTTCTCTGCGAGGCCACGCCGCCGCAGGATCATGTGAATCAGTGCGCGGCCCGCGCGGCCGTTGCCATCGACGAATGGGTGAATGGTCTCAAACTGTGCGTGAGCGATGGCCGCTTGGGCCACTGGAGGGAGCCCGTCGTCATTGCAGAACGCAACAAGATCCTCCATGAGTTCCTGGACTTGCTCCTCGGGCGGCGGAACGAATGCGGCTGAACACGGGTTGTAACCGCTCCCCCCGATCCAGTTCTGCACGTCGCGCAGACGTCCACCGTGATCACTGAGGCGAGTCTGGGCGAGGAGGAGCCTGTGAGTGTCCAGCACGATCTCGAGAGTGATGGCGTCACCCACGCCCACCGAGTTCACCGCGAAGGACATGGCGTCGATGTTCGCGAGGACCTCGGAAGCCGTGACGTCGATCGGCTTCTTGCTTGTCTCTCTGCCAACCTCGGCGTGCAGCAGACGACGCGCACCAACCTCGAGACCTTCGATACGTGAGGAGGCGACGGCCTCAGCCCGAAGGAGAATGCGGGCGAGCGCCTCGGTGTTCGTGAGCGTCGTCGCGTTGGCATTAAGCCTCAGAAGTGCCGCCTCCGCCTCCGCGATGTCGGCGGCAACTTGGCCGTCGAGGATGAACGCCCGTCTCTGGAGACTGTCGGGAACGTAGGACTCGTAGTCGCATCCAAGGCGGTCGCGACGCGTGAGGCCCGAGCCGTCTCCGTTCCAGCGACGCTTCACAACCTTTGACATGGGTCCTTTCTGTTAAAGGTTACGACGAAAACTTTAACATAACTCTGAGCTGTTATCGGTTCCTTGATGAGCGGACCGGCGGCAAACACTGTTGCAGCGGCCGTCTCACATGACTTTCTCGATCAGTCGCCGCGTGACTTCCCAGCGAAAATGGCCTGAGCCCCGTATGGTAGGCCACTTCAAGATCCAGTCTCGGTTTGAAGCCTAGGTAGCCGAGAAAGGTTGAGATGCTCCAGATTTCGTTAGAAAATGACTCCTCGGTTTCATGGAGTTGCCAACTTCTCACTCAACTTCTGACGGCGCCTTCTATCATCGCAAGGATCTGATCACCGTATCGCTCGATCTTGGTCGGCCCAATACCTCCGATGTTCTGCAGTTCACTAACTGACCGCGGTCGAACACTCGCAAGCTCAGCGAGAGTCCGGTCGGTGAAGATTACGTATGCTGGAACACCGTCATCCCTCGCCTGCTCCCGCCGCCAGTTCTTGAGCGCGCTAAAGATGTCGGGATTCGGTTCCTTCATCGATCTAGTAGGCGCACTACGAGGCTGAGAAGTCGGAGGAGGGACTAACGTTCGGATCTTTCCTCCAACACTGAATTCCCAGCCAAAAGGGAGCGTGGTCGTTCGAGAGCCCCCAGTGGCAACAACGACGCCGGCAGGATTCACTTCCCGCACCGTGAAGTCGTAGCCACCCCACCGAAATGTGAGACCGACCTCAGCCGCGACAGGATTGGTGATCGGCGACTCGCTGCTCGCTCGACGAGGGGCGGTCGGCCGAGTGTGGGGTCTGATCTCGCTGTCCGCAGACAACGATTCGTCAAGAAACAGTGACGGCGAGTTCGCGTCGGCAGTCACAACGAGCGACGTCGTGCAGCGTGTGATCGCCACGTGAAAGACACGCCGCTCCTCTTCGAGGTCGATGCTCAAACGGTGGGGAAAGACTGAAAAGCTCGCGTCGTATACGACGACGTGCGGCCACTCGAGGCCCTTCACGCGGTGGACGGTGGCGAGAGTGACGCCCGTGGGCACCGACGGCGTGCTCAGCAGCTTCCTCAGCCAGACATCGAATGTCGCCGAATCAGTGTGCTGTCGGCCGAGGGCGATCAGGCTTCGGAGCCCGTCCGAATTCGACGTCGCGTTGCGCCCCTGGTGCGACGCGTCGAGCATCGCCAAGGTCCGATCGAGTCCGATGTCGCGACGGATGAACTCGATCAGAGTTGACGTGCTCGCTGCCTTAGCGAACGCGACGGCGCGCTGTACATCGCGAGCAAACTCAGTGATCTTCGCTGACGCAGCGTCATCAAGACGTCCGGCGAGTCGGGTGAGACCGTCGAGGGACGCTTGCTCGCCCATCCACTCACGCACGCGCGGCGAGATGCCACGACCGGGGCGGCGCACCGCGAGTTCGATGTCGGATCCCGTCATCTCGCCAGGTCGAACCGCGAGCCGCAGCCACGCCAGCGCGGACTCCACCCCCGAGCTTCGCAGGAACTCTCCTCCGTCTCGCACGGCCACCGGGACGCCGCCTCCGATCAGCGCAACCTGCACCGGCACGAGGTTGGCGTTCACCCGGGAGAGCACGGCGACCTCTGACGGCGCCACCCCCGCATCCAGTAAACCGACGATGTGATCTCTCACGCGGCCCACCTGATCGTCCACTCTCACGATCGACAGGGACTGCGGCGCCACCACGTTGTGAGGACCCGGTCGGATCGCCTTGGGCACCCTCACGGCATTGTGCGTCAGTAGGTTCGATGCCGCTGTCACCACTGGCACGGGGCAGCGGTAGTTCACCTCGATTACGTGATGGACCGCGTCGGGAACGTGGTCCTCGAACTCGATCAACCACTCGGGCGTCGCGCCCGAGTACCCGTAGATCGTCTGGTCGTCGTCGCCCACCGCGAAGATCGAGAGCATCGGGCCGGCGAGGAGACGCAGGAGCAGCATGTGGGCGGGCGTGAGGTCTTGGAACTCGTCGACCAGCAGAACCTCGGCCCGGCGCTCGGCGGCGAGGCGCACCTGGGGATCTCGCAGCAGAACTTGAATCGCCAGATAGATCTGCTCGTCGAAATCGACCAGTTGGCGATCCGCGAGATGTTGTCGATAGAGGGGAAAGAAGTCGGCGAAGCAGTCGAGATCGCCCTGGTAGTCGCGCTCGACCATCGCAGGAGAGCGAAGCCCGAGGCGGACCTCGGTCAGCGCGTCGATCCATGCCGCTACTGGGTCCGTGTTGGTCTTGCGAGGGAACTTGACGTAGGTCGAGATAATCGTGCGCACGTCTCGCTCACTGATCGTTTGAACTCTCGTCTCGCGACCGGCAAAGCCGTTCGTACCGTTGAGGATCGACAGCGCCAGTGCGTTCAGCGTCTGGATTCGAAGGCCCGGATAGTCAGAGGTTCGTGCGCGCATCTCCTCCTGGGCTCGCTTGTTGAAAGCAACTAGAAGGAGAGAGTCTGTTGGAACACCCGCATTCAGCACGTGCCGCGCGCGTTCAGTCAACACCCTCGTCTTACCCGAGCCCGCGGGGGCGATGATGCGAGCCCGAGTCACAGGATCAGCCACCGCTTGAAGCTGATCGGGGGCAAGGCCGACTAACGGAAGCTGAGCCGACACTGGTTGGAGAAGTCCCCTGACGAGTGCGGTGCGCGGTATCACCACCGCACCAGCGAAGCGCTCGTCCCTCTCGTCCCACAAGTGCAGAGGGCCGCCATCGCACCACGCGCGCGTTCCATTGGGCAAGATCACGTCCGCGACATCACCGGGAATCGCTCCGACGTTCCTCGCCATCGTTGCGAGGGGCCATCTGGCTTCTGAGATGTTTCGTGCGTCCACCGCGTTGGCCCTGACGAGGCGCAACGTCGATTCAGCGACAAAGTCCGCGTCCGGCGCCACCTCCCACACGTCACGAAGATCGATCCCATAGTCAGGACTCGTGAGCGTGGGATCAACCTCGTAGACCGTAGGAGTCCGGGTGAGAAAAGCGTGTCGAACGACCTTGAGAACTTCGGGGCTGTTCAAGGTCCGACTGTTCAACTCGATTCGAGGGGCCGTCGCCCACGGTGGTGGAGTTACGGCACCCGGCAAGAGCAGAATCGAGCGACCGAGTGCCGCGGGGCCCGCAAGGGTCGCCCAGGCATTGGCATTACTCGGGGCTATCTCGTCTGACACCGCTCAATCCTGACCGATGAGTGTGACGAGACGTCTCGCCTGGCGCACGAATTTGTCAACTTACGAAGGGACCGGCCACGGACGAAAGGAGACGCACGTCGAGCAATATCCATTTCGGCGCGCGGAGAAGACGATTCCGCGCCCTAACGCGACGGACGCAGAGAGGAAACGCGTTTCACGACATCCAGGAAGATACCGTCACCCGATGCATCGACCGACTCACGATGCCTGAAAGAGGCGGCTCTCCGATTGGAAGATCACGTCCTGGTGATACTCAAGGTAGGGGATCTGACCCTTGGTGAAACGACGACCTCGCTGGTCAAAGTCGAGCTTCCAGCGACTAGAGATCTCGGGGTTCAAGTTAGGTGACACTGCGACCTTGCCCGAGGTGGCGAATGTGATGAGTCCACGGTCAAAGAGATTGTCAACGTGTGGAGAGAGCAGCAGACCGTTGTGCCCGTCGAGTCGCTCCCTGTTGTCTGACGTGCTCCAGGGCTTCATATGACTGGCGATGAGATAGCGCGAATCGGCGACTCCGGTCAACCTGCAGGCTGGCTCAAAGCGTCGCACTGCCTCTTTAAATCTTCCCTGACCCAGACGAGCTCTCGCTAGTACATGACGCTCCGTCATCGCCAAAGCGGGATTGCTCAAAGCATCTTCCGCTTCAGAGATCACGCTCTCAACTGAAGGGTCCACGCGAGAGATAGAGGTGACCTCCTCGCGAGTTAGGCCACCCAATCGAAGATAGAACTCACCTAACTCGAGAGGCAGCGCAAACAGATACTGCTGATTCACGCGACCCGCGCTGGTCATGGGCGCATACTTCTCGGGAGCGACTTGGTTGTAGAAGGCGAGGTGATCCTTCGGCTGAACGACGGCCTTCAACTCGACGTAGCGCATCTCCACGGACCAGCCAATGTCATTCCACGACGAACCGGCGAACTTGAAATCGGGCTTGCGATCCGTCACTGCCGTACTCACGACGACGCCCGCGTAGTGAAGAGCACCGCCATAGTGAGAGAAGACAATGTCACCTGGCTGGAGAGCCGTCATATTGCTCCAGAACACCCTGCCCCTGCCGTCAGCACCGACCTGTGGAGCCCAGAGATACTCACCAGGAATCTCGTCTCGCCACGTTCTGTTCTGATTGACCCACCAGTACGCCACCGATTCGAGCCTAAGAGCTTCGCGAACTGTGTACAGGGATCAAAATGGATGGCTCTGTTGATTTCGTAGACGCATGTAATTCGCTACGTAATTCACACTCCGCCACCAATCAAGAAGTCGGCTCATCCAACGAACTCGACAGCCAACATTTCAGAAAATACGTGTCGTCACATCCACGTAATATTCTCCGACTCATGATCATTTTGTCGATCTCGATGTCGCTCGCTTCGTGACCACCAAGCGGCTGCCTCTTCGCCAAGCGGACGTCTGTGCAACGTGTCACATGGAGCTCGCTGCCGGCACGACGGCGTGGTGGGATAGCACCGCGCGGAAAGTCACGTGCGTGAGCTGTCGCGATGCGTCAACGGAGGGCGCGCCGAGTGTGACGCCGCTCAAGACTGAAGTCGAGTCGAAATTAGAGAGTCCGTCCATCGACGTGGGCGAGGCAGGTAAGTCGGCTCACGAGACATTCCAACACCTGCACGATGAGCGCGTTCAACGACTTGATGCGACATTCGGTCGTCTCGCGGGCCTGGTCAAGTTCTTGACCGATGATCCCCCATTGATCACCGCGTGGCAAAAGGGTTCGGAGGGAGAACGGGCACTCGCTGCGAGCCTCGTGAAGTACCTCGGGGATCACGCCATCGTGCTCAACGACCGTAGAGTTCCACGCACTCGTGGAAATATTGATCACCTAGTCATTGCGTCATCGGGCGTGTGGGTGATCGACGCGAAGAATTACTCCGGCCTCGTCCAGTAACGCGACGTCGGGGGCTTCTTCAAGGTTGACATGAGAATCTACGTTGGTGGGCGCGATCGTACAACGTTGATCGATGGACTCAGTTGGCAAATCGCAGCCGTTAAGAAGACTCTGGGTGAGATCGACGCACCCGTGGCGAGCGCCCTCTGTTTCACCGACGCTGAATGGAAGCTGTTCGCGAAGCCATTTGCGATGCGGGGAGCGCTTGTTTCGTGGCCGACCGCACTTGCGAGACGAATCGCTGAACCGGGCCCTCTGACCAGGGACGCCGTCCAACGAGTGGCTGAGCACCTCTCCGCCGCACTGCCGCCCAAGACCTAAACGCGGGATAGTACGCGACGTTGGCAGCAGCATCAAGTCTTTAGAAGTGGCCGAGTGTTCACAATCTAAATTATCTAAGTGAGAATATATTTTCTCTTCTTACGAGGCAGTGACTACTCGAAGATCCTGACTAAAAGGTGCACGCACCGTCTGTGCTGCCCTCTACTATCACCTGAAGCGGCATCGGAGTCGCACGAAGAGGGGGGCCTTACGTGAGAGTGTCACGCCTAACTACATACCTAGGAGCAACGTCCTTACTGGTAGCGCTCGCGCTACCCATCGGCGCTGCGAGCGGATCATCGATTCCGGTGATTAGCGACTCGAGCCTGACGCCGACGTTCACCACCGTCGGTGGTGCGTCGCCGCTCGCCACCTCGCTGACCGTAAGCCACTTCTGGTCCTCGAGCGTCAACCCGACGAACGGCGTCACCTATGGCTACAACATGGTCGGCGCCGACCCGTCGAAGTGCTCGGGCGCGGCGTGCTCCACGACGATCAACGTCGACATCACGCCGATCAATCTTGTCGTCGGTGGGATGTCGTTCCCGGTGGAACCAGCCGGCATGTCGGCGGGCGCGTCCGACGTGTTGAACGCCACATTGGCCTCGCCAATCTTTGCGACCAATGACTACGCCTCGACACCCGCGGCGACCGCGGCGGGCAACTGGCCGAACTCGCCCCAACTGGTGAGAGGCAAGGGCGGCAAGCTGCTGCCCGCTATGAAGGGCCAAGCCCTCCAGCTCGAGGACGCCACCATGCGCGCCCAGTTCAACCGCCAGGCAGCGAACGACCCCTACCACGTGAAGCTCAACCCGGTGGTGGAAAGCCCGATCACGATCACCGTGCCGGGTAGCGAGGGAACGCTCCTGCAGAGCGGGCGCGGCGTCGTCTTCGCCGACGTGCACTACAACTGGTGGGTCAGCGAGATCAACTCACTGATTACGAGTGCCAACCCGACGGACCTGCCGCTCTATCTCACCAACAACCTGATGCTCTACGAAGGCAACAGCATCTACAACTGCTGCGTGATCGGATTCCACGGCGCCACCTCAAGCGCGAACGGCAACGGCAGCCAGGGCGTGCAGACCTACGCCTGGGCTTCCTGGGTCCAGCCGGGCCTCTACAGCCACGCGAACGGCGGCACCAACTGGGCTCTCCAGGACATCCACGCGCTCTCCCACGAGATCTCCGAGTGGGCCGACGATCCCTTCGTCAACAACTCGGTTGAGCCTTGGCTAACGCCGACCGCCCCGCAGTATGGGTGCTCGGGCTACCTGGAGACGGGTGACCCGGTGGTGGCGATCGGATTCGCCATGGGCTCGAACTCGTTCCAGCAGAGCCCGAACCCCGACGGCACCCAGAGCGCCGACGGCTACTACCACCCCGAGGACGAGGCCCTCTTGCCGTGGTTCATGCGCCTCGATCCCAGCCCGTCCGCGCCGACCCAGACCCCGACCAGCTACGTCGGTCGCTACACGCTGATGGGAACGCTCAACCCGTTCCCGGGCTTCCGCCAGCCGGCGACGGGCTGCTAGCACCGAGCCGCAGGACCTACGCCCCACGCGACGCCGCATGCTGTACGCGGCGCCGCGTGGGGCCAGGGCGAGACGCGTTGCCCGGTTGCCGGACCAACCCACTGGGCCGGTACTGTCGAAGGTAACGGTGTTCGGCGGGGGGGTCGCAATTCCGAGAACTGTCCTGCCCACGGCTGAGGTCTTAGAGCGCATCAGCGACGGGATCTTCGTCCTCGACGAGGACTGGCGCTTCGCCTTCGTCAACCCGGGCGGCGCGCGCCTGATCGGGCGCAGCCCCGACGAACTGCTCGGACGTGTCATCTGGGAGGAGTTCCCCGAGGCGGTCGGCTCGGTCTTCGACGAGCAGTACCGGCGAGCGATGCGCACGCAGCACTCCAGCGAGTTCGACGCGTACTTCGAGCCCCTGGGTCGGTGGTACACGGTGCGCACCCTGCCGAGTCCCGACGCGCTGACCGTCATCTACCACGACGCCACCCAACGCCGCGCGGCCGATGAGGCGATCCAGGCCCTGCTGGGGCAACTACAGCGCCAGCGGCGCCTGGCGACCGTGCTCGCCGAGACCAACGAGGTCGTCTTTCGCGCCGGTTCCATCAGCGAGCTCTTCCACGCGGCGACCTCGATCGCCGTCGACCACGGCGGCTTCGTGATGTCCTGGATCGGCGTCGTCGATCCCGAGACCGGGGCGCTGATTGACGTCGCCCACGCCGGATACGGCGCTGAGGAGTACCTGCGCGACGCCTCCATCACCGCTTTCGACGAGCCGCACGGACGCGGAATCGGCGGACGGGCGGTGCGCCTCGGCGAAGACCAGTTCTCCCACGACATCCTCGTCGACGCCGACATGGGGCCGTGGCGCGAGGCCGCCGCGCGCCTCGGGTACCGCTCCTCGGGGGCGCTACCCCTCTCGATCGACGGCGAGGTGCGCGGACTGCTCTCGGTCTACGCCCGCGAGCCCTCCTACTTCAACGACCACGAGCGCACCCTGGTGCACCGCCTGGCGGCGAACGTCGCCTACGGCTGGGAGGCCCTCCAACGCGAGGAGGACCTGCGCGAGAGCGACGTCGCCCGGCGCACCGCCCAGCGCTTCCGCGCCGTCCTCTCGGGCGCACCCGACGCGATCATCGGCCTCGACGCAGACGAGCGCATCGAGATGGCGAACGACCGCGTGCGCGACCTCTTCGGCTGGCCCGTCAACGACATCCTCGGCAAGAGCGTCGAGACGCTCATCACGCTCGAAGGAGGGGAAGGACCACTCGACGTGGCTGGGCGGATCACGCAGCCGACGCGTGCGAGCGACACGTTCAGCGGGTGGCGCCGCGACGGCTCGCGCTTCCCCGCCGACCTCGCGCTGAGCACGGTCACCGACGAGGAGGGCCGCTCGTCGACGATCCTCGCGGTGCGCGATCTCACCGAGCGCCTCGAACTCGAAGAGCGCCGGCGCGCGCTCGCCCTCGAGGCGGAGCGCGAGCAACAGGACCGCCTCGACAGCCTGGGCCGCCTCGCGGGCGGCGTCGCGCACGACTTCAACAACCTCCTGGGCGTGATCCTCAACTTCACGACCCTCATGGAGGGCCAGGATCTGGCCGCACAGAGCCGCCACGACCTCAGCCAGATCCGCGCGGACGCCGAACGCGGCGCCGCGCTGACCCGACAGCTGCTCACCTTCGCGCGACGCGAGTCCGTGCGGGCCGAGCCGGTCGACGTGCCCCGCGCGGTACGCGCCATCGCGGTCCTCCTCGAGCGCTCCCTCGGCCCCTCGGTGACCCTGGACCTCGAGCTCAGCGACGACGTGGCGAACGTCCTCATCGACCCCCAGCAGTTCGACCAGGTCATCGTGAACCTCGCGATCAACGCCCGCGACGCGATGGTGAACGGCGGGCACCTCACCGTCGCCGTCGGCAACGACGGAGACGACGAGGTCGTCGTGCGCGTGAGCGACACGGGCGTCGGAATGACCCCGGACGTGCTCGCGCGCGCCTTCGAACCCTTCTTCACGACCAAGCAGCGCGGCCAGGGAACCGGACTCGGCCTCGCCACCGTCTACGGAGTGGTGAGCCGCGCCAACGGCCGCGTGACGATCGAGTCGCGCCCGGGCGAGGGCACCACCTTCGAGATCCGCCTGCCGGCCCACCACGCAGGGATCCCAGCAGCGGAGCACCATGAGGCGACCAGCCCGGCCACGAGGGCGGGACGGCTCCTCCTCGTCGAGGACGACCCCCAACTGCGCGAGGCGACCCGGCGCATCCTGCGCGACGCGGGCTATGACGTCGTCGTCGCGGGAGATGGGGCGGAGGCGCTCGCACTCGTCGATGACCCCACCGTCGAGGTTGACGCCGTGGTGAGTGACGTCGTGATGCCAGTTCTCACCGGTGACGAGTTGGCGCGAGAGCTCGAACGGCGCACGCCGCGGCTACCGATCATCCTCATGAGCGGATATGACTCGGCGCCGCCAGCGCAGCATCGACCCGTGCTGCTAAAGCCGGTCGACGCGGCGAGCCTGCTACGCGCCATCGAGGAGGCGCTCGATGGACGCTGACGCGACCCGCGTGGTGATCGTCGACGACCACCTGATGTTCGCCGAGAGCCTGGCTCGGCTCCTCGGCGACGAGGGGGACATCGTGGTCGTGGGCATCGCCTCCACCGGGGCCCAGGCGCGCGCTCTGATCAACGAGGAGCCACCCGACGTCGCGCTCGTCGACTACCACCTGCCCGACGTCGACGGCGTCTCGCTGGCGCGCGACGTGTTGGGCGCGCGACCCGACCTCGGGGTGATCATCCTGACCGGCAACGACGACGACCAGCTGATGCTCACCGCGATCCAGGCGGGATGCTCGGGATTCCTCACCAAGGACAAGGCCGCCACCCAAGTGGCCGACGCCGTGCGGGCGGTTGCTTCCGGCGAGGCCCTCATCTCGGCCCCCGTGCTCGCGCGCCTACTCGCGCGCGTCGACCGCAGCCCCCCGCCTGCCGGCTCGGATCTCACGACGCGCGAGCGCGACCTCCTCGAGCAGATGACGCGTGGTCTCACCAACCGGGCCATCGCCGAGGAGATGCACTTGAGCGTGAACACCGTGCGCAACTACACCCAGTCGATCCTGAGCAAGCTCGGCGCGCACTCGAAACTCGAAGCGGTGTCCCTAGCCGTGCGCTACGGCCTGATCAACTACCCGAAGGACTAGTCCCGGCGTCGGCCGCGAGCGCCAGCCATCCCAGGACGCGATCGAGCGCCGCGTCGTCGACCAGGTGGGCCGGGCCGTGCGCAAGTCCGGCGAGCTCGAGTCGGGCGCCGTCGCCCTCGGGCGCGAGGCGAAGCTCACCCTCGAAACGCGAGCGCCCCTCGGAGCCAACGCGCACGTCCCACTCGAGAGACACGCGCCGCGACGGCGCCTCGCCCACCAGCGGACCCACGACCACGCGGGCGCCGTCGCCGGCGGTCGTCCCCGCGCCGGGAAAGGCCAGGGCCAGCGCCGCCGAGAGGATCGTGGCGGGATGGTGGCGCAGGAGGCCGACGACGCGAGATACGTCGGCTCGCGTCGTCTGGCGCACCACACTGAACCGGCCGGCCACTGTCCTCCTTCGAACCGACTCATCCTGACGAGTAGCCGAGGGGTGCGCTAGATGCATTCGCATCTATCAAGTTGGGGCGAACGCATCTAGTCACGTTCGACCTCGTCCGCTTGACTATTTACATGGCAACCGCGACCGTCACCGATCCGCCCGAGGGCGTTCCCCCGGTCTGGGGCGAGGGCGTCTGGCTGCACCCGCGCGAGGAGGACCGTCTCGAGTCGCTCGCGAGCTACGGCGTCCTCGAGTCGCCGACGCGCCCGGCCCTCACTGGCGTGGCTCGCCTGGCCGCGGCGGTGTGCGCCGCACCGGCCGCGATGGTCTGTCTCGTCGATCGGCACAATCAGTGGTTCGCGGCGACCCACGGGCTCTCGCACTCGCTCATCGGCACGGAGCGGATCGACTCGATCTGCTCCGACGCCGTCGCCACGGAGTCGACGCTGGTCCTCGAAGACGCCAGCCAACACCCGCGTTACGCGGCCACGGCCCTGGTGAGTGGCGCCCCCCACATCCGCGCCTACGCCGGCGTTCCCCTCATCGGCCGCGACGGGCTGCCCCTGGGCACCCTCGTCGCGCTCGACTGGACCCCGCGCGCCTTCTCCTCGGACCAGGTCGCCCACTTGGAGATCCTCGCCGACCAGGTCATCGCCCAACTCGAGCTCCAGCGGGCCGATCGCGCCTCGGGCCGCGCGTCCGAGCACGTGCTCAGCGACGCGCTCGACGCGCGCCGACTGCGCCGCGGCATCGAGGGTGGCGAGTTCGTCACCCGCTTCCAGCCCATCGTCGACATGCGCGACGGCGCGGTCATCGCCGTCGAGACCCTGGTGCGCTGGAACCACCCGGATCTCGGCATGGTCCCGCCGGCGCTCTTCCTGCCGGCGATGGAGCGCACCGGGCTGATGATCCCCCTCGGGCGTCTGGTGCTAGCCAACGCCCTCGACGCCGCGGTGCACCTCGGAGCGACGTTGGGCGTCGAGGGGCCGACCATGACGGTCAACATCTCGGGAACGGAGCTGCGCTCGCCCGGCCTCGCCGCCGTCATCGAGCGCGAGCTGGGACGTCGCGGCCTCTCGCCGCGAGCCCTGTGCATCGAAGTCACCGAATCGATGCCACTGCCGGGGTCCTGCGCCGTGCGCGAGCTCGAGAGGATCCGCGACCTGGGTGTGGAGATCGCGCTGGACGACTTCGGCAGCGGCACCGCGACGCTGGGCCAGGTCAGCACCCTGCCGGCGACCGCCATCAAGATCGACCGCGAGCTCGTGGTCGGGGCCGAGGAGTCCGAGCGGGGGCGATACATCCTGCTCTCGGCGCGCGACCTGGCCCGCGACCTCGACCTCGACTACTGCGTGGAGGGCGTCGAGACGCTGGCCCAACGCGACCTGCTCCTCGACGCCGGCATCGTCTACGGCCAGGGGTGGCTCTTCAGCACTCCCGTCGACGTCCCCCCACTCACGGCCTACGTCGCGGACCGCGGAACCGCTCCGCGCACACGGCGTCCCTAGACGCGCTCGCGCACCGCGCGGCCCAGCCGCTCGAGCGCCTCGTGCAGGATCGGCTCGGTTGTGGCGAAGTTGAGTCGCACGTGGCTCGCTCCCCCGGTGCCGAAGGCGGCGCCGTCGCTCAACGCGACGCGGGCGTGCTCGAGGAAGAAGGCGGCCGGTCCCGAGAGGCTCTCCATCCGCCCGCGCGTCGCCTCGCCGGATCCCAGGGCGAGCTCGCGCACGTCGAGCCACGCCAGGTACGTCGCCTCGCCCGGTTCATAGCGCGCGGCGGGAAGGTTCGCCGCCAGCAGGTCGACGAGCAACTGCTGGCGCGCGCGCAGGTCGACGAGCAGGTCCTCGAGCCACTCGTCGCCGCTCGTCAGGGCCGCGCTCTGGGCAATCACGCCCAGGTGGCTGGGCCCGGGCACCACGCGATGGCTGAGCCGCTCGATTACGTCGAGGGAGTCAGAACCCGCGACGAGGACGGCCGCCGGTGCGCCGGCCAGGTTGAAGGCCTTCGACGCCGAGAGGACCGCCACCGCGCGCTCGGCGCCATCGAGAGAAAGTAGCGGCGTGAAGGTGCCGCGCAGCACGAGTGGCGCGTGGATCTCGTCGGAGATGACGCGCAGGCCGTAGCGATCGGCGAGCTCGAGCACGCCCACGAGTTCCTCGCGCCGGTGCAGGGTGCCACTCGGATTGTGCGGGTTGCACAGGAGAAAGGCCGGGTACCGCGAGCGCGACGTGGCGCGCGCGAACGCCGCTTCGAGGGTGGCGAGGTCGAGCCGGCCCCTCGCGTCGAGGGGCGCCTCGTCGACGACGCGCCCGCTGTTCTCGACGTACGAATAGAAGGGCGGATAGACCGGGCAGTTCACGACCACGCTGTCGCCCGGCTCGGTGAGGACCGAAATCGCGGCCGCCACGCCGCTCATCACGTTGGCGACGGGTCGCGAGCGCGAGGGGGTGACCTCCCAGTTCCAGTGGCGAGCGGCGAAACCCGCCAGCGCCTCGACGTAGGAGTCCGCGATCGGATATCCCAGATCGCCAATCTGGGCCGCGTCGACCAGGGCACGCTCAACGGGAGCGGCCAGTGGCACGTCCATCTCGGCCACCCAGAGCGGCAGGACGTCCTCGGGATAGTGACGCCACTTCTCGCTCGTGCGCCGTCGCAAGGTCTCCGTGTCCACACTCGACAGGGGGCCCGCCTCGTTCTCGGTCATCTTTCGACCATAGCGAGTCGCCTCGACGCAGACGTTGCGACGACGGGGACGACGGACGCGACGTCCATCGCGCAACGTCGCCTACGAGGCGGTCGCGCCCACCAGGTCGAGGATCTGGGCCGTCGTTCCGGTCTCGGCGATGCGCGGGAAGATCCGCTCGACGCTGTTCTCGTGCAGCTCGGGGCTGCGGTCGGTCACCGCGTCGGTGGCGATCGTGACGTGATAGCCGAGTTCGTGGGCCTGGCGCGCGGTGGACTCGACGCCCGCGCTCGTGGCCACACCCACGACCGCCACCTGGGTCACCCCTCGCTCGCGCAGCATCTGATCGAGGCCGGTTCCCGTGAAGGCGCCCCACGTGTACTTCGTGACGAGGATGTCATCGGCGCGCGCGTCCAGCTCCTCGATCAGTTCGTCCCAGCCCTCGGGACGGGCGAGACCAGCTCCCAGCGTCTGCTCGGTGCGACCGGGTGCTCCGCCACTGACGTTCACCAGCACCACCGGCCAGTGCCGTGCGCGAAAGGCGTCGGCGAGCCGTCGCGCGTTGGCGATGACGCCTTCGACCGGATGCACCGTCGGAATGGCCACGATGCCGCGCTGCAGGTCGATCACGATCAGCGCCGACGTGGGATCGAGTTGCGTCACGGGCATGGCGTCCTCCTCGGTCGCGGTCACGGTGGACGCGACGACGACACCAACGTCACGTCACCACGACGTCGATCCTGCCACGATTTCCAGAACGGCCGTCGCGCGTCGCGGTGGGCGCGACCGTGTCGAGCACTGCATGGTCGCCGTCGCCCCGTAGTGCTCGACGTCAAGATGATTGCGAAAGACCACCCAGAGTCGGTCGCCGGGCACGTCCGCGGGTCTCCCCCACCGTGAGTCACGACTCGCCGGAGACCACGGAGACGGTGAATGCGACCGACTCTCCTCATGGCGCGAGTGAGAGTCGACGCCGCGCTCGTGGGCATGATCCGTAGAAAACTTTTCGACGCGCCGAAACGATTCTCCCTCGTCTTCGCGGCGACGATTCCCTAGACTCATCAGGTGCTCAGCGCCGCGATCGACACGCCCTGGCGTGTCGCCATCTTGTTCGTGGCGGGCCTGGCCGCGGGCGTCTCCAACGGCGTGGCGGGCGGGGGCACCTTCATCACCTTTCCCACCCTCCTCGCCCTCGGTATCGCCCCCCTGCAGGCCAACGTCTCCTCGACCGTCGGGCTGGTGCCGAGCGTGCTCGCCGGAGTGCAGGTCTTTCGCCGCGAGCTCTCGGCGCACCGGGCAACGCTCACGCGACTGGTGCCGACCTGCGTCGCGGGCTCGGCCGTGGGCACGTTCCTCCTGCTCACCGAGTCGCCCGCCACCTTCGCCGCGGTCGTGCCCTGGCTGATCGGCATCGCGACGGCGCTCTTCGCCGCGGCGCCGTTGATCACCCGCGCACTCGCCCGGCGCCACCCACCCGGCGCAGAGGGACATCCCCGGCCACGCTTCTTGGCTCTGGGGGTCTTCGTCGCCTCGATCTACGGCGGCTACTTCGGGGCGGGACTGGGCATCGTGCTGCTCGCCGTGCTCGCCCTCTCCCTGCCCGAGGACATCCTCACTCTCCAGGGGATCCGCATCGCCCTAGGACTGCTCACCAACGTCGTGGCGGCCGCCGTGTTCGTGGTCCGAGGGCACCTCGCACTCGTGGCCGTCGCCATCCTGCTCGTCAGCACCTTCATCGGCGGCTGGCTGGGGGCCAAGTTCATGCGGCGCCTGCCGCCGGCCGTTGTACGCGCGCTCGTGATCGCGATCGGCCTCGTCACCACGATCCGCCTAGCCCTGGGTTAGCTCACTGGCCGCACCGGTGGCCAGTCGGACTAGGACAACCAGAACTTGACGGCCACCGCCACGCCGAAGGACACCACTGTCCAGCGCAATGCCGTCGGGTTCACGACGCGCGAGAGTCGACCGCCCACGTGGCCGCCCGCCAGGGCCGCCACCGCCATGATGGGCACCAGCTGCCAGCGCACGTGTCCCGAGAAGGAGAACAGCACCGCGGCACAGAGGTTGATCACGAGGGAGAGGGCCTGCTTGAGGGCGTTGAGGTGCCGCATGCTGTCGTCGGTGAAGAGACCCAATAGGGCGAGCAGCATGATGCCCAGTCCCGCCCCGAAGAATCCACCGTAAATCGAGGCGACGAACACCGTGAACAGCAGCCCGATCGAGCCGTGACGCGTGTCGTCGACGGCGAGTGCGGTGCTCGAACGGGTGCGCACCCAGTCGCGGACCCGGTTCTGCACGACGAGCAGCGCGCACGAGATCAGGATCAACCAGGGGACCGCGGACTTGAACGCGGCGTTTGGCGTGAGAACCAGCAGGATCGACCCGGCCAGCCCACCCAGCAGCCCCACCACGGAGAGCCGTTTCGTCCGGGCCATCTGCGGGACCAGGTCGGCACGCTGGGCCATGGTCCCCGAGAAGTATCCGGGGGTCAGCGACACCGTATTGGTGATGTTGGCCGACAGCGCGGGAACCCCCACCGCGATGAGGATCGGAAACGAGATGAGCGTGCCACCGCCGGCCAGTGCGTTGACTGCCCCGGCCGCGAAGGCCCCCGCGCCGGCCGCAACGAGATCGAGGAGGCTGAGGCTCATCGTGCCGACTCTCGGGTCATGAGGAGCGTGACGCGCCGCGCGAGTCGCGTCGCGACCACCCGCTCGCCATGAGCGGCCCTAGCGACGGGCGGCTCCGCCGCCGAGGAACGACTCCACGAAGACGGGGTCCTGCTCGAGGTCCTTCGGCGCGCCGGCCAGCACCACGCGCCCACCGCCGAGCACGCACGTCCAGTCCGAGATGCGCAGCGCCGCCTTGGCCCGCTGCTCGACGAGCAACACGGTCGATCCGTGATCGGCAAATCCGCGGATGTACTCCTCGAGAAGTTGCGTCGCCACCATCGGCGCCAGGTTCGCCGTGGGCTCGTCGAGCACCAGGACCGAGGGCGCGAGCATGAGCACGCGCCCCATGGCGAGCATCTTGCGCTCGCCGCCGGAGAGCTTGCCGGCCTTGCGTGTCATCATCTCCTTGAGTCGCGGGAAGAACTCGAGGACGGCCTCGATGCGACTGGCCACGTCGTGGCGCGGCAGGAGAAAACCGCCGATCTCCAAGTTCTCCTTCACCGTCAGGGGGGGAAACACGTCGTCGATCTGGGGCACGTAGCCCACGCCCAGGGTGGCCACCTTCTCGGGCGCGAAGTTGGTGATGTCGCGAGTTCCGATCGCCACGGTCCCGTCAAGCACCGGCACCACCCCCACGAGGGACTTGAGCAGCGTCGACTTGCCCGAGCCGTTGGGCCCGACGATCGAGACGACGTTGCCGGGGGTGGCCTCGACGTTGACGCCCTGGACGATGGCGCGCCCGTCGTAGCCGGCGGAGAGGTTGGTCGCGGTGAGGACCTGGCCCGCCTGAGAGAGTTCAACCGACAAGGTATGCCTCCACCACTTCCTCCTTGGCCCGCAGCTCGGCCATCGTCCCTTCGGCGAGGACCCGGCCCTCGGCGAGAACGATGACGGGATCGCAGAACGCGTCCATGATGGACAGCTCGTGCTCGACCATCAGGATCGTCATGCCGCCCTCGGCGAGTCGGGTCAGCTGGTCGCCGATCTTGTGCGCGAGGTTGGGGTGCACCCCGGCCATCGGCTCGTCCAGCAGCAGGACCTTGGGCTCGGCGAGCAGGGCGCGCATGATCTCGACCAGGCGGCGCTGGCCGCCCGAGAGGGATCCCGCGTAGGTGTCGGCGTAGTGGCTCAGTCCGAATCCGCCCAGGATCTCCTTGGCCCGCTCGATGTTCTCGTGGTCCTCGCGGCCCCAGAAGCGCTTGCCGCGCACCGCGCCCCAGAAGGAGTCCCCCGACTGGTGCGGGATGGCTGAGACCAGGTTCTCGAGCACGGTGAGCTTCTTGAACTCGCTCGCCAGCTGGAACGTGCGCACGAGTCCCAACTGGGCGCGCTCGTGCGAGGGGACGTGCGTGATGTCGCGCCCCTCGTAGGTGATGGTGCCGCCCGAGGAGGGCAGGGTGCCGGCGAGCATGGCGAGCGTCGTCGACTTGCCGGCGCCGTTGGGACCAATCAGTCCGGTGACGCGGCCCTGCTGGATCGAGATGGAGACGTCACTCACGACGGTGACGCCGTGGAAGGTCTTGGACAGTCCCTGGGTCGCGAGGATGACGCGGTGGTCATTGACGACGTCCTTCAAGCGCAGCAGCTGGCGAAAGTCGAGCTCGTCGATGTTGCCCAGCTTGATCAGAGCGTCGGAGTCTGCGCCGGCGGGCGCGACGCTCGCCTCGGCGACGGATGCCGTCGCCCCGCTGAGGATGCGACGGCGCTCGGGCAAGATGCCGTCCGGGCGGAACCAGAGAAAAAGGATGATGAGTAGTCCGATCGCCACCCACTCGAGGGCGGGCACGAGCATCGGGTTCGAGAGCGGCGGCAGGAAGCGGGTGATCTCCTCGAAGCCGAGCGGCACCACGATGGCCCCGAGGATCGCGCCCTTGTGGTTGCCGGCGCCGCCCAAAATGATGGCGGCAAACAGCACGATCGTCTCGGCGTATCCCCACGCGCCCGGCGCCCAGAGGCTGATGAATCCCACCAGGATCGCTCCCGACAGGCCGGCCACCATGCCGCCGAGCACCAGCATCGAGGTGCGCTGGCGACGCAGGCTCTTGCCCAGGGAGTCGGCCACGATGTCGTTGTCGCGCATCGCGCGCAGACTGCGCCCGTAGGGGGACTCGGTGACGCGCTTTAACAAGAAGTAGACGAGGATCGTCAGCACCACCGCGACGCCGCCGTAGGCGAACTGATAGCCCAGTCCCTGGGGGTTCCAGATGCTCTGAAAGGGCGCGGGCACGAGCGAGATGCCGGCGTCACCGTTAAAGAGCGGCACGTAGTTCTTCACCAGCACGTTGAGCAGCACCGCCGAGACCAGCAGGCCGACGGCCGCGAAGTCGCCGCGCAGGCGCTTGCCCACCAGGAACACGAAGGGCAGCGCGAGCAGCCCGCCCGCGATCGCCGCGCCGATCCAGGGCAACGGCCAGGGCAGGTTCCAGCCCAGGATGTACTGCTGGAAGCCGCCGTTGGACGAAGCCGCCGCCGGCATCGAGAGCACGGCCGCGACGTAGGCGCCGACCGACTGGAAGATGATGAAGCCGAAGTTCGAGATCCCGGAGAACCCGAACTCGACGTTGAGGGCCAGGCAGGCCATGGCGTCGACCGCGCCGTAGACGATGATCGTCGCGAGATAGAAGGCGTAGGCGGACATCAGTTAGTCTTCTCGCTTCCGAAGATTCCGTAGGGTCGAAACGTCAGCATGCCCAGCAGAACCACGAAGGCCACGACCTCCTTGTACTGCGGGCTGATATAGGCGGCGCTGATCTCGGTGGCCAGGCCGATGGTCAGAGCGCCGAACATCGCGCCGTAGGGTTCGCCCGGCCCGCCAAGGAACATGGCGGCGAGCAGCATGACGATGTAGAGCTGGGCGCTGGTGGCCTCGAAGACGCCGGTGTTCATCGCGAAGATCGTCCCGGCGAGCCCGCAGAGGGCCCCCGAGATCAACCACGTCGTCGAGATCACGCGCTGGGTCTTCACGCCGCTGTTGCGCGCGAGGTTGGGATTGGCCGACGTCGCGCGCATCGCCTTGCCCAGGCGCGTGTACTTGAGCAGCCAGTGCACGAGGGTGAGAACCACCGCGCAGATGGCCAGAATGATCAGCTGCATTCCCGAGAGGAACATGCCGAGGATGTGAAACTCGCGTCCCGACGAGACGCTAAAAGAGACGTAGCCGCCGCCCACGATCGCCTGCAGGCCAAACGTGCCGATCAGATCGACCCCCAGGGCCACGATCACGACCGTGATGGGCGCGAGGTTGCGCCGCTGGAACGGGGTGAAGACGAACTTGTTGAGCGCCCACGAGACGACGGCCCCGAGGATCACTCCGAAGATCAGGGTGATCCACGCGTTCATGCCGTGCTTGTTGAAGTAGTACGCGACGAACGCACTGTTGATCATCACCGAGCCGTAGGCCAGGTTCAGCACGTTGGTCACGGCGAACTGCATCGTGAAGCCCACGGTCGCGATCGCCAGAACTGCTGCCGTCATAAGGCCGAACCCGAAGGACGACATAAAGACACTCACGGCTGGACTTCCCCTCCCGAATTTCCTGTGTGGTCACGCGCGCGGCGTGGAGATACGAGTGCCCTCGGTCACGGCCGCGGCAACCCGCGGCCGTGACCAAGCGACGTTGTTACAACTTGGCCTTGCAGAGGATCAGGTTGCAGAAGCCCAACGACTTGCCCACGGCGACGGTCGTGCCGTCAGCCTTGTACTGGTCGTCCTCGAAGGGTCCGAAGGCCGTCTGGTAGGCGTCGAACTGGTAGTGACCACCGACCCCCTGGTAGACGATCTTCTTGCCGGCCTTGAGAGCTCGCACACCCTGGGCGTAGGAGGACACCCGGACCGCGCCAGGCACACCCTCGGCGATCTTCAAGATGTCCGCCTTGTACTTGGCGCCCACCGTCGAGTGCGACATCACCATGGCCAGAGCCGCCAGGTTGATCCCGTCGTAGAGGTGCACGGTGCCATTGGCCGTCAGCAGACCCTGGAAGTTGCCCACTCCCTTGACCTTTCCTGACTGGGCGAGGACCAACTTCTTGTAGAGCGGGTACGCCGGTCCACCGACCGCGACCGTCTGGTTGTCCGCGTCGAAGTTCGAGATGAAGTTCGACACGCCGATCGGACCCGTCGTCACGCCCGTGAAGAACGTCGGGTCGATCATGCCCGACGTGCCGATCACCGGGATCATCTTGTTGCCGTTGAGCTGGTAGATCTCCGACAGGAGAGCCACGCCCGCGGCACCGAGCGCCTCCATCAAGATCACGTCCGGGTGGGCCGAGACGATCGCCTGGGCCTCGGTCTCGAACGTCGTCGCGGTCATGTCGAGGGTCTGGTTGGAGACCACGTTCATGTGCGCGCGCTTGATCGCGGCCTCGGCAGGTGCGACGAAGGTCTGAGAACCCGCGTCATTCCCGAAGGCCAGGGCGATGTTCTTGTAGCCCTTGTTCTTCGCGATCTGGACCATGGCCACGGAGTCCGCGGCGTCCGGCGGAACCAGACGGAAGAAGAACGGGAAGTGGATGTGGTCGAACTCGGACTCACCAGTCATGCAGAACGCCACGGTCTTGTGCGCGTTGAACACCGGCACCACCGTGGACGCCTCGTCCGACGTGCAGCCGATCACCAGCGCCAGGTTCGACGTCGTCGCGTACATCTGGCGAACCGCGGGCACGGCGTCCGCGGGGTCACCGCGCGTGTCGACCGTCTTGCAGTTCACCTGGTTGCCCAACACGCCGCCGGCGGCGTTGATGGCCTGGGCCGCCGCGTAGCAGGCCGCCTCGTACTTCGGCCCGAGCGCCGCGTCCGCGCCGGTGAACGGCGCCACCGCGGCGATAGTGATCGACTTGGTCGACGCCCCCGCGCGCGACGACAGACCGGGCAGCCCGATGGTCGAGACCATCAAGGCCATGACGGCCATCACGAGCGCTAAGCGCATCCTCGTTGACGCGGCGGTGTGACCCCGCGCCAGTGTCCCGTACCTCATAACATCCCCCCCTTTGTTGAGTGATACTTCTGCTTGACGCAGATCTAGAAGCTGGTGGTGTCCGCCTTCAACGGCATCCACGGCCAGTCGTTCGGCGCGCCCTCCTCGGCGACGACCTTGTTTGAGATGGTCCCGATCCCCTCGACGGTGACCTCGATCGTGTCGCCGGGCGTCAGCCACACGGGCGGCGTGCGGGCGAATCCCACCCCGCCGGGCGTGCCCGAGGCGATGACGTCGCCGGGACGCAGCGTGGTGAAGCCCGAGAAGTACTCGACGGCGTGCGCGACGTCGACGATCATCATCGAGGTGCGCGAGTCCTGCATGATGGTGCCGTTCAGGGTGCTCGAGATCCTCAAGTCCGTCACGTCGACCTCGTCGACCGTGACGATCTCCGGGCCGATCGGCATCGTGCCCTCGAAGTTCTTGCCCGGGGTCCACTGCGTGGCGATGCGCTGCCACTCGCGCGCCGAGCCGTCGTTCATCACGGCGTAGCCGAGGATCGCATCGTAGGCGTCGGCGGCCTTGATGTAGCGCCCGCCCTTGCCGATGATGATCGCGAGCTCGGCCTCGTAGTCGAGGCGCTCGCTCAGCGCCGGCTTGACCAGGTCGTCGTAGGCGCCGATCACGCTGCCGGCGCCGCGCACGAAGGACTCGGGCCACTTGGGCACCGCGCGCCCGCCCTCGATCGCGTGCTCGGCGTAGTTCACGCCGAGGCAGAGGATGCGCGGCGGGTTCGGCGTGACGGGTGCGAAGTCCGACTTCGCGACCTCGACGCCGGGTTGCGTGGAGGCCTCGCGCGCGGCGGCCATCGCCGCCGCGCCACCCGCGGCGAAGGCGTTGATGTCGGCGAGCGCCTCGTTGCCGGAGGCGTCGGCGAGGTCGACGTAGCCGTCGGTGCCGCGCACGTGCAGTCGTAATCCTCGTGAAGTTCGAACCGTTGCGAGTCGCACTGCGTGTCCTCCAGAATTGGCATCAAATGGCTGAATTGGTTGTCAGCCTGTTGCGTGACAGTACTGCCAGAGTGGGCGGGTGTCAAGTAGCCCTGCAAATAGTGAGAAATTTTCAGGATATCCTCCCTGGTCGATTGGTGACATCGGTCAATACCTTCACGTGTCGGAACCGATGGAGGCCGAGGTCGGACGCCTCGACGGTGGCCAACCGCGCCACTGCGTCCCCAAGATTTGAGTGATACTCAAGAATTCATTGACGTTTCGCGGACGCTGGAGGCGCTACGCTCAGCCCTGGCCGTCGGTGAACCACCCATTGGTATCATTGGTCAATCTGGTTGAATGCAACACGGGAGGGTGCGGTGCGAACACTATCGGTCGATCGGATACGTGACGTGGCCGAGAACGTCCTACGCGAGGCCGTTCGTCAGAACCTCGGCTCGGGGTCACGCCTGCCCACCGAGCGCGCCCTGGCCGACGAGCTCAAGCTCACCCGGGCGACCGTGCGCAACGCCATGTCCCTGCTCGAGGCCGACGGAGTCATCTCGCGTGAGGTCGGACGCGGCACGTACCTCAAGTGCGATCCGCTCTCGGCCCTGGTGGATCTGGACAGCGACGAGTTCGCCGCTCACGCGATGCTCAACGACATCGGCCCGGGCGACGTGATGGCCGCGCGTCAGGCCTTCGAGCCGATGGCGATGTACATCGCCGTCGTCGAGGCCACCGAGGCCGACCTCGAGGTCGTGATACACCACGTCGACGGCTGCGCACGCGCGACCGACTACGACAGCTTCGAAGAGTCCGACCTGGCCTTTCACCGCAGTCTGATGGAGGCGACCCACAACCCGCTGATACTGCGCATGTACTCACTCATCGAGGCGGCGCGCCTGGGCGACCTCTGGGGATCGATGAAGCGCCGGGGCGACTCGCCCGAACGGCGCCATCACAACTACGTTCAGCACACCGCGATCGCCGACGCCCTGCGCGTGCGCGACGGGCGCGCGGCCCAGGAGGCGATGAGCGCCCACCTCGACTTCGTGTCGAACTTCCTGCGCGAGAACTCGCGCCGTTAGCCCGCGTGGGGCTTCGCGTGGGGCCGGTGCACGCCCTTTGAGACGTGCAGGGCCGCGATGATGACCTCGAGGGACGGGCTCGGTGGCAGTTCGCGCGTCCACTCGCGGCGAACGACCAGCCCGTCGAGGGCAATGGCGAGGTAGCGCCGCCACAGCGCGGCGTCGCCACCCTTCGCGCCGCCGAGGGAGCTGATCATCATCTCGATGGCCAGGATGTCGCCCTCGTTGACGTCGGATCTCAGGTAGCCGTCGGCCTGGGCGCGGGCGATCAGCGCCGAGAAGGCCGGGCCGATGCGCTGCTTGGCCGCCTCCATGCGCTCCTGTGCGTAGGGCGATCCCGTGAAGACGTCGCGCAGACCGCGGTTGTCGCACTGGCGCTCGAGCATTACTTCCAAGAAGGAGACGAACCCCTCCCAGGAGTTCTCACTCGCTGCGGCGCGCGCGGCCAGCGCGGCGAGCTCGTCGATGGCGTCTTCGAAGAGGGCGAGGACGAGGGCGTCCTTGTCGGGGAAGCGCCGGTAGACGGTCGCCACGCCCACGTCGGCGGCCTCGGCGATGTCATCCAAGGTGGCGTCAAGGCCCCGCTCGGCGAAGACCCGCGACGCGGCGGTGAGGATCTTCTCGCGGTTGCGCGCGGCGTCGGCGCGCAGCGGGCGCTCCTCGCCGACGTCCTCTGCCACTTCGTTCATAGGCCCATTCTACCGGTGTTCCGAACAAGTGGAGCGATGTCCTCCGGATCCTGATATAGTAAGTGGAGAAGTCACTGTCAGTTACGCCAAGGAGAGTTCCCGTGTCCGAGATCACCCTCGAGCCGACCCCCAGCCGGGGACCGGCCGCCCCCACGGCCCGCGAGGCCGCCCACGATCGGCGCTGGTGGATCCTCGCCGTTCTGGCCATCAGCCAGCTCATGGTGATCCTCGACGGCACCATCGTCAACATCGCGCTGCCCACGGCCCAGCACGCGCTGCACTTCTCGAACTCGGACCGCCAGTGGATCGTGACCGCCTACTCGCTCGCCTTCGGCAGCCTGCTCCTGCTCGGCGGGCGGATCTCTGACTACATCGGGCGAAAGAACGCTCTGATCATCGGACTCATCGGGTTCGCCGGCGCCTCGGCGCTGGGAGCGGCCTCGATGAACTTCACGATGCTGGTGCTCGCGCGAACCGTCCAGGGCATCTTCGGCGCGCTGCTGGCCCCGGCGGTGCTGGCGCTGCTGTCGACGACCTTCACCAACCCCAAGGAGCGCGGCAAGGCCTTCGCCATCTACGGCGCGGTCGCCGGCGCCGGCGGCGCTCTCGGGCTCCTGCTCGGCGGCGTTCTCACCTCGTACGCGTCGTGGCGCTGGACCCTGCTCGTGAACCTCTTTTTCGCGGCCGTCGGCGTCGTCGGCGCGGTCCTCCTCTTGCACCACGACCGCGGCGTCGACCACGACCCGCTCGACTGGCCCGGCGTGTTGACCGCGACCGGCGGGCTCTTCGCGCTGGTCTTCGGCTTCAACCACGCCGAGACGACCTCGTGGATGAACCACTACACGCTGGGCAGCTTCGTCGTCGCGGTGGTCCTGCTCGGCGCCTTCGCCTCGATCCAGCGCCGCACGCGCTTTCCGCTGCTGCCGCTGCGCGTGATCCTCGATCGCAACCGCGGCGGCGCGCTGGCGGCGATGATCATCGCGAGCTCGGGCATGTTCGGCGTCTTCTTCTTCCTTACCTACTACCTGCAGACGACGCTCGGATTCAGCGCGGTGATGACCGGATTTGCCTTCATGCCGATGGTCGCCGGCACCGTCGTGACCGCCCAGCTCTCCAACATCGTCCTGCTGCCCAAGGTCGGCCCGCGCCCGCTGATCCCCCTGGGCATGCTCGTGGCGGCGGGGGCCATGTGGTGGCTCACGCACCTCACCCTCGCGAGCACGTACTCGCACGGCGTGTTGTTACCGCTCATCACGATGGGACTGGGAGTCGGGCTCGTCTTCGCGCCGGGATTCAGCGTGGCGACACTGGGCGTCGCCGAGCACGACGCGGGCGTGGCCTCGGCGCTGGTGAACACCTCCCAGCAGATCGGCGGCTCGGTGGGAACGGCTCTGCTCAACACGCTGGCAGCCAGCGCCGCGACCGCGTTCCTCGTGGGCCGGGCTCCGACGACGATGAACCAGGCGCTCGCCGCGATGCACAGCTACACGTCGGTCTTTTCCGACGTGGCCCTCATCTTCGTCGGCGGCGCGATCCTCACCGCGGCCATCTTGCGCTCGGGCCCCCTCCGCGCGGCCGCGCCCCTGGCGCTGCACTGATCGAGCGCGGGGTCGCGGTTCGCCACGGCCCCGCGGTCGGTAGATTCGGCCCATGGACTACGTCACCTTGGGAAACACCGGTCTGCAGGTCTCACGCATCTGCCTGGGCTGCATGTCATACGGCGAGCCGACGCGCGGCAACCAGCCGTGGTCGCTCGACGCCAGCGCGGCCAAGCCGTTCTTCCGCCAGGCGTTGGACGCCGGCATCAACTTCTTCGACACGGCCAACGTGTATTCGGCCGGTTCGAGCGAGGAGATCACGGGTTCGACGCTGCTGTCCATGGTGGCCCGTGACGAGGTGGTCATCGCCACCAAGGTGAACGGGCGCATGCGCCCCGGTCCCAACGGCCAGGGGCTCTCGCGCAAGGCCATCCTCGCCGAGATCGACAACAGCCTCAAGCGCCTCGGCACCGACTACGTCGACCTCTACCAGATCCATCGCTGGGACTACGACACGCCGATCGAAGAGACCCTCGAGGCGCTGCACGACGTGGTCAAGTCCGGCAAGGTCCGCTACATCGGCGCCTCCTCGATGCACGCCTGGCAGTTCGCCCAGGCCCTCTACCTCGCCGACCTCAACGGCTGGACGCGATTCGTCTCGATGCAGAACTACTACAACTTGCTCTATCGCGAGGAGGAGCGAGAGATGCTCCCCCTCTGCGCCGACCAGGGAGTGGGTGTCATCCCCTGGAGTCCGCTCGCCCGTGGACGCCTGACGCGTCCCTGGGACACGTCGACCGCACGCAGCGAGAACGACGAGTTCGGCCGCAGCCTCTATTCCGATGACGACCGCGGAATCGTCGAGGTCGTTCTCGACATCGCCGCCCGACGCGGCGTGTCACCGGCGCAGATCGCCCTCGCCTGGGTCCTGCGCCACGAGACGGTGACGAGCCCCATTGTCGGCGCCACCAAGGAACAGCACCTCGTCGACGCGGTGGCCGCCCTCGACGTGCACCTTGACGACGACGAGGTCGCCGCGCTCGAGGCCGGCTATCGGCCCCACGCGGTGGTGGGATTCCGCTAACCGCCTCCGCACGCGGGCGATTCGCCCCGGCCTTGGACGACGCGCGGGGAGACCGTTAGCGTGTGGACATCGACGCCTCCGCCATTCCCCGTACACCGCGTGACCTGTGGGAGTGGGCCCACAGCCACCAGGGTCGCAAGCTGATTCGCTACACCAGCGTCTCGGTCGTGACGACGATCGTCTCCTTCGTGACGATCGCGATCGTCTTCGGCACCAACATGACCGCCAACGAGGTGCTCGCGACCGCGATCGGCAACCTCGTGGCGGCGATCCCCGCCTACTTCCTGCACCGGTCCTGGGTGTGGGGCAAGCACGGTCGCAGCCATCTGGTCAAAGAGGTCCTGCCCTTTTGGGTGATGGTCGTCTTGGGCATCGGCGTCTCCACGCTCGGGGCGATGGGCGTGCGCCACCTGGTGAATACGCATAACTGGTCGCACCTGCTCGACACGTTTCTCGTGTCCTTCGCCAACATCGTCAGCTTCGCGGTCTTCTGGGTCCTGAAGATCATCCTCTTCAACCGCATCTTTCGCGTCGACACGGTGGCCGACTACGACGCGCACCTCGCCGAGGAGGAGAGTCACTAGGCAAGATCGCGATCCCGTCGCGACGCGGCGAGGATCAGCGCTGGTGGCAACCGCCCTGAACGCTCGACTCGGCGACTCGAACTGGGTGCATGGGCGTGAGGGAATACCGTTTTCGCACCGAGCATTGACACGCGTCACTTTCGGTGCTCTAATCACCGAGTTCGGCGATTCTCGCCGAACTCAGGGAGGGGAATCATGGCAGACAACACACCGGACACCACCGACGAGGTAACGGGCGACCAGCTCGACGCGGACTTGGAGCTCGAAAAGACCGAGTCTGACGACGTCATCGGAGGGATGAACCTCCGCGAATAGTCAAACCGGGCGAGTCACACTCGACCGTTGTCAGTCCAACCCTCACCACCGCGGGAGCGTGGCGAGTTCCGGTGGTGAGAGGCGGCCCGCTCGCTCCTGTAGACCGCCACAATCGGGTCGCTCCTACCGTCAATCCTGAGTTATTTCTCAGTCGTTGAGAATTGGCCGTCACCAATATTGGGTGATTTATTGGCCTTGCGCGCATTGACATCAGACATTCGTCCATACCACACGTTCCGACGCTTTGGAATCACAACTTCTCGTTGACAATCCGCGTCGCCAGTGGTCTAATTGCGTCGTTCGGTGACAGGCGCCGGATCTGTAAAAGGAGGGGGCACACATGGCAGAAAAGGACGTACAGGACTCTGCGGAGGACACCACGGAGCTCGACACGGACCTCGTGCTCGAGAAGTCCGACACCGACGGCGTCGTCGGCGGGTTCACGTTCGAAGGGTAGTCCTGCAGCGATGGCGGCTCGATCGAATCTGCGAATCCCGCCGCCCCGCTGACCTAATCGACGGGCCCCCGTGCCGACCGGCGTCGCGCCAAGACGCCGAGAGGTGCGGGGGCTTTTTCGAGCCCGCCCTCATACGACGAGCGTGTCGACCCATTCGCCCGTCGCTCGCCGTCCACACCTACCGTTACCGATGACGAAGGAGCGAATGTGACAGCCGGGACTGCCCCATCGGGCACGAACGCGATCCCCGACGGCGTCCTCGTGACCGTGGGCGACACCGAGATCTCCTACGACGACGTCGTGCTGGCGGGATACTTCACCGGCGAGTGGGACGCCCTGGTCCAGCGCTGCGCCGACGGTCTGCGCCGCGACGCCGCGGCGCGCGTGTCTGCCGAGGACCTGCGCGCGGCGGCCGAGCACTTTCGGCGCCAGCGCCGCCTGGCCTCGAGTCACGACCTGCACGCGTGGCTCGACGAACGCGACCTCTCCTTCGCCGACTGGGAGGGCTACCTGCGCCGCGACCTCCTGTCGTCTGACTCGACGACGCCCCTCGACGCGGCCGCCGGCCCGGACACCGACTTCGCGGCCGCGCTACGCGCCGACGCGTTCTGCACGGGCTTCTGGGCCGAGGGCGGCGCGCGCGTCGTCGCCTGGGCCGTCGCGGCCACGATCAGCGCGCACGACGCCGACGAGGACGATCTCGCGCGGGTGCGCGACGCGGTCGCCACCGATCCCGTGGCGCCCTTCGCCGGACGCGACAAGTGGGTCGCCGAGCGCACCGCGGTGCTGGGGCGCTGGCTGGCCGCCTACCAGAGCCTCGACGACGTCGTGGCGAACAATGACGCGCTGGCGGCCACCCTCAACGACGACTGGTCGAAGTGGAGCGTCCTCACCATCGACTCGTGCGCGGTCGCCAGTGAATCCGCGGCTCGCGAGGCGATCGCGTGTTCGAACGACGACGACATGGATCTCGAGGAGATCGCCCGGCGCGCGCACTCGAGCATCGAGCACCGCCGGGTGCGCTCGGGGGACCTCACCGACGGCCTCGCGCCACTGCTGCTCTCCTCACCCCTCGGCGAGGCAGTCGGCCCTCTACGACTCGGCGGCGAGTGGTCGGTCGTCTGGGTGCGCGAACGCGCGGCGGCTTCGCTGGAGGATCCGACGGTGCGCGCTCACGCGACGGCAACGCTGGTGGATGCCGCGGTGGCCAATGCCTCGAAAGGATTGGTGACGTGGCGAGCACCGAGGTGAGCCCGATGGACAGCGTGCTCGAGGAGCTCGACTACGTGATGCTGCGTCAGGTTCCCTTCGTGGCCTTGGTGCCCGATGAGCTGCGCACGCTCGTCCTGCACATGTTTCGCAAGGAGTCCTTCGCCTTCGGCGAGGAGATCTGCCACGAGGGGGAGGTTCCCCACAGCCTCTACGTGCTCGGCTCGGGCAGTGCCCGCGTCGTCACGCGCCACGGCGAAGCCGAGGTGATGCTGGCCAAGGTGATGCCGGGCGAGCTCTTCGGCGAGGACGCCCTCATCGAGACCGACCGCCGGGTCGAGACGGTGCGCGCCAGCGAGGACGTGACCGTCTACCGTCTGGCGCGCGAGGCCTTCGACGCACTAGCCGACGAGGTCCCCGCGATCGCCGACGCCCTGCACCGCCACGTTCGCCTCGAGGAGATCCGCCGCACCCTGCGCGTCCAGCCGGCGTTCGCGACGATCCAGTTGTCGGTCCTGTCGCGCTTCTTCGAGGGATTCGAGGTCCTGAACCTGCGCGCCCAGGAGACCATCGTGTCCGAGGGTTCACCGAGCAACGGCGTTTACGTCGTCGCGCGCGGCACCCTGGCCGTGGTGCGCGAGGACCAGACGGTGGTGGGATACCTGCGCAGCGGCGATTGCTTCGGTGAGCGGGCCGCGCTGACCGATCACGTCACCGACGCCTCGGTCGTGGCCCAGAGCGACGTCGAGGTGATCCGCGTCCCCAACTCCGTCCTGCGTGAGCTGATGGACGCGAGCCCGCGCTTCGCGACGCGCATGAAGGAGATGGCCGACCTCGCCAGCATGGGCCGCGTCGAGCCCGTCGACGCGCCCGTCGTCGCGCCGAGCGCGAGCGCGTCGGCGCTCTCGGACAGCGACGCCGCGATCGCCCAGGGCAGCGCACCCCTACGCACCAGCGCGCGCGAGAGTCGTCGCGCCAAGCGCTTTCCCTTCGTCGCCCAGTTCGACGAGTCCGACTGCGGCGTGGCGTGCCTGGCCATGGTGTCGCGCCACTTCGGGCGCAAGGTCTCCACCGCGTTCTTGCGCGACGCCGCGGGCACCGGGGTCCAGGGGACGTCGCTCACGGGCATCACCCAGGCCGGTCGAGCCGCCGGACTCGCCGTCGAGCCGGTGCACGCCTCGGCCGAGCGACTCGACGAGTACCAGCTGCCCGCCATCGTCCACTACAAGGGCAACCACTGGATCGTGCTCTACGACGTCACCGCGACGCACGTCTACGTCGCGGACCCGGCGATCGGCCTGCGCCAGCTCGCGCGCGAGGACTTCGAGCGCGACTGGACGGGATACGCCGCCTTCGTCGGGCGCACCGACGCCCTCGACGACGCCCCGGTGGACAACCTGGCGCTCGGCTGGCTGGTGCCCTTCCTGCTCGAGCAGCGCGCCGCCCTGGTGTTCTCGCTCGTCCTGGCCCTCGCGCTCGCGGGGTGCGAGGTCGGCGTGCCGGTGGTGATCAACAGCCTGGTGAACTCGCTCACCTCGCGCAACGCGCTCTCGAGCGTGAACGGCGCGGGCCTGGCCCTGCTGGGGCTGGTGGTGGCCGGTCTCGTCATCAGCTTCGTCGCCAACCGCGTGATCGTCAAGGTGACGATCGGATTCGACACCCACTCGCTCGACTTTCTCACGGGCAAGCTGCTGCACCTGCCGATGAGCTACTTCGCGCGACGCAAGATCGGCGACCTCGAGCGGCGTATCAGCGGGATGCGGATGATTCGCGTCCTGCTGATCCAAGACGGGGTCACCGCGGGCACCAACGTCCTGCTCCTCGTCGTGGCGATCGTGATGATGCTCGTCTACTCGTGGATCCTCGGACTCATCTTCCTCGCGGTGCTGCCCCTCTACGGGGCGGTCATGTTTTACTCGAAGACCAAGCTGCGCCCGATCTTCGCCACGGCCGAGGAGGCCCACGGCCTCTACCAGGCCCACCAGGTGGACCTGTTGAAGGGCGTCGAGACGGTCAAGACCCTCGGCGCCGAGACGGGACTCCAGGAGCGCATGCGCTCCTTCCTTGGCGACCTCAACTCCCAGCTGGCGCCGGCCTACCTCGCGGTGGGCCGCTACCAGACGATCGCGACGGCCCTCACCCTCGCCACCTACGCCTTCTTCGTCTACCTGGGCGCCCTCTTCGTCCACGCCCACACGCTCAGCCTCGGGCGCTACGTGGCCTTCATGTCGCTCGTGCTGATCGCCACCGCGCCGATCCTCGGGCTGCTGCTCTTCTGGGACGACATGCAGAACTCGACGGTGCTGCTCGCGCGCATCCACGACGTCCTCGTCCAGGATCCCGAGCGCGGCTCCGAGGACAGCTCTCTGCTCGCGGTGCCAACGCTGCACGGCGAGATCTCGCTGCGCGACGTCGAGTACCAGCCCCACGGCAGCGACCGGGCAATCCTGTCCAACATCAACTTGGAGATCCCGGCGGGATCGATGGTGGCGTTGGTGGGCCGCTCGGGCTGTGGCAAGTCGACGCTGCTGCGCCTGCTCGCCGGACTGATCACCCCGTCGTCGGGATCCATCAGCTACGACGGCGTCGACATCGCCGACGTGCGCCTCCAGGCGCTGCGCGCGCGCATCGGCTACGTGCTGCAGGCCCCCTACGTCTTCGACGCGACGGTGGCCGAGAACATCGCCTTCGGCAATCCCGACATCGACCCCGAGGCACTGCGCCGCGCCGCCCAGATCGCCGACGTCGACACCTTCATCGACCTCCTGCCCCTGGGATTCGACACGCGCATCGGCGAGGGCGGCATGACGCTCTCGGGCGGCCAGGCCCAGCGGATCTCGATCGCGCGCGCCCTCTATCGCGACCCGCCAGTCATCTTCTTCGACGAGGCGACCAGCGCGCTCGACGCCGAGAGCGAGCAGACGATCAAGCGCAACATGGACACGCTCTCCAAGGGCCGCACCACCTTCATCGTGACGCACCGTCTCGCGAGCATCCGCGACGCCGACCTCATCGTCGTGCTCGACGCCGGACGCGTCATCGAGACCGGGGACCACGCGACGCTGCTGGCCAACGACGGGCTCTACGCGCACCTCTTCCACCAGCAGTACGCGAACGCGCCGTCGGTCTAGGCCGGGTTAGCATCGACCGATGGAGCCGCGCAGTAGGGAGTCGGGGATCGCCCTGGTCGCGACGGTGGCGGCCCTGATCATCGTGGCGATACTCGTCGTCGTCGTGCTCTCCCAGACCTCGAAGACGCCGAGCGTCTCGCTCGCGCCGGGCACCACACTGGCGGGGACCAGCGCCGGACGCGCCGCCGCCCAGGCGACGTGCCTGACGAACTTCGAGACGGTGGGCGCGGCGCTCAACGCCTACGTCACGCGCCACGGCACGTATCCGCCCGCCGGCACCGCGTGGGCGACAGGCTCGAGCAAGCCGCTCCTGCGCTCCTGGCCGAGCCAGCCGGGATACGCCATCACCTGGAACGGCGTCGCCCTCGGGGTGCGACCGGTCCACGGGGCGCCCGTGAGAGGCTCCGAGGGCGAGCCCAGCCGCCACAACGGCTGCTACGCGAACTAGTAGCCGCTGAAGGCGTTGGCCCGCTCGACGACGACCTGGCCGATGCCGACTTGCGCGTCGAGGACGAGGTGCCCGGCCGTCGCCGCGTCGACGCCCGCGGGAACCTCGACGAAACCGCCGTTCGAAAAGCCCACGGTGGGAAAGGACACTGCACCGATGCCCACGTGGGTGCGCAGGTCGACGACGACGCGGTTGGGCACCACGACCTCGAGCATCCCCACGCCGACGCTCGCCGTCACGTCGTAGCCGCTCGTCGGGAACTTCACCGCGGAGAGGTCGATCACCGAACGTCCCACCGCGAGCGCGTAGCGGTGATCGGTCTGGGCGAGCGAGGTCGGCTGCCACAGGCGCACGCCGGTGCCGCCGCGCAGCGGCACCCCCGAGGTGACCACGTAGAGCGCCACCGCCGCGATGATGAGGACGCCCGCGCTCACGAGACCGAAGAGGAAGCGAAAGAAGATCCGTCGTAGCGATCGCCCGCCGGGCGAGCGGATCGCCATGAACGCGAGCGCCGCGAGCAGCGCGATCCACAGCACCGCGATCGCGTTGCCCGGTCCGTTGAAGCGGTGGTGGTTCGACACCAACACGATAAGCGCGACGATCACCGCGACGAGCAGGATCGACGACGAGCGCGTCATCGCGCGCAGCGACGTCGGCGCCGTGGTGGAGCCGCCCTCGCGCCGCGGCACGAGAACCCACATCGCGAGGTAGACGACGATGCCGATCCCCCACAGGAACGCCAGGACGATGAAGCCCACGCGCACGAGATTCACGTCCACGTCGAAGCGCTCGGCGAGGCCCCCGCAAACCCCGCCGACCAGACGCGTCGATCGGCTGCGATAGAGGTGCCGGTTCGCCGGCTCGCCCGGCGGCGGGCCGTCCGGTGCCTGGTCGCTCGGTGGCTGTGCGGTGGTGTCGTCCATGAGGCCACGGTAGGAAAGCGTGGCGCGGCGCGCCATAGTGGAGAACCCTGAGGACACCCCCACCTCGCCCCCGGCGTTCAGGGTTCCCCCCTAGTGACAGCGCGACGGCGCCGTGGAAGACTTTGCGCAGTCCTCGAGAGGTGTCGATCATGCCAGTCACCGTCGCCAGTCACCCCACCCTCGGCGTGGCCCAGCGCCCGTTTCGTCGCAGCGCGTCCGGTGCCGTCCTGGGCGGCGTCTGCGCCGGTCTCGCGGTGCGCTTTGGCGTGCGCGAGCAGTCCCTGCGCCTGGCCTTCGCCATCGGGGCGCTCGTCGGCGGGCTCGGTCTCGTCCTCTACGTCCTGCTCTGGCTCTTCGTCGCGCGCTCGGGCGAGGACCGCTCGATCGCCGAGAACGTCGGGGCCCAGCGCAAGATGAAGTGGGCGATGCCGCTCTTCGCGGTGATCGTCACGATCGTCATCGTCTCGACGCTCCTCTCGCGTGGGACCTGGGTCCTCTCCGGCTTCGTCCCGTCGCTGATGGTCAGCTCGCTGGGGGTTCTCATCATCTGGTTCGGCTCCTCGGACGAGGAGCGGGCGTTCCTGCGCTCGCTCGCCGGGGCCACGCCGGGACTCAGCGCGACGACCGTGCGCGGCTGGCGCGGGATCCTGTGGCGCGTGATTCCCGGGGTCATCTTGATCAGCGTCGGGTTCCACGTCCTCAACCACGTCGGGGGCGTCTGGAGCGCCGCCCTACCCGCCCTGATCGGCGCGTTCGTCGTCATCGCCGGGTTGCTCGTGCTGCTCGCGCCGTGGTGGCTGCGCACGGTGCGCGACCTCACGGTCGAGCGCCGCGAGCGGATGCGCATGCAAGAGCGCGCCGCCATGGCGACCCAGATCCATGACTCGGTCCTCCAAACGCTCACGCTGATCGAGCGCGCCGCCGCCAACGAGAGCGACGTCGTGCGCCTGGCCCGCGCCCAGGAGCGGTCCCTGCGCCAGTGGCTCTTTGACCCCGCCGGAGCCTCGTCGCCGACCTCCTTCGCCACGCTCGCGGCCCAGATCCAGGCCGACGTCGAGGACGCCTACGGCGTGCGCATCGAGCTCGTGGTGGTCGGCGACTGCGAGGTCGACGACCGCGCCCTGGCCCTGCTCGGCGCGGCCCGCGAAGCCACGGTGAACGCCGCCAAGTGGTCCGGGGCCTCTTCGATCTCCCTGTCCGCCGAGGTCGAACCCGAGAGGATCTCGGCCTACGTGCGCGACCTCGGCCGGGGCTTCGACGTCGACGACGTGGCGGCGGATCGCAAGGGCATCGAGCTCTCCATCCGCGCTCGCCTCGAGGCCGTCGGCGGGCGCGCCACGATCCGCACCGACGTGGGATCGGGCACCGAGGTCGAGCTCGTCCTGGCGCGGAGCCTCTCGTGACGCCCACGGTCTTCCTGGTCGACGACCACGAGTTGATCCGCGCCGGCATCCGCGCCGAGCTCGCGGGCGAGCTGACGATCGTCGGCGAGGCCGACGACGTCGACGTGGCCATCGAGATGATCCTCGAGAGAAATCCCGACGTCGTGCTGCTCGACGTGCACATGCCGCGCGGCGGCGGGCTGCGGGTGCTGCGCGAGGTGCACGCGAGCAGTCCCGCGATCCACTTCCTCGCGCTCTCGGTCTCCGACGCGGCCGAGGACGTCATCGCCATCGTGCGCGCGGGCGCGCGCGGTTACGTCACCAAGAGCATCTCGGGCGTCGACCTCGTCGACGCCATCCGCCGCGTCGGTGCGGGCGACGTGGTCTTCTCGCCGCGCCTGGCCGGCTTCGTGCTCGACGCCTTCGCGAGCAGCGACCCGGCGGCCTACCCCGAGGCGGTCGTCGACGCCGAGCTGGACCAGCTGACCCCGCGCGAGCGCCAGGTGCTGCGCCTGATCGCGCGCGGCTACTCGTATCGCGACATCGCGACCGAGCTGACCATCTCCATCAAGACGGTCGAGAGCCACGTCTCCTCGGTGCTTCGCAAGCTCCAGCTCTCCAACCGCCACCAGCTCACCAACTGGGCGAGCGAGCGCAACCTCTAATCGCCGAGGCGAAAGTCGAAGACCGACTGGTCGAAGCGCGTGTAGGACTCGTAGTCGAGCAGCTCGTAGAGCTCGCTGCGCGTCTGCATCTCGCCGAGCAGGGAACTCAACTCGCCCTCGGACGCAAGGACGTCGAGGGCGCGACGCGCCGCGCCCATGGCCAGGCGCAGCAGGGACACCGGGAAGATCACCATGTCGACGCCGAGGTCGCCGAGCTGGCGCACGCTGAGCGACTCGCCCTTGCCGAACTCGGTCATGTTGGCCAGGATCGGCACGTCGATCGCCGCGCGCACCGCGGCGAACTCCGCGGCCGAGTACAGCGCCTCGGGAAAGATCGCGTCCGCGCCGGCCTCGACGTAGGCGCGAGCGCGGAGAATCGTGGCGTCGAGCCCCTCGAGCGCGCGTGCGTCGGTGCGCGCGACGATAAGGAAGTTGGGATCGCGCCGCGCGTCGCACGCCGCGCGCACGCGTCGGGTCGCGTCCTCGAGGCCCACCACCGCCTTGCCGTCTAAGTGCCCGCAGCGCTTGGGATTGACCTGGTCCTCCAGGTGCAGCCCGGCCACCCCGGCGTCCTCGAGGCTCTGGAGCGTGCGTGCGACGTTCATCGGCTCGCCAAATCCCGTGTCGGCGTCGACGATCACGGGCAGGTCAGTCACCCGGGCGATCTGGCCGCTGCGCGAGGCGACCTCGCTCAGCGTGGTCAGTCCCACGTCGGGCAGTCCTAGGTCGGCCGCCAGCACGGCGCCCGAGACGTAGACGCCCTCAAATCCCCTCTGCTCGATCAGCATCGCCGAGAGGGGGTTGAACGCGCCGGGCAATACGAGGATCTGGTCCTCGGCGAGGCGTGCGCGCAGGGCCGCGCGCTTTTCTGCCGGCGACTTGTGCGCGTGCAGCATCAGATGATCCCTCGGGTGGGCGCGAGACCTTCGAGCGCGCCGGGCGCGACGAAGGAGAGTTCGAACAGCTCGTCGCCGCGCAGCGAGTCGAGGCGCTGGGCGACGTCGAGGAATCTCTCAATCTCTGGCTGATCGAGCACGCCGCTCGCCAGCTCGCGGAACTTCTCGACGTACTGCGCGCGCGCGAAGGGCGCGGCCCCGAGGGGGTGCGCGTCGGGCACCGCGATCTCGGCGACGACCGTCGAGCCGTCGACGAGACGCGCTTCCAGACGGCCCCCGAAGGCCTTCTCGGCCGGATCCAAGGAGAGGTAGCGGCGGCTCCACTCAGGGTCCTCGACGGTGCGGACCTTGTGCCAGAGGGCGACCGTGTCGGGTCGCGTCGCGCGCGAGCGCGCGTAGGAGCGCTCGTGGTGCCAGGTGCCGTCCTGGAGGGCGACCGCGAGGATGTAGGGAATCGAGTGGTCGAGGGTCTCGCGCGAGGCGTGCGGGTCGCTCTTTTGGGGATCGTTCGCGCCCGAGCCGATCACCACGTGGGTGTGGTGCGAGGTGTGCAGGACGATCTCTTCGACGATGGCGGGATCCCTCAGCTCAGGATGTTCGACGTGCAGGCGCCGGGCCAGGTCGATCCAGGCCTGGGCCTGGTACTCGGCCGAGTACGCCTTGGTGAAGGAGTCGAGGATCGCCCGCGTGGGCGCGCCGGGCTCGGGCAGGTTCACTTCGTAGACGGCCGAGGGGCCGTCGAGGAGGACGGCGATCACGCCGTTGTCGCCCTCGTAGATCGGCGTCGGCGAGGTCTGGCCGCGCATCGCGCGATCCACCGCCTCGATGGCGACCTTGCCGGCGAAGGCCGGCGCGTAGGCCTTCCAGGTCGAGATCTCGCCCTTGCGCGACTGGCGCGTGGCGGTCGTCGTGTGCAGGGCCTGGCCGATCGCGTGGAAGGTCACCTCGGGGGCGAGGCCCAGCAGCGCGCCCAGTCCCGCGGTGATCGAGGGCCCCAGGTGGGCCACGTGGTCGATGTGGTGTCGGTGCAGGCTCACGGAGCGGCACAGGTCGATCTGGACCTCGTAGGAGACGGCGATCGCGCGCGCCACGTCGGCGCCGGTGAGACCGCGCCCGTGCGCGTGCTGGGCGAGGGCGAGGATCGCCGGGATGTTGTCGCCGGGGTGCGCGTACTCGGCGGCGAGGAACGTGTCGTGAAAGTCGAGCTCGCGCACCGCGACGCCGTTGGCCCAGGCGGCCCACTCCGGCGAGACGCGAGCGTCGACGCCGAGGACGCTCGCGCCGGGCGCGTGAGGGTGGCGCAGGGCCATGTCGCGCGCGGCCACCACCGGGGCGCGGGTCAGCGAGGCGGCGGCCACGGCGGCGTTGTCGATCACGCGGTTGATCACCATGTCGAGCACGTCAGCCTCGGGCGCGGGCGCGCTCGCCGCCAGACGGGCCAGGCGAAAGGCCAGCTGATCCTCGTGGGCGAGGGGCTCGTCGCTGCGATACGTGCGCAGCGCGTAGGTCGTCACGGGATCCGCCGCGAGATGGCCGCGCTGGCGCGCTTGAGTTCCATCACCAGGGCGTCCACGTCGCGCGGGATGTCCTCGATCATCGAGGAGAGCTGGATCGCGGCGACCGTCTCGCCCTCGCGGTCAAAGACCGGTACGGCGATCGACATCGCCCCGGCCTCGCGCTGGCCCTGGCCGAAGGCGTATCCCCGCTCGCGAATCACGCGCAGGCTGTCGATGAACTCCTGGCGCCCCAGCACGAGCCCGCTCGCCAGGGGGATGTTGTCCACGCCCTCGAGGAGCATCTCGAGGTCCTCAGGCGACAGGGCGGCCGCGAGCACGCGCGCGCCGCCCACCATCAGGGGCATCTGCTCACCCAAGGGGAGTTGGTAGCGCAGTGGCGGGTTGCTCGGCACGCGCAGCAACAGCACCTGGGTCAGCTCGTAGCGCACCGAGAGCGTCGACGTGAGACCGGTCGAGGCGGTGACCTGCTGGAGGATCGGCTCGGAGATCTGCACGAGCGGGTTGGTCAGACGGAACGTCGCGCTGTTGAGCAGCGACGTGATCCCCAGGCGGTAGTCGAGGCCGTCGCGCTCGACGTAGCCGTGCTTGATGAGCAGGTTCACGATGCGCTGGGTCGTGGCCAGGTGCAGCGACGCGGCGGTCGCGATCTCGGTGAGGCGCATCGGGGCGCGCCGCTCGCGCAGCACCCGCAGGATCACGAAGGGCCGATCGAGCGAGCGCAGGCCGCCGCTCGCGCCCTCGTCGGCCTCGGCCGCGTCGGCGTCGGCGCGGACCGAGGCGTCGCCGTTGGCCCGGCCCTTCGTGCGCGCGGTCGTCATCGCACCCCTAGTGGCGATCCCCATCGCGCGCGGCGTCGAGCGCCGCTCGCGCGGGCGAATCGATCGGGGCCGCCCAGGGCGAGGGCGCCCCAACGTAGGCGGCGGGCCCGAGACGGAAGTGCTGAGCCTGCTCTTCAGTCTCGATGAAGGGCAGGTCCATGGGATAGAGCCGGTCCCCGCGCGGGCGCGGCCCGGCCTTGGAGACGTGGCCCCACAGCGAGTGGCCGACGACGTCCTCGGCGAGCAGGGCTGCCTCGATCAGCGCGTCGAGGTCGATCCCGGTCTCGATGCCCAACTCGTTGCACAGGTCCACCAGGTCCTCGGTGGGGATCATGCGCGTCATTCGCCCGTGCCCGCCGTAGGGGCATCCCCCCATCCCGCCGACGGAGGCGTCCAGCACCAACGTGCACTCCGGCCCCAGGTTGGTCATGGCCTCGTAGGCCGACGTGAGGGCGGTGCCGCGCGCGTCGTGCAGGTGCAGGTGGATCGTCGTGATCTCGGGCCAGCGCGCGCGCAGGGCGCGCATCTGCTCGGCCACGACGTCGGGGCGGTTCCAGGCCATGGGGTCGCCGATCCAGATGCGGTTCACCCGCACGCCGGCCGCCGTCCAGAGCTCGTACTGGCGCTCGAGCATCTCCATGCGCTGGTCCTGGCTGAAGGGTCCCAGCCAGTTCGATCCCCAGGCGGCGTTCACCGCGATACCGGCCTCGCTGACGCCGGCGGCGACCGTGTCGGCGATTGTGCGCGGCCACTGGGCGATCTCCTCGGCCTGGGTGCGATTGGTGTTGCGCCGCACGAACACGTCGCACAGGTGCACGAGCGTGCGCGGCAGCTCGCGCGGCTCGCTCAGCTGGGGGTAGGCGCGCATGCGCTCTCGCCCGCGCTCGTTCAGCGCCAGGGCGGTGTAGGTGACGCCGGGGCGCGGCGTGAAGCGGCTCACCAGCTCGTCCACGTGGGCCATCTGGGGCGTCCACTTGGGACTGACGAAGGAGCCAACCACGATCGTCGACAGGCCCGTCGCCGAGAGGGCGTCGAGCAGGGCCAGCTTGGCGTCGATCGAGATATCGGCGCTCTCGATCTGCATGCCCTCGCGCATGCCCTCCTCGATGATCTCGACGCGCGGGTAGCCGACGTGAAGCGAATCAGATGACGTGGTCACGTCGCAGCCTCTCTATCTCCTCCATGGAGTATCCCAGTTCGGAGAGCACCTCGTCGTTGTGCTGACCAAGAGTGGGCGGAGCGATGCGCGGCGCGAGGGCTTTGCCGTCGACGTGCACGCCGCTACCCAAGAGGGACACGTGGTCGCGCCCGGGCAGGTTGACGGGCACGTCGTGGACCAGCCCGCGCGCGACGACCTGGTCCTGGGAGATCGCAGATCCCAGTGAGAGTACGCGCCCGGCCGGCACGCTCGCGGTGGCGAGCAGTTCCTCCCACTCGAGGGCGCTGCGCGCCGAGAGCGCGGACTCGAGCTCGACGGTGAGCGAGTCGCGGTTCTTCTTGCGATCGGCGCGCGTGCGAAAGCGCGGGTCGGCGACGAGGTCGCTGCGCCCGATCACCGCGCAGATCGCCTCGAACTGGGTCTGGGTGTTGGCCGCGATGTTGAGCAGTCCCTCGCCGGTCACGAAGGTGCCTGACGGCGAGGAGGTCGCGTTGTGGTTACCGTGGCGCCGCGCGGGACGCCGGGCGATCAGCTCGTCCGAGGCCACCCAGCCGGTCGCCGTGAGCGCGGTCTCGAGCATCGAGACGTCGAGGAAGCTGCCGACGCCCTCACGTTCGCGCCGGGCGAGGCCCGCGCAGACGGCCATCGCCGCGGCGAAACCGCCGAGGGTGTCGCAGATGGGAAAGCCGATGCGCGAGGGCCCCCCGCTCGGCGCGCCGGTCACGTCCGAGAGCCCCGCGAGGCCCTGGATGATCTGGTCGTAGGCGGGACGTCCGGCGAGCGGACCATCCTGGCCGAATCCCGACACCGCGCAGTAGACGAGGCGCGGGTTGAGTTCGTGCGTGCGCTCCCAGGGGAACCCGAGGCGCGCGAGGACGCCGGGGCGCATGTTCTCGAGCAGCACGTCGGCACTCTGGATCAGTCGCGAGAAGAGCTCGACGCCGGCCTCGCTCTTGAGATCGACGGTCACCGAGCGCTTGCCGGCGTTCTGGGCCAGGAACGACGCGCCCATCGCCACGGCCTTCAGGTCCTCGTCCTCGCCCATCTCGCGGGCCAGGTCTCCGGTGCCGGGTATTTCTATTTTGATCACGTCCGCGCCGAAGAGGGCGAGCTGATAGCCGGCGAAGGGGCCGGCGAGCACCGTGGTCAGGTCAAGGACGCGAATGCCGTCGAGCAGTCCTGACACGATTCAATCCTTCGAGCGGCGCCGTCGTGGCGCGGGGCGGACGATGACACGATGCGTCGCCGAAGCGACGCCGGGGCCTCGTCGCGGTGGAGGGGGGAACCATCCACCGCGACGAGGGTCCACTGACGTGGTTACTACTTGCTTTCCTTGGCCACCACCGTCGCCAGATTGGCCGGCGTGACGATAGCCCGGATGACGTTATTCAGGTTGGAGTCGAATCCGATCATCTGGAAGCCACTGAACACGTTGTGGTACTTGTTGAAGTCGTCGTTACCGGCGGCTCCGTTGTAGTTGATCTTGACGCCCTTCTTGATCAGCGCCACGCACGTCGCGTAGGTGCCGCAGACCTTGCCCGGCGGGTTCGAGACCTTCACCACGTCCTTCACCCAGATCTTCGGGTTCGTCGACTTGGCGTAGGTCATGGCCAGCGAGGCGATGACCACCGAGTCGTACTCGTTGAAGGTCGTGGGGATGATGTTCGTCGTGCGCCACACCAGCTGGTAGTCAGCCAGGAAGTGGTTGTAGGCGTTGTCCGCCGTGCTCGGCGAGGCCGGCAAGGCCGCCGTGAGCTCCTTTGACGCCGTCGGGCCGAAGGCCTTGGCGTAGGCGCCCTGGGGCGCGCTCTGGAGGTCGTCACCGATCCACGGGATGTTCATGTAGCCCAGCTGCTGGCCGTCGGAGAACAGCGTGGCGGCCGTCTGGGTGTCCATCGAGTCGAAGATCACCTGCGGGTTGCCCGCGAAGGCCTGCGTCAGCTCGGAACTGTAGGACGACTGGCCCGGGGTCAGCGTGATGTTCTGCTGGATCGTGCCGCCGAGCGCCTTGAAGGCCGCCTCGAGGGGCGGAACGAAGCCCTGGGAGTTGTCCGAGTTGTCGAAGATCAGCGACGCCGTCTTCCAGCCGTGGCTGATGGCGTAGTACGCCATGGCGATGGCCTCGTTCGAGTCCGAGGACGACGTGCGGAACACGTACGGGTAGCGCATGTTGTCCAGCGTCGTCAGACCGCCGACCATGAAGTCAGCGACGTTGTTGGGCTGGAACTGCTTGATCACCGCTTCGATGGTGGGCGAGAACGGCCCCACGACGAAGGTCGGGTGACTCAGCATCAACTTGCGGAACGCCGGCAGCGCGTCGACCGAGTCGGCCGCGTCGTCGACGTAGGCCGTCTTGAGCTGGTGGCCCAAGACGCCGCCGTTGTGGTTCACCTCGTAGACGCCCACGGCCACGCCGTGGGTGCCCCACGTCGAGAGCAGCGACTTCGAACCCGTGAACGGGAACATGCCGCCGACGACGAGCGGCGGCAACTTCTTCGCCTTCGCCGCCCCGGCGGTGCTCGCCAGGCCCACGCTGGCGACCGAGGCCACCGTCGCGAGCGCGACCAGGACGGTCGCTCCCCGACGGCGCTGGGTCCACCGCTTTGTTACTTTCATCAGGTACCTCCCCCTCAATTTCTTGTCTCGCGAAAGTGGGAACTTCCCACCCCTACGACTTGTTCGCCTCCGCGCGGCCCAGGAAGATCGCGGCGAGATCGAGTGCGGCGATCTCGGACGCGGGTCCGTGGACGTGGTTGGATCCGGCGACGAAGATGTGCACGAAGTCGGCGTGCTTTAAGGCACGCTCGACGTTCTGCTCGACCACGAGGACCGCCGTGTTGGTGGCCTTGATCTGCTCGATCTGGTTCCAGACGACGTCGGTGTAGGCCGGCGAGAGTCCGGCCGTCGGCTCGTCGAGGACGATGACCGTGGGCTTGACCATCAGGGCGCGCGCGATGGCGAGCAGGTTCTGCTGGCCGCCCGAGAGGAATCCCGCCTTCTTCTCGCGCGCCTTGGCGAGGTCGGTGAAGACCGTGAGGATTTCCTCCATGCGCGCCACGGTGTCGCCCGTGGCCGCGAATCCGCCGACCTCGAGGTTCTCGCGCACCGTCAGGTTCTTGAACACGTTGTCGTTCTGGGGCACGTAGACCAGACCGTTGCGCGGGATCAGGTGTCCCGGCATGCGCGTGATGTCGAGGTCGTTGACCATGATGCGGCCCGTACTCGCGCGCAGGATCCCCACCACGGTCTTGGCGAAGGTCGACTTGCCGGCGCCGTTGGGCCCGACGATCGTCGTCAGCGTGCCGACCTCGCACGACAGCGAAATGTCGGTGATGATCGGCGTGCGGCCGTAGCCCGCCGTCACGTTCTCAGCTAATAGCGCCGGCATCGATCACCTCTCCCAGGTAGGCGGACACGACTTCCTTGTTCTCACGCAGGTCGCTCAGGCGACCGGTCGCGAGGGTGCGGCCCTCGGCGAGCACGATCACGTGGTCGCAGATCTTCTCGACCACGTTGAGGTTGTGCTCGACCATCAAGACGGTCACGCCCTGGGCCTTCAGGTCCAGGATGTAGCCGCCGATGCGCTCGATCAGCGCCGGGTTCACCCCGGCCATCGGCTCGTCCAGCAGGAGGACCTTCGGCCCGGCCATCACCGCGCGCGAGATCTCGAGCAGCTTCTTCTGTCCGCCCGAGAGATCGCTCGCGCGGCTGTCGCGCAGCTCGTAGAGGCCGTAGGTGCGCAGCACCTCGAGGGCGCGCTCGACGTGGGCCTTCTCGGCCTTGGTCACCCGACCGGGGCGGAAGAAGATGTTGAACAGCTTCTCGCCGGGCTGGTCGTGGGGGGCGACGAGGAGGTTCTCGAGCACCGTCAGCCCGCCGAGTTCGCGCGAGAGCTGGAAGGTGCGCATGAGACCCAGGCGCGCGATCTTCTCGCTCTCCCAGTTCGTGGTCTCGGTCGACTCCAGGTGCATGGTGCCGCCGTCGCTCTTCATCAGGCCCGACAGGATGTTCACCACGGTGGTCTTGCCCGCGCCGTTGGGCCCGATGAGGGCCGTGATCTGGCCGCGGGGCACCTCGAAGGTGGCCCCGTTGACGGCCCGCACCCCGAGGAAGGACTTCGTCAGGTCCTGGCACCCCAGGGCCGAGTCGGCCCGGCTCACGCTCTGATCACTCATGGCTCACTCCCTCGTCGATGCCGGCGTAGTCGGTTGACGTCGTGGCGGCGGCCACCGCGGCCGGGCTGCGACGCAGCTTCTCGGGCACGATGCCCTGCGGGCGGAACCACAGCATGACCATCAGCAGCGCGCCGATCATCATGGCCGCGATGTTGAGGATCAGCCCCGGGTGCCCGGGGATCGCCGGCAGGAAGGCCACCAGGTGCACGAGCATCGTCTCGACCAGCAGGGATCCGACCAGCAGGCCGATGTTGTTGGAGACCCCGCCCACGATGATCACCGCGAAGACCACGAAGGTCTCGCCGGGCAGCCACGCGGAGGGGTTGAACGACGTGTTGAACTGGATGATCAGTCCGCCGCCGATGCCGGCGAAGAAGGACCCGATCATCATCGAGGTGAGCTTGTAGCGGAACACGCTCTTGCCGAGGGCGGCGGCGACGCCGTCGTCGTCGCGAATCGCGCGCAGCGTGCGCCCGAGCGGTGAGCGCGTGATGCGGCTCATGATCCACCACATGATCAACGAGATGACCCCGGTGAGCAGAGCGAAGACCACGGTGAAGCTGTTGGTCGTCAGGTGCAGCACGCCCGCGAGCGGCGAGGGCACGTTGTAGAGGCCGTCGGCGCCGTTGAAGAGCGGCACGTAGTTGTTGCAGATGTCGTAGAACACCAGCGACAGCGAGATCAACACCATCGCCAGGTAGTCGGTGCGCAGGCGCCGCAGGGCGATGAAGGCCACCAGCACCGACACCACCATCGCCGAGAGCCCGCCGACCAGCAGGTTGAACGGGAAGGGCATGTTGAGCCCCAGGATGTAGTGCTGTCCCGTGCCCACCGAGTTGGGCATGGAGACCGCGCCGGTCATGTAGGCGCCGATCGCCACGAATCCGATGTAGGCGAAGTTGAGGATCCCCGTCTCGCCGTACTGGATGTTGAGCCCCATCGCCAGGATGAAGTAGTCGAACAGGAAGAAGATGAGGGTGAATACGTAGAGCCAGAATGCGGACATCGTCTTACGCCTTTCCGGTACGGGCGAGGACGCCGTTCGGCCTGAAGAGCAGGGTGAGAATGAGGATCACGAACGCCGTGTCGAGCTTGTAGGCCGGGTTGATGAAGGCGGCCGACACCTCGGTGGCCAGACCGATGATCACCGCGCCGGCCATGGCGCCGTAGATCGATCCGACCCCGCCGACGATCACCGCGGCGAAGATGACGAACAGGAAGAGCTCGCCGGCGGCCGGCGTGAGGTTGCCCTCGGTGATGCCGAGCACCGTGCCGGCCAGTCCGGCCATGGTCCCCGAGAGGAACCAGGTGATGGTCGTGATGCGCTTGGTGTCGATGCCGCTCGTCATGGCGAGTGTCGAGTTGTCCGACATCGCCCGCATGGACTTGCCCAGGCGCGTCGTCTTAAGCATCGTGTGCACGCCGAGCATCAAGACGACGGAGAGGGCCATCACGATGAGCTGGTTCTTGGTCAGCAGCATCGGGCCGACTTTGATGACGCGCTCGATCTTCATGTTGTAGAAGCGCACGTTGTCGCCCCAGATCGCCGAGAGGAGGTTCAGCATGATCAGCGACAGGCCGAAGGTGACGATCAGCACGTAGAAGGTCTTGGAGAAGCGCCGCGCGAAGGGGCTCAGCAGCAACCGATTCAAGATGACTGCGACGACGCCCATGAAGAGCGAGCCCCCGATCATCGCCACCCAGATGTCGAGGTGGAGGATCTCGTTGTTGAGCGCGTACGAGACGAACGCGCCGAGGGCCATGAAGTCCCCGTAGGCGAAGTTGATGTAGTTCGTCACCCCGAACTGCAGGCTCAACCCCACGGCGGCCACGGCCAACACAGATGCGGTCGACAGACCGAATCCGAATGACAGCCAGAACTGCGTCACTGACACTACCCCCCCAGGACGTCTTGTCGGCCACTTGACCGATCAAGTTTGAAAGTTTCTATCATTTTCGATTTGGCCCGTCAAGCCATTTTGGAAAGTTTCTTCCAGTTGGTGAAGAAATCTTCACATCTGAACGCATCCGGCCTCTCCCGTGGCGAGGGAGACGGCATCTCACTACCTGGTCAAGGGACAGTTCCCGACGACACGGTGGATCCCGTGCCGATAAGCAGAACGTAAGAATGACCTTAGAAAAATCATCGAGGCTGACTGATCGCTACTCAAATCTGAGCCTATTTGCGAGACTGAGTGGTACTCAGTCGGCCGTCGCCTGCCATAGTGAGACTATGACGACGCGTGATCGCTACAGCCACGGGCACCACGAATCGGTGCTGCGCAGCCACCTCTGGCGCACCGCCGAGAACTCGGCCGGCTTCCTGCTCCCCCATCTCCTACCTGATCAGAAGGTGCTCGACGTGGGGTGTGGTCCCGGCAACATCACGATCGACCTCGCCCGGCGCGTCCCGACGGGTCACGTGACCGGCCTCGACGTGGCCGAGGCCGCCATCGAGCTGGCACAGCATCACACCCCGCGCGAGGGCGTCGAGAACGTGGACTTCGTCGTGGGTGACGGCTACCACCTCGACTTCGCCGACGGCTCCTTCGACGTCGCCTACGCCCACCAGATCCTCCAGCACACGAGTGATCCGGTCGCCGTGCTGCGTGAGATGCGCCGGGTCCTTCGCGCGGGCGGGCTGCTTGCGGTGCGCGAGGCCGACTACGGCGCCTTCACCTGGGCGCCCGACGACGAACGACTCACGAGATGGATGGACCTCTACCAGCACCTCACGCGGGCCAATCACACCGAGCCCAACGCCGGGCGCTACCTGCACGTCTGGGTGCGCCAGGCCGGCTTTTCAATCGAGCAGGTCTCCACGTCGACGTGGACCTACGCGACACCGGCCGAGCGCGACTGGTGGGGCGGGCTCTGGGCCGATCGGATCGTCGAGAGCGAGTTCGCACGCCAGAGCCTCGAGTACGGGTTGGCCACACGCGACGAGCTCGAGGAGATCTCGCGCGCCTTCCGCGACTGGGCGCAGAACGTCGACGGGATCTTCATGGTGCCGAGCAACGAGGTGCTCGCCCGGCCCTAGGTTCAGGTCGCAACGATCTCCTGGGCGATCTCCCACACGTGGCCCGACGGGTCGTGGAAGGTCGCAGTGCGCATCCCCCACGGACGATCCATCGGACCGCTCGCGATGGTGATCCCGGCCGCGCGCAGCGCCGCGCACGCCGCGTCCGCGTCGTCGGTGAAGATGCTCAGCTGCATGCGCGCGCCGGCGGCGCGCGGCGCCACCGTAGCGGGCGCGATGAGATCGCCCGCCTGATCCTCGCGCAGCAGGTTCACGATCGTGTTGCCCGCGTCGAAGGCGGCGGAGTTCTCGTCGGCGAAGAGCAGCCTCCACCCCAGTGCCTCGCCGTAAAACGATTGCGACGCGTCGAGATCATCGCAGAACAGCGTGATCGCGCCGACGTCTCGAAGTGCTCCCCCCATACAACCCCCCCCTCGATTCACCGTGATGCTACGTCGCAGCGATCGGCACACGCTCGTCGGCAACGAGCGAGACGGGACACCCGGATGCGAAGAATCCATTTCCTCAGGGATGGTCCCCTACGGGCGTTCGACACCGCCACCCTCCGGACGCCAGCCCACTCGGTACAGTGACAACCATGGCGCCGCTCGAACACTCGTCGTCGAATTCGCCTCGTGAGTGGTTCGAAGGCGTCGTGCTGGGAATCCTGGCGATCGCCGCGGTGGTCCTCGGCTCTCACTTCGGGAGATTTCGGCCCCACGCGTCCTACTCGCACGTCGTTGAATTCGCGTGCGTGATCGCCCTGCTCGTCACGGGCTCGTGGGCGATACGGCGCCTCGGCTCGGCACTCAGCCGGCTCCTCACGCGCCGGGGCAACCCCGGCGCCGGCGGCGCACTCCGCCTGGTCGTCAACGGCCTGGGCCTGGTCGTCTTGATCTTCGCGGCGTTCGCGGTGCTCGGCGCGTCCCTCGGACACCTGCTGATCGGCGCCGGTGTCACCGGCGTGATCCTGGGCATCGCCGCCCAGCAGAGCCTGTCGAACATCTTCGCGGCGCTGGTCCTACTCTTCGCCCGTCCGTTCTCGGTGGGCGACGACATCCGGATCCGCTCGGGCACGCTCGGCGTCATCGACGTGCACGTCCTCGGAAGCGGCCTGACCTACGTGACGGTCATCACCGAGGACGGCGTCATCAAGATCCCCAACTCGATCATGCTGGCCTCGGGCATCGGTCACCTGCGCGCGGAGGTCAACGGCGCGCCCCACCACTCACAGACCGAGACCGTCGACGAGGCCGAGCCCGAAGTCGGCGACTGATCTACAGGTAGGGCGCCACGTTGTTGGACCACGTGAAGGTCATCGCCGGGGGCGCGGCCTTGGGCAGTTCGACCAGCACGACGAACGAACTCGATGATCCGACGGTGGCAAAGCCGACCCCGACCTCGGCGTCCGTGGCGTCAAGTCCCACCCCGGGGTTGTATCCCGGGTCGTATCCGAGGAGCTCGTCGCGGTGTCCCCAGCATCCGGCCGCCGCGGCCGACGTGCAGGCGACGTTCGAAGTGGCTGACGCGCTGCCCGCCCAGCCGTCGTCGTACATCCAGATGTAGTCCGCAGCGAGAACCGAGAATCCACCGCTCCAGGCACCACCCATCCCGGGCGTACCCTGGGCGTCGTTGCCGATGGCGAATCCCGCCGCGACGCCGGGATCGTTGTTGCCAGCGGCCGCGTGCTGGGCCTCGGCGGACAAGGCGGAGTTGATGCCGAGATAGGGCGGCAGGCCTCGCGCCGTGCGCTCGAGGTTGACCACAACGAAGAGCTGCTGAGCGGTGGTGAGCGAGTACCAGTTCGACGGCAGACTCATGGGGCCGATCCCCTCGACGGCGCGTGCGTTGTTGATCGCGCTGAGCACATAGTTGGTGCATCCCGCCGCGTTCGAAAAGACGGGCCACGTCATCGACGGGGTGATACACGGGTTCTGACAGGTCGCCACCCCGTTCGCGTTCGAGCAAGGTCCCGAGCTGAGGAAGTTCGGCGAGGGCGCGATGTTGCGAACCGGATTGAGGGACGACATCAGCGCGCGAGCCGCCGCGCTCGGTCCCTTCTTGACCGGAGGCGTGGTGCGAGTCGTCGCCCGTGTCCTGACGACGGTCGCCTTCTTCGGGGGGACGGTGGTGGTCGCAGCAGGTGCGCGGCGCACCACCGCGGGGGTCTTCTTCACCGGGGGGTGGGTCACGGTTGTCTTCGAGGCGGTCGGGGTGTGCGTGCTGACGTGGGTCACCGCGCGGGGCGTGGCCGGCACCGTCGTCGGCACGGTCACGGTCGTGGGCACAGGCACGGTCGTGGGCACGGGCACGGTCGTCTGCACGGCGGCCACCGCGCGCGACTTCGCCCTTGCCGAGCGGGCGGACTCGTGACGGCGCAGCTCAGTGCGCACCCGTGACGGCGGCACGGTCGCCGTGGTCACGTACGACGAGGCACCGGACTCGCTCGCGAGCGCGACGTGGGGCGCCGGAAGCGTGGTCGTCGAGGAGAGGATGGCCGCCACGGGAACGGCCGTCGCCACCGCGACCAACGACGCGGCCCCTACGGCCATCGAGAGCGACGCGATGCGACGTCGGTGCGACGATCGAGTCGTGCGCGACGGCCCGGTCGGAGTGTTCGTGTCCGGGTCGGCCGCCGGCGTGGATGTTGAGTGCCCTTGCGATTCGTTCTTCATGTTCACAAGTGTCGACAACGTGCATCATGCGGCTCCCTACGTATTCAAAACTTGTACCCAACTCAAAAGACGGTGTAATTCTCAAAATGGCTCGGCCACGATCGCCGTCAATGAACATGGACGCCAGGAACGACACGGGCGCGCCTCAACGCTCGGGGTACAGAGATGCCCGCGCACTCGCGAACACAACCGCTCGCGAGCGACTCACTCTTTCCCGCCGTGTCAAGAGATTGAAGCGGGGGCATCCCAGAAGCCTCTGTTGATCAGGTACTTTTGTGACATCGTGCGCCCGTGTTCGCGTGAGCTACGCGCACCAGGATTCGTGTCGGGACGTGGCCCACCTCGCAAGGGCATGCTCGTGGGACCACCTCAGGGATCTGAGAGTCAACTTCGCAGAACGCGAAGTAACTCGATCATGCCATGTCAAAACGTGACAACTGACGCTTTGTCAGAGTCTTGTTAGGGAATTGGGTAGTCGTTGATGTAAGTCATACGTTGATAATTGCAGATCAGCTGTCACCGTATTCGATTTCACATCGAACGCCTGGCCTACGCGGCGGCGACGCGTGCCCGCGCCGTCTCGTCGGATCGAGTCGGCCTAGAGCCAACTCGTGGCGGCATGCGCTCGCCGACGCCACCAACGTCGATGCACGGTGCAGTCCTCCTCGTGTTCGTCGACCACTCGCCGCGGCGCCTCGCGGACCGCCACTCTCAACGATCTCAATGAGTTAGAGAATCCCGCCTCGCACGCACAACTGCGGATCCCGCCTACCCACACTTCGAAGTGTCGCCACCTCCGAACAGGACAAGTCGGACCTAGTTGGACTATGCCCATGGTGGCGCTTTGCGAATTGAGAGAGAAGCGGGGAATGGGCCAGAGATTCAGCCTGGTCAGGGAGAATCCCCCTTGCTAGAGTGACCGCAGGGGGGTACAAGATGAAGTTTCGCAGTCCTGTCGCCATCGCGAGCGTTCTATCAATTCTCGGCTTTGGCCTAGTCAGCACGAGCAGTTCACTGGCCGGTGCGGCGGCCGGCGGCGTGGCCGCCGTGTGCACTCCCTCGTCCGAAGCCGGCGTCGCGCACTGCAACGCCATCCAACTACTGAATCCCGCCGACTGGCACGGCCAGCACGCCACTCCCGCGGCCAGCAAGGGCAAGGGTCCTGGCGGCGGCGGTGGTGGCGGTGGTGGTGGCGGCCCCACGAGCGGCTACGTACCCAGTGATCTGCGAACGGCGTACAACCTTCCCTCAACGTCTACGTTCACGTCGGGGACGGCTCCCACCGTCGCCATCGTCGACGCCTACAACGACCCCTACGCGCTCAGTAACGTGAATAGTTACCGCTCCCAGTTCTCAATTCCAGTTCTGAACAACTGTCCTGCGGGCACTTCGGGGACCAATGGCAAGCCGTGCTTCGCACAGGTCAACCAAAGCGGAGGGTCGAGCCTGCCGCGCAGCAACACGTCGTGGTCCGAGGAGATCTCACTGGACCTCGACATGGTCTCGGCGATCTGCCCGTACTGCAACATCCTTCTCGTGGAGGCTTCGTCGGCGTCCATGAACAACCTTGCGGCTGCGGCTTCGTACGCGGGAGGAGTGAGGGGAGTCGTGGCGGTGTCGAACAGCTACGGCGCGAGCGAGTTCTCGTCCGAGACGAGTTTTGACAGTTCCTACTCGCACTCGGGCGTCGTCTACACCGTGAGTGCGGGAGACTCGGGATATGGGGTCGAGTACCCGGCCGCCTCGGCGAACGTCGTAGCCGTGGGTGGGACATCGCTGCCGAGCAGTCTGGTCCCCACCGCTCAGACCGTATGGTCGGGCACCGGCTCAGGCTGCTCCACGATCGAGTCACAGCCGGGGTGGCAGAAGGTTGACAACCAGTCGTGTGCGAATCGGATCGTCGGCGACGTCTCTGCCGTGGCCGACCCGAACACCGGTGTGGCCGTCTACGACACCTACGGAACGTCCGCGAGCTGGCTGGTCTTCGGTGGCACGAGTGTGGCATCTCCGATCATCGCCTCGGTCTTCGCTCTCGCCGACAATACGGCTTACTTCGGCCCCACCGCCGCCAGTCTGCTGTATAACTCGAGTACGAGCACCTTGACTCCATTGACAAAGATCTCCAGCGGCTCCAACGGCTCGTGCGGCACCTATCTCTGTAACGCGGCGGACAGCGTGTCCACGGGCTACAACGGACCCACCGGCAACGGCACGCCGTACGGTATAGGGGCCTTTTAACCACCACGTGAGCTGACAGCCCGCGACCTCTGGCGCGGGTCACAGGATTGCTCTCACCCTGTTCGCCGACTTCGCCCACTCGAAGCGGAGACGGCGGGTCGTCTGATCTCGCGCTGAAGCTGCGTTCGCACACAACTCCAGCCCGTCAAGACGCTGTAGAGGACCACGTTGGAGAGGTAGTGACCGCTCGCGGCGTCAAAGACGCCCGCGCATGTGACGAGTTGGAGCGCGGCGTACGGATGGCTTGCGTAGATGTCGCGGCTGGGAAAATCGCTCTTGGGGTACGTGCGCGGCCCGATCACCGTGTACTCGCCGTTCACGCCGTCGGCCAGACCCACCACGACGCGCTCGCCCGAGCGAGTTCTCCCAAACGAAAGAAGACGGCGGGACCAGACCTCGAATCGACGTGGCCGAGGATCACGGCCGACCCCGGTTCGCCCGGTGTCGGCCCGCCACGAAACCAACCCGGCACGTCGGCGTCGCTAGGCGCCTGCATCGAGCCGTCGGCGTTGAGACCGAGCGAGCTCAACCCCGCTGAAATCCCGAGGCTAGCGATCTCCAAGAAGACAGGCTGTGATCACGAGGGAAAGTCGCGCAGCGCGCACCACGAACGGTTCCGACGCGGTGCTCGTCGACGGCCCCGCCGGTGACAACAGCGAGGGCGCCGGCCGGGCTGGTGCCACCGGCGCCGAGGCCGGGTCGATCGCGTCGGAGTCGGGCGCGAGGGCCGTTACGCCCAACAGTGTCGCGAGGCCCGGCCCGCTGAGCGACTCGCGGGCTCCGACCCGAGTCCGACCGAGCCGCCCTCCGCGAGGAGCGACGCGATCATCCCCCGAGGCGGACTCGGGGGGATGATCGCGTGGGCCTACTCACGGGCGCCGCGCACGACGAAGGAGCCGTCGGCTACACCCGCCGACGCCGCAGCAGTGCACCCGCGAGGGCGAGTCCCACGAGGAGCGCGAGCGCGCTGGCACCCATGATCACGCCCCCACGTGAGTGGGCCGCACCACCGGCGCCGGTCGCGGGGCCGTTCTGCGGGATGGTGGTGACCGGACTGACGTGAATGGACGTCGTGACCTCACCCGCCCAACTCACGGTCGCCGAGACCGGGCTCGACGCAAGTCCGCCCCCCGACGCCGTGGCCGAGTTCGTCACGCTGCCCGAGGTGACGTCTGCCGCCGTGATCACGTAGGTGGTTGAGCAGGTGAGGCTGGCCCCGACCGCCAGTGCCGTGGGCGAAGCGCAGGTGAAGGTGCCCAGCTTGTTGTCCGTCACGCTGTACTGGGTCGAGGCGAGGGCCACGTTGCCGGTGTTGGTGATCGTGTAGGTGTAGGTGATCACGTCACCGGACGCCGCGTAGGTGGTGGGCGACGCGCTCTTGACCAGGCCGATTCCCGACACGTAGTTCGGCGTGCTCTGGTAGGTCACCGTCGCCGTGGCGGTCGCTCTCTTCGCAACCTCGCCGACGTAGCCCGTCGCGGTGGCCAGGTTCGTCACCGAACCGGCGCTGACATCAGCGGCGCTGGTGACGTAGGACCCGGTGCAGGTCTCAGCGACCTGGGGCGCGAGAGTCGCCGACGGGCAGCTGATCGAGCCGAGCTTGTTATCGCTCAGCGTGACGCCACTCAGCGTGACATTGCCGGTGTTGGTGACCGTGTAGGTGTAGGCGACCGTCTGGTTGGGCCCGGTGTAGACGGTGGGATTCGCCGTCTTGGTGAGCGCGATGGCCGCGCTCTGGTTGGCGTCGACGGTCGCCGACGCCGTGTTCTCCACCGGCGTTCCCCCGTGAGATCCCGTCACGGTGGCGGTGTTGGCGATCGATCCGTGGTCGAGGTCCGCCTGGAGCACCGTATGGGTCGCGGTGCAGTTCTCGGTGTCCCCGGGGGCCAGCGTGCCCAGGCTCGTCGACGTGTCGCCGCTACCCAGCGTGCAACTCGTGATGGTGCCGAGCTGGTCGTCAACCAGCGTGACGCCGCTCAGCGTGACCTTGCCGGTGTTCGTGACGACGTAGGTGTAGGTGACGACGTCACCCACCGCGCTGTAACTGTTCAGGGGCGCGCCACCGCCCACGGGCGTCACCTGGGCGACCTTGGTCAGGCCGATGGACGGCCCACCACTGGAGAAGGCGGTCAGGGTCACCGTGTCCGTCGCGCTGTACTTCACGCCGTTGTACCACCCGGTGGCGGTCGCGACGTTGGTCAGCGAGCCGCTGGCCACGTCGGACTGCTGCGTCGTGTAGGTCGCCGTACACGTCGTCGAGCCACCGGCCACGAGGCTGGCCGACCCGCAGGCGCTCTGCGCACCCAGCTTGTCATCGGTCAGCGCCACGTTCGTCAGGGTCACCGCCCCCGTGTTGGTGACGACGTAGGTGTAGGTGACCGCCTGACTCGCGCCGTACGTGGACGCGTTCGCCGACTTCGTGACGGCGATCGACGCGCCCGCGGCGTTCACCGTGACGGTCGCCTGATCCGTGTAGGACTGTTCACCGACGTAGCCCGTCGCCGTGGCCGTGTTGACGATCGAGCCGCTGCTGACGTCACTCGCGGTCACGGTGTGACTCGCCGTGCAGGTCTCGACGTCGCCGGCGTTGAGGGTGCCGGTCGTCGTCGAGCTGTCCCCGACGTTGAGGATGCAATTGGTGACCGGGCCCAGGGCACTGTCACTCAGCGAGACTCCCGTCAGGGTCACGTCGCCGTCGTTCGTGACGACGTAGGTGTACGTGATCGGGTCGCCGAGGACGTAGGTCGACTCCGAGGCCTGCTTCGACACCGCGATCGACGGCGCGGTCACCGCCCGATAGACGGTCGCCTGGTCAGCGTTGGTGGTCAGACCCCCACCGAAGGCCAGCGCGGTGTTCGTCACGCTGGGCTGGCCTATGTCCGCGGTGGTGATCGAGTAGGTCCGCGTGCACGTCACGCTTTGCCCCGCGCTGAGGGCCGTGGGCGAGCCGCAGGCCGTGCGCTGGGCGCCGTCGATCAGGCTGTCACTCAGCGAGTACTGCGTGGAGGCGAGGGCGGTAGAGCTGGTGTTAGTGATCACGTAGGTGTAGGTGATCGTCTGGCCGGCCGCGCTGTAGGTCGAAGGATCCGCCGACTTGGCCAGGGAGATCGACGCGGAGCCACCCACGTTGCTCTTCATCTGATTGTCCTGCCCGCCCACGGAGATCGACTGACCGTCGTAGACGAGATCCCCCAGGATCACGTGATAGGGCGAGCCGCTGATGCTGCCCGCGCCGCTGCCCGGGCCCCACTGGACCTCGCTCGCGACGTGCGCGCCGAAGGTGAGATACGCGCTGTACGTCGTCGAGGAACCACTACCGCTGGTGATCCCCGTCGTCGCCTGACCCCCCGTGCCGCCCACCACGAAGGTCACCGACACCGTCGAGTCCGTGCCATTGCTGACAGTCGCAACAGTGGGTGCGGTCGCCGAGACGAGGAAGCCGCCGATCATCTGATACGACCCGTTCGAATAGGCGGACAGGCTGCCCACCGTGGGAGCGACACTCGAATCCTGCACGATCGGCGTCGAGGTGACCGAGACCGCGCTCGCCTCACAGGCCGTCACGTCCGCGGCCCTTGACGCCATGGCGCAGACGTCCTGAGGGGCCGACAAGAAGGTGTTGGACTCGTTGTAGTTGGTCAAGAAGTCATAGGCGTGCTGGCTCTTCACCGTCGTGGCGTAGGACAGCTCGAGCGTGTACTGCCCGGCCGCGAGGCCGGAGAGTCTCACGACCTGCGTCGTGGCGTCACCCTCGTAGTACGTCGAGTTCTGGCCGTTGAGATCGCCGTTGATCCAATTACAGCCGCTCGTGAACGGCGACCCGTTGGCGCACTGGGCGAAGTCCACGTTCACCGACGACGCCGCCGCGTTCGTCAGAGGCGCCACGCTCGCGAGCAAGGTGACCAGTCCGATGGCCGCAGCCCGGCGCCGTGCCCGGCGAACTTCTCCGACCATCTTGGACAGCGTGGGGCGCGAAACCGCGGCGCCGCTTTCGAGGAATCTCACCATCATGAACTCCTTCACCCTTGCGACACTTCCAGTGTCCGCCCGTAGTGAAGTAGTTGTCAATTCCTAGTGGATTAGTTGTAAATGTAGTCGCCATCGACATCGCCTATGAAGACTGGTGGCCGGATCGATTCCGACGGGGTCGGAATCGAACTCGACCGGCAGTTACTTGCGGGGCCGCGTCCAACCCGTCATGACGGTGAACGCCACGATGTTGGACTCGTAGTGACCCGTCGCGTGATCGAACACGCCGCCACAGGTGACCAGCTGCAGCGCCGCGTAGGGGCGCATCCCGTAGACGACGTTGGCGGGAAAGTGGCCCTTGGAGTACTCGCGAACGCCGATCACCTTGAAGTGCACGGTGTAGCCGTCGGCCAGCTTCACGATGACCGGACTGCCGAGTCGCAGTCGGTTCACGTAGAAGAAGACCGCAGGCCCCTTGTAGTTGTCCACGTGGCCGAGGATCACCGCCGAACCCCGCTGTCCTGGTGCCGGCCCGAACTTGTACCAGCCCGGCTGGGCGAAGTTGGTGGGCACCTGGACCGTGTTGTCCTTGTTGAGTCCTAGGACGCCGACACTGGCGGAGACCCCGATCTGGGGGACGGTGATGTGAACGGGACGCGAGCGCGCGATGAATACCGGCACCGTGGGCCGCGACTTGGTCGCTGCGTCGCGCATGACGCCGCCACCGTTTTCCGACGACGTCGACACCGGCCACGCGGCCAGTGAGACCGGGATGGCTCCCGACTGCACGCTGGAGGGCGCCGCCGACGTCGACGTGGTGTTCGTCTGGCCCGTCATCGACCCGTACTCCGAGGGGCTCAACTGGGTCTTGCCTAAGGGTTGAGGGATGTTGGGACCGCTGGCCGGCGTCCGCGATCCGTAGATGAACCCCAAGACGCCGATGACGATCAGGAGAATCGAGACGGCCCACCACCAGAACCTGGTGGTGGGCCGCCCCTTAGAGGCCGACTCGATGCTGGTCATGAGAAGCTCGCCTTGGCGACTCTCCTATGCCCGGCGCCGACGACGCTCGGTCATCACGAGACCCAGCAGGCCCATGAGGACGAACAGCGCGCTCAGCGACTCGACGAGGCCACTCTGACCCGAGCGGGCACTTCCACCCAGTCCCGTGGTCGGAGCCTTCGACGGAATCTTGTACGGCGGTGTCTTCACCGGCGGCTTCGTTGGGCTCACCTTCGCCACGGAGAACGGTTCGCGCCCGCCCACCGAGGACGAGTAGATCCCGTCGGTGCTCGTGTAGGTAGCCACGAAGTAGTAGCTCCCGCTCGCCAGCCCCGAGTACGTCCCTGAGGTGGCCACTCCGTTTACCAACGCGACGTTGGCGTCCGGCGTTCCCACCACATTGCCGTTGGAGTCATAGAGCGTGAAGGTCACGACTCCGCCCGGAGCGGGCTGCCCCGCCACACCGCTCACGGTGACCGAGTCACTCGCCGACGAACCAGACACGCTCGGCGTCGTGGACACCGTGGGCGTGAGAGGTGCGATCGCAAACGGCTCGGGCGCCCCCGTCACCGACCCATACGGCGAACCGCCGTTGTAGACAGCTACGAAGTTGTAGTTGCCCGGCGACAGGTTGGCAAACGCCGCCGAAGTGGCAGTCCCGTTCGTCAACGTCTCTGTGTCCGGATTGCCGACCTTGGTGCCGGTCGAGGTGTAAAGCGTGAACGTCACCGTGCCGGTGGGCGTCGAGCCACTACCCGTTACCGTGGCCGTGTCGGTAGCGGACTGCCCCGTGGGGTTGGGTGTAGTGGCAATCGAGGCGCTCGGCGTTGTCGGTGGTGGCGGCGGCGGAAGAGTCACGACCGTAAATGGTTCGCACGGACCAGACACGAAGATGCCGTTCGCAAAATCGTTGTAACTGCTGACGAAGTAGTAGTTACCCGCACTTAGTCCAGAGATCAAATCTGTGGTGGCCACACCATTCACCAGTGAAGCAGTTCCGTACCAAACCAGAGTGGGCGCCGTCAGTGGTAGAAACACCTGGCCGGGCTGCTGACAGGAGCCGCCGGAGTACAGGGTGAATGCCACAAACGCTGATGGCGAACTCGGGACCCCAACAACCGTTGCAGTGTCATACACCGAAGCCGGAGCGACAGGCGGGTTGCTCGAATTGTACGGTGAGCCACCACTCGCCATCACACCGTTGGAAGTGCCTCCGATGTAGACCTGCGTAGTTTCCGCCCCGACCGTCACGTCCTCGCTCGTGGTCGACGTGTCGCTGACGCCCGTGTAGATGTCACCACCGGGGTTCGGCACGTAGGTCGCCACGAAGTGGTAGGTGC
>DAIDJP010000015.1 GCA_027451285.1 Acidimicrobiaceae bacterium | reverse complement strand
CGGCACGGTCGTGCCGGGTCTTAACTTCGCCACGGCGATCACGTGGTACCTCTGGTTCGCGCTGGTCTTCGTGATGATGGTCGTCGTTGGTCGCGCGTGGTGCGCGATGTGCCCCTTCGGCGGATTCGGCGAGTGGGTCCAACGCCACGCGTTCTGGCGGCGCAAGAACAGCAGCATCGGTCTCGGTCTCAAGATGCCCGAGCAGGTCGCCCAGTACGGGTTCTTGCTCTCGGTGAGCGCCTTCTTGCTGCTCACGTGGATTGAGGAGTTCTTCAACATCGCCGGACCGGGCAACCCGGCCGCCACCAGCTACATGGTGCTCGGCATCGTCGGCAGCGCCCTGCTCTTCTTCTTGCTCTTCGAGCGGCGCAGCTTTTGTCGCTACGTGTGCCCGCTCACCTCGATCATCGGCACGGTCGGATCGATGGGTTCGGTCGCCGGCTTTCGCACGCGCGACCGTGACGTGTGCCTGTCGTGTGAGACCAAGAGCTGCATGCGCGGCGACGCCGACGGATTCGGCTGCCCGTGGTACACCTGGCCCGGCAGCGCCGACTCCAACCTGACCTGCGGGCTGTGCAGCGAGTGCTACAAGGCCTGTCCCAGCGACAACATCGGCCTCTACGTGCAAAAGCCCCTCACCTCGGTGATCGCCCCCTCGCGCCGGCGCGCCGACGTGGCCTGGGCCGTCGCCCTGCTCTGGGGCCTCGTGATCTACCAGCAGCTCAACGCGCTGGCGATCTTCGCCACGCTCGACAACTGGCTCAACACGCACACCAACTTCCCCCAGTACCCGAACCCCCTCGACTACGTCGGCGTGATCGGCCTCGTGGCCCTGGCGATGGCGGGAGCCTCGCGGGTCATCCAGGCGCTGGTGGGGCGCCGCGACGCGATCGTGCCCGCGGGCGGGACCTCCTTCGTGGATCGCACGAGCCCCTTCCGCCAGTACTTCGTGCCACTCATGTACGGGGTCATCCCCGTCGTCGGCGCCGACTACTTCGCGCGCCAGCTGCCCAAGTTCTTCCAGCACGCCACCCGCGTGGTGCCGGCGGTGGGTCACCTCTTCGGTGCGGGCTCGACGTCGTCGTCGCTCTACAACACCTCGATCATCGGCTCCAACACCGGGATCATCGCGGTCCAGGTCGGCGTCATCGCGGCCGGCACCCTGGCCGCGATGTACGCCAGCTGGCGCATCGCCGGACGCGACCTGGCGGGTGTGGCCACCAGCCGGCGCCGCGTCCAGGTGAGCGCCGCCACCTTCGCGCTGGTGTGCGGGATCGCCGCCGCCGTGCTGTACGTGCTGATGAACGCCGCGGACTAGGAGGGACCATGACCGTTCTCGAAACCCCGGTCCACGTGACCGTTATCGCCGACCGCTGCGCCGGCTGCCAGGAGTGCGTCATCCGCTGCCCGCAGGGCGCTCTCTCCATGGACCTCGTCACCTGGACGGCGGTCGCCGACGACGAGGTGTGCGTGGGCTGTCGCCAGTGCGTGCGCACGTGCCCCTTCAGCGCGATCACTGTCGAGGGACCGCTGCTCGTTGCCGAGCGCGTCGACCCGCCGTTGCACCACCCCGTGTCGCTGGTGGGCGACGTCGCCGAGACCCGCGTGGGCTTCTCCGACCTGGCCGCGGCGCTGGCCGAGGCGGAGCGCTGCCTGACCTGCCTGGACCCGACGTGCGTGCGCGGGTGCCCGGCGCACAACGACATCCCGGGCTTCATCGGGGCGATCCGTCTCCAGGACTTCGACCTCGCCCACGAAATCCTCGCGCGCACCACTGCGCTGCCGGACATCTGCTCGCGGGTGTGCAACCAGTCGGCCCAGTGCGAGGGCGCGTGCTCGTGGTCCTTGGCCGGCGGCGCGCCCGTCGCCATCGGACGCCTGGAGCGGTTCGTGACCGAGCAGGTCGCGGTGCCCGCCCCCCGGCTCGCGCCGTCGAGCAACCTCTCGGTGGGCATCGTCGGCGCGGGCCCGGCCGGTGCCGGTGCCGCCTGGACGCTCGTCGAGGCGGGATGCGCGGTCACGGTCTACGAGCGTGACGCCGCGCCGGGCGGGCTGCCGGTGTGGGGCATGCCGGACTTCACCCTGCCCGACGAGGTCGCGCGCCGTCCGTGGCGCCAGCTCGAAGTGGCCGGCGTCGAGCTCGTCCTCAACACGGCCATCGAGGCCGGCGACCTCGAGCTCCTCCTCAACGTGCACGACGCTCTCATCGTCGCCAACGGCGCGGGTGTGCCCATGCGTCTCTCGGTGCCGGGATCCGACAGCGACGGGGTCACCGACGCGACGACGTTCCTACAGGGGGCTAAGGCCGCCCTCGAGCCGGGCGGCGACGTGGCGGCCCTTCTCGCGCAGCTGGGCGTGGTGCGCGGCGCGCGCGTGCTGGTGCTCGGCGCGGGCAACACCGCGATGGACGTCGCTCGCCTGGCGCGCCGTCTCGATCTCGCGGCGACCTGCGTGGACTGGCTCGACGAGCGCTTCGCGCTGGCGCGACCCGACGAGCTCGCCGAGGCCCGCCACGAAGGCGTCGAGGTCCGCTTCAACCGAACGCTCTCCGCGCTGCACGCGCGTGACGGTCGTGTCGCGCGCGCCGAGCTGGCGCGCACCGAGCAGCCAAGCGCCAAGCGCCCACCCTCGGTGCTGGTCGAGGACCACGAGTTCCTCGACGTGTCCCTGGTGGTCATGGCGATGGGCTATCGCAACGACGCGAGCTTCACGGCGGCCCTGCCCGGCACGCCCATGCGCAAGAGCGCGCCGGCCATTCCCGACGAGCGCTGGCGCGCGAGCGGGATCCTCGCGGGACCGGCCTCGGCCTACGCGAACCACTCCGCGGTGGGCGCGCTCGCGCTGGCGCGCGAGTCGGGTCTGTGGGCCGCGTCGCTCGCCAACCGCGAACGGCTCTGGGTCGTGGGCGACGCGCTGACCGGACCCTCCACCGTCGTGGAGGCGATGGCTCAGGGCCGTCGCGCCGCGGCCGCGATTCTCGACGCACAGCCCTCTGGCCCTGGACGGCGCGGCGAGAGCGACGCCTCGGCGCCGCCGCGGGTGCTCGTCTGTTACGAGAGCGAAGGGGGAAGGACCCGCGCGGCCGCCGAGACGATCGCGAGCCAGTGCCACGCCCGCGGACTTGACGTGACGTGCTCGTCGATCGACCAGGTCGGACCGCGCGAGATCGCCGCGGCCGACGTGCTCGTGCTCGGCACGTGGGTCGAGGGTCTGGTACTCGCCCGGGTCCGTCCGGCGCGCGCGATGCGCGCCTGGATCGAGAATCTGCCGCGCCTCGCCGCGCGCAAGGTCGCGCTCTTTTGCACCTACTCGGTCAATCCCCGCGGGGCGCTCGAGGAGATGTCACGCGCGATCGCGGAGAAGGGCGGCGCGGTGGTCGCTCGCGAGAGTTTCGCCGCGCGCGAACTCGACGCCGGCGACGCCGGTCCGATCGCGTTCGCGGCCCACGTCAGCGCGCTGGCGTTGCGTGAGACCAGCGTGCGCGTCGTCGCGCACTGATCAGACCTCGAGGGCGTCGGCCACGCGGCGCAGCAGCGAGCGGATGGTCGCGCGTGCCACGCGCGCGAGCACCACGTCATCGAGCGCCTGGCCCGCGCGGCCCAGCGGGGGCCGGTAGCGGCCGGCGAAGGCGATCTCGGTGCGCGCGGCTTCGATCTCGCGCAGGCGCAACTGTCCCTCGAGCCGGGGGAAGAGCCCCGAGGGCCCCGTGGCCTCCCAGGTGAGCGGCACGACGGTGACGCCCTCGCCGGGGATCGGCCCACCAAGGTGCACCGCGACCGTCTTGGCGAGCCAGCCCTGGTTGCCCGGTCCCACGCGCACCAGGATCTCCTCGCCGTCGGCGCGTGCGGCCTCGAGGTGCGGGGTCAGCCAGGCGACGCCGGCGTCGAGTCGCTCGAGGACGTCGGCGACGGATCGCTCGACGACGATGACGTCGGTGACGTCGACGACGCTGGAGTCCGCCTTGCGGTGTCCGACCACGTGATAGGTGCCGGCCTGGATGGCGAGGTCGCGTTCGGCCAGGGTGGCGAGGGTCGTCGCGGCGAGTTCGCTGCGCATCGCGGCGGTCGCCGCCGACCAGGTCTCGTGCAGCGGGCAGACCGACTCCCAGTGGCAGGGCTCGTCGCCCAGCACGCAGGTGTCCGACTCGAGGGGTCCCTCGCCGGCCTCGACGACCTCGAGCAGGGTGATCTCCGCGGGCGGGCGCGTCAGGCGATAGCCCCCGTTGGCCCCGAAGAAGGAGGTGGCGATGCCCGCCGCCACGAGGTCGCCCATGATCTGAGAGACGAAGGTGCGCGGCACGCCCATCTCGACCGAGATCTGACGAAGCTTCTTGGGCGCCGGTGCGTCGTAGCCGGTGGCGAGCGCGATCGCCGAGCGCACGACGTAGTCGCCGCGCTTGGAGAGCTTGAGCCGCATGGGCCTAGAGTACCGGCTCACTACACGATGTGCGCCGGAGTTCTTCTCAGTTTCTCCGTGGTGGACGACCCCGTGACGCGGCCGGCGACGCTCGGCCCCGGTCGTGCTCGTGGGCGTCGCGCCACTCAAGGGACGATTCAGTCGCTGGTGCGCCGATCGGGGGTTGCGCTTCCCACGCTCTCCACGGCGTCGATCCGCCGCACGTCGAGTGACATTCCGGGCCGCGCGTGGGCGGTTGCGTAGTATCGATCCGTGGAGCGAACGCAACGCCAGTCCTTTCGACGGCTCGTCAGCGGTGGTGTGACGCCGCGATGACGACGATTCTCATTGTGGAAGACGACGCCGAGATGGTCGGCATGCTCACCCAGTACCTGGAGGGCGAGGGTTTCGCGGTTTCCGGGGCCGATTCCATGGCCGGCGCCCTGTCCGCGACCCTGGCGAGCGAGCCGGATTTGGTGTTACTCGACATCGTCCTCGGCGAGGAGGACGGTCGTGACGTTCTGCGCGAGCTGCGCCACATCAGCGATGTTCCCGTGATCTTCCTGACGGGCCGGGGTCTCGAGTCCGAGCGGATCGCCGGGCTCAAGCTCGGCGCGGATGACTATATTGTCAAGCCGTTCTCGCTGGGTGAGGTCGCCGCGCGCATCGAGTCGGTGCTGCGCCGCGCCGGATCCTCGGCGAATCCACTGGAGGCGGTCATCCGGCGCTTCGGCGACCTGCACATCAACGAGACCACCCACGAGGTCCGTCGCGCCGGTGAGTTGATTGACCTTACTTCTAAGGAGTTCGCGCTCCTCGCCTTCCTCGCCGCCTCTCCGCGCCAGGTCTACTCCCGAGCCCAGCTCCTTGAGCACGTCTGGTCCTCGTCGAGTGAGTGGCAGAACGAGGCGACCGTCACCGAGCACATCCGCCGGGTGCGCGCCAAGATCGAGGTCGATCCCGACCGGCCTCGCTGGATCAAGACGGTGCGCGGCGTTGGCTATCGTTTCGAGCCCGACGTCCAGCCCCACGCGGTCTAGACGTCTAGAGGGCCCTCGCCCCGGCGCGCACCAGCAGTTCGTTGACGCGGTCGACGAGTTCGCTGGGTCGGAAGGGTTTGGCGACGAACATGGCGCTGCGCGGCGTGAGGTGCGCTAGCACCGTTTCATCCGCGTGACCTGAGACAATCAGCACCGCGAGGTGGGGCTGAGCGGCCTGAAGGGTGAGAGCCAACTCGACTCCTCCTACGACTGGCATGTCGACGTCGGTGACAAGCGCATCGAGGCGCTCTCCCTGGGCGGCCCGGAGGGCCGTCGCACCGTTGTCACCCTCGAGGACGCGATAGCCGTTACGACGCAACACCTGGACCATCAGTCGACGTAACGCGTCATCGTCTTCGGCGACGAGTACGGTTGCGCCCGTAGCGATCGGCGCAGACTCTTCGAGGACGTCCGGTGATGCGACCTCATCGGTGAGGGGCAGGCGGACTTCGAAGAGTGTGCCCACTCCCAGCTGGCTGGTCACCGTGATCGTCCCGCCACTCGATTCGATGAGGCGGCGGGCCGAGGAGAGACCCATCCCGGTTCCCTTGAAGGGACCTTTGGTGGTGAAGAACGGTTCGAAGCAGCGCTCCCTCGTCTTCTCGTCCATTCCGGTGCCGGTGTCGCGTACTCGAAGGAGGACGTTGTTGCCGTCTCCTGCGACGTCGAGGTGTAGCTCGCCGCCGTCTTCCATCGCGTCGCGGGCGTTGATGACGAGATTGAGGATGACCTGCTCGAATTGGTCGGCGTCGATGAGAACGTTTCCGGCGTTTTCGTCGAAGTGGCGCGTCACCTCGATGTTGCCTCCCACGATTCGTTCAATGACCTCCGCGTTCGACTCGAGAAGTTTTCGCACGTCCACCACCGTCGCGTCACGAGCCTGCGTCCGGCCAATTGTTTGGAGTTGTTGGGTGATCTGCGACGCGCGCCGCGTCGTGGCTTGGATGTCGCGCACGAGTGCCAGAGCGTCGTCATTGGACCCCACCAGGGTCTCGAGCATCTCGGTGTATCCCGAGATCAACGTGAGCAGATTGTTGAAGTCGTGCGCGACGCTGCTCGCGACCTGGGCGCGGATCTCGCCGCCGCGCGCGTGGCGTAACTCGGCGGTCATCTGGCGCTGATCGGTCAAGTCGTCGACCAGGGTGAGCACGCGCGGGCTCGCCGCGTCGCCCGGCAAGCGGGTAGCCGAGACCGACAGTACGCGGGCCCGTCCGGCAATCTCGACGTCAGCGAGTTCGCGACTGCGTTGTGCGCCGCCGTCAATGGCGTCGGCCCACAGGGCGGTGAGGTCTTCGGTGATCGAGTCGGGGAATTTTGGCGCGTCTGACGTATCGTTCGTCGAGCCCCAGGCAAAGAGGTATCCCGCGGCGCTGTTCCACCACTGAACGGCGCCGTTCACGTCGACTTCGATGATGCCGACCGGAGCCGTCTGGATGAGGGCCCGCCAGCGCGCTTCGCTCGATGCCAGGGTGCGGTTGAGCTCGGCCGCCCCGAGTGAGGACGCAGCCATCTGGGCGAGAAGGATCAAGATCTCCTCGTCGTCGGGGCCGTCACTCGCGGTGCGCCGGAACGCCACCATCCCTCGTGCCTGGTGTCGCCGCTCAAGGATTGGCGCGATGAACCAGTCGCCCACCCGCCAGGGTTCGTCGTGTCCCGCCGAGGTGGAGGGCAGCGCGGGATCGATCTCGCTGGCCGTTACCAATGCCGACGCCGTGGTGCGTCGCGCGAGCGCCCGCTCGAACTCATCACGCGATTCGTAGGTGACAATCGCTTCGTCGGCGTCGAAGACCGAACGAGCGCGATTGGCCAATGTGAGGAGGATGTCGCGGGTGTCCGTGAGGCCGACGGTGATGATCGAGGTAGCGATGAGCTGGTGGAGCTGGCTCGCCACGCGCTGGCTATGGCGCACCGCTTCGCGCGCCTCGTGGCGAAGCTGCAAGCGTTCGATCGTCGTCGCCGCGTTCCAGACGACTTCCTCGGCGGCTGATATCTCGGCGAGACCGTATCCGGGGGTGTCGTCGTCAGCGACGAATGTGACGATGGCGTAGGGGACGTCGTCGACCATGAGGGGAATGGCGATACACCAGGGCAGCTCGTGGTGCCCTGGCCACACCTCCATGCGCCCACTGGCGAGCACGCGATCACGGAGGGCGTCGTAACTGGGGACGCGCACGGCGAGCTCTGCGTCGAGGATTTCGCCACTTGCGACACCTGAGGTCTCACGTGCCCGCGAGATGCGTCGGCCGCCACTGTCTTTACCTGTTCGGTCGACGACGCACCAATCTGTGAAACCGTTGGTGGCGGCGTCGGCGATCATCGTCAGGATGGTGTCCGGGCTGTCGCTTCCGAAAGATGGCACCGCTTGTCGATTTCGCGCTTGGGAGAAGCGCTGGATGAGCTCGAGAGCTCGACCGGCACGACCCTCACCATTGTGAAAGGCACGCGCGATGACGTCGTTGTCAGTTGCTCGCCGCCGTGGAGGGTGTGGGGGTTCGAGTGTCAACGTTCGACTCGCTGGCGACAGTGCAACTCGATTTTGGTGGTGCCGCCTAGAAGGAGAGATCCGCGTACCTTAACGACGCAGTTAGGACCTGAACTGGAGGTCATAATGGCCGTCCGGAAAAAATCGAGAAATCGCGTAGTAGGCGATCGATGTCGGCGGCTTCGTGGGGTTCCGAGAATATGAAGCCCTGGCCCGCGCTGACCTCTTCTAACTGGAGACTCCGAAGTTGACCGGCGTCTTCAATGCCCGAGGCGATGACTTGAATGCCTCGTTTACGCGCGAAACTCACCATGGAGTGAACAAGTGCGGGGGCACCCTTCGTCTCCGTGAGATTAGCGATGAAGCTCCGATCAAGCTTGATGACGTCGACGGGCAGAATCTCGATCTCATCGAGAGACACGATGTCGGGACGAAAGTCGTCAATCGCGACGTGCACTCCGAGCGAGCGGAGGCGAGAGAAATTTCGTTCTGCGAGGGAACTGCGGGAGATTTCCAGCACCAGATCATCGGGATCGAGTCGGCTTGATGCCAGCGCTACTGCGACATCGTCGACGAACTCGTCGCGACGGAGTTGCTCGAATGAAATGTTCACTGACACTCGAAAGCGGTATCCGCGAGCGTGCCACTCCGCACCCTGGTGGCACGCGGTCGCGAGGGCCCACCGACCAACCGAAACGATTTGCCCGGTTGATTCGAGGTCCGCTAGGAATTCGCTCGGCCCGATGACTCCGCGCTCGGGGTGGCGCCATCGAATCAGTGCCTCTACGCCAGCGAAGGCATTCGTTCGCAGGTCGATCATAGGTTGATAAACGAGAAAGAATTGGTTAGCCACGAGCGCTCGAGCAAGGTCGATGGTACGTGAGGACTCGTGCGCGCGATCGCCGGATGTGGATGGTTCGTCTACCACGATCGCCGCCTCCTCGCGGGTGGTGCGTCGTTGAAGCGAGTACACGGTCTCACTTCACGTGTGACGTTATCAGTCGACCCTGTAGTTGCCCGGAGCAGACGCACGCACTGAAGTTCGACGGAGTGCGAGTTGTGGCTTGGGTTGGTCTAGTTGTGGATTCTTGTGGGTAAGTCAGTTTGGTTACGCGAAGTTGACCTTGCATTCGATAGCCACGTCTGGTCCTGAAGATGGCTGTGTGGGGTCCCCTCTGAAATGATCCAGCGCGACTGAGAGTCCCGATGCTCCAGAATGGAGCCAGGAGGACAGCATGAAGCAGAGGCATCACACGCCCGAGCAGGTCATCAGGAAGCTCGCTGAAGGCGACAAACTGCTCAA
>DAIDJP010000014.1 GCA_027451285.1 Acidimicrobiaceae bacterium | reverse complement strand
CGCCGCCATCATGCCCATGCCGATCACCGCGAATCCGAAGAGGTAGGAGATCATTCCCGGCCCGTTCTGGGTCTGCAGCGGTGCGTACCCCGTCCAGCCGATGTTGAAGCCACCGTAGGGCAACGCCGAGAAGATGACCATGTAGCCGGCCATGAAGATCCAGAAACTGAACGCCTCGATGCGCGGGAACGCCATCTGGCGCGATCCGATCATCAACGGGACCAGGTAGTTGCCCAACGGACCCACGATGATCGACGTCGCCATCATCATCATGATCGTGCCGTGCTCGGAGACGATCTCGATGTAGGTCCCGGGGCCGAACACGTGGGTCGTCGGGTTCAGCAGCTCGGTGCGAATCGCCATGGCGAGCAGACCACCGGTGAACATGAAGAGGATCACGCCGACCACGTACTGCAGGCCCACCACCTTGTGGTTGGTGCTGTAGCGGAAGTACTTGCTCCACCCTTCAACCTCGACCTCGGTCGGAGGCTCCTTGCCGATGATCTTGGCCAACGGGTAGTTCAGGGCCCCGATGCCCAACAGCCAGCCCAACACCATGCCGACCAGCGCAAGGGTCACGGCGATGGGGTTCTGGCCGCTGTTGGCGATCCACGGGTAACTGCTCGATATGTAGTTTCCGAACCAGTGGCCCAGGATGTAGCCCAGGAACCCCCCCACGATGGCCGTGCCCAGGTGCTGACTCATCCAGCCCGGGCGCTGCGTCCAGGGGACAGCGGACGCACTAGGTGGTGCCGCGCTGGACGCCATTGCTGTCGGTCGTTCGGCGCTAATTGTCATCGCCCGATCTCCGTTTCTTTCGCTACTTCGTTCTGGTCAGTCAAGGTCGTAGTTGTCGTCGTCATCATCACGACGCCGGCTGCTTGGCCCCGTAGGTCTCTACGGTGCTGTAGGGGGTGACGGTGCCGTCGGGGTAGTAACCGCCGGCCGCGCCGTTGGCGTCAGGTGTGTAGGTCCACGCGAAGGGCGGCAGGTTCTTGGTGTTGGCGGCGTTGGTCGCTTCGGTGCTCGTCGCCCACTGCGTGAAGGCAGAAGGAGAGACGACCGAGCCGTAGTTGTACATCGCCCCGTGCCAGAGCCCGCAGAGCTCCGAGCAGCGAACCGTGAAGTTTCCCGTTCCCTTGGTCTCGGTGAAGGCCACGTTGTTCACGCCCGGGTTGGCGTCGGCCTTGACGCTCAGCTGGTAGGCCCAGAAGCTGTGGATCACGTCGAGTGAGGTGACGTTGAAGGCGATCGTGGTGTTCGCCGGCAGCACGAGCTGCGAGGACTCAAAGCCCCCAAAAGTCGGATACCGGTAGGTGAACTTCCACTGCTGACCGATGACCTGGACGGGCAGCACCTTCTCGCCACCCGGCTCACTCAGGATGCCCGTGCCCGTTCCGTTGAGAGCAGCCGTTTCGGCTTGCGCGGCGCCGGCCGGCATCCACACCGGGTTCGGTCCTTCGCCACCACCCGAGCCGTGATCCACGATCAGAGCCCAGGTGCCAAAGGCGGCGAGGAAGAGCACCACGAAAGACGTGATCGCAATCCACCAGACCTGCGCATTGCGGTTCGAGCGGGCCGCAGCGCCACCCACGGGCTCGGGGCCGTTGCGCTTGGCGCTCCAGTGGGTGATCGAGTAACCCATGTAGACCCAGACGCCGATCAACACAGGCAGGGCGATGACCATGAGGATGTTGAAGTCCATCTGATTGTTCTTCGCCGTCTCGGTGAGGCGTCCCGGCGGCACGTGCGGGCCGACGAGGAACCAGAAGAGCAGGTCGGCGGCAACTGAGAGCACAATCCAAATGCCGGACATCTTGCGCAGGTCGCGCGGGCTGTTAGAAGAGGTGTTCGCCATGATTAACGCACCACGTCCAAGAAGCCACCCATGTAATTCTGCGCTGACATTCCGCCTCCGTTTCCGTACAGGTACCCAAGGCCACACGGAACGAAGCACTGCCAGTTGTAGTTACCGGGCCCCGGGGTCTTGAAACTGAACGTGACTGTGTTGTGTGGCCACTTCGACGTCAGGCAGGGGCCCGCGCCGCAGATGTTGTTGCCCGCTACTCCCGGCAGCGGGACGACGATGCCCAGTGCCGGCACCGCGAACGTGTGACCGACCCCGGCACCGGAGTATGAATTGAAGGCGGTGTAGGCGGTTCCGTTGAGAGAGGCTGAGCCACCCGTAGTCCCCTCGACCTGACCCCACTGCTGGTTGCGCAGCGGGCTGCCCGAGTCGAACTGATCGATGGTCATGTTGACCACGGTGTTCGCCGGCAGCTTCCAGGTGTTGTCCTGGACCCACTGACCCGTGTGCGGGTCCTTGGTCAGATAGGACACCCACGAGGGGTGCGGACCGAAGCCAATGGCCCCGACGGTCTCGACCGTAAGATTGACAGGTTGTCCTGCAGACTGGGTATTCGTGAAGTTCATTTCCCCGCCTGGCGTGCCGGGGGTGAGGTAGGCGGCGACCGCCCACACCACGAGTCCGACAGCGACCAAGAAGAGTCCGAGACTTATCGCCAGTCTCCCTCCCTTTGACATACACCACTCCTCGCGACGACGCGTTTCTTGTGAAACTCGAAAGGAACAGTAATGGATCGTGACGATATTGTGTGGATTCGTGACGACCTTGACTAAGAGAATTCTTGGTATCTATGGAGGTCTCATAGCCGCGGAGGCCATCTGCCTCTCGGCCTTCGCGATCGAGATCCACCGCGCGCTCTCGGGCAACACTCTCTCGTGGGCCTACGTCTTCGAGTGGCCGATCTTCGCCGGTTACGCGGTGTATTTGGCGCGGAAACTCATTCGTGAAGTGCGTTTCGGACCCCGTCCGTCCGCGCCCGCGACTCCCGAGGACTCCGACGCGCGTCTCGCCGAGTACAACGAATATCTTCGGAAAATGCACGATGACGACGACGGCGATCGCGGTGTTTCCTAGTGAATGGGTTTACTTAATAATGGAGAATCTTCTCAAGTAACGATGACGCTGGGTATTGGTTCAGACTGAGAACCTTCACAGAGTCGCGTTGATCGAGGTCGTTACTCCGCGAGGTGTCGCGCGCACGAGGACAGGACACCGTTGACGAAGGATCCCGAGCCCTCCGTTGAGTATGTCGTCGCCAACTCGACCGCTTCGTTCAAGACCACGGCGGTGGGTGGTGGATTCTCGCTCAGCAACTCCCCAATGGCCAGCACCATGACGAGCCGGTCGATCACCGCGAGGCGCTCGAGGGGCCAGTCGTGGGAGAACTCCGAGATGAGGGCCTCGGCCCGAGCACGGTGAGACTCCGTCGCCTCGATCAGGGTGATCGTGTAGTCATCGGGCGCCACCGGCAGGTCGCGCACGATCTCGAGAGCCGAACGCGACTTCATTTCGGCCTCGTAGAGCAACTCGAGGGCCCGTTCGCGGGCCTGGTGGCGTCGCGTGCCGAGGTCCACTAGGCGCGGGTGATGTACTCGCCGGTACGGGTATCCACCTTGATCACCTCGCCCGGACCGACGAAGAGGGGCACTTGGACGACGAAGCCCGTCTCCAGGGTCGCGGGCTTGCGCGCACCCGAAACGCGGTCGCCTTGGATCCCGGGCTCGGTGTCGGCGATGGTCAGCTCCACCGAGGCGGGCAACTCAATGCCGATGATCTCGTCGTCGTGGATGATGAGCATCGCCTTTCCGGTCTCCTTGAGGAAATTGGCGGCGTCGCCCAGGTTTTTTGAGGGCATCGACACCTGGTCGAAGGTCGACTGGTCCATGAAGACGTAGTCGTCACCGTCGCGGTAGAGGAATTGGGTGTCGCGCTTGTCGAGGATCGCCTGCTCCAGGGTCTCGCCGGCGCGGTACGTGCGCTCGATGACCGAACCGGTGCGGGCGTTGCGCAGCTTGGTGCGTACGAAGGCGCCGCCCTTGCCCGGCTTGACGTGCTGGAACTCGATCACCGTGAAGAGGCCGTCCTCGACCTTCAGCGTGATGCCGTTCTTGATGTCGCTGGTGGAGATGGAGGCCATGAGCCGCTACCTTTCGAAAAGAGTGCGTTGGCCAGTCTAGGCGACGCGCCTCAGCGGCCGTTTGCTGAGAGCAGGCGGTGTGCGGCCTCGAGGGCGAGATCGTAGCTCAGGCCGCCGAACCCGGCGATCGTCCCGTCGACCACCGCGGCGAGCGTGCTGGTGTGGCGAAACGGCTCGCGCGCGGCCGGATTGGACAGATGCACCTCGACCACCACGCCCGGGTACGAGGCCAGCGCGTCGGCGAGAGCCCAGGACGTGTGGCTCAGGGCTCCGGCGTTGATCACGATCGCCGACGTCTGCGTCGCCCCGTGGATCTCCTCGATGAGATCACCCTCGAAGTTCGACTGACGATGGAGGATCTCGTAGCCGAGCGCCTCGCCGGCGCGGCGCACGCGCTCGACGTGGCCGTCGAGCGTCTCGGTCCCGTAGATCTCCGGGCTGCGGACCCCGAGCTGATCGAGGTTGGGGCCCGACAACAGCAGGATCGACGTCATCACTCTCCTCGGAACTTCTCTAGGACTTCGCGCACGAGCGCGTCCGGCACGTGGTGGACGACCTCGAAGCCCGCCGCGCCAGGTAGGACGAAGGTTAGGTCGTGGTGAGCCTTCTTGTCGTGAGCCATGGCCCGTACGAGGGAGTCGATCGAGTCGTCGCCCCTCAGACGCCACGACAGTCCGAGGGCGCTCAACACCGCGTCGTGGTTGGCCACCTCGAGGGCACCCACGCGACCCATGGCGTGGGCGAGGCGCACCGCGAAGCCCAGACCGATCGCCACGGCCTCGCCGTGGCGCAGCTCGTCTCGTCCGCGTTCGAGCGCCAGGATCTCCAGGGCGTGCCCCAAGGTGTGTCCGTAGTTGAGCAGCGCACGCTGGCCGATCTCGGTCTCGTCCATCATGACGATGCCCGCCTTGAGGCGCACCGCGAGCAGGATCAGTTCCTCGAGCGTGGCCGACGCGATCTCCGAGGCCCGCCGGTCCTCGAGCAGCCAGCACTTGGCCACCTCGGCCAGGCCCCCGAGCCGGTCACGCTCGGAGAGAGTGGCGAGCACCTCGGAATCGCACAGGACCCCGAGCGGTTGGTGGATCGCGCCGACGAGGTTCTTGCCCGCGCGCAAGTTGACGGCGGTCTTACCCCCGATCGCCGCGTCGACCTGACCGACCAGCGAGGTGGGCACGTGGACGACGCCGACCCCGCGCAGATAGATGCCGGCCACGAAGCCCGCGAGGTCGGTGATCGCTCCTCCCCCGACGCCCACGATCACGTCGTGGCGCGACAGTTGGCGAGCGGCCAGCTCTTCGCTGATTGTCTCCAGAGTGGACCAGCTCTTGGCGGCCTCGCCGTCGGGAACCTCGATGACGTGCTGCTCGAGGCCGGTCTCGAGGTCGAACCACGGCTGGGCGCGCAACGTCGCCGAGGTGATGACGACGGCCTCGCGCGCTCGCGGTGCGCGCTCTTGGATCAGTGCGGCGAGCTGGTGGCGCACCCCCGCGCCGAGGGATACGTCGTAGGCGCGCCGCCCCAGGTCGACCGTGACCTTCATGCGGGCGTCTCCAGGGCGTCGCGCAAGCGCGCGAGAGCTTCCTCGATCTCCCCCGTAGTGTCGACTCTCAGCACCGACACCTCGCGATACCACTCCTCGCGCTCGGCACGCAGGCGCGCGAGCGCCGTGGAAGGGTCCGCGCCGAGCAACGGGCGCTCGCCCTCACCCAGACGAGTGAGCAGGACGGCGTCATCGCAGTCGAGCCACACGGTGCGCTGGGTCGCGAGAAGGTCGCGAGCGCCCTCGCTGACCACCACTCCTCCGCCGGTCGCCACGACTGCGTCCGCGTCCACGGCCACGCCCAGCGCGGCGACTTCTTCGCGTCGAAAGGCCTCCTCGCCCCTCGTGCGCAAGTACTCAGCTGCAGAACAGCCCACCGAGGCCGAGAGTACATCGTCGGTGTCAACGGCGTCACAGCCCCAAAACGCCGCGAGGGCGCGCGCGAGCGTCGACTTGCCGCTGCCCGGCAGGCCGATCAACACGGCGCGGGCCACCACTAGCTCGGGCGCGCCGACGACGAGGTGCTGTTGAGGTGTTCGAGGTAGGTGGCGTGGTTGCGCGAGAACTCCTCGAGGGAGTCACCACCGAACTTTCGCAAAGCTTCGGACGCGAGGACCAGCGCGGTCATGGCTTCGGCCACGACACCCAGGGCGGGCACCGCGGTCACGTCCGTGCGTTCCTTGAAGGACACGCTGGACTCTCCGGTCGCGAGGTTCACGGTCTCCAAGACGGGCCGGTTCAGCGTCGCCAGCGGCTTCATCGCGACCTTGACCACGATCGGCGCCCCCGAGGAGACCCCGCCTTCGAGTCCACCCGCGTGGTCGCTGCGACGCGCGTAGCCGCCCGCCGTCGTGTTCTCCTCGTCGAGGTAGATCGCGTCGTGGGCTTCACTGCCGCGCTGGGCCGCCTGGACCATGCCGTCACCGATCTCGACCGCCTTGACCGCCTGGATGCTCATCAGCGCCCCCGCCAGCAATCCGTCGAGCTTGCGGTCCCAGTGGACGTAGCTGCCCAGGCCCACCGGCACGCCGTAGGCGATCACCTCGGCGACTCCCCCGAGGGAGTCGCCCACCTTGGCGGCCGCCTTGATCTCGCGGACCATGTCGGCGGCCGCGTCCGCGTCGAAGCAGCGCACCTCGCTGGCGTCGACGGTCGCAAGGTCTTCGGGCCGAGGGCGGGGGCCGTCGCTGGCGGCGGGCCCGATGCGCACGACGTGGCTCACGATCGACACGCCGATGGAAGCAAGGAGGGCCTTGGCGAGGGCTCCCGCGACCACGCGGGCCGCCGTCTCGCGCGCGCTGGCGCGCTCGAGGACGTCGCGCGCGTCGTCGAAGGCGTACTTCTGCATCCCGGCGAGGTCCGCGTGTCCCGGGCGAGGCGTGGTCAGTTTGGTGGTCGGCTCCCCGGGGGCGGCGGACATCTCCGTCTCCCACTTGGGCCACTCGGAGTTGAGGATCTCCACCGCGACGGGAGATCCCAGCGTCCGACCGTGGCGAACCCCGCCGATCAGACGCACGACGTCGCGCTCGAAGCGCATGCGCGGCCCGCGCCCGTAGCCCAGGCGACGCCGAGCGAGCTCGTCCGCGATGTCCTCAGCGGTGATCGCTAGCCCCGAGGGAAGTCCTTCGACGATGACCGACAGGGACGGGCCGTGGCTCTCGCCCGCGGTTAGGAAGCGCAACATCGCCCAATTCTAGGGCGCGCTCGGTGGCTACTCGTTCGAGTAGAAGGGGTTCACGCCCGAGGCGTGATCGGTGACGTCAATGACGTCCGTCAGTTCGGGAATCGCGTCGCGCAAAGTCGCCTCGATCCCCTGGGTCAGAGTCAGTCGACTCATCGCGCATCCCTGACAGCCGCCCGACATCTTGATGTAGGCGACCTTCTTGGTCTCGTCGAGCGCGACCAGGTCCGCGCGTCCGCCGTGCGAGGCGATCGAGGGATTCACGTGCTCGTCGAGAACCGTCGTCGCGAACTGGCCCAGGGGGCCGTCCACGCCCAACGCCAAGATGTCGGCCGGCACGCCGGGGTTGACTTCTTCGGGGGTCGGAGAATTCGGGTTGACCAGGACGAGTCCGCCGCCGCCGTCGGGCGCGAACTCGAGTCGGCTCCCACGAAGGCGCGGCACGCTCGCGGCCGGCACCACGATCGTCACGTCACCGTCGTGACCGATCGCCGCGTCCAGCGGCGCGTCGGCGCGATCGGAGAAGTACAGGTCGTAGGCGTAGCCCGGTCCACGCGTGCCGGTCACCTCGACGTACAGGGCGAGTTCGTCGCTGTTCGTTTCGGCCGCCAGGGCGTCGAGAACCACGTTGCGGGCCTCATCGGTCAAAGTCAGGATCGAGAACGTCTCTACAGTCACCGCGAAACAGTGTAGAGGCCCATCGCGAGATTCCGGTCGCGCTAAGTTCAGCGTGTGACTTTGGCCCCTCCCGACGCCCACGAGTGGCTCAGCTTCGATGACGATCACGACCAGCGCACGTGGATGTTCGACGTCACGTTTCTCGAGAGCTCGTGGACGTGCATCTTCGGCCACGGCTGCCAGGGCGTGCTGACCGGTCCGACCCCCGAACTCGTGCAGGGATGCTGCAGCTATGGCGCACACTTCACCGACGAGAAGGACCGACGCCGCGTCGAGAAGGCGGCGCTACGCCTGACCGACGACCAGTGGCAGTTTCGCTCCCGGGGGCGCCAGGGCACGACCCGGGTCAAGAAGAACGGCGAGATCGTCACGCGTCTGGTCAAGGACGCCTGTATCTTCCTCAACCGACCCGACTTTCACCGCGGTCCCGGCTGCGCGCTCCACGTGCTGGCGATGGACAACGACGAGAGCTACATACCCCTCAAGCCCGACGTCTGCTGGCAACTCCCCCTCCATCGCGACGACGAGACGCTCGAGGGCGGACACGTGATCACCCGCATCTCCGAGTGGAAGCGCCGCGACTGGGGCGCCGGTGGCGACGAGTTTCACTGGTGGTGCACCGAAGCGGCCGGGGCCTTCACGGGCAAGACGCGTGTCGTCGACTCGATGCGCGACGAACTGGTGGCCATGATCGGCCAGGACGTCTACGACAAATTGCTCGTGCACCTCGACGAGCGGGCCCGCCGGCCCAAGGCCACGCGCCTCGCCCACCCGGTGCTACGCCGGCGCTAGCCCTCTGCGGCGAGGGGATCCTCTTCGTTGAAGACCGGCCGCGGAAGCGACCCGAGGATCTCGTCGTAGCGGTCCTCCTCCGCGAGGCACCACTCCGCGTGGACGTCCTCGGGGGCGGCGCCGCACTCGGCGCACGTGGTGGCGCGAGGGCCCGTCGAGCGCTTGAGTTCGCGGGCTTCGACAAACCGACGGTGGCGACCCTTTTTCACGTCAACTCCTCACTGGCCGCGGCCCAGAACCGGGGGCGGCCACGGCGCTGCAGTACCACGCCGAGACTCCATGTTACTCACCCGAGGCGCGGATGAACCTAACATCGCACTGTGAGCCCGGCCTTTGACCCCCAAGACATGATTCTGCGCTTCCGTGAGCGTGCCGAAGCGGTGAAGCGCCGCGGACTTCCCCCAGTCGAGGGACCCGACCGCCAGCGCTTCCTCGAGGCCGCCAAGATCGATTTCCAGGATTTTGCGATGCTCGGCGACGCGACAGCCACCCTCGAAGACGGCATCCTGCGACTCGAGATCGACCTACGACCGCCTCAGTAGTTCACGTCGCCTGAACCCGGGTCCGTGCCTCGACCAGCTCGCCGGCACCGCGCGTCAGGTCGGCGAGGGCCCGCTCGCGCCGCGACGCCGAGTCCGCGACGTAGCAGCGATTCGCCCCAGCCCCGAGGTCGTTATAGGCGTTCGACAGGAGTTTCGAGGTCTGGGTGTCGGGCGTGGGCAGGGCGGCGTTGGCCGACTGGACGTCAACGAGCAGCACGGCGCACACCGTGTGCAGTTCGTTGAGGGTGGTTGTCGCTCGCAGCGCGCTCGCCGCGTGGCGCGCGTCATTGAGCAGGATCGACACCGACTGCTCGAAGTTGCTCTGATGAGCCCACTGCGCCAGGGCGCTCGTCGCGGACACGCTGCCGCAGCCGGCGAGCGTGGCACTCGCGAGGGCTAGGGCGAGGACGGCGCGTCTCACGCGACGATCACGAGGTGCGTCTGACGGCGCCCCCGGCGCAGCACGAGGTAGCGATCGTGCAGCGCGGCCGTCGCGTCGATCGGCACCGAACCATCGATGCGCTCGTTATTGAGATACACGCCGCCCTGCTCGAGGTATCGGCGAGCCTCGGCCTTGGAGGTGGCGAGTTCGCAGCGCGCGACCAGATCGGCCGCGTCGATGCCGGCGGCGAGTTCGGCGCGCGAGAGCGTCGACGACGGGGCGTCGGCCACGATCTCGAGCAGGGTCCCCTCGTCGAGCGAGCGGATCTCGTCGCCAAAGAGGGCGCGACCAGCACGCTCGGCCGACAGCGCCGCCGCCTCGCCGTGGACCATCGCCACCACCTCGTGGGCGAGTACGCGCTGGGCGCGGCGCTCCTGGGGCGCGGACGCGATCGCGTCGTCGAGTTCGAGGATCTCCTCGTGGGACAGGAACGTGTAGTAGCGCAGCAGCTGGGGCGTGACGACGTCGTCGCTGTTGAGCAGGAACTGGTGCATCGCGAAGGGGCTGGTGCGCGCGGGGTCGAGCCAGACGTTCTCGTTGCCCGACTCGGATTTTCCGAACTTGCGCCCGTCGGCGCGCAACAAGAGCGGCAGGGTGAGACCGTAGGCGGTCTCGCCCGCGACCTTGCGGACCAGTTCGGCGCCCATGGTGATATTGCCCCACTGGTCCGAGCCACCCACCTGGAGGGTACAGCCGTAGTCGAGATGCAGGCGCAAGAAGTCGTAGGCCTGCAACAGCGAGTACGAGAACTCCGTGAATGAGATTCCCACGTCGTCGCGGCTCAGGCGACTCTTGACCGCCTCCTTGGCGATCATCTGGTTCACCGTGAAGTGCTTTCCCACGTCGCGCAAGAAGTCCGTCAAGGGAATCGTCGTCAGCCACTGCGCGTTGTTGAGCAGCAGCGCCGACGACGCACCCGCGTCGAAGTCGAGGAATTTGCCCAGCTGGGCCCGGATCGTGACCAGGTTGCTCTCGATCTCCTCGGCCGAGAGGAGCGGCCGCTCGACGTCCTTGAAGCTGGGGTCACCGATGAGACCCGTGCCACCACCGGCCAGCGAAATCGGACGATTGCCCGCGAGTTGGAGCCGGCGCAGCAGCACGATGGGCACCAGGTGGCCCAGGTGCAGCGACGGGCCGGAGGGATCGAAACCCACGTAGACCGTGACGCCGCCCGCCGAGAGCTGCTCGAGCACGACGTCGTCCGTGACCTGGTTGATCAGGCCGCGAAACTGCAAGTCATCACGGAGTTTCATGGGGCGAGTCTAGGCGCGGGCCCTTTTAGAGCAGGGCCGTCGACGATGGCAGGTGGACCTGGAGCCACAGCACGAAGGCGTGCCAGGCTCCGCTGACCTCGGCCACGCCGATCAGAATCAGCATCACGCCCCCGACGCGCCCGATCACCTTCGCGTGGCGGCGCAGCCAGCCCGAGGCCGCCGCCATCCACTCGGTGGCGAGAGCGGCAACGACGAAGGGCAGACCGAGGCCGAGGCAGTAGATGAAGGCGAGGATCGAACCGCGCAGCGCGGTCGCGCCCGAACTCGAGGCCGCCAGTCCCAGGATCGCCGCCAGGGTCGGGCCGATGCAGGGAGTCCAGCCCAAGGCGAAGGTGAAGCCGAGCAGCGCCGCCCCCAGGACCGTCACCCGCGGCAGATGGTGAATGCGCCGCTCGCGCTGGAGCCAGCCCGACGGCCACCAGCCCGCGAAGAACAGCCCGAGCAGGATCGTGACCACGCCGAACACCTCTTCGAGCAGGCGCTGATGGGTCTTGAGTCCGCTACCGAGCCCGCCGAAGAGGGCACCAAAACTCACGAAGACGAGGGCGAAGCCCACCACGAAGGCGATCGAGCCGGCCAGGGCCCGGCCCCGGCCCGCGCGACCCTCGATCCGCCCGGCGGCGCCGCTCAGGAAGGCCAGGTAGCCGGGCAGGAGTGGCAGCACGCACGGTGAGATGAAGGACACGAGCCCTGCGGCGAAGGCCAGGGGGAAGGCCGCGATCAGCGAGCCCGGCAGCGTGGCGAGCATCATGGCGTCGCCAGCAGCGCCGCCACCGCCGAGTTGAGGTCCCCGTGACGCGCCACGTTCGCCGCGGGAGGATCAACCCGAGCGACGATCACGCTCAACCCCTCATGGGCGAGGGCCCCGTCGATGGCGCGCTCGAGCGACGTGATCGACGTCACCCGGCTCGCGCGATGACCGAACGCCGCGGCGACGGCCGTGAGGTCGTGGGGGCGTGGCGTCGCGAAGTAGCGCTCGAAGGTCGCGGCGGGCTCAGCCGCCTGGGCGAGGAAGGAGAAGATCCCCCCTCCCCCGTTGTCGGCCACCACGATGACCGCGCGACCTCCCGCGTCGCCCAGGCCGTCGACGAGCGCGGACACGTCGTGAAGCATGGTGAGATCGCCGACCAACCCGATGGCCGCGCCGCCGGCGGCCACGCCGAGGACCGTCGAGTTGACCCCGTCGATCCCGTTGACACCCCGGTTCGCGTACGTCGGGGTCTGGCGAGACGGCGCCCACCACTCCACGTCACGCACCGGCATCGACGACCCGACGACCAGGCTGACCCCGTGGCGCGCACAGGCCGCGACGACGCAATGCGCGATGGACGGCTCGTCGAGCACGTCGCGACGCCGATCCTTTTCAAGGAACTCGCTCACTCGTGTCGACGCGTCCGTCCAGGTCGCGCGATACGCCGCGTCCCCGCGAGCCGAGGACGGATCGGGCAGACCGCCGAGGATCTCGCCGACGAGGCCCGTCGGATCAGCGACCGGGCCAGCACCGTCAAATGCGACGCACGGCGCGCCCCAGGCGACGAGACGCTCGGCGAGAACCTTCGACGCCGGATGGCCGCCGAGTCGCACCACCACGTCGGGTCGCACGCGTTCGGCGAATCCGTCGTCACGCAAGAGGGCGTCGTAGTAGGCGAGCGTTCCCAGGGCGGTGGCGTCACCGAGGACGACCCAGTCGAGCGCCACCATGTCGGCGATGGTCGCCCTCGACACCCCGGCGCCGACGACTCCGAGAATCCGACCCCGAGTCGACAGCACGCTGCGCACGCTGTCGCGGCGCCGCGACGTGCGCCACGGCCCATCGCCGCGTCCCGCGGGTATCTCGGCCGGCTCACCGACGAGGGGCTCGACGAAGGCGAGATTGAGATGGACCGGCCCGGCACGCCCGGTCGCACCAGCGGCGTGCTCGTAGACGCGACTGGCCAACGGCCGCCACGACGAGCGCGCCTCCCAGCGCGCGACGCCGGGCTCCTCATAGAGGCGCACCTTCGCGCCAAAGAGCTGGCGCTGGTCCATCGTCTGGGGCGCACCCACGTGGTGCAACTCGGGGGGTCGGTCGGCGCTGAGTATCACCAGCGGCACACCAGCCTGGTCGGCCTCGGCCACCGCGGCGTAGACCTCGGCGGCTGCGGTTCCGCTCGTGACGACCATCGCCACCGGTCGTCGCGTCGCCAGAGCTCGCCCCAGCGCGAAGAACGCGGCGCTGCGCTCGTCGAGACGCACGTGCGTCGTGAGCCGCCCATCGCGCGCGAGCGCGAGCACCAGCGGTGTCGAACGCGACCCGGGTGCGACCACGACGTCGCGCAGTCCGTGGCGGAACCACTCGTCCACGAGAGTCGAGGCGAAGCTCGCCTGGACCGCGCTCGGGCTCGGTACGCTCTGTTGCAATGTCACTCCTCACCGTCCAGCGCGAGGGCGCTGGCGCACCCTTCGCGTGGCTCCACGGCTTCACCCAAACCCGAACCTCGGCCCACGAGTACCGATCCATTCTGACAGGTACGCGCGAGGTCTGGACACTCGACCTGCCGGGCCATGGCAGCGCCCACGCGGTGCGCGCGACCTTGGACGAGGCCGCCGACCTCGTCGCGGAGGCTCTCGGTGACGGCCCGATCGACCTCGGCGGGTACTCCTTCGGCGCTCGCGTGGCCCTGCACGTGGCCCTCGCCTATCCGTCCCGAGTGCGTCGCCTGGTGCTGCTGGGCGCGTCGCGCGGAATCGAGGATCCACTGGCCCGCGCTCAGCGGCGCGAGGCCGACGAGCGTCTCGCCCGACGCGTCGAGGAGATCGGCGCTGACGCCTTCCTCGCCGAGTGGCTCGCCCAGCCACTGTTCGCGACGCTGCGCGACGCCGAGGCGTCCTCGCGCAGCCGAGACGTCGACGGGCTCGCCGCCTCACTACGTCTCGCGGGCACCGGGACACAGGAATGGCTCTCGCCGCGCCTCGCTGATCTCGCGATGCCCGTCCTCGCCCTCGCCGGTTCCCTCGACGAGAAGTTCACCTCCGAGGCGAGGGCCATCGCGAGCGCGGTGGGCGACGGACGAGTCGCCCTGGTCGACGGAGCTGGACACGCGGCCCATCTCGAACGGCCCGCGGAGTGCGCAAGGCTCGTCGAGGAGTTCCTCGCGCGTTAGCGCAGTGCGAAGACCACGATCGCGGCAACGCCCACGGCCAGTTGGGCGCGCGCCGACAACGCTAGTAAGACGAGCAGCTCCCGGCCCCGTCGAGGCGAGAAGGCGACGCGCACCCCGGGCAGGTAGACGACCGCCGCCACCGCCGCGGCGAGCCAGGCGCGCGCGCCGAGAAGTGCCACCACCACGAGCACCGCGAAGCTCGCGTACAGCCAGGCGCCCCGCTCTCGTCCGAGTCGCGCCGCCAACGTCTTCTTCATCGCCGCCCGATCGCCCTCGACGTCGCGCAGGTTGTTCGCCTCGAGCAGGGCACAGGCCATGGCGCCCGCCGCCAGGCCCCACCACCACGCGGAACCCTCGATCTGTCGGTGCTGGACGTAGCTCGTGCCCACTGTCGCCACGAAGCCGAAGTAGATCATCACGAACAGCTCACCGAACCCGTAGTACCCGTAGGGCTTCGAACCTCCGGTGTAGAACCATCCGGCCGCCACGGCGCTCGCGCCCACGGGCACCAGCCACCACGAGGTGCGCGCCGCGAGTACCAGACCGGCCACCGCCGCGATCGCGAAGCACAGCCACGCGGCACGACGCACCAACGACGCCGCAACGAGGCGCGAAGCGGTGAGGCGAAACGGCCCCACGCGTTGCTCGTCGGTCCCGCGCCGGCCGTCGGAGTAGTCGTTCGCGTAGTTGGTGCCGATCTGCAGCGCGAGGGCCACCACCACGCACAGGGCGCTCAGCCCCCAGCAGATCGTCGAGGGTCGAACGAGACCGGCGCCGAGCACGACGGGCACGAGCGCGGCCGGCAACGTGCGCGGGCGCGCGGCCAGCACCCAGCGGCGCACCCGGCCCGGCGCGTCGCTCACGGACGCTTAGGGAACTTGGAGAAGTCGGGCGTTCGCCGCTCGACGTAGGCGTTGCGACCCTCCTGGCCCTCCTCGGACATGTAGAAGAGCATGGTGGCGTCACCGGCCAGTTGCTGGACCCCAGCGAGACCATCGTCGGCGGCGTTGAAGCCCGCCTTGAGCATGCGCAGGGCAATCGGTGAGAGGGTCAGGATCTGACGACACCACGCGACGGTCTCGCGCTCGAGATCGTCGAGGGGGACGACCGTGTTGACGAGACCCCACTCGAGGGCGGTCTCCGCGTCGTACTGGCGGCAGAGAAACCACACCTCCTTGGCGCGCTTGAGGCCGATCGTGCGCGCGAGCAGCGACGAGCCGTATCCGCCGTCGAAGGAGCCGACCTTGGGTCCGGTCTGACCGAAGCGCGCGTTGTCCGCGGCGATCGACAGGTCGCACACCAGGTGCAAGATGTGCCCGCCACCTACCGCGTAGCCGGCGATCGAGGCGATGACCGGCTTGGGCAGACGGCGGATCTGAATCTGCAGGTCGAGAACGTTCAGTCGGCCCACGCCGTGCTGGGCCACCTCGTCATCGCCCAGGTAGCCGTCGTTGCCACGAATCGACTGGTCCCCTCCCGAGCAGAAGGCGTCGGGACCCTCTCCGGTCAGGATGATCGCTCCCACGCTGATGTCGTCACGGGCCATGTCAAAGGCGCGCGCGAGCTCGAAGAGCGTCTGGGGGCGAAACGCGTTGCGCTTCTCCGGTCGGTTGATGGTGATCCGCGCGATGCCCTCGGACACCTCGTAACGGATGTCGACCCACTCGCCGCGAGCCTCCCAGGCGGGAAGCGGCGTTGAGCGAAACGACTCGACGGGGTCGAAGGGGGGTCCCTGAATAACAGTGTCAGCCATGGGGACCACGCTATCGTCCCTCACACGGGCGCCATCAGGATCCCGGGAGTGGCGCGATCCCCTGGGCGGTTCTCGTGCGCGTGGAGTCGCTCGGACAACTCGGCACGTTCCGCGGAGAGCGCGGGGTCGTCGAATCGGTTCACTCGTTGGAGCGGATCATCGCCCAAGACGTAGAGCTCGCCTTCGCTGCCGTCGTGCAGCGTTCCCGGCAGGTATTCGGTGTAGAGATGCTCGCGGGTGACCACGCTGCGAACGTGCACACTCACGCCAAAGAGATCCGAGTCCCACTCGGTCACCGTGGCCGCATCGCTCCCGGTGTCGTCGACGGGCAACGCGGCGCCCTCGAGCCACGCCGGGGCGGGCCTCTGCGCGATGGTGAGAAAGGTCGCCGCGAGCGAGACCAGGCTGACCGGCGTCGTCACCACCGCCGGCGCGACGCGCGCCACCGGTGCGGGGCGCCAGATGAGCGGCAGGCGCATCAGTGCGTCGACGTGATAGGGGCCCTTGAAGAGCAATCCGAAGTCGCCCTGGAACTCCCCGTGATCCGTGGTGAAGACGACGTCGAGGTCCTCGGACCAGCCACGCGCGCTGACCGCCGCCAGGACTCGCCCGATCGCCTCGTCGATCAGTTCGACTTCGATGGCGTTGAGGGCGTTGACCTCGCGCACCTGATCTTCGGTCAGGGTGGCGGGCACCCAGTGTGCCGGTGCCTCGTAGTTGCTCACCAGGCGGCCGTCGTACCAGGCGCGCCAGTGGCGCGACTTGGCGTCGAGGATGGCCTCCCGTTCGCCGCGCGAGCGTGGATAGTTCGCCGGCAACTCCACGTCGCGCCAATCGATGCGCGACCGTTCGGCCGCCGGGGGATCCCAGGGGTGATGGGGGTCGGGAAAACTCATCCAGCAGAACCAGTCGGCGTCGTCGGGCTGTGCGCTCAGCCAGCGGATCGTGCGATCAGCCACCCAGTCCGTGTGGTACCACTCGCGCGGCACCGGATTGATCGCAACCTGGGGCGCGTTGGTCTCGCCGCCCCCGGCGGCGTTCACGTTCAAGTCCCCGTCGAGCACCGGATAGAAGCCCCCCGCTGCGTCGGGGTGCTCGCGACGCATCCAGGACGCGTAGTGCAAGGGACCGGCGACACCGTGGGTCGCCAACTCCATGAAGTCGAATCCGCGATGCGGCCCGAATCGCCCGTCGAACCACCGCTGCTCGACGGTCGGCACACCGAGATTCGAGAGGGCGTTCTCGACGAAGCGCCCGAAGGGGTCAACGAAGGGCTCGAAGTGGGCCTTGCCGATGAGAGCCGTCGCGTAGCCGGCGTCCTTGAGGTTCTCAGCGACCGAGGGGGCGTCCACGGCGAGCGGCACCCCGTTCATCCAGGCACCGTGGCGCGATGGATACTGTCCCGTCAGCATCGAGGCGCGCGAGGGCATGCACACCACCGAGGTCGGCTGACAGCGCTCGTAACGGATGCCCGCGGCCGCGAGTGAGTCAATCACCGGCGTTCGAGCGATCCCGCCGTGCACGCCCAGCGTGTCGTAGCGCTGCTGATCGGTGGTGATGAAGAGGATCTTGCGCCCCATCAGGATCTCCCTGCGGCGCACGCCAACCGCTCGATCTCCTCGAGCGCCGCCGCCGTCGCCCCGGCCACCACCAGGCACAGCAGGTCCGGTTCGGCCGTCGTCGAATACGCACAGAGCGAGTCGCACGGACCCAGCTCGAACACGTCGATCACGCCGAGGTGGAAGCGGTACAGCGGAGCAGTGATCGTGTAGGCGAATCGCCGCAACGAGTCGTCGATGGCCATGATGCGCTCGGGGATGACCAGTCCCGTGGCCGTGGTGATCGTGCGGGTCGTTCCCTCCACGATCACTTCCGCGATGCCGGGAAACCACGCGACGATGCCCTCGGGGCGGCGCACCACGTCCCAGACGGCGTCGGCCGGAGCCGCGATGCGCCGTTCGTGTCGCAGTGACGCCATGACCCCCCTTTGGCATCACAGTATCTGTCGAGGACGTAAGGTCGCTGCGTGTCTGAGCTCATCGCCCTCGACATCGACCTCGGCCCCGACCTCGAAGCCGCGCTTCGTCGCCACGTCGACGCACGACGTGCGATCTGCGTGCTCGACCGGCGCCTGTCACCTCGCCAGCGCGACGCGCAGATCAGTGCGCTGGGCGCCACCCAGCTCGACGACGGATCCGGGCCCATCACCCTTGGCGGCGGTCGACCGGTCGACGCCGAGGTCGGACTCGTCATGCTCACGTCGGGATCCTCCGGCGTACCCAAGGCGGCCGAACTGACCTGGGACGCACTGGTGGCGAGCGCCGCGATGACGCAATCGGCGCTGCGCCACCAAGCGGCGCCCGTCTGGTACCCGTGCCTGTCCGCGACCCACATCGGTGGGCTCGCCGTGCTGCTTCGCGCGATCCTCGCCGACGGCGCACTCGTCTGGGGCGACGCCCAGGACATCGGTGACGGACCCCGGCGCGGCGCGACCCACGTGGCCGTCGTGCGGACCCAGCTGGCGCGCCACGACCTCTCGGGGTACGAGACCGTCCTCCTCGGCGGGGCGCGCCCACCCTACGAACTGGCCGAGAACGTGGTGACGACCTGGGGCATGACCGAGACGGGATCGGGGATCGTCTACGACGGCTACCCCCTGGCCGGCGTCAACGTCGCGAGCGTTGATGGCGAGCTCCTCGTACGCTCGCCCACCCTCTTTCGCTCGTATCGCGACGCGGAGCGTCCGCGCGCGCTCGGGCCCGACGGACGCGACGACTGGTTCCCCACGGGCGACGCCGGCGAGGTCGACGCCGGTCGAGTTCGCGTGCGTGGGCGTCTCGCCTACGTCATCAACACCGGGGGCGAAAAGGTCTGGCCCGAGGACCTCGAGGCCGCGCTCGCCAGCGTGGCCGTCGTGCGCGACGTGGCGGTGGCCGGCGTCGCCGACGAGGAGTGGGGCGAGCGCGTCGTGGCCCTCGTCGTCACGGACGGCTCACGCTGCGACGACGAACTTCGCGCGGTGGCCGCCGAACGAATCGGACCGTGGGCCAAGCCCAAGGAGATCCGCTACGTGACGGCGATACCTCGCACCTCGAACGGCAAGGTCCGACGCTCGGATCTTGCCCACCTCTTCTAGTCTTACCGAGCCCGATCAACCGCTCAGTTCGTCGTGCTACCGCGCCGCGCGATGGAGTCGATGGTCACGGCAGCGAGCAGCACGAGTGCGATCGCCATGTACTGCGTGGCCGGTCCGATGCTGATCAACGCCATCCCGTTGTAAATCGTCGCGATGACGATGCCACCGATGACCGCGTGGATCATCTTGCCTCGGCCACCGAAGAGGCTGGTGCCACCGATGACCGCCGAGGCCACGGCGTAGAGCACGAGCGAGCTGTCGATGTTGTCCGAGATCCCGCCCAGTCGTGAGGCGTAGAGCAGGCTCGCGATCCCCGTCGTCAGGCCCGTCAGGGCGAAGGCCAGGAGGCGATAGCGATTGACGTTGATGCCCGAGCGGCGCGCCGCCTCGCTGTTGCCACCGATGGCGTAGATGTATCGCCCCGCCTTGGTCTTGGTGAGGATCACGCTGCCCGCGGCGAGCACCGCGAAGTCGATCGGGATCGCGTAGGGCATACCTTGGAGGACGATGAACGTGCCGCGGTTGGCGTTGAAGAGCAACGCGAGCACGATTCCGGCCACCGCGAGCGCGCCGATCTTGAACACCAGGACCATGCGCGCACGCGTCACCAGTCCGCTCGCGCGTCGGCGCTGGTCGGCGCGCACCATGGACTGGGCCATGAAGAGGACCACCACGACCATAAAGATCCACGTGAACAGGGTTGTGAAGTTGCCGTTGACGAGGTTGTAGAGGACCTTGTTCTCGTTGGAGATCGAGCCACCGATGCCCTGGTGGTCGACGAGGTTGATCAGCATGCCCTCCCAGAACAAGAGGCCGGCCAGAGTCACGATGAACGACGGCAATCGGAAGAAGATGACGATGAGCCCCTGGAGCGTCGCGATGCCCGTCGTCGCCAAGAGGGTGACGGCGAACGCCGCGTACCACGGCCAGTGGAACTGGTGGTCGACGAGGATCACGGTGATCGCTGCGCCCACGCCCATCGTGTAGCCGACCGAGAGGTCGATGTCGCCGAGCAACAGGAGCCAGATCTCCGCCATGCCCAACAAGATGAAGACGGTGGCCTGAACGAAGAGGTTCGTCACGTTGCCGGCCGACAAGAAGACCGAATTGCGTACCTGGAAGTACACGACGAGGATGGCGAGCCCCAGGACGATCGGCACCATGCCGCTGTCGCCACGCCAGAGCTTGCGGACCTGGCCCATCACGCCGGGCTCGTTCGAGTTGTGATGGTGTTCTAGTGAGGTGTCCTCGGCTGACAACGACAAGGTTGACCTTTCAGTTCGTTTAGGACGCCACGACCGTCGGCGGCACGCGGCTCGACTCACCAGTGGTGATCAGCTCGACGGCACTTGACGTGTCGTAGTTGGAGATGGGCCCGGAACTAACCAGGGACCCGAGGTACATCACGGCGGCCCGATCGGCCACCTGGAAGACGTCGTTGAGATTGTGTGAGATGACCAGCACAGCGATGCCGCGTTCGGCCAACCGCTTGATGAGGCTCAGCACCTGGGCCGTCTGCGACACACCCAGGGCCGCGGTGGGCTCGTCCATGATGACCAACTGGGAGTCGCGCATGACCGCACGGGCCACCGCGATGGCCTGGCGCTGGCCACCAGAGAGAGACCCCACGAGCTGTCGCACCGACTTGACCGTCGACACGGACAGATCCGCCAACGTCTGCTTGGTGGTTAACTCCATCTTGATCTCGTCGAGCAGACCCACCTTGGTCTTTTCGTGGCCGAGGAACATGTTCTGCACGATGTCGAGGTTGTCGCACAGGGCGAGGTCCTGGTACACGGTGGCGATGCCGAGATGCTCGGAATCGCGCGGCGTGTGGATGTGGACCTCTTGGCCCTTCCAGAACATCTGACCGCTCGAGGGCGCCCAGATGCCCGAAATCGTCTTGATCAGAACCGACTTGCCCGCGCCGTTATCACCCATCAGGGCGGTCACCTGTCCCGGGGGAATATCGAGGTTGATGTTCTCAACGGCCTGAACCGCGCCGAAGTTCTTCGATATTCCCCTCAGGGACAGCAGTGACGTCGACAACCCCGGGTCACCAGGGGATGTTGGTCCGCTGTTGGACGCCATCGATCCTGATGGCCCGGGGTTGTTCGTCATGTTTGACTACTTAATGCCGTAGGTGGCGCAGTCCTGCGCGTACGTCGGGACTGTCTTGCCTTCCACGGTCGGTGCCGTCTTGGTGCACAGGTCCGACGCCTTGATGACCTTGTCCTTGATGACGGTCTTCTCAACCGTCGCCGCGGTCACCCAGGTTGCGGTCAGCAGAACCGACGGAACCTTCTTCAGGCTGTTGATCGTGGCGGCCGAGTCGTTCGACGTGCCGTTCACGAGGCCCTTCGGCGGCTTGACGTGCGCGCGCAGGTAGATCGCGAGCGCGGCCGCGGCCTGTGCCTCGAGCCAGATCGGCTTGTAGACGGTTCCGCACTGGTAGCCCGAGATGATGTTCTGGAAGCCCGTCAACGTGGCGTCCTGACCCGTGAAGGGAATCGTCTTGGGGGCGAGGCCCTTGGACTGCAGGTAGCTGATGATCGGAGCAGCGTTCTCATCGTTCGGCGTCAGCACCGCGTTGATGTTCGGGTGAGCCGTGTAGGCGCCCTGGAAGTCGGTCAGCGCCACGCTGGGAGTCCACGTACCCGTGTTCTCCGCAATCGTGTTCACGCCGGCCTTGGCCAGCACGGCGTTGTAGCCCTGGGCGAACAGCGTTGCGTTGTTGTCGGTCGGCGCACCGCGCATGACGTAGACAACGGGGCTCTTCACGTTCCACGCGCTAATGCAGCTCATCAGACCAGTGCCGATGAGCGTGCCCACCGAGACGTTATTGAAGCTGACGTAGTAGCTGCGGGCTCCGCCCAGAGTCAGACGGTCGTAGTCGATGACGGCCACGCCGCGCGCACGCGCGTAAGCCTCAATCACGGCTCCGGTCGTCGAGTCGAGCGGGTCCAGGACCAGTACCTTGGCACCCTTGGCAATGTCGGCCTGGGCGTCGGTGTACTGCGTGCTGGGGCTACCCTGCGCGTTCTGCACCACGTACTGCTTGGGCGTCATACCCGCGGCCTTGAAGGCGGCCTTGAGGTACGGCGCGTCAAACTCGGTGTAGCGAGCCGACGTCACGGTGTCGGGCAGGATAACGGCGATGCTGCCCTTGCCCTTTTGGACTATTCCCTTGAGCAACTTCATCGTCGAAAAGCTCGTATTGAACGTGCTCGCTGATACCGTCTTGGTTGCTGCTCCTGCGCTGTTCACGTCCGGCAACATGGCGACGACAAAACTGCCAACCAGCGCGACGGACGCGAGAGCCCTTCCGGTTCTAAAATTCATTCTCCCCAACCCTTCTGTGGTGCCCCGCGGCACCGTTTGTATTTGGCACTTCGTGAACGCTTCGTGAACGAAACGCCCAGTTGGTGAAAATAGCATGTCGCTTCAGTGCCCGACGCACGGGCGCACCTGTCTCGGGACGCGACTCCCGGCGACCGAGGTCAGGATTCGATGATTCGCCGCATCGTGCCCATAATGGCGATGGACTCATTGAGGGGCATGACGTCGCTCTCGGTGCGCCCCGCCGCGATGAGTGAGGCGACGTGGCTCGCCTGGTACTGCAGACCGCGTCCTTGCGTCACGAAATCCATGCGACGCGGATCCCCCAAGCGAGGGATGACGCCCAGCGAGGACGGCGCGTAGAAGTCGCCCTCGATCTCGACGCGCCCCAGCGTTCCCACCACGCTCGCGCGGGTGGCGCTTCGCGCCGACGAGGTGCAGGTGACGATGGCCTGGGCCCCGGTGTCGTATCCCAACACCGCAGACGCGGTCGCGTCCACCCCACTAAAGGCCGGCGTCACCATCGCGACGACCCGGTTGGGAGTGCCCAGGATCATCGAGGCGAAGGACACGGGATAGACCCCGAGGTCCAGCATCGCGCTGCCACCGAGCTCGGGCGCAAAGAGTCGCGAGGTCGGATCCTTCTCGAACCACTTGCCGTGATCAGCGATGACCTCAACGATCTCACCGAGCTCGCCGGAACGCACGATCTCGCGCAGGGATTCGATATGGGGCAGGAATCGCGTCCACATCGCCTCCATCAAGAACAGGCCCCGCTGGCGCGCGATCGCCACCAAGTCGACCGCTTCGTCAACGGTCATCGTGAAGGCCTTTTCGACGAGTACCGGCTTACCCGCCTCGAGGGCCAGGCGGGCGTTGGCGTAGTGCATCGGATGCGGCGTCGCCACGTAGACGGCGTCGATGCCGGGGTCCTCGACGAGCTCCTCGTAGGAACCGTAGGCGGCGTCGATGTCGAAGTCGACGGCGAATTGCTGCGCCGCGTCAAGGGTGCGTGATCCCACCGCGGCGACGGTGCCGTCGTCGATGAAGGACAGGTCGCTCGCGAAGGTGCGCGCGATGCGCCCCGTGCCGATGATGCCCCATCGCAGTGCCGTGGACATGCCCGCCTCCGTTATCGTCTCGCCGTCCGAGACGACGTCTCGCGGCCTCTAATGTCGCTACGTGCCACGACTTCGTGACGTCAAGGAACAACTCGGCTCACCCTACCTTCGCGATCACGCCGACAACCCCGTTGAGTGGTGGTCCTGGGGTGAGGACGCCCTGGAACTGGCCCGCTCGAGCGATCGGCCGATCTTCCTCTCCGTGGGCTACGCGGCCTGCCACTGGTGTCACGTGATGGCCCACGAGTCCTTCGAGAACGACGAGACAGCGGCGCTGCTCAACGAGCACTTCGTGCCGATCAAGGTGGACCGCGAGGAGCGCCCTGACGTCGACACGCTCTACATGACCGCCACCCAGCTCTCGAGCGGTCACGGCGGATGGCCGATGTCGGTCTTCATGCTGCCCGACGGCCGACCCTTCTTCACCGGAACGTACTTCCCGCCCAACGATCGGCCCAACCAGGTCGGCTTCCCCCGTCTATTGCGTGCCCTCGCCAACGCTTGGCAGGTCCAGCGAGACGCCGTCGTCGAACAGGCCTCGGAGCTCGGCGAGGCCCTCGTACGCGAGGTCGCCTTCGTCGACCACCTGGTCGCCCACGAGGGCGACCTCGACCTGGACGCCGCGCGAGAACGACTGCGCGATGAACTCCTCGAGACCCTCGACCCGGACGGCGGATTCTCCGGCGCCCCCAAGTTCCCCCACCCGGGTCTGCTCGAGGCCCTGATCGACGCCGACGCCACGGCGTCGCACGCCGTGACGCTCACGCTGGACGCGATGGCGCGTCGCGGCCTCTACGACCACATCGGCGGCGGCTTCGCGCGCTACTGCGTGGACCGTGAGTGGCACGTGCCGCACTTCGAGAAGATGCTCATCGACCAGGCTCTCCTCGCGCGAACTTACACGAGCGCCGCGCGCCGTTACGCGCGAGAGGACTGGCGCGAGGTCGCCACGTCCACGTTGGACTTTGTCCTCGACCAACTCGCCGTGGCCGACGGATACGCCGCGTCGCTCGACGCCGACGCGGCCGGACTCGAGGGTGGCCACGTCACGTGGACCCCCGACGAGGTTGCCGACGCGCTGCGCGCGTACGGGCGCAGCGCGGATCTCGAGCGCGCACTCGAACGGTGGACGATCACCACGGCCGGCGACCTGGAGGGGCGCTCGGTCCCGCGTCTCGGTGCGAACGAGCCCTTCACCACGCCGCGCGAGCTCGCCGATGCGTTTGAAGCGTTGCGCACCGCGCGCGCCCAGCGGGTTCAGCCCCAGCGCGACGACAAGGTCATCTTGGAGTGGAACGCCCAGTTCGCCTCGGCGTGCCTGGACATGCGCGACACGACGTTTCGTGACGTCGCACTCGATCTGCTCGAGCGCCTCGGCGCGAGCCACGCCGCGAGCGGCGTGTTCTATCGCACCCAACACCGCAACGTCAACGCGACGCTCGCCGACGTGGCGGCCTTCGCCGACGCCCTCCTCGACGCGTTCGAGTCGACCGGCGACGACCTCTGGCTCCAGCGCGCGCGAGATGCGGCCGACTACCTCCTCGCCCACTACTGGGACGGCGAGGTGCCGACCGCTCAGAACCCCCAGCGCGGCGCCGGCGTCTTCACTTCGAGCGACCTCGCCACGGACCTGCTCGCGCGCCCCAAGGAGATCTTCGACGGGGCCGGACCCTCGGGTCACGCCACCGCCACGCGCGCCCTCGCGCGCCTGGCGCTGATCGACGCCGACCCCGATCGCAAGGCCGTCGCCCAGCGACTTGTCACCCTCGGCGCGACGCTGATCAGTCAGCACCCGCGCGCGGTGGCCGATCTCGTCATGGCGGCGCGCTTCGCGCTCGAAGGTGTGGAGATCGTCGTCCCCGGCCCGCCAAACGCTCTACTCGAGCACGTACGATTGACTGTCGTGCCCCGCAGCGTCGTGATCTCCGGCTCCAATTCGTCACCCCTCCTCGAGGGGCGCGTGCCGGGCGCGGCCTACGTCTGTCGCGGGGGCGCGTGCCTGCTGCCGGTGCGAACCGTCGCCGACCTGAGAACACAACTGGAGGAGTTGGGCGACTGATGGCGCTCTTCTCGCGAGACCCGGCGGCCCGGGCCATACGTCAACTCGTCGAACGGATGCCCCACTACCCCACCGTCGACCTGACACCGGGCTCGACCATGTTCGGACTCGTGCTGGGTTCGACGAACGAGTCGACGACCGTCGTGGACCTCGCGTCGCAGACCATCGTGCGCTGGCGCATCCCCTGGCCCGAGGACCTCGAGACCGACCTCGTCGCCTTCGATGTCGTCGAGGGTCAACTGGCCGAGGACATCGGACGAACCGACCTCGCCCAACCCGAAGCGGTCAGCCTGGCCGACCTGCCCCGTCGTCTGGGCACCTACCACGGTCGTCGAGTGCGTAAGTGGCTCGAGGAGCTGTCCACCCCCTCCGACGGTCCGCTCTTCGGCTTTCGCGGCCCGAGCGCGCCCTACTGGGAGTTTCGCGGCGAGCGGCCCAGTGTCGCCCTCATCGCGGCCGATCGCGGACCCCAACTTCTGCGACGCATCGAAGACGGCTCGACGTGGGTGCGCTTCGGCTGGTTCGGCGACGACGTCTGGCTGCTGTGTGAGGACACTCACGCGATTCGCACGATGGAGGCGACCCGGCGCACGTCCCTCGCGGGCAAGGACCTCAGCACGGCGCTGGGATTTCGACCGACCTACGTGCTCACGACCTTGTCGTCGCCCATCGATGGGCACTGCTACAAGAGCTGCACCGGCCTCTTGCCGCGCAATTGACTAGCGCGGCAGCTTGCCCGAGGCGAGCGCCTCGGCCATAGCCCAGCCGAAGACCACAAGCCGCTGGCCCTTGTCCGGCTCGAGGCCCTCGAAGAACTCAGAGGCGCCCTCGGGAATCACGCCCTTCGCGGCCACGTAGTCCAAGCAGCCCACGGGACCCGCCGGCACGGTCATCACGAACGTCTGGTCGTCGATCGCCTTCTCCGCGCCGAAGCGCTTGGCCAGGCGTCGGCCCCACGCGCGGTCTTCACCGGTCGGGCGGTATCCCTTGCGCGGCACGATGTCCTCGAGACCGAGGAACGCGCGAAAACCGTCGGGAGCGGTGAGGCGGGCGCCGAGGAGGACGTCCTCGTCGGGAAAGGCGAGCAGCGCCCGACGAAACTGATCGTGCAAGATGGCCTTCAAGGTCTGGTCGCTCTTCGCGTTGCGCTCGACAAGCAACAAGCCCAGCAGCAGCGACGGCGTGCCCCCGATGCGCTCGAGCGTTCCGAAGGAGTAGCCGCGCAACTTGCTCCCCTCACGCGCGCACGTCACGAGCACCCACTCCTCGCGCTGCTTGGAGAGGAAGCCGATGTCAAAGTTGGGCTCACGGTCGACGCAGAGGTCGGCCATTTCGGCGAGTTCCGCGTCGCTGAGGGCGGTGGTGTCCTTCGTGGTGACGGTCATTGCCATAGGTCCCATTCTACGGGACGTGGCGACCCCGGCAATCTGGGCTAGGCCTTGATGACGTTTCGCCCGAATTCGCTACGTAGATCCCCCACGACGCCCGCAATGTTCACGTTGAATTCGGGCCCCAATTTAAAGGCTTTTCCCGACGTTCCGGTCTCGACGATGACCGGCGAGGGGCCCGGATAGCGCACCAGGATCTCGCGCAGGGTGGCGATCGTGCCCGCAGTGAGATCCTCGGGGCGAAGGGTCAGGCGCAGTTCTTCGTCCAGTCGCGCCGCGCGCAGCTGGGTCACGTCCATCGCGCTGAAGCGCACCTCGTCGTCGCGGTGATCGAGTCGACCCTTGATCAGGACGACGTTGTCCTTGGCGAGGAAGCCGCTGCACTCCTGGAACTTTCGCGCCGAGAAGATGATCTCCATCGCCCCGCCGAGGTCCTCGAGCACGACGCGCGCGTACTGCTGACCCGACTTGGTGGTGCGGATCTGGACCTCGCTCAGCAGGCCACCGACGGTCACGGGCCGCCCGAGTCGCGCGAGGTCCTCGGCGCGTTCGCGCACGGCGACGATGGTCCCGTCGGTCTTGGCCGCGAGCGCCGACTCCACGGCGTAGAGCGGGTGGTCGGAGATGAAGGTGCCCAGCATCTCGCGCTCGAAGTCGAGCTTGACCGACGAGTCGAACTCGAGATCGCTCACCGGGATCTCGGTGCCCTCCCAGTCGTCTCGCCCATCGCCGTCACCGAAGGCGAAGAGGGTCGAGATGCCCAGCGCCAGGTCCCGCCGACGTGCCATGGTCACCTCGACGATCTCGTCGATGCGCAGGAGCAACCCCTGTCGGGGCAGGCCCATGGCGTCGAAGGCACCGGCTTTGATCAGGGACTCCATCGTGCGACGATTCAGCACCACGGGGTCGACTCGCCGCACAAAGTCATAGATCGACGTGAACGGCCCGCCCGCGTCGCGCTCGGCCACGATCTTCTCCACCAGCGACTCGCCGACGTTGCGCACCGCGGCGAGGCCGAAGAGGATCGTCTGGTCCTGAGTCGGGCTCGGCGAGTAGTCGGCGTCGGAGTGGTTGATGTCGGGCACGCCGACGGTGATCCCCATCTGGCGGGCCTCGTTGAGGTAGATCGCCGCCTTGTCCTTGTCGTCGCGAAATGACGTCAGCAGGGCGGCCATGTATTCCACCGGATAGTTCGCCTTCAGCCACGCGTTCTGGTACGCAATCAGCGCGTAGCCGTAGGCGTGGCTCTTGTTGAACGCGTAGTCCGCGAAAGGCTCGATCTTGTTGAAGATCGCCTCGCCCAGCGCGTGTCCGTAGCCTTCGCGCTCGGCGCCCTCGACGAACTTCGCGCGCTGGGCCTGGATCATCTCGCGGATCTTCTTCGAACAGGCCTTACGCAGGTCGTCGGCCTCGGTCATGGAGAAGCCGGCGATCTTGGTCGCCACGCGCATGATGTCTTCTTGATAGATCATCAGCCCGTAGGTCTCGCCGAGGATCTCCTTGAGATCGGGGTGGTCGAAACTGACGTCCTGGCGGTGGTTCTTGCGATCCGCGTAGTCGTTGTGGACGTTCTCGCTCAGCGGTCCGGGACGATACAGCGCCACCAGCGCCGCGATGTCGTCAAAACTCGTCGGCGCGAGGCGGCGCATCAGCTGGCGCATCTTGTCGCCCTCGAGCTGAAAGAGCCCGATCGAGTCGCCGCGCTGGAGCATCGCGTAGACCTTGGGGTCGTCGAGGGGCACGTGGTCGATGTCGACCTCGACGCCGTGACGACGCCGGATGTGCTCGAGGGTCCGCTCGATGATCGCGAGGTTGCGCAGCCCCAGAAAGTCCATCTTCAGCAGGCCGAGCTTCTCGATCGCCGTCGCCTCGTACTGGGTGACGATCGGCGCGTCGTCGATCGAACCGTTCGCGCCGGCCTTGCGCTGGACCGGCACGTACTCGAGCACCGGCTCCTTGGTGATCACGACGGCCGCGGCGTGGATGCCGTCCTGGCGGCGCTTGTCGACGAAGCCCTTGGCCACGTCGATCACGTGGGTCACCTCGGGGTCGCTTGCGTAGAGCGAGCGCAACTCGGCCGCCTCGGCGTAACGACCCTCGTAGCCCGCCATCGGGCTAAAGCACGCCTCCAGGGGCAGGTCCTGGCCCATCACGAGTGGCGGCATGGCCTTGGCGATCTTGTCTCCGAGCTGGGGCGGGTAGCCGAGCACGCGCGCCGCGTCGCGCACCGCGGCGCGCGCCTTGATCGTCGAGAAGGTGACGATCTGGGCGACGTGGTCGCTGCCGTAGCGCTCGGCGGCGTAGCGGATCATGTCGCCGCGGTAGCGCTCGTCGAAGTCCATGTCGATGTCGGGCATCTGCTTGCGTCCCGGATTGAGGAAGCGTTCGAAGATCAGTCCGTAGCGAATCGGATCCAGGTCGACGATGCGCAGGCAGTAGGCCACGCAGCACCCGGCCGCCGAGCCGCGGCCCGGACCCACGCGGATCCCGCGCTCGCGGGCGTGGCGGATGAGGTCCCAGACGACGAGAAAGTAGTCCGAAAAGCCCATGTCGGCGATGACGCCGAGCTCGTAGTCGAGCCGGTCGAGCACCTCGCGCGAGAGCACGTCGCCGTAGCGCTCGCGCGCGCCGCGCGTCGCGAGCTCGCGCAGGAGGGCGTTGGCCCCCTCCTTGTGGGTGGCGCCGGCGAACTCGGGCGGGATCGGATACTCGGGCAGCGCATCGTTGTCGAACTCGATGGTGACGTCCACGCGCTCGGCGATGGCCAACGTGTTGTCGCAGGCCTCGGGCAGCTCGCGGAAGAGGTAGCGCATCTCAGCGGCGCTCTTGAGGTAGTGCTGGTCGCTGGCGAAGCGGAACCGGTCGGGGTCGGCGACCAAGGAACCCGTGCCGATGCACAACAGCGCGTCGTGCATCTCGGCGTCACCGTGTCGCACGTAGTGCAGGTCGTTGGTGGCCAGCAGCGGCGCGTCGAGTTCGCGGGCGATGCGCACCAGCTGGGGGTTGGTGCGCGTCTGCTCGGCGAGCCCGTGATCCTGGAGTTCGATGAAGAAGTTCTCGCGCCCGAAGATGCCCTGCAGGCGCGCCGCAAGGTCGCGCGCCTTGTCGTAGTCGTCGCGCACCAGGGCCTGGAGCACGACCCCGCCGAGGCAGCCCGACGTCGCGATCAGTCCCTTGCCGTATCGCTCGAGCAGCTCCCAGTCGACGCGGGGCTTGTAGTAGTAACCCTCGAGGTAGGCCATGGACGAGAGCTCACGCAGGTTGCGATAGCCTTCATTGGTCTCGGCGAGCAGCGTGAGGTGGTGATAGAGCTTCTGGCCCCCCTCGGTCTCTCCGCCGGTGTCGTCAATCTTGCCGCGCCGGGGCGGGCGGTCGAAGCGGCTCGAGGCGGCCATGTAGGCCTCGAGCCCGAGAATCGGCGTCAGCCCGTGCTTGCGCGCACTCTGGTAGAAGTCGATGATCCCGTAGAGGTTGCCGTGATCGGTGATGGCGATCGCGTTCTGGCCGTCGGCCTTGGCCGCGAGAACCATCTCCTCGATGCGCGCGGCGCCGTCGAGCATCGAGTACTCGGAGTGGTTGTGCAGATGGACGAAGCCCTCGCCCATCACGAACCCGCCACGTCTCGTCGGACGCCTCGCGCGACGCGCGTGCCCACCACGGCCCTAGAGGTAGGTGCCCGCGCGCGGGTCGCTGCCCCCGGAGTTCAGCGCCCGATCGCGCATCTTCTCCAGTTGGGCGGCCGCCGCGGCCTGCTGGGCGAAGAGTGAGGCCTGGATGCCGTGAAAGAGGCCCTCGAGCCAGCCGACCAGCTGGGCCTGGGCGATGCGCAGCTCGGACTCGGTGGGCACGCCCTCGACGAAGGGCGGCGCCATGCGCGCGAGCTCGCCCGAGAGGTCCGGCGACAACGCACTCGAGAGCTCGCGGATCGAGGTCTCGTAGATCTCGCGCAGTCTCCCCCGGCCCGCCTCGTCGAGGGGGGCGCTACGCGCCTCGTCCAGCAGCGTCTTGACCATCGAGCCAATGCGCATCACCTTGGCCGGCTGGCTGATGAAATCCGTTGTCTCGTCAGTCGTTTCCCCGCTCGACTCGGCGTTTTCGCCCGGTGACAGCACCTCGTCGGGGTTGACCGACACGTTCTCGTTTCGCTCTTCTTCCACCTACGCAGTGTGCCAGACGCGGGGCCAGTCATCGGCCAACCCTGCCAAGGACCCGTCACTAGACTTCCGATGTGAGAGTTTCCACCCGCGGGGACTACGCGAGCCGCGCGCTGCTCAGCCTGGCCCTGCGCGACAACCGCTCGACCCCCGTTTCCGTTCGTGACCTGGCCGAACGAACCGGGCTGCCCCAGCCCTACCTCGAGCAGATCCTCCTGACGCTCAAGAGCGTGGGTCTGGTGCAGTCCAAGCGCGGCGTCGGCGGCGGCTACGTGCTGGCGCGCAGCGCCGAGTCGATCACCCTGGCCGACGTGGTGGCCGCGGTGGACGGGCCCATCGTCGCCGGCGACTTCGGCGAGCCCCACGCCGACGGCGCCTGCGACCACGAGGGCCAGTGCGTTCTGCGCGCGGTCTGGGGAGACGTGGGCGCGCACATGCGCGAGCACCTCGCCAGTTTCACCCTGGCCGACATGGTTGATCAGGCGCGCGGCAACGCCCCGCTGCGCCGCACCCATAGCGCGGCAATGCCTTGATCGACGCGCCCCGACGTGGTAAATTAGATATGCGTCCGTAGGAGAAATACCGGCGGACCGTGCCACCAGCGAGGAGGGGCCATGACGACAGTCCGTCGAAGCGCAGTAAACACCAACGACATGTTGGGTCTGTTGATGCGCGACCTCGACCGCTACCCCATGCCGAACTACGACGAGCAGGTCGAGCTGGCCAAGCGCGTCACCGCCGGCGACGAGGAGGCCAAGAAGCAGATGGTCGCGGCGAACCTGCGACTCGTCCTGCACTGGGCCCGCCGCTACCAGGACCGCGGCGTCGAGATGATCGACCTCGTCCAGGAGGGCACCTTCGGACTGCTGCGCGCGGTCGAGAAGTTCGACTGGGAGCGGGGATTCAAGTTCTCGACCTACGCCACCTGGTGGATCCGCCAGGCCCTCCAGCGCGCCGTTCAGCAGCACGGTCGCACCATCCGCATCCCCCTCGAGGTCGGCGAGCAGCTCCAGCGTCTCGAGGCCACGACGGCCGAGTTGACCTCGCTCTTCGGGCGCAAGCCCACCGATGACGAGTTGACCGAGGCCACGGGCATGTCCAAGGCCGAGCGTGAGAACCTGCACGGACTGGCCGGCGTGACCGCCAGCCTGGACCAGCCGGCCTCCTCGGACTCGGCGACCACCTTGGGCGACCTGGTCGCGCCGAGCCAGCACGACTGGGTCGGCGAGATCGAGCAGACAATGCTCGACGACCAGCTCCACGGCGCGCTCGAGCGTCTCAACGACCTCCAGCGCGAGGTGCTGAACCTGCGCTTCGGGCTCAACGGTTCGACGCCGCTGTCGCTGCAGGCGACGGCAAACAAGCTCGACATCGGCGTGCGACGCGTGCGCCGGGCCGAGGAAGAGGCCCTGGCGCTGCTGCGCGACGACGACAGCGTCGTCGCGGCCCACGACGTCGCCTAGGCCCAGCGGGTCCCGCCCACGAGGGCGAGCAGATCATCGGGCAGCGCGACGACCGCGGTGACCTCCTCGTCCGTGCGCGGGTGGCGCAGCGAGAGCGATCGCGAGTGCAAGAAGAAGCGCCCCTCGGCGAGACGCCGTTCGCGCCGGTGCCCGTAGCGCTGATCGTTGACCACGGGATGGCCAATCGCGGCCAGGTGCACGCGGATCTGATGCGTGCGCCCGGTCTCCAGGCGCAGTTCCACGAGGGTGGCCGCGTGGGGCGAGTCGAGGCGCTCGATCACCTCGTAGTGGGTGCGCGCGACGCGCCCGTCGGCGCGCACCGCCATCATCGTCGGCTCGCGCAGAGAGCGCCCGATGGGGGCGTCGATCACGCCGCGGTCGTCGCTGAGATGCCCCTCGGCCATCGCCCAGTAGGTGCGCACCATCGTGTGCGATGACGCCTGCTCGGACAGCGAGAGATAGCCCACGGGCGTGCGGGCCGCGACGAGGAGACCCGAGGTCCCCTTGTCCAGACGGTGCACGATCCCCGGTCGCGGCCCCTCGCACAGCCCCTCGTCGACCAGGCGGGCCATCTCGGGGTAACGAGCGAGCAGCCCGGCGACCAGCGTGCCCGTCGTCTGACCCGCCCCCGGGTGGACCACCTGCTCGGGGCGCTTGTTGATCAGGACGAAATCGTCATCTTCTCGCACCACGTCCACGACGACCGAGTCGTCAGGCTCGACCTCGCCAGTGGGCAGCGGCGGGATCACGGCCTCGAGGTGCTGGCCGGACTCGAGGGGTGTGGACGCCTTGGTCAGCACGCGCCCCCCCAGGGTCACCAGACCCGCGTCGACGAGGCGCAGGGTCTCGGCCCGCGAGCGACCCGTCAGCATCGCCAGGGCGCGGTCCACGCGCCAACCCACCAGGGTCTCGGGGACCACCAGCTCGAGGATCTCGTTCTCGTCGTCGCTCATCGGATCAGCCTCTCACCACTCAACACCGCCACCACCAGCACGATGAATCCCACCGTGATCGCGGCGTCGGCGAGGTTGAAGACCGGGAACGAGCCCACCGCGACGAAGTCGGTGACCACGTGCGGGCTCGCCGCCAACCGGTCGATCACGTTGGCCACCCCCCCGCCGATCAGCAGACCGAATCCCACCGAGGGCACACCGGGACGCGCGCGCATCGAGATCACGGCCACGACGAGCGCCACCACGATCGTCACGATGGTGGTGAGGGTGCCGAATCGCCCGAAGGAGAACGAAACCCCCTGGTTGTACTCGAGACGCAGCCAGAGGGGTCCGCCCACGTGCACGTCGTGAGTGGCCAGCGCGTGGCGAGCCCAGGCCTTGGTCAGCGCGTCGGCCGCGGTCACGATGAGAGCCGTCGCCACGACGGCGTAGTTGACGCGCGGGTCTAGACCGCGGCGCGACACGACACGCAGGTGAACACGGGCAGCTGCGCGAGGAGACGAGCCTTGGAGATGGGTTCGTAGCACTCGTCGCAGCGTCCGTAACTGCCGTCGTCCACGCGCGCCAGCGCCACGTCGATCTCGTCGATCTTCGTGCGCAGCGCCGCCGCAAACTCCTTGAGCTGGTCGCGCTGGATGTCCGAGGCGACGCTCGAGCCGTCCTCGTCGTCGTACTCGAGGCGCTCACGGTCCACGAGCATCTCGTCGGCCTCGGTCTCGCTCACCGCGATCTGACCGGCGGTGACCGCACGCGCCTCGATCAGCGCGTCTCGCACCTCGGCGAGGAACGCCGCATCGTCCGCGTAGGGCTTGGAGTGCATCTTGCGCTCGAGCGCCTCCTGGCGCTTGCGCTCCTCGGCCTCACGGCGCTCCTGACGCTTGAGCTCCTCGTGGTGGCGCCGCTCGATCTCGCGCTGCTTGCGCGCCTTCTCGGCTTCGAGGGCACGACGCTTGGCCTCGATCTCGCGCTGCTTCTTCGCCTCGGCCGCGGCCTTCTCGCGGGCCTTGCGCTGGAGTTCGCGCTCCTTGGCGGCGGCCTTGGCCTGGGCCTCCTTCTCCTTCTTGGCCTTCGCGGCGGCGAGGGCCTTGGCCTTGGCCTCGGCGGCCTTGGTCGCGGCCGCGCGCGACGCGGCCTTGGCCGGCGCCTTCTTCGCGGGGACCTTGGCGGCCGGTGCGGCCTTGGTGGGCGCCTTCTTCGCCGCTGCCTTCTTCGCCGGCGCCTTCGTCGTCACGGCCTTGGCCGGCGCCTTCTTCGCGGCGGCCTTGACCGTCTTCGACGCGCCCTTGGCGGGCGTGGCCGCCTTCTTGGCGGGGGACTTCTTCACGGGAGCCTTGGGGCGGGCGCTCGAGGGCATGGAAACTCCTTGGTTTAGAGTGCGCGCCGCACCCTAGCAGCCACGCACTCGATCAGGAGCGATCCTCGCGCGGTTCGAAGTTCAGGACCTGGCCGATCGTCTGCTGGGGAGCCGTGGCCGGTCCGGCGTTGTCTGTGGGCGAAGGGACCTCGCGCACGCCGGCGCTGGGGGCGGGCGGCGGCGCGCTCGGTGGCGCGCTCGCTGGCGCGGGGGCCGCGGGCGGCGGCGTGAGCGGAGCCGACGACGTCGAACGCGACGTCTCACTGACGTGGAACGCGGTCTCGACCCATCGGCTGAACTCACTGAGCACGCCGGCGAGGCGCGTGCGCTCCGATTCGAGCTGACGGGCCAGCTTGTCGACGTCCTCGCTGAGGCGCTGCTTGAGCCCGTTGAGCCGGTTCACCTCGTCCTCGGCGCGACTGCGCGCCTCGACGATGATCTCGCGGGCTCTCTCCTGGGCGGCCGTCGTCAGCTCGCGGGCCTTGGCCTCAGCCTCGGCCTGGGCGTGCTCGATGAACTGCTGTGCCATCGCGATCATCGAGGACACCTGCTCGGCGCCGCGTCCCGGCGCCGCGGGTGTCGGGCTCGCGCTGACGGGCGCGGGCGCCGGCGCGCTCGGCGCGCGACCGCTCTCGAGCTGGTTGATGCGCTCGGCCGCCTGGCGCAGCTGCTGGCGCTGCTGGGCCAACTGGTCACGCAGCTGACGCGCCTCGGCGGCGACCCGTTCGAGGAATTCGTCCACCTCGTCGACGTTGTAGCCCCGCATACCGACCTTGAAGGCGACGGTGTCGATGGAGCCCAGTGCTGAGGCGGCGGTGTCCGGTGTATCCATGCAGCCACCATACTGCCCGCGTGTCGGACGATCGAGGACGAACTAGTGAATGAAGGAGTTGATGAGCTCGAGCGCGACGATGGCGATCAACACCGAGAAGTCAACGGCGACGGCCCCGACGCGCGGGCGCGGCAGGATCGAGCGGATGGGCCGCAGGACCGGCTCGGTCAGTATCGAGAGGTAGTGGCGAACGGTGCCCAGCCCCCCGCTCTGGCTCGAGGCGGGAAACCAGCTCAGCAGCGCCGAGATGATCAGGATCCAGATGTAGAGGAAGATCAGGTTGTGCAGGAGCGTCATGAGACGTCAAAGGACCTGAAGTTGCTCAGGTGGAGCCGATCACGGGCCTCCGCACTGACGTAGGTGCCGCGCGGGATGATCAGGTAGACCCCCGGGGCCAGGCGATCGATCTTGGCCCAGAGCGCGTGAGCCGAGCCGGCCGAGAAGTCGACCGTGCGCCGCGCGGCCGCCGGCTCGAGGTGCGAGACGTTGAGCACCACCGCGCGCCCGTCGCGCAGCAGGTCGGTCACCCGGCTCGACTCGTTGAAGGAGATCGGCTCGAAGATGGCCGGTTCGCGGTCCACCGGCTGGGGGGCGGTCGACGACGCGGGACGAGGCGAGGGCATGGGGCGAACGCGCGGGGCCTGCCCGGCGTTGTCGAGCACCGAGATCGACGAGGTGCGCGGTGGGGTCGGCCGGGGCGGCGCGGGGGCGGCATAGGGCCGGGCGGTCGGGGCGGGAGCGGGGGCGGGGGTCCACTCGGGCTCGCGGTCGTATTCGGGCTCGGCGAAGGGCCGAGTCGGTACGCCCGACGCGTAGTCACCGTATTCGTCCTCGATGAGCCCGAGGAAGCCCAGGAACTTACGTGTCTTGTCTCTCATGCGTTTCTCCTCGCGGGGCTACCGCTCATCCATGTTAGGCGAGGGGTGGGTTCGTCCGGGGGGCCCGGGGCCCGAACAGGGCTCGGCCCACCCGAACCTCGGTGGTGCCCCAGCGGCACGCCAGCTCGAGATCGTCGCTCATTCCCATGGAGCGCACCTCGAGGTCCAAGTCGTCAGCGAGCTGGGCGGTCTCGCGAAAGGCGACCTGCGCGAGCGCCGGATCCGGTGGCGCCACGGTCATCAGGCCCACGATCCCCAGTCCCCGCTCGCGAGCGAGGCTCACCAGTCCCGCGACGTCGCCGGGCGGCGCCCCGTTGCGCTCGTCGCGAGCGGTGTAGTCCACCTGGACGTAGATGCGCGCCGTGGCGCCAACGCCCGCAAGACGCTCGATCTCCTTGACGCGCGACACCGAACAGATGACGTCAGCGACCTCGGCCACGCGGGCGATCTTGTTGCTCTGCAGCGCGCCGAGGTAGTGCCAGGCCAGCGCGACGTCGCCGAGGTCGCGCCGCTTGTCCTCGAGCTCGACCAGGTAGTTCTCCCCCACCGCGTCGAGGCCCACGAACGCCGCGGCCCGCACCGCCTCGGGACCGAAGGTCTTGGTCACGGCGACCACGCGCACGCGTGACGGGTCGCGACCGGCCGCGGCGATGCGCTCGCGCAGCGCCGCGAGGTTGCGCGCGACGCGCTCGGTCAGCTCGCTCTCAGCGGAGGAAACTGGGAAGGTCGTCGTCGCCACCCACGTCGAAGAAGTCGTCGGTCGCGTTCGAGAAGATGTCGCTGCGCGGACCCTCGGTCATCACCGGCTCCGAGATCGTCGTCGATGTCGGGCGAGGGTTGGGGTGCGGATCGAAGCCCGCGGCGATCACCGTCACACGCACGGCGTCGCCGATCGAGTCGTCGATCACGCTGCCGAAGATGATGTTGGCGTCCGGGTGAGCCACCGAGTGGATGATGTTGGCGGCGTCCGTGACCTCGGTGAGGGTCACGTCGGAGCCACCGACGATGTTCATCAGGATCCCGCGCGCCCCGTCGATGGAGGCCTCCAGCAGCGGCGAGGTGATCGCCGCGCGCGCCGCGTTGACGGCCCGGCCCTCGCCGGTGGACTGGCCCACGCCCATGATGGCGCTGCCGGCGTTGCGCATGATCGCGTTGACGTCGGCGAAGTCGGTGTTGATCAGGCCGGGCACCGTGATCAGGTCGGTGACACCGCGCACGGCCGAGAGCAGGACGTCGTCGGCGATCTTGAAGGCCTCGAGCATCGACGTGTCCGACGCGGTGACCGAGAGCAGCCGGTCGTTGGGGATCACGATGAGGGTGTCGACCTTCGAGCGCAGGGCCTCGATGCCCTTCTCGGCCTGGGTCGCGCGGCGCTTGCCCTCAAAGGAGAACGGTCGCGTCACGACGCCGATCGTCAGACTGCCCAGCGAGCGGGCGATCTCGGCGACCACCGGGGCGGCGCCGGTGCCGGTGCCGCCACCCTCGCCGGCGGTGATGAACACCATGTCGGTGTCCTTCAAGGCCTCTTCGATCTCGGCGCGGTGGTCCTCGGCGGCCTGTCGGCCCACTTCGGGGTCGCTGCCGGCGCCGAGCCCACGGGTGAGCTGGCGACCGATGTCGAGCTTGAGGTCGGCCTCGGAGAGCAAGAGGGCCTGGGCGTCCGTGTTGGCGGCGATGAACTCGATGTTGCGCAGACCCGAGGAGATCATCCGGTTCACGGCGTTGACACCGCCGCCCCCCACGCCGATCACCTTGATCACGGCGTGGTAATTGTTCTGGCTGAGACTCATAAACCCCCTTGGGTGAACCCTTCTATTGTGTCCCACCGCAGCGGGGGGTCACGATCATTCGCGTTCAAGTGTGTTTGAAGGCTAGCCATCGTCCCCCGGGTGGTCAAATGTCTCACGACGGCGCGCCGCCGGTGACGGCCAGAGATCCGGGCACCGACACGTCAACCACGTCGCCCGGGACGAGGCGGGCGTGGGCGATCACCGAGGCGATCGACACCCACTTGGCGTGCAGATCCGTGGCCGGGCCGAGCACGAAGCGCACTGGCGTGGTCAGGGCGAGGGTCACGTCGCCCGCGGCGTTGACGGTAATCGTCGAGACCTGGCGCGAGAAGGCCGGCGGCAGCTGGCTGGCGACGTAGGCGGCAGATCGCCCGGCGACGAGAAAGGGCCACGTCGCGGCCCGCGGATGGTCGTAGATCAGGGTGGGCAGGTTGGCGGTGCGCGGCGCGACGCCGAGGTCGTGGCCCGTGGCGTCGACGTAGACCAGGACGTGCCCGGGCGCGTAGGCGACCGCGACCGCGGTGCGCTCGGTCACTCGAACGACCACGCGATCCGGCCAGTGCTTCACCACCGCCACCGACTGCACCCACGGGAATCGGGCCAGTCGCGCGTCCAGCGTGGCGGCGTTGACGTCGATGATCGGAGGGTCCGCGGCGAGACCGGACGCGGCCAAGACGGCGCCCGGCGCCTCGTGACGCAGACCGACGAACGAGACGTGACGCACGCGAAACAGCGGGGAGCGCAACGTCCATTCCACCCCACTGACCAGGATGATTGCTGCACTCACCACGGCGAGCGTCACGAGGACCACGCGGCGCCGGCGCCCGCGGGGGACCCGCGCGTCTCGCCGGGCCCTTCGCTTCGAGGCCGCCGCGGGTGCTCGAAGACGCTTGGACGACGTCGACCGCGCGGGCTTCTCGCGCGGGCTCGACGCGTCGGCGCGCTCACGCCCACGGGCCGGGGCCCGCCGGTCGCTTCGCGACGCACGCGTCGCGCGACGCGACCGCGGCGCCGACGCCGACGCCGGGCGACGGCGACTCACCACTCCCCCGTAAAGCCGATCAGGCGATGCTCGAACACCAACTGGACCCCCGTCGCCTCGCGCACCCGCTTCGCCACCTCGCGGGCCAGTTCGTAGACGTCGTTTGCGCTTCCGCCCGCGTCGACCTGGATGAAGTTGGCGTGCTTGTCACTCACGGCCGCGCTGCCGCGGCGAAGCCCCTTAGCCCCCACCGACTCGATCAGCCGGCCGGCCGAGTCCCCCGGGGGGTTTCGAAAGACGCTGCCGGCGTTGGCGCCGCCCGGCTGGTGGATCCGGCGCCAGGCCACGATCTCACGCAGCGCCGTGCGCGCCGTCTCGGCGTCGCCTCGGCGCAGGTGCAGGGTCGCATCGACAACGATGTCACCCGCCACCAGGGCGCTCTCGCGATAGCCAAAGTGCAGGTCGGCGGCGTCGACGCTCACGAGACCCTCGCGCCAGAGGGTGACCGCAACCACGCTCGCCGCCATGTCCGAGCCGTGCCCGCCGGCGTTCATCGCCACTGAGCCGCCGACCGTGCCCGGCACACCGACCGCCCACTCGAATCCGGTCACGCCGTCGGCAACGAGGCGCCGCGCCGCGACGGGTAGGTCCAGCGCCGCCCCGGCGCGCGCCATGACGATGTCGCCCTCGTCACGCCACTCAAGGTCGGTGAATCCCGCACCCAGGTGCACCGCCACGATCTCGTGCTCGCCGTCGGCGACGAGCAGGTTCGACCCGTTGCCCACGACCACGACCGCCAGCCCGCTCGCGCGCAAGAACGGCCCCACTTCGAGCAGGTCCTCGAGAGTCTCGAGGCTCACCAGGACACGCGCCGCGCCACCCACGCGATACGTCGTGAGAGCGGCGAGGGACGCGTGCTCCCTCGCCCGGTCGCGAGCAGCCGCGAGAAGGTCGTCGACGCTCACGTCGCCTCCACCAATACGCCCGCGAGCTCGCCGATGTCACCCGCCCCGATCAGCACCACGGCGTCGCCCGGATCATCGAGCGCCGCGAGGGCGACCAGCGCCGCACGAGGATCCTCGACGTAGTCACACGCGACGCTCGGGTGCGCGCGGCGAATCGCCTCGAGCACCAGCCGTCCCGAGACGTCACCGGGGTCGACCTCGCCCGCCGCGTACACGTCGGTCACGATGACGTGCCCGGCGTCGACGAAGGAGTCCGCGAACGCGTCAGCGAGGTGCCGGGTCCGGCTGAATCGATGGGGCTGAAAGACCGCGGTCACGTTCGCGTAGCCCGCCGCACGCGCGCCGGCGAGTGCAGCGCGCACCTCGGTGGGTAGGTGGGCGTAGTCCTCGTAGACGTCGGCGCCACGCCAGCGTCCGCGATACTCGAAGCGCCGGGGAGCGCCTTGAAAGCGCGCGAGTCCCTCGACGACGGCGGCTGCGTCCACGCCCGTCGCCAGGGCGAGCGTGGCCACCACCGCGGCGTTCGCCACGTTGTGGGCGCCGGTCACCGCGAGGGCGATCTCGAGTCGCACGTCGCCGGTCAGGGCGAAGCGGGCCGCTCGCCGTTCGAGCACCACGTCCTCGACGCGCCACGTCGGACTCGTCGGACCCACCCAGGTGATCTCGCGGCCCGCGAGTGCCGCCGCGCGACGCACCCCGGGCTCGTCCCAGGCCACCACCGCTCCCGCGGTGCGCGCCATGAGTCGCGCGAAGGCCGCCTCGAGGTTCTCCGGGGTGCCGTAGTGGTCGAGGTGGTCGACGTCGACGTTGAGTACCCCGAGGGCGGCCGGGCGCACGAGGTCGAACGTGCCGTAGCTCTCGTCGACTTCGAGCAGCAGGCCGTCGGGTCCCCAGTGTCCGTTGGGACCGAGCCCGCGCACCGCCGCGCCCAGGAGCCGCGACGGGTCCCGGCCCGCGGCGGCGAAGACCTGGGCCATCATCGAGGTCGCCGTCGTCTTGCCGTGGGTTCCGGTGAGACCGATCGTCGGCTGCGCCTCGGCGAGGTCGGCCAACACCTCGGCGCGCGTCAGGGCCGCCGCCCCGCGCGCGAGCGCGCCGGTGATCTCGACGTTGTCACGAGCGACCGCCGGCGACCAGGTGACCACGTCGATCACGCCGAGAGTCGTCGCGTCGTGACCCACACTGACGTGAACCCCGAGGCCCTCGAGGTCGTCAAGGGTCGTCGAGCGCGCGGCGTCGGACCCGCTGACGGCACAGCCGCGCTCGTAAAGCAGGCGGGCGAGACCGCTCATGCCGGCCCCACCGATACCGACGATGTGAACCCGGGTGCCGGCCACGAAGCGACTCACGAGAATCCTCCCGCTCGGCGCACCACGTCGGCGATCGCGCGCGCGGCGTCGGGGCGGGCCAGGTCGAGCGCAGCGCGACCCATCTCGTGGTAACGCCCGTTGGCGATGAGCCCGTCCAGGGCCGAGGCCAGAGCCTCGCCCGAAAGCGAGGCGTCGTCGAGCACCAGGGCCGCACCCGCGTCCGCCAGGCGCCGCGCGTTGTGACCCTGGTGGTCGCCAGGCGCTCCGGGCAGCGGCACCAGCACCGCCGCGATGCCGAGGGCGCAGAGCTCGGCGAGCGTCGTCGCCCCCGCACGACACAGCGCGACGTCGGCCACGCCCCACAGCACCGCCATGTCCGCGAAGTCGTAGATCCGATAGTCGAGGCCCTCGAGATGGGGAGCCCGCTCGCGAACCTGGTCCACGTCGCGCCGACCCGTCACGTGCAGGATCGTCACGTCGCTGCGTGCGCGCCAGGCCTGGGCGAGATCGCTCACGGCGTCATTGACCGAACGCGACCCGAGTGAGCCCGTCATGACGACCAGAACCAGACGGTCCTCGGGGATCGGTGGAACAAAGCGGGCGCGAGCCGTCCGACGTGCGTCGTCACCACGGTCGATTGAGGTGATCGCCTCGCGCAACGGCACGCCGGTCACAACGTCGCGCGGATCGCTCGTCTCCTGGGCCACGCAGCGCGCGCGGGCGAAGCGCGCGAGGACCCGCTGGGTCGCGCCGGGCGTCGCGTCGAGATCGACCAGAACGAGGGGACGACGCCAGACAACGGCGGCCAATCCGGCCGGCAGCGCGGCGTAACCGCCGAAGGAGACGACCACCGCCGGCCGCCATCGCGCGAAGAGCCAGCACGCGCGCGTCACGGCGACGATGAGACCCACGAGCGCCCCGATGTTCTCGCGCATCGCCTCGGCGCGCAGCGACCGACGCAGTCCGCGGCCCGACAGGGTGACGAGCGGGATCGGTCCGCCGCCGAGGAGTGCCGACTCCTGACCGCGCCGACTGCCCACGTAGACGAGGGACTCGCTCGACAGGCCACCCTCAACGAGGGCCGCGGCCACGGCCTGCATCGGAAAGATGTGACCTCCCGTGCCGCCTCCGGCGAGCACGACCGTGGCCATCAGCGACCTCGGGGGCGCCCGTAGCCGTGGCGATCGCGCCGCGGCGACCCAGCCCCGACGACGTCGCGGTAGGTCGAGACGTGGTGCTCGCGGATCGTCACGTCACCCGCCCGGCTGCGATCGTGCGCCACGTTGTAGAGCAGCCCCACGGCCGCCAGTTCGGTGATGAGCGCCGTGCCGCCATAGGAGAAGAAGGGCAACGGAATCCCCGTCACCGCCCACCAGCCCACCACCGAGAAGATGTTGATGATGGCCTCGAGCGTGATCCAGGTCGTCACCCCAACGGCCACCAGTTGGTAGACGGGATTCGTGCAGGTGCGCGCCACGCGCAGTCCGGCGAAGAGGAACCAGACGAAGAGTCCCAACACCACGAGTGAGCCCACGTAGCCCAGTTCTTCGCCGATGATCGTGAAGATGAAGTCGGTGTGCGGGTTGGGCAGCAGTCCCCACTTCTCGCGACTGTGGCCCAGGCCCAGACCCGTCAGTCCCCCGGCGCCCAGTCCGATCTTGGACTGGGTCAACTGGTAGCCGCTGCCCAGGGGGTCGAGGTTGGGGTGCAGGAAGGAGAAGAATCGCGACGCGGCGTAGGGCTTGGCGATCATGTAGGCGCCAAACACGACGACGCCCAGCCCCGCGATCCTCGTCAGCAGTCGGCGCGACAGGCCCGCGACCGCCAGCATGACGTAACCGATCGCGAGCACCACCGACGAGGTGCCGATGTCGGGTTCGAGGATGATGAGTCCCGCGCCGACGAGCACGGGCAACGTCCAGAGGAAGAGCTGACGGGCGTGACCCAGTTCGTTGTGGTGGCGCTGAACGAGCCAGGCGACGTAGAGGACCGTGCAGAGCTTGAACAGTTCGGATGGCTGCAGGTTGATCAGCTTGAGGTTCAGCCAGCGCTGGCCACCGTTGGCTGAGACTCCCACCAGCTCGACCGCGACCAGCAGCCCCAGGCCCGCGAAGGTGAGATGGCGTGCGTAGCGAACGAGTTGGTCGAGGCGAATACGGGCCATCACGTAGAAGGCCGCCAGCCCGAAGACGAGGTAGGCGGCGTCGTGGATCAGCAACGCCCACGAGCTCGCTCCGTTCGCGCTCGACTGACCCTCGCTCGCGGACGCCACGGCGATGGTGCCGAAGGTGACGAGAAGCGTCGTCACCGCGAGGATCATGCGACCGTTGGCGTCGCCTCGTGGCAGCGGCTGCAACAGCCAGGCGAAGCGCCCGCGCAGAGGCGGCCGCTCGGTGCGACGGGTCATGGTCGCCAGGCGCGCCATCTAGACGACCTTCGCGATCTTGAGGAAGTCCCCGTAGAAGATGCCCAGCGCCAACGCCGCGAGCAGTCCGGCGAGGATCCAGAAGCGAATGATGACGGTGGTCTCGGGCCAACCCTTCAGTTCGAAGTGATGGTGAAAGGGGGCCATGCGAAAGACGCGACGCCCCCAGAGCCGGAAGCTGATCACCTGGAGGATCACCGAGGCCGTCTCGGCGACGAACAGGCCAC
>DAIDJP010000013.1 GCA_027451285.1 Acidimicrobiaceae bacterium | reverse complement strand
TCTGGCCGCGGCCGAACTCGGTACGGCCCTCGTCTTTTTCTCCCCGGCCGCTTTCGTGCTCACGATGTTCTACTCCGAGAGCGCAATCATCTTGTTCGTCTCACTGTGCCTTCTCTGGCTCGGGCGCCGCCGGTGGATCCTGGCGGGCCTGGCCGCGGCGCTCGCCACGAGTGCCGATCCCGTGGCGGTGGCGGTGGTGGTGCCCTGCGTGCTCGCCGCCGTGGGGGCGATTCGCACGCGCCGCGACTACGCGTCTCTCGCCGCACCTCTGCTGGCGCCAGTGGGGGTGGGCGCCTTCTTCGTCTATCTCTGGGCGCACACGGGCTCGCTCTTCGAGTGGTTCCACGCCCAGCGCAACGGGTGGCAGGAGGGCGCCTACGGATCAGGGCTGCCACACGCGTTCGCCGACCTGTGGAACCTGGGATTTGCGGATCCCAACGACACCGTGCGAGTGCTGAGCGCGTTCGCGACGGTCGCGATGTTGATGGCCTTCGCCCGTGCTCGTCCGCCGCTCACCTGGACGGCGTACGTGCTGGCGGTGCTGGCGATGGGCCTTTTTTCGCCGATCGTGGGCATTACGCCACGTCTTCTCTTACGAGGATTTCCCCTCTTCGCCGCCCTCGGCGTGGGACGAAGTCCTCGCGCGGCTGCCATGCTGCTCGTACTTTCGACCTCGGCGCTGGCGGTGCTGACGATTCTCTCGGCGACCTGGCACTGGACGCCCTAGCGAACTGAGCGCCGTCTCAGGGTAGGCCGATCGGCCGTGCTCAATACCTGACTAAAACCATAACATTTATTGAAATAGTCAGGTAAGGAGAGTCGATGGCGGACACGGCCCTAGAGGATGCTCCCTCGACCAGCTCGGTCGAGGCGCTCAAGCTCGCCAGCGACGGACTGCGAGGCGACCTGGCCGCCGACCTCGATGCGGACACGGCCGGGGTGACCACCGAGTCCCACCAGTTGCTCAAGTTCCACGGGGTCTACTCCCAGGACGACCGCGACCAGCGGCGCGCCCTCGCTGCGGCCGGCCGCGAGCTCGCCCACATCTTCATGGCGCGCGTCGCCATCCCCGGGGGTGCGCTGACGTCCGCACAGTGGCTGGTGCTGGATCGCATCGCCGAAGACATCGCCGACGGTTCGATCCGTCTCACCACTCGCCAGGCCGTGCAATTCCACGGCGTGGCCAAACTGGGCCTGCGCCCGCTGGCTCGTTCGTTGCACGAGGCGACCATGACGACGTTCGCCGCCTGCGGCGACGTGGTGCGCAACACGGTGATGTGCCCGACGCTCTGGCGCGACGACGCTGGCGACGGCGCACAACTCGCCCGGCAGATCGCCTCGACCTTCAAGCCGCGCACTCGCGCGCACTGGGAGATCTTCGTTGGCGGCGAACTCGCTGCGTCCGCCGAGGTCGAGCACGACTTCTACGGAGCGACGTTCCTGCCGAGGAAGTTCAAGATCGCTATCGGCTGCGAGTCGGAGAACTGCGTCGACGTCCTCGCCCAGGACGTTGGACTCGTGCCGGTCGAGCACCCTGAACGGGGCCGTGGCTACACCGCCTTCGTGGGAGGCGGCCTGGGTCGCTCTTACGCCCAGGAGGACACGTTCGCGCGCCTCGCCGAGCCGCTGGCCTTCGTCACCGGCGACGAGGTGGTGGCACTCATCACCGCGGTGTTGAGCGCGTATCGGGACCTGGGGAACCGCACGAATCGGCGCCGCGCCCGACTCAAGTACGTGGTGTCCGACCTCGGTCTCGCGGCGTTTCGCAGTGAGGTCGAGCGTCGACTGGGCTCGCAGCTCTGTGCGCCGGTGCCCGTCGCACTCGGCGCCGCCGATGACCACCTGGGCTGGCGAGACCACGGCGACACCCTCGATCTGGGCATTCGCGTTGGTGCCGGTCGAGTGCGCGACACCGAGGCCAGCCAACTGCGCAGCGCCCTTCGCGAGATCGCGGTGACGATCGGCCCAGGCCTGATCATCACCGCCCAGCAAGACGTCGTTCTCACGTCGATCTCTCCCGCTCAGCGTCGCGACGTCGAGCGCATTCTCGCTGTCCACGGCGTGCTCGGCGTCGACGAACTCGGCGAGGTCCAGCGTCAGGCCCTCGCCTGTCCGGCCCTTCCCACGTGCGGTCAGGCGCTGGCCGAGTCCGAGCGGGTCCTCGACGGCGTCGTCGAGCGCGTCCAGGGTCTGGCCGATTCAGTGGGCGCGTCGCGTCGACCTCTACAACTGCGCATGACCGGTTGCCCCAACGGTTGCGCGCGCCCGGCGGTCGCCGAGATCGGCGTGGTGGGTCGCACGAAGACGTCCTATGACGTCTACATCGGTGGGGGGCCACGCGGTGACCGTTTGGCGCGGATCTACCGCGAGAAGGTGAAGCTCGACGACCTCGACGAGACCCTCCGACCCCTGATCGAGGCGTGGGCGAGCGAGGCCGACGTGGGCGAGGCCTTCGGCGACTTCGTCACGCGCCGGGGCCTCGCGTGAGCGTCCACATCGTCGGCGCGGGGCCCGGAGCACCGGACCTCTTGACCGTGCGCGCGCGTGAGTTGCTCGAACGCGCCGACGTGGTCGTTCACGACCGGCTCGTCGACGAGCGGGTGCTGGCGCTCGCGTCGTCAGCGCGCCTCGTCAGCGTTGGCAAGGCACCCGGCCGAGGGCCGAGCCAGGAGTCCATCAATGAGATCCTCCGAGAGTTGGCGCTGCACTACTCGTGCGTGGTCCGCCTCAAGGGCGGCGACCCTTTCGTCTTCGGCCGTGGGGCGGAGGAGTTGCGCGCCCTCGCCGCGGCGGGCGTCGAGGTGGAAGTCGTGCCCGGGGTCTCGTCGGCCTTCGCCGCGCCCCTCGCCGCGGGTATCAGTCTGACCCAGCGCGCCGTCGCGCGCGGCGTCACCGTGGTCACGGGTCGCTCGAGTGATGGGGACCTTGACTTCCGCGCCCTCGCCAACCCCGACCTGACGCTCGTTGTTCTGATGGGCGTCGAGCGACGTGGCCACATCGCCAGCGAGCTCGTCCTTGGGGGGCTGTCGCCCGCTACCGCGGTCGCCGTGGTGGAGCGGGTGTCGTGGTGTGATCAGCGCGTGGTGCGCTGTCGCCTGGATGAGCTGGCCGCGATGACGGTGCGCTCGCCGGCGGTAATCGTGATCGGACCCGTCGCCGAGGACGCCGACTCTCTCAAGCGCGCGGGAGCGTTCGTGGAATGATTCAGCCGATCGCGCTGTGCGTCGAAGGCCGTCGGGTTCTCGTGGTTGGCGCGGGTCGCGTGGGCGCCTCGAAGGCCCACCAGCTCGTTCGCGCCGGTGCGCGGGTCACCGTCGTCGCGACCCAGATCCTGGCTCCGCTGCCGGCACAGGCCGAGGTGCGCCAGCGCCCCTACCGGCGTCGCGACGCCGCCCGGGCCCTGCTCGTGGTGGCGGCGACGGGGGATGATCGGGTGAACGATCGCATCGTGCGCGACGTCGAACGCCGTCACGGGCTGATCAACGTGGTGGATGACCCCGCGCGCTGCACCGCCTACTTCATGGCCCAGTGCGAGCGTGGCGACGTCACGGTGGCGGTGTCGACGCGGGGATCCTCGCCGTGGCTCGCGGGCCACGTGCGCGACCTCGTCGAGGCCGCCCTGCCCGAGGACCTCGCCGAACTCGCCGCCGCGCTGGGCGAGCACCGCCGAGACCTGCACGCCCGAGGCGAGAGCACTGAGGGCCTGGACTGGTCGTCCATCTCCGACGAGTGGCGACGACGTCGCGTCAGGCGGTGACGCGTCCGTCCTCGGCGACGCTGAGGTGTCGGCGAAGATCGAGCATCATCAGCGAGCCCGCTAGCGCGACCACGCCCACGGCCGCCGGCCACCAGTTGCCCAGGTGATGACCGAAGAGCAAGGCAGTGAAGAGCGGAGAGACGGTGCCCGCCACTCCCCAGGTGACGCCGGAGGCGGCGTTGTAGCGCCCGCGCAGGTGCTCGGGCGCGATGTCGTTGACGATCGCCGGAGCGATGGGCTGGAGCATGGTCTCACCCACCGCGAAGACCACCATGCCGACGCACAGCGAGACCACCGCGAGGACCTTGGGCAGCGCCAGGGTGAGAGCGAGGATCATCCAGAACGCGAACCAGAACAGTCCGACCAGGGCGAGGATGCGGCTGCGACTGCGTCGATCGAGACGGTTGAGCACCCACATCTGGGCGAGCACGATGGTCGTCGTGTTGAAGAAGAAGATCAGTCCGATCGCGTGGGCGGAGATGCCGTCGTTGTTCACGACGAAGAGGCTGAAGCCGGACTCCAACGAACCGTACCCGCCGATGAGTAGGACCAGCGACGCGATCACGTAGCGCAGCAGGCGTCGGTCGGTAACGACCTCGCGCCAGCCCTCGGCCATCTTCTCGGGGTCGTCGTGGTGATCGGTGACGGGTTGGCCGAAGGCGCGCAGGCGAATGAAGTTGAGTCCCGTCGCCAGGGTCAACGCCGCGTTGCCCAGGTACAAGATGGAGAACGTGAAGGGGTGATGCAGGTCGACGACCAGAGCACTGATCAGTCCGCCGAAACCGATGCCCAGGTTGAGGAGCATGAAATTGAAGCCGAACGCGCGCTGACGGTGCTCTTCGGACACCATGCGCGTGAGCATCGTGGCCCCCGGGCCCCAACCCGCACCCTGGACCGCGGCCATGAGGAGGCCGACCACCAGCGCCTGCCAGATTGTGTGCACGAAGGCCCAGGCGGCGAGGCACACGGCCAGACTCACGTAGCTGAACAAGATGACGCGAAACGGCCCGAGGATGTCGGTGAGCGAGCCCCACAGCGCCCCGGTGGCCAGGCCGACGACGGCGCTCGCCGCGAGAAGACCCGTGGCGAAGGTGATCGAGAAGCCGCGCACGTTGTGCATGTAGACGACCCAGAAGGACAGGGCGAGACCCGAGCCCAGGGAGCTCGCGAATGTGGACGCGAAGAACCAGCGCAGCGGGCCTTGAATGCTGCGGCGAAAATCTGGTGGGATCAGGTCGTGAAAGTTCGACATGGAGGTAGCAAGCCTAGTGAAGTGATGTGACGTGCTTTGTGAGTTGGTTCACAATCACAGGAACTTCCTACGGTCACGTGGGTGGGGCGCTACTACGCTGGAAGTGCGTTGTCGCACTGGGCGAGAACTACGAAGGACCCCCATGGCACTCTCGCGCACACCCAAGAGTCGCGTCGATCTCCTCACGGAGATCGTTCCCGACGTCGAACGTCTCTATAACCGCCACCTCGAGGCCCCGCGTCTGTGGATGCCGCACGAGCAGATCGACTGGGGTCAAGGCGAGAACTACGGCGACCACCCCTGGAGCGAAACGGACTACCCCCTCGCCGATGGCGTGCGCAGTTCGATCTACGTCAATCTGCTCACCGAGGACAACCTGCCGTACTACACGCACTCGATCCTCGCCCACGCACCCAAGGGACACCCGATCCTCGACTGGAACCACCAGTGGACGATGGAGGAGAACCGCCACTCGATGGTCATGCGCGACTGGGTGCACATCAGCCGCTGCATCAATCCGACCCTGCTCGAAGAGGGCCGTCGCGTCCAGATGAAGAAGGCCGAGGTTCCCGAGCCCGAGACTTTCGCCGATCTGATCTGCTACGTGTCGTTCCAGGAGCGCGCCACCCAGATCGCGCACCGCAATACGGGGGCACACCTGCCCAAGGACGACAAGATGGGCCGCAACGTTCTCGCGTTGGTCGCGGGCGACGAGACCAAGCACTACCTGTTCTACCGCGACCTCGCCATGGCGGCCTTCGCGATCGATCCGTCAACGATGATGATCGCCGCGGCCAGGCAGGTCACGTCCTTCGCGATGCCCGGCACCGGGATTCCCAGCTTCACTCGCCACGCGGTGCGCATCGCCCGTGAGGGCATCTACGGCCTCGGTCAATATCTTCGCGATGTGCTCGAGCCCGTTTTGACGGTGTGGGACGTGAACCACCTGGCCAACCTCTCGGCCGAAGCCGAACGCGCGCGGACCGATCTGGCCGGCGTGGTGGAGAAGATCACGGCCTCCGTCGAGAAGCTCACCCAGAAGGCCGCCGCGACGCCGAGCGCCCTGGCCTAGCCCTCGAGGAGCTGAGCGAGGCGTCGGTGTAGGTCGTCATCACCGGTGACCGCGAATAGTTTGGTTCGCGCGTGTTCGCCGTGAACACACGTCACCCGACTCGTCGCCACTCCCAACGCGTCGGCGATCTTGGCTCGCGCCTCACCCGTCGCCCTGCCCTCACGCGCGGGAGAACGGACGTAGACCTCGAGCAGGCCGTCGCGAGTAGTCAAGCGAGGAACGCGGGCGGAGGGATGTACGCGCACGGTGAATCGAGCGGTGGCCTCACGGGAGTGGTCGTGCTCGCTCGATAACATGGACCCGTTCTAGCAAGGGCGTCTCCGCGCCCGCGGGGAGCGAGGGGACGTGGGACTGAGTTACCGCGATGCAATCGCCGCTGTGTCGGCTCCGGGCATGCCCTTTGAGGTTCGCGAAGTCGAACGAGACGGCGTAAAGAATCGCGAGTTCGTCAACGCCCCGCCCACTTTGCGTGACTACTTCGGCTCCGCACGCGGGTTGGACGCGACGTTCCTCGTCTACGAGGACGAGGAGTGGACCTTCAACGACGTCATGGTGGACGTGGACGCCCTGGCCAGTGCCCTGGTGAATCGCTATCACGTGGCGCCGGGCGATCGCGTAGGCATCGCGATGCGCAACCTGCCCGAATGGGTGATCGCCTTCGCCGCCATCGTGTCGGTGGGCGCGATCTCCGTGTCGCTCAACGCGTGGTGGACCGAGGACGAGATCGAGTACGTCATCGGCGATTCGGGGCTCTCGGTCCTCATCGGAGATTCCGATCGCATCGCGCGCTCCCACGCGGCGTGTAAACGCGCGGGCGTCGCCATGATCGGCGTGCGACTCGACGAGCTCGAACCACTCGCCCCCGGCGTCGAGCGCTGGAGCGACGTGGTCGTGCGCGGGGCGGCCATGCCGGTCGTGGACATCTCGCCCGAGGACGACGCCACGATCCTCTACACCTCGGGTACGACGGGCTATCCCAAGGGTGCGGTCTCGACGCATCGGGCCGTCAGCCAGGCGATCATGGCCTTCGCGTCCGGCCCCGCCGTCATCGACGCCCGACGCGACGCCGACGAACCCGGATCGGGGATGGCGCCGTGCTTCATCCTCATCGTCCCGCTCTTTCACGTCACCGGTTGCATTCCCGTGATGCTGTCGTGCTTTACGTGGCACTTCAAGTTGGTGATGATGTATCGCTGGGAGCCCGAGCGGGCACTCACGCTGATCCAACGCCATCACGTGACCAGCCTCGTGGGCGTGCCCACCCAGTCCTGGGACTTGCTTGAACATCCGCGATTCCACGAGTTCGACACCAGTTCGCTGACCTCGGTGGGCGGAGGGGGCGCTCCGGCACCGCCCCGACTCGTTGAACGCGTCGAACACTCCTTCACCCGTGGCCGGCCCCAGTTGGGCTATGGCATGACCGAGACCAACGCGTACGGACCCGGCAACTACGGCGATGACTACGTCGAGCACCCGACGTCGACGGGTCGAACCCCCACCATCGTGATGGACGTCGAGATCCGCGACGTGGCCGGACGTGCTCTCGCCGCCGGAGAACGTGGCGAGATCTGGTTGCGTTCGCCGACGCTGATCCGCGGCTACTGGCGTAACCCCGAGGCCACCGCCGCGGCCCTGGAGAACGGCTGGCTGCGCACCGGCGACCTCGGGCGCATCGACGCCGAGGGATTCCTCTACATCGAGGACCGGGCCAAGGACATGATCATCCGCGCTGGCGAGAATGTCTACTCGGCCGAGGTCGAGGCGGCGATCTACGAGCACCCTGCGGTCTACGAGGCCGCGGTCTTCGGAATGGCGCACGATCGACTCGGCGAAGAGGTCTGCTGTGTGGTGCGGGTCAAAGAGGGCGAGTCGCTCACCGCGGACGAGTTGCGCGAGCATCTGGTCGGGCATCTCGCGAGCTTCAAGATCCCCACTCGCATCGTGGTGACCGAGGATGCCCTGCCGCGCAATCCCGCGGGCAAGCTCATCAAGCGCTCGATGCCCGCGATCTACTTTCCCTGAATGAGTTCGAGCGCTTGGCGTGCGTAGTCGGCGAGGTTCACGTCGGCGAGCGCTTCACGCTCGAACCACATCGCACGATCTGAGGTGCCGTCCACTTCGTGGGTCAACTCCCCACCGAGGAGTTCCACGGTGTAGATGATGCGCACCGTGTGGATCCGGTCCCCGTTGGAACGTCGCCGAGTGTCGGCACTCACGGTGACGAGATTCGCGCGGTGCACGTGCAGGCCGGTCTCTTCGATGAACTCGCGCTGAAGCGTTTCTTCCGGGGTCTCGCCAAAGTGGATGCCGCCGCCAGGTAGCCACCACAGCGGCGGATTGTGTTCGGGATTCGAGGAGCGAACGAGGATGACGCGACTCTCGTCCAAGAGGACGCCGTAGGCGCGGGTACTCGAGTGCTGCTTACTCATGTCGTGGCTTTCGTTGGAGTTGTATGCGTTGCTGACCGGGGGAGAGGTCCTGGTTCTCGAGGAATCGGGTCCGACAGCCCTCCGCGCAAAAGTAATAGGTTTCCCCGGCCACCGTGGCCGAGAAGGCGTCGGCGGTGTTCACGGTCATGCCACAGACCGGATCGACGGCGTCGCCCATGGGGTCCTCGCGCATCGCGGCCCTCTGGTTCTCGAGGAATCGGGTCCGACAGCCCTCCGCGCAAAAGTAATAGGTTTCCCCGGCCACCGTGGCCGAGAAGGCGTCGGCGGTGTTCACGGTCATGCCACAGACCGGATCGACGGCGTCGCCCTCGTCGCTCATGGGCGAGTCGGCACTCGGAGACTCTCCGCGATCAAAGCGTTCGGCGCAGCGGTGTGAGCAGAAGTAGAAGGTCTCTCCGTGACGTTCCCGCACGGCGACCGGGGCGGTGATGTCCACGTTCATTCCGCAGATTGGGTCGATCGCGGTCCCGCTGTCCACTGCGCCACGGGCGCGGGCCAAGACGAAGAGGCCGATCACGACGGCGAGCGCCACCAGGTTCAGCACCAGGGTGGCGCCAAGGGGGAAGTCGCCCTGCAACGCTGGGGGCCGACGGTCGCTCGGGATCAGGTGAGCCGAACTGAAGATCACGTCGACGATCAGCCCACCCAGACTCATCACGAACCACAGCAGTGCAAAGAGGCGCAGAGCCATCTTGGTGCCATAGAAGCGCCGATAGATGAGAAGTAGCGGAAGCGTTACCAGGTCCGCGAAGATGAAGGCGATCACACCACCAAAGGAGACGCCGCGGCTCCAGAGGGCTGCTGCGAGCGGGATGTTGCCCACCGAGCAAACGAAGGAGACGACCGCGAGCAGTGGGGCGATGATCGCGTTCTCGACCGAGGTAATCCAGCCGTGACCCGAGAGGAAGATGTGCGACCACCACGACGCGGGCACGTCGACCGCGAGGTATCCCGCGATGAGGAAGCCCGCGAGGAGTTCCTTGCGCAGCATCGTGATGTCACCGAGGGTGTAGCGGGCGGCTCGTCGGTAGTTGCGCGGATCGCGAACTCGCTCGTGCCAGGAGATGTGCTCACCCTGGCTCGGGGGAGGTGCGTCCTCCATGACCTTCGTACGCAGCGCCTGTTCCTTTCGAGCGGAGAAGACGATGGAGGTCGTCGCGGCGAGTGCGATGATCATCAGGGCTCCGCCGACGAACTGCGCGGCGAGGAACTGCCAGCCCAGCATGAGATAGAGCACGATTCCCAGCTCGATCACCAGGTTGGTGGAGGCCACCATGAAGATGATCGAGTTCGGCCACGAGGCGCCGCGTGCGTAGAGCGCGCGGGCCATGGCGCTCGCCGCGTAGCTGCACGACGACGAGATCACCCCGAGGATCGACGAGGTGGCCACCGTGCGAGGGGTCGTCGTTCCGAGTTGGGCCCGCAGGCCATCTCGGGGTAGGAAGCTCTGGACGACCCCGGACAAGGTGAAGCCCAGTACGAGCGGCCACCACGTCATCCACACCATGGCCGCGGCCTCGCGCAACCCCGCCCAGAGCCAGTGCCAGAGCAAGAGGGTGGCGAGCACGGTCTAGCGCGTTCTCGGGAAGCCGAGGTCGATCTGGGAGTCCGACGGTTGTGGCCAGCGCGTGGTGATGACCTTGGCGCGCGTGTAAAAGGCGAAGCCCTCGGGGCCGTAGATGTGGGCGTGTCCGAAGAGCGAGTTCTTCCAACCACCGAAGGAATACGACGCGATCGGCACCGGGATTGGCACGTTGATGCCGATCATGCCCACCGTGACGTCACGTGAGAACCGACGCGCGGCGTTGCCGTCACGGGTGAAGATTGCGGTTCCATTGCCGTAGGGATTCGAATTGATCAGCGCCACGGCCTCTTCGTACGTGGCGACACGCGCCACACCCAGCACGGGGCCGAAGATCTCGTTGTCGTAGGCGGCCGTGCCCGGGCGCACGCCATCGAGCAGGCACGGCCCGACGAAGAATCCGTCACGTTCGGCGAGGGCGGTACCGTCGCGCACGATCGTGATTCCCTCGGCCGGCGCGTTGGCCACGTAGTTGACCACCCGGTCCCGGTGCTCGGCAGTGATGACCGGGCCGAAGTCACTCGCCGGGTCGTCGCCGGGTCCCACGGTCAGGGCGTCGATTCGCTCGGCGATCTTCGCCACGAGTTCGTCGGCCACGTCGCCGACGCAGACGACGACGCTGATGGCCATGCAGCGTTCGCCAGCCGAGCCGAATCCCGCGTTGATCGCGGCGTCGGCCGCGACGTCGAGGTCGGCGTCACCGAGGACGACCATGTGGTTCTTCGCGCCACCCAGCGCCTGAACCCGCTTGCCGTGGGCGATGCCCGTTTCGTAGACGTGGCGAGCGACCGGCGTGGAGCCCACGAAGCTGATGGCGTCGACGCCCGGGTGCTCGAGCAGTTGGGTGACGGTCGTCGCGTTGCCCTGGAGCACGTTGAAGACCCCATCGGGCAGGCCGGCCTCGCGTAATAGCTCACCAAGGCGCACGGACACCGACGGATCACGCTCGGAGGGCTTGAGAATCACCACGTTGCCAGTGGCCAACGCGTTCGCGGTCATCCACAGAGGAACCATGATCGGAAAATTGAACGGCGTGATCGCGGCCACGACGCCGAGAGACTCGCGCAGCGAGTGCACGTCGACGCCGTCGGCCACCTGTGCGGAGAATCCGCCCTTCAAGTGCTCGGTGAGACCGCACGCGTACTCGACGTTCTCGAGTCCACGGGCGATCTCGCCGTGGGCGTCGGCCAGCGTCTTGCCGTGTTCGGCGGTGATCAGCGCCGCCAGCTCGTCGGCGTGGGCGACGAGGAGCTGGCGAAATGTGAACAGGATGTTGGTGCGCTGCGAGAGGGTCGAAGAGCGCCACCCCGCCCAGGCCGCCCGGGAGTCGGCGACGACCTGGTCGACGAAGGCGGGTTTGGGGACGGGCACGTGCGCGCGCACGTCCCCAGTCGCCGGATTGAAGACGGGAAGGGTACCCTCGCCCTCTTTTCGTTGACCGTTGACGAAGTGGGGAATGGTAGTCATGAGTCCTCTTTCTCGGTGTCCACCCTACCGGCGCTTTCGCGGACCCTCGGTAGGCTGACGTCGTGAGCCCAGCCTCGAGTGGCCGTGTCGGCGTGTCGGTCCAGGTGCGCGACGACGGTTCCATCCAGGTAGGGCGCGTGCTGGTGGCGGCCGACGACGTGGAGATTCGCACCACGACGTCGAGCGGGCCGGGGGGTCAGCACGCGAATCGCTCGCGCACGAGGGTGGTCGCGACGCTCGACATCGCGAACGCCGTCTCCTTGAGCGAGCGGGATCGGGCGCGCCTCCTTGAGGTGCTGGATCCCGTCGTGCGCTCGAGCGCCAGCCGGTTCCGCTCCCAGTCGATGAATCGCAGCGCCGCGCTGAACCAGCTGGGCGCGCGCCTCGCCGTTGCCCTGACTCCGGTAACGCCGCGCCGCGATACCAAGCCCACGCGCGCGTCGCGTGAGCGTCGCCTCGATGACAAGAAGGCGCGCTCGCGCCTCAAATCTCAGAGACGCGTCGGCGACGACTAGCGGCGCGAGTGCAGGTGGCGCGTGATGGCGTCGAGAGCCAGATTCAACGTGTCGTCGAGGGCGGTGTTGGTGTCCTCGTGGGGGCCACGCAGAGGCGTCAACGACGCGTAGCCCGCGGCGACCAGGGCTCCGTCGTCGTCGGCCGCCTCATCGCTGACGTCTCCTACTTCGGGCGTGGCCGCGCCCACTCGCAGCGGCATCTGGCCCTCGTCGGCGAGAGGTTCGCCGCCGGCCAGTGGCCCGGCGGACTTCAAGATTCCGGCCGTGGAGATCCGTCCGCGCTTCACCCCTCGTAGCTCGGCCGCAGTCAGGTTGGGGACGTTGAGATTCCACAGGGTGCGGCTCGGCGCGGCCATCAGGTGCTCGAGAACCTCCATGGCGACGGCCCCGGCGGTGTCGAAGTGCACGTCCTCGCCCCACTGGACAGAGATCGCCATTCCGGAGAGTCCCACCTGCGCACCGGTCAGGATCGCTCCTACCGTGCCTGAGTGCAGCACACTGCGCCCCACGTTGGCACCCGCGTTGATGCCCGAGATGATGACGTCCGGCTGAAAGTTGAAACTGCCGAGCGCTCCGAGGAGAGCGCACAGCGCCGGAGGCGCCTCGACGCCGTAGGCGGGAATCGACTCGGCACCGGCGATGTGGTGTCGGCGATACTCGACGGACGGATGGTCGAAGAGGTCGCCCACCGCCGCCGACATTCCCGAATAGTTGGTGTGTGGTGCGACGACGACGGCCTCGCGTATCTCGCCGTCGGGTGCGTCGCTGATCCATCGCGCCACGTGGCGGGCCAGCACGGCGATGCCCGGCGCACCGACACCATCGTCGTTAGTGAGGAGAAGTCGCATACTGCGTACGATAACGGGCGTAGGTTACGGGGCAGTGAGGAAGAAGGGACCAAAGCATGCTTCCCTCGGGTGAGCAGATCGCCATTGCCCACGGCGACCAGCGAGCGGTCGTCACCGAAGTCGGTGCGACGCTGCGCACGTACGTGCGCGGCGGCGTCAGCGTGATCGAAGGCTTCGCCGGTGACGAGGTGCCGCGGGGCGCCCACGGTCAGTTGCTCTATCCCTGGCCCAATCGAATGGGTGACGGACCGTGGACCTTCTCTGACCGCGAGGCCCACGCCCCCGTCGACGACGTCACGAACGACACGGCGATCCACGGCATCGTGCGGTGGCGACCCTTTCGCATCGAGGCCGTGAACCAGAATCGCTGCGTGCTGTCACTCCTGCTGCACCCCACGCCCGGCTATCCGTTCCTGTCGGAGGTGGCGGTGGCCTATCACCTGGGCTCACTCGGACTGACCGTGACGACCACTGTCACGAATCGTGACGACGTGCCGATTCCCTTTGGCGTTGGCTTTCATCCGTACCTCGCCGTGACGACACCCACCATCGAGGGCGCGCAACTCGAAGTTCCCGCTCGGGCCTACGTGGCAGTCAACGACCGACGCCTGCCCACCGGCGAAATTCTCCCGGTGGCCGGCAATCTCTTGGATTTCTCCCAGCGCAAGTCGCTCTCGGGGCACGAACTGGACGTCACCTACACCGAGCTGACGCGCGACGACTTCGGACTGGCGACCGTCTCGGTCATCGACGCGGCCGGTGGTGCCGTCGAGCTGTCGATGGACCGTAACTTCCCGTACGTGCAAGTCTTCACCGGCGACACGCTCGAGCGGGGTCGTCGGCGCACCGCCGTCGCAGTCGAGCCGATGACGTGCCCCCCAGACGCCCTGCGCAGCGGCAAGGACATCGTGGTGCTGGAACCGGGCCAGCATTGGGCCGGCTCGTGGCGGTTGCGTCGGAGCGCGTGATGTCGCGCGTCGTCCTCGTGACCGGTTCGACCAGCGGCATCGGTGCCAGCGTGGCCCATCGCTTTGCTGACGCCGGTGACACCGTCGTCTTCAATTCGGCGCGAAGCGTGGATGTCGGTCAGGCTCTCGCTCAGGCAACTCCGAACGCGCACTACGTTCAGGCCGACATCAGCCAGCCGGAAGATTGCACCCGATTGATCGCCGAAGTGATCTCTCGCTGCGGGCGACTCGACGTCCTGGTGAACAACGCGGGCACGACGCGGGTGATCGATCATCGTGACCTGGCCGCGGCCGACGTCACCGTGTGGCGTGAGATCTTCGAAGTGAACGTGTTCGGAACGTGGAATTTGTCGGTTGCGGCGATGGACGCGCTGCGCGACGCGAAGGGGGCGATCGTGAACGTGACTTCACTGGCGGGTGTGCGTCCGACCGGTTCGTCGATTCCCTACGCCGCGTCCAAGGCCGCCCTCAACCACATGACGGCCCTTCTGGCCAAGGCGGTGGGACCCGACGTGCGCGTCAACGCCGTGGCACCCGGCCTGATCGACACTCCCTGGACCGCCGACTGGGACGAGGTGCGCTCCGCGGTCACGCGTCGCTCGCCTCTGGGCCGTAGCGGAACGCCCGAGGACGTGGCCGACGTGGTGATCGCCCTCGCCGGATCTGCCTACGTCACCGGCCAGGTCGTAGTAGTCGACGGTGGCCTGGGACTGGCGTAGCTGAATCGAGCAGTGCCGAGTCTCCGCGCGGCCCAGCGTGAGAGCCGCGTGGAGAGTGCGAACTGCCCACTTCGAGCGCTTCTCGCCGAGGGTCGCAGAAAATTCTTCAGGGCGTGAACTGCGCGCAATCGCTGCGAAGTGTCGGCTCCCGCGGTTTCGAATCCGAAAGGAGTCGTCCACCGTCTCCGGCTCTGCGACACTGGATGAATGGGTGCCGTGAAGCCGATGCCACGAACGACGACCGACTCCGAGGTCGTCACGAGCGAAGAGGTCCTCACCAAACGCCCCTGGAACGTGGTGGTCTGGAACGACCCAGTGACCCCGATGTCGGTGGTCGTGGTCATCTTTCGCAAGATCTTTGGCTACTCCAATAACAAGTGCACGCAGTTGATGATGGCGGTTCATCACGAGGGACGCGCGATCGTCTGGTCCGGCGCCCGTGACCGTGCCGAGTCCTATTGCGTGAAGCTGCAGGTGGCGGGTCTGCAGGCGACGATCGAGCACGCCGACTGATGGCGGGAAACCGACTCTTCGTGCGCCGTCGCGACGGGCGAATTGAAGTTCGGCTCAATGACGCGGGTCGCAGCTTCGTGCGTGGCGTGTTCTCTCAAGTCGTGACCGCCGAGCGCGAACCCGATCACCAGTGGCACGCGAGCCTGCATTCGCCGATTGATCCGAGCATCGACGCAGACAACCCGCTCTCGACCCTTTCGCGCCAGAGCGAGACGACGACCAACGCCGAATTGGCCCTGATGTGCGTCGACGAGCAGTTTCTGACGAACGGCGAAGCCTGGGCGTGGCTGACGAGTCTGCAGGTGGCGCTGCGATCGGTGGCGGTCTCCAATGGCGTGTTGAGCGACGAGAGACTCTCGGAGATCGACGCCGATCTTCGCAGCGAAATCGAGACATTGCAGCTTCTGCTGTTCTCGCTCGCCGAGTGCCTGTAACGCCGCCAGGCGTCAAACCGCGAGGGCCCGCGGTACTCGTTCACGAGCGCGGTGACGTGGGCGAAAGGTGTCGAGAGTTCTCGGGTTGATCGTCACTTCCCGAAACGCCGATTCCGTTGTGGCGACGGAATGGTCTTAATTGTTCCTGAATTCTGCGTGAGTATTTCTGTGAATTCGGACAAATCAAGTCGAAGCATACTGACTCGTACCTAGCATGGATCCGTCACTGCAAACCTTGTGGTGTCCCATATCAATCTCGGTTGATGTGGATCATTGCCGTCGTCTTTAGGAGGAATTATGGGACTCAAGGGCATGGTCATCAGTGGAATATCAATGGTCGTCGGTGCGATCCTGTACTGGGCGGTCACTGCGCAGAGTACCTACGCCGCGCAGAGTCACGGATTCCGCCTGTCTACGGTAGGCGCCATCCTCCTCATCGCGGGAGCGGTCGGATTCATCGTGTCCACCATCGTCTACGCCACTTCGCGCCGGGCACCAGCGGCTCCGCCGCGCCAGCTCGATCGAGAAGTGATTGACGAGGAGGGACGTCGATCAATCCTCCACGAGGAGCAGCGTTAGCCATCTCGGCTCGATCCGCGTGTCGCGAGCGACAACTCCGGATTCACTTACAGCTTTGGAAAGAAGACTCATGATCATCGTTGGCATAATCCTGTTACTCCTCGCCTATCTGATGGGCAGTCCGTTCCTGTGGTCCCTGGGCGTGCTGGTACTCATCATCGGACTCGTCTTGTTGTTGCTGGGATCCCTTGGTCACGCGGTGCGCGGCCGACGGCACTACTTCTAGATCACCTGCGCCATGCGTCACTGGACGACGTGTGGCCCGAGGAGCCGTGGTGAAGAAGGGTTTCGTTGCGGGCCGCGAGGAGACGCCGGGGTGTTGCCAGGGCACTCGTCCACGCTGTGGGCGGTGTGACCCTGGCAACACCCCGTTTGGATTCTTTGTGGGGGCGAGGGGGAGCGGAGCCGATGGGCCGTTAGGCTTCGCGGATGTCTACTTTGCGCTCGGCCCGTGTCCTTCTCTCCTCGCTGGCGTTGACCGTCGTCTCCGTCGTCGCCGGCGCGGGGGCTGGAGCGTCGACGAAGCCGACCGCGGCGTCGGTACTCGCGGCCGTTAAGACGGCGATGTCCCACGAATCCGGGGTGCACATCTCGGTGACGTCGACCTCGGCCACCACCCACGGCGTGGCCACCGTGGATATGGGCACGAAGGGCGGGACGGAGACCTACGTATCGGGCACCTCGCGCGTACGAATCGTGGTGACGCCCGCGTACGCCTATCTCAGTGGCAACGCGTCCGGGTTGACCACTCTCGTCGGACTGACCGCCAAGCAGCAGAAGCTCGTCGGCACCAAGGCCATTTCGATGAAGGCCGGCACGACGCCGTACGCGAGCTTCAAGACGAACCTCACGACCAGCGCGTTCGCCACCTTCTTGCCGACGACGAAGTCGGTCACGTTGAGCCGCGACCGCGCGAACCACTTCGTGCTGACCTGGTCGACGATCGCGACAAGCACCGCGCCTGCGGTGAAGAGCACGCTGACGATCTCCTCGGGGAAGAAGGCCCTGCCGATCAAGGAAGTCGCCTCGGACAAGACCGGTGGCGGGTTGACGGTCTTCTCCAAGTGGGGAGAGGGTGTGAAGACCCCGATCCCGTCGTCGACGATTCCCTACGCCACGGTGTCCAAGGCCTGATTCAGTTACTGCGTTGCCCGGCGCCTCGGTGATACTTGGTGCGCCGGCCGGGACTTGAACCCGGAACCTGTTGATTAAGAGTCAAATGCTCTGCCAATTGAGCTACCGGCGCACCGACGAGTCTATACCGCACGTCGGCAGCGAGGTCAGTTGTGTTGGATCGCCTTGACCTCGAGGAACTCCTCGAAACCGAATTGGCCGAGTTCGCGTCCGATGCCCGACTGCTTGTAGCCGCCGAAGGGCGCAACGACGTTGAACGCGCCGCCGTTGATCTCGACCTGGCCGGTGCGGATCTTGCGGGCGACTTCGAAGGCCTTCTCATCCGTAGCGGCCCACACGCCTCCGGCGAGCCCGTAGGCCGAGTCGTTGGCGATGGCGATGGCCTCTTCCTCGGTGTCGTAGGGCATGATCGACAGGACCGGACCGAAGATCTCCTCCTGGGCGATGCGCATGCTCGTGGTCACGTCGGAGAAGACCGTGGGAGTCACATAGAAGCCCTTGTCGAGCCCCTCGGGCGGGGTCACGCCGCCACACACGAGGCGAGCTCCCTCTTCGATGCCCAGGCGGATGTAGTCGCGAACTCGCTCGAGCTGGGCGGCGCTCGCCAGGGGCCCCAGCAGGCTCGAACCGGTGATCGGATCCGCCGGTGCGAGGCCGGCGGCCGCGGCGGCGGCGATCTCTTCAGCCTCGGCGAGACGCGAACGTGGAACGAGCATGCGCGTCAGAGCCGAGCACGTCTGGCCGGAGTTGAGGTACGCCTTGAAGACGCCGTCGCCCACGGCACGTGCGAAATCAGCGTCCTCGAGGATGATGTTCGCCGACTTGCCACCGAGTTCAAGCGACACGCGCTTCACGTCGCGCGCCGCGAGCTCCATCACGCGCTTGCCCGCTCGGGTTGATCCGGTGAAGGAGATCATGTCGACCTTGGGGTGAGAGGCAAGCGCTTCACCGACGACCGGACCCGCGCCGGTGAGCATGTTGAACACGCCCTTGGGCAGTCCGACCTCGTCGATGATGTCAGTGAGTTGGAATGCGTTGATCGGCGCGACCTCGCTGGGCTTCAAGACAACCGTGCAGCCCGCGGCGAGGGCCGCCGCGACCTTGTTCGCAATCTGGTGCAACGGGTAGTTCCAGGGGGTGATCGCCACCACGACGCCGGCGGGCTCGCGCACGAGAGTCGAGTTGCCGACCTCTTCTTCCCACACGAACTCGTTGGCGCGCTGGGCGTTATCGGCGAAGGTCATGGTAGGCAGCCCCAACTGGATGCCCTTGGCGAGCATGAGCGGCATGCCCACTTCGTGGGCGATGGTCAGGGCGATCTCGTCGGCGCGCTCGGCCAGCTTCTCGGAGATGCGCTGGAGGAACTCGCCGCGCTCTTTGGGACTCGTCTGAGACCACGAGGGAAAGGCCGCCGCGGCCGCCTCGACCGCGCGCGCGGCCTCGTCGACGCCTCCCACGGGCACCGTGGCGAAGAGTTCGCCCGTGTGCGAATCGTGCACGTCGAAGGTGTCGGTCGACGCGGCACGAACCCACTCGCCGTTGATGTAGAAGGAGTCTCGAACGATAGTCATGGCGCCCCCGCGTGGCCCCCTCGGGGCCTCAGGGCGAATCTAGCCGCGGCGTGCGCCGCAACGGACCGCGACTTCGTGGGGTGAGCGACGGGGGTCGAACCCGCGACCTCCAGGACCACAACCTGGCGCTCTAACCAACTGAGCTACGCCCACCAAGCCTGTCCAGTATGGCACACCCCCGCTTCTGGTGGTCCGGGCCCTACGATGTCACTACGCCCCTGTAGCTCAACTGGATAGAGCAGACGGTTTCTACCCGTCAGGTTGCGGGTTCGACTCCTGCCGGGGGCACCCGATGACGACGTGATCCGTCGTCTCCAGTGACAACGGGACGCGCGCGACGCGAAAACGTAGCGCCACCACGGACGGGGTTGGTACGGATATCGGCGTCGCGGATGTCGTTCAATGACCGCACGAGAGCCGTACGGTCGTATGAGCATCTTTTCGTGAAGAGTTCGTCAAACACGACCAGTTACCGTGGTTGGCCACGGCTATATTCAGTCCGTGACTAACCAGGCCGCGGAGGCGGTGTCAGAGTCCAAGGTCAGTGAATCCGCGCCCGACCGGCGCGCCATCGTTCAGATCCAGGGCGTATCGAAGCTCTTTGATGATTCGGTGGCGGTGAACAACCTGACCCTGGACATCTACGAAGGGGAGTTCTTCAGCCTGCTCGGGCCTTCGGGGTGCGGCAAGACGACCACGCTGCGCATGCTCGGTGGATTCGAGGAGCCGACGTCGGGAAAAATTCTCTTGGGTGGAAAGGACGTCACCTACCTCGCGCCCTATCACCGCGACGTGAACACGGTCTTTCAGTCCTACGCCCTGTTTCCCCATCTCAACATCTTTGAGAACGTCGCCTTTGGCCTACGGCGCCGCCACATTGCCAAGTCCGAGGTCGCAAGTCGCGTCGGCGAGATCCTCGAGATCGTGGACCTGCCAGGCTTCGAGAAGCGCCGGGCCTCGCAGCTCTCCGGCGGCCAGCAGCAGCGCGTGGCCCTGGCGCGCGCCCTGATCAACGAGCCGACCCTTCTGCTTCTCGACGAGCCGATGTCGGCGCTGGATGCGAAGTTGCGTCACCAGATGCAGATCGAGCTCAAGCGCATCCAGACCCAGGTGGGCATCACTTTCCTTTACGTGACTCACGACCAGGAAGAGGCGATGACCATGTCCGATCGTCTCGCGGTCATGCGGCACGGCGTGATCGAGGGCATCGGCTCGCCCAAGGACATCTACGACAGTCCGACGACCGAGTTCGTGGCGACGTTCCTCGGCGCGTCGAACCTCCTCGAGGGCCAGGTCACGGAGTCAACGGAGGCGACGACCGCAGTGCGTGTGGCCGGGGGCGCGGTGATCACGCTGCCCACGGAACGCTTGCCACACGGGCTCTCGGGCTCTTCGGTCAAGGTGGGGGTGCGCCCCGAGAAGATCAGCCTTATCTCGAGTAGCTCGGACGTCGGTAGGCGCAACAGTCTGCGCGGCCGCGTCCTGGTGTCAACATTCACCGGCGTTGGCAATCAGTACATCATCGAATTGCCCGACGAGACGCGCATCACGGTCTACGCCCAGAACATTGGCGACGACACGGCGCCGCGCAGTGGCGAGGAGGCGATCCTCGCCTGGCCCGTCGAGCACACGTTCGCGGTCGTGCCGATGGCGGGTGCCTCGAAGGAAGCCGAATCAGAGTCGTAGTACAAGTCACCAAATAAATGGGGGAATGCCATGAGTGAGATGGAAAAGGAACTAGGCGGGGGAGCCATCGATCCGTCGTTTTGGCGCGGACTGACCCAGCCGCGCCTATCGCGCCGCCAGGCGCTGGGCGCCGCCGGTGGCGGTCTGCTCGGAGCCATGATGCTCGGCGCCGAGTCCGGGGCCGCGTCACTGCCCAACAAGGGCATTGGCACCGCAACCTGGTGGAAGAAGCAGAAGCTCCACAAGACGCTGAACTTCGCCAACTGGCCGCTCTACATCGATACGTTGAAGGGTAAGCACCCCTCCCTGGTCCACCTTCAGCAGACCACTGGAATCAAGACGAACTACTACGAAGTGATCCAGGACAATTCGTCCTTCTACCAGAAGATTCGCCCCTCGCTCGCCGCGGGTCAGTACATCGGCTACGACATCATCGTCATGACGAACAACAACCCCCAGTTGCACTACCTGATGGAGTTGGGCTGGTTGATCCCACTCAACCAGGCCGCGATGCCGAACTTTCACAAGTACGCCGGGCCGCTGATCAAGGACCCGGCGTGGGACAAGGGCAACAAGTACACCATGGCCTGGCAGTCGGGCTGGACCGCGGTGGGCTACAACTCGAAGAAGATTCCCAACCCCGGCAAGTCGATCGACATCCTCTTTAGTAAGAAGTACGCGGGTCGCGTTGGCATGCTGAGTGACGCCTTCGAACTCGGTCACGCGGGGCTGCTCGCTATCGGCGTTGAGCCGATCTCCTCGACGGAGAAGGATTGGGCCAAGGCCGCCAAAAAGCTCCAGTTGCAAAAGAGCGACGGCATCGTGGCCGGCTACTACGACCAGAGCTACATCCAGCACCTCAAGAACGGCGACACCTGGGTGTCGCAGTGCTACTCGGGCGACATCTTCCAGGCCGACCTGTCGACCAAGTACGCGGACCTCACGTTGTTGATCCCCGAAGAGGGTGCGATGCTCTGGACCGACAACATGTGCATCCCGCTCTACGCGCAGAATCCCAAGGACGCGATGACGGCGATGGACTACTTCTACAGCCCGCTCACCCAGTCGGTGGTCGAGTACTACAACGACTACATCTGCCCGGTGCCGGCGGCGGCCCAGCAGTTGCTGCACCCGACTGGCTGGAACGCCGCGGCTCTGAAGTCGCTGCGCCCGGAGATCGGTTTGCCCTACTCGGTGACGGCCAAGTCGCAGACGGTGTTCCCGACCCCGGCGCGCATCAAGGCGTCGAAGGCCTACTACCAGTTCAAGAGTCAGACAGAAATCGACACGTGGAACAGCCTGTTCTTGCCGATCATCCAGGGGGCCTAACCCCTCGTCGGCGTTCCTCCTGGGGTAAGCGCCTCGCTCCATACCTGTTGAGCCTCCCCGCGGGGCTGTGGCTTCTGCTGCTCTTCGTCATCCCGCTGTTCATGATGCTGTCGATGTCGCTGAAGACCTGCAGCCCCGCGTCGGGGGCCTGCACGATGACCTGGAGCTGGGGCGAGCTGCCCCACGTGGTGAATCAGTATCGCGCTCAGTTCGTCACCAGCCTCGAGTTCGCCGCGATCGCGACGCTCATCGACCTGGTGATCTCGTACCCGATCGCCTACTGGATCGCCTTCTACGGCGGGCGCAAGAAGAACTTCTTCCTGATCATGCTCCTAGTGCCGTTCTTCGTCTCCTTCGTGATCCGCACCCTGGTGTGGCAGTTCATCCTCTCGGACAACGGGTTCTTCATCAGCTTCTTGCAGAATCACCACCTCGTCTCGCAGAACTTCCACGTGCTCGGCACGGGATTCGCGGTGATCGCGGGACTGGCCTACAACTACCTGCCCTTCACCGCTCTGCCGCTCTACGTCGCCCTCGAGCGAATCGATCGTCGGGTGCTCGACGCCGCCTACGACCTCTACGCCAATCGACGCAACGCGTTCTTGCGCGTGATCGTGCCGCTGTCGATCCCCGGGGTGTTCGCGGCGTTCCTGCTCACGTTCATCCCGGCCTTTGGTGACTACGTCAACCAGGAGATTCTCGGCGGCACGGCGAACACCATGATCGGCACCGTGATCCAAGACCTGTTCCTCGCCACGTCGGACTACGCCGGCGGCGCGTCGCTCTCCATTGTCCTGCTGGCGATCTCACTAGTGGGCATCTGGTTCTACGCCCGGGTCCTGGGCTCGCGCTCGATCGAGGAGTACCTGTGAGCCTCTCGGCCAGCGAGATCGCCGCGAAGCGGGTCAAGAAGCGCCATTTCGGGCGTTTGATCCTGCCCACGTACTCGTGGCTCGTCATCGCCTACCTGGTGTTTCCCATCGCGGTGATGATCATCTACAGCTTCAACAAGGTTCACGCGGGCCTGCAGATGGTCAGCTTCGCCTGGAATGGCGCGACCCTGCAGTGGTATCACGAGTGGAGCAACCTGCCAGGATTGACCGCGTCGTTCTGGCTCTCGATCAAACTGGGCATCGTCTCGACGCTGATCGCCACGGTGCTCGGCACCCTGCTCGCGATCGCCCTGGTTCGATACCGTCCGCCGCAGTTCCGTGGCAAGACGATCGTCGAGCAGGTTCTCTTCACCAACATCGCGGCGCCCGAGATCGTGATGGGCGCCTCCCTGCTCGGGGTCTTCGTCACGTACAACATTGCGCGTGGTTTTCTCACGCTGGTGCTCGCGCACGTGATGTTCTCCGTGGCCTACGTGACCGTGACGGTGCGCGCCCGACTCGCCGGTTTCGACCGGGCGCTCGAGGAGGCCGCGTACGATCTCGGCGCCAAGCCGATGTCGACGTTCCGTCTGGTGACGCTGCCTCTCATTATGCCCGGCGTCTTGGCGGGCGCACTGATGGCCTTCGCGCTGTCCATTGACGACTTCGTCACGTCGAACTTCGTGAGCGGCACCAACGCACCGTTCCCCGTCTACATCTACGGCGCGACTCGTGTCGGTACGCCGCCGCAGGTCTTCGTGTTTGGCACGGCGATCTTCGTGGTCGGCATCGGACTGGCCATCGCGAGCCTGTTTTTGACGAAGAAGGACTAGTTCGCGTCACATCTGACGGCGGATCACTACGACCGCGCCGACGCGAGTTTGCTGAGAGTATCGAGATCGTCGCTGGCGCCGAGGGCCATCAGGCGGTCACCCGACTTGATCACCGTGTCCCCGGTGGGTCGAATCACGTCAAGGCCGCGTTCGACGGCGGTGATCAGGGCTCCGCGCGGGACCGATGTCGAGCGCAGGGGGAGATCGACGAGGGGCGAGTCGTCAGCCACCACGATCTCGTGGATTCCCGTTGAGCCGGCGAGCTCTGAGACGCGTCGGAGATTGGCCTGCATCGTTCGACGGTAGTTGCGGACGATGTCCGAAATCGCGACCGTACCGATGACGTGGCGCTCGTCGTCGACCACCGGGGCCCACGTCTGGGGCGTCGACGTCAAGGTCTCGAGAACGACATTGAGATGCACCGATTCGTGGATCGGTGCGAAGGTTGAGTCGATCAGGCCTTCGACGTCTCGAGCATTGGAATCGTGCGTTTCGCGCTCGAGCGTGTCACGAGTGACCACACCCACATAGTGGCCCTCTGCGTCGACGAGCGGGGCACCGGACACGCCGTTGGCGTCCATCGACTCCAGGAATGACTCTAAATCGCCGGGGGCTTGGAGCACACATCTCGCTGGCACCATCGCCTGGCCGGCCGTGGCCATTGCGAGCAGGGGCAGGCCGGTGAGTATGCGGTGCGCGGGGGATTCGGATCGACTGCGCAGTTGGCTGCGGTAGATCGTGTCGTCGTTGCGTCGAACGATCAGGGTCGCCAGTCCCACCGCCAGCATGGCGGGCACCACGAGCGAGAGGGTTCCGGTCATCTCTGCGACCATGAGCATCACGGCCAGTGGCGCGCGTGAAATACTGCCGAAGCACGACATCATGCCCACGATCACGTAGGGCGCGGGATCGTGACCCAGGCTGGGGAAGGCGGGTTCGAGGAGGCGCCACACTCCGGCGCCCACGAAGGCCCCGATCACCATGCCGGGTCCGAAGATTCCACCCGAACCTCCCGATCCGATGGACAGACCCGTGGTCGCGATGCGCGCGAGCGGCAAGATGAGAACGATCCACAGGGGTATCCGTAGGAGCTGAGGTCCAAGTCCCGCCTGGATCCACCCGTAACCCGTTCCCAAGACTTCCGGAATGGCCAAGCCGATGCAGCCGACGGCGACCCCGCCGATCGCCGGGCGGATCCAGCGAGGAATTGAGAGTCGGCTGAAGTACGACGAGATGCCGTAGAAGCCCTTGGCGTACATTAGTCCCACTAAGCCGCCGAGAATCCCAATGAGGCCGAACCAGACGAGTTGCTTGGCGCTCGTCAGGTGGTAGTTCCCCACGTAGCCGAAGAGCGGGCCGAAGCCCTCGAAACTTCCCCAGACCGCGTAGCCCACGATTGAGGCGATGAAGGAGGGAAGAAGGGCTTCGACCTCGAAGTCGTCGCGATAGAGAATTTCAGTCGCGAGCACGGCTCCACCGAGGGGGGCGCCGAAGATTGCCCCAATGCCCGATCCGATGCCACTGGCGACGGTGATGCGAGCGTCCGACGGACTGAGGTCGAGCGATCGGGCGAGGAATGATCCGAATCCCGCGCTGATCTGGCCGGTGGGCCCCTCACGACCACCTGATCCCCCCGAGCCAATGGTCAGCGCCGACGCCACGATCTTGACGAAGACCGTGCGCATCCTGACCCCGCGCGGGTTGTGGTGCACGGCGGCGATCGCGGCATCGGTTCCGTGTCCTTCGGCCTCGGGCGCCACCGTGAAGACAAGGAGAGCCCCGGCCAGTGCGCCCGCGCCGGCGATGAAGGGTATTGCCCACGGCCGTGCGAAGTAGGCGGAGGCGAGTGCGCCCCCTTCGCCCGATGGTTCGGGGACGCGATAACCAGCGAGTACCTGCAGCAGTACGTACGTCGAAAGGCGCAGGGCATCGTAGAAGACCACGGCACCGAGTCCCGCGATGATGCCCACGAAGGTGCCGAGGACGAGCCACTTCTTGGTGTACGTGGCCGACGCCAGGAGTCGGCTCACTCGAGCTTGGAGGAGGCGCCGACGCTGCGGCCAGGAGCGGATGGTGATGAGTTGAGGATGGCGCATCTATAGATCCCACCCGGTCGACCAGTCCTGCTCCGGAACCTCACCCGCGGCTATGGCGAACTGGTTCAGGGCCTCTACGAGCACGGCGCGATCGCTGGGAACGACGGCGCGAAGGATCCTCTCGATCTCGTCGCGCCGACGACGCGTTACGGTGCTGACGAGGGCAGCTCCTTTGGCGGATAGGGCAAGTCTCACCTGCCGCCGATCATTTCTTTCAGTGCGCCGCACGATTAGTTGCTTCTTTGCCAGGCGATCGCACATGCGTGTGGCGGTGGCGGACGTCACGCCTACCGCCTCGGCCAATCCGGCCAAGTTTTGGGGCCCACGCGCAGCAAGAACGACGAGGGTTCGATACTGGGAAAGAGTGACCTCGTCGGCGATGTCCGCGAGCGATCGAGCGGCGACGGCGACGAGAACCCGACTGGCGCTGAGCACCGCGTCGATCACTGCGTCGGAGGAGTGGTCGGTCCGTACATTCATACACTAATAATTGCATAGAGTAAAGAAATTGACGGTGCATTTAGAACTCGAGTTTGGGCCGTTGGCGGGTGGTGGGAATTTGGATGTCGCTGAGTCGCCGCGCGGGTGTGAAGATGGCGTCGGTGCGAGTGTCGTGATGGAAGGGGTTCGATGAAGCTCAGCAAGGACGTCTTGGACGAGATGAGGGTCAAGCCCGGTCGCGCTGCCGCTCTGCCACGGCGCAGCACGAGCCACGTCGCCACCGACTGGTTGGGGCCGCGCGATCACGACGGAGACGACACCGGGCGCAAGAGGGTGGCCGAGGAGGATCTCAAGGAGTTCGTCAGCGAATTGGCCGCGGCTCAGGAGTTGCTGTGGGCGAGTGGGACCCACTCCTTGCTCATCGTTCTTCAGGCCCTGGACGCCGCGGGCAAGGACGGGACGATCAAGCACGTGATGTCAGGGGTGAATCCCCAGGGGTGCCGGGTGGAGGCCTTCAAACAGCCGTCGTCGGAGGAACTACGCCACGACTTCCTATGGCGCAGCGCGAAGGTGCTGCCGGACCTTGGATCCATCAGCATCTTCAACCGCTCCTACTACGAGGACGTGCTCGTCACGCGAGTCCACCCCGAGATATTGGAGAAGTCCCACGAACTACCCGCCGGCGGACCGGATGAGAAGTTCTGGCGGGGGCGCTACGAGGACATCAACGCGTTCGAGCACCATCTACATCGCAACAAGACGCGAATCGTGAAGGTCTTCTTGCACGTGTCAAAGGACGAGCAGAAGAAGCGGTTCCTCGAGCGACTGGAGGTGCCGGCCAAGAACTGGAAGTTCTCTCTGGCCGACTTGGCCGAACGCGAGCACTGGGACCAGTATCAAGAGGCCTACGAGGAGGCGCTCAGCGCGACCTCCACGAAGTGGGCGCCGTGGTACGTCGTGCCCGCCGACCACAAGTACGAGATGCGCGCCCTCGTGGGTGGCATCATCGTCGACGCCATCGACCAGATGAAGTTGTCGGCCCCTAGCGTGCCCGAGGACACCCGGGCCGCCCTCGAGCGCGCCCGCGCCCACTTAGAAAGTGAATCCTGATCGACGCGGTGGTCGATTCTCAGTCGCGAGTCGGGAAGGCGGGATTCGAACCCGCGGCCTCCTGCTCCCAAAGCAGGCGCGCTAACCAAGCTGCGCTACTTCCCGTGGCTCCATGCTGTCACATCGGCGGCGCGATCCCTACACGAGATTTCCTAAGGTGACGGAGGGAGGTGCCATGGCCTACGACTGGATCACCGACGCGCTCGAAGAGACCTGGGCGAGCGTGGAGGCGGCGCTGCGCGATCGCGCGCCGGCCGACTTCGACGCGCCGACCGCGTGCCCCGGCTGGAGCGTGCGCGACGTATTGAGCCACCTGCTCGGCATCGAGGTGTGGTTGCGCGGGGGCGCCGTGCCGGATTTCGAGGGTCCGATGCCCGATCACGTGAAGAATTCGATGGGCGAATTCAACGAGGCGTTCGTCGCCGCACACCGCGGCGAGTCCGGCGCCGAGGTGCTCGCCCAGTTCCGCGCGGCCGCCGCGGCCTCGATCGCCGCGCTGCGCGCGATGAGCGCCGAGGAGTGGGACGTCGTGGGCTGGAGCCCGGAGGGGGAGCGTCCGTATCACCGCTTCATGGAAACGCGCGTGCTCGACAGCTGGATCCACCTTCAGGACATCCGCGACGCGCTCTTAGAGCCCGCCGACGACCACGGACCGGGCGAGGAGATCGTGATCAACCGCTTCGAATCCTCCCTGCCCTTCGTCGTGGGAAAGAAGATGTCCGCTCCCGACGGCACGCTCGTGCGCGTCAATCTGACCGGGCGCCTCGCGCGCAGCGTCATGGTCGCGGTCGCCAACGGCCGGGCCGGCGCGGTCGCCACGGCGAACGAGGAGCCGACTCTCGAGGTGACGACGCCGGTCGCCCTATTCTGGCGGCGCTGCGCCGGGCGCATCAGCGCCGACGCGTTCCTCAATGCCTCGGCGACGGACGTCCGGGGGAGCCGCGACGTGGCTCGGGCCTTCGCCGAAGCCCTGGCGATCATGATTTAGCGGATTCTTGGTGGTCCGGTAGGCTGGTCGTTCTTATGCGCGCCACCGTCACCACCCTGGACAACAACCGTGTCAAGCTCAACGTCGAGGTCGACCTCGACGAGATGAGCGAGGCCATCGACCTGGCTGCCAAGGAGCTGTCGCGCCAGGTAAGCGTCAAGGGGTTCCGCAAGGGCAAGGTGCCCAAGAACGTCCTGATCGCGCACCTCGGAGGTGCCGAGGTTCTGCGTAGCGAGGCCATTCGCGAGTCGCTGCCCAACTTCTACGCGCGCGCGGTCGCCGACACCCTGATCGATCCGATCGGCCAGCCCCAGATCGACATCACCGCCGGCGAGGAGGAGGGACCGCTCGTCTTTGACGCCGAGGTGGAAGTCCGCCCCGAGGTCGCCATCAGCGGCTATGGCGCTCTGCGCGTGACGATTCCCTCTCCGCAGGTCACCGACGTCGAGGTCGAGGCCCAGATCGACCGATACCGCGAGACCGACGCCGTGCTGCGCGAGGTGGAGCGTCCTATCGTCAGCGGCGATCTCGTCACCATGGACGTGAAGGTGACCAAGGTCGCCTCCGAAGACGAGCCCCTCGAGATGGCCGAGTACATGTACACCGTGGGCTCGGGAACGATCACCGACGGCGTGGACGAGTTGATCCTCGGACTGAAGGCCGGCGAGACACTGAGCGTCAACGGCAATCTCGAGCCCGGTGTCGTCGCGACCTTCGACTTGAATCTCAAGCAGGTGCGCGAGCGCGAACTGCCCGAGCTGACCGACGAGTGGGTGAGCGAAAACACCGACTGGCAGGGCGTGGACGACATGCGTGACTCGATCCTGGCGCAACTGCGGTCGCGCAAGATCGTCGAAGCCCAGATGTCCCAGCGCGACGCGATGCTGATGGCCCTGAGCGACCTGGTGCCCGACGCGGAGGTGTCCGAGACTTTGGTCGCCGCGGAGACCGAGGAGCGCCTCCACGATTTGGGTCACCGTCTGGGCGAGCAGAACCTCTCGCTCGAGACGTTCCTCCAGGTGACCAATCAGACGCCTGAGGTGCTCCTCGAGAAGTTGCGCGAGGACGCGCGCCGCGCCGTGCGCATCGACCTGGGTCTGCGCGCGATCGTGCGCGAGGAGGGCCTCGAGCCCACCCCCGAGGAGATCGACGAGGAGCTCGAGAAGACCGCTGCGTCGATGGCTACGGACGCCGACGTGCTGCGCACCAACCTTCGTGACACCGGTCGGGCCGTCGCCTTCAGCGCCGAGGTGGCCAAGATGAAGGCCTCGCGCTGGCTGCTCGAGCACGTGACCTTTGTCGACCCCCAGGGTGTCGAGGTCAACCGCGAGTTGCTCAGTCAGGATCAGTCCGGCGAACTTGGCGCGTAAGGTAGGGCCGTGAACGACTACCGCGCCCAGAACTACCTCGTCCCTACGGTGGTGGAATCCTCCAACCGTGGCGAGCGTGCCTACGACCTCTACAGCCGACTGCTGCGAGAGCGCATCATCTTCCTGGGGACTCCCATCGACGACACCGTGGCGAACCTCATCTGCGCGCAGATGCTGTTCCTCGAGTCCGAGGACCCCGACAAGGACATCAACCTCTACATCAACTCGCCCGGCGGCGACATCACCGGCCTGCTCGCGATCTACGACACGATGAAGTACATCAAGCCCGACGTGTCGACGTTCTGCTTCGGCCAGGCGGCCTCGGCCGCCGCGGTGCTCCTCGGCGCGGGCGCCAAGGGCAAGCGCTACGCGCTGCCGCACACGCGCGTCCTGATGCACCAGCCCTGGGGCGGGGTCGGGGGCCAAGCCTCGGACATCGAGATCCAGGCTCGTGAGATCCTTCGCATGAAGGACATGCTCAATGAGATGCTGAGCCACGACACGGGCCAAAGCGTCGAGCGCATCTCCAAGGACACCGACCGCGACTTCATACTGGGCGCCGACGAGGCCGTGACCTACGGGCTCATTGACGAGGTCATCTCCCGGCGCCCGTAGGGATCCTCTTTCGTCGTCGCGAGCCCCGTAGGATGGTGGGGACCGGTCGTGTCGGAGGTTATCCGTGGCAAAATTTGGAGAAGGCAACGACCTCATCAAGTGCAGCTTTTGTGCCAAGGGCCAAAAGCAGGTGAAGAAGTTGATCGCGGGTCCCAGCGTCTACATCTGTGACGAGTGCATCGACCTGTGCAACGACATCATCGCCGATGAGTTCGGTGACCGCCCCGAGTTCGTCCTCGAGGAGTTGCCGACGCCGCGCGAGATCTCCGCGTTTCTCGACGAGTTCGTGATCGGCCAGGACGTTGCCAAGAAGATTCTCGCGGTCGCGGTCTACAACCACTACAAGCGCATCCAGTCCGGTCCCCTGCACGACGACGACGTCGAGGTCGCCAAGTCGAACGTCCTCCTGCTCGGCCCCACGGGTTGCGGCAAGACGTTCCTCGCCCAGACGCTCGCGCGCATGCTCAACGTTCCCTTCGCCATCGCGGACGCCACCGCGCTCACCGAAGCGGGCTACGTGGGCGAGGACGTGGAGAATATCCTTCTCAAGCTCCTCGCCGCCGCCGACTTCGATGTCAAGCGCGCGGAGCGCGGCATCATCTATATCGACGAGATCGACAAGATCGCCCGCAAGGCGGAGAACCCCTCGATCACCCGTGACGTCTCGGGTGAAGGTGTCCAGCAGGCGCTGCTCAAGATCCTCGAAGGCACGGTCGCGAGCGTGCCGCCCCAGGGTGGACGCAAGCACCCGCACCAGGAGTTCATCACCATCGACACGTCGAACATCCTCTTCGTGTGCGGCGGAGCGTTCTCGGGACTCGAGCAGATCATTGAGCGCCGACTGGGCAAGAAGTCGATGGGCTTCAACTCGCCCATCGAGTCCAAGCGGGCCGGCGACATCGAGTTGTTCCGACACGCGCTGCCCGAGGACCTGATGAAGTTCGGCCTCATCCCCGAGTTCATTGGGCGCCTGCCCATCGTGGGAGCGGTTCAGCAGCTCGATCGCGACATGTTGATCCGTGTGCTCACCGAGCCCAAGAACTCTCTGGTCAAGCAGTATCGCCAGGTCCTGGCCATGGACGGGGTGGACCTCGAGATCGAGCCGGACGCCCTGGAGGCCATCGCGGATTTGGCGCTTGAGCGCGGGACCGGGGCCCGCGGGCTGCGCTCCATCCTCGAAAGTGTCCTTCTCGAGACGATGTTTGACGTTCCCGGTCGCGGCGACGTGACGCGCTGCATCGTCACGGCCGAGTCGGTGCGCGACCAGGTGGCGCCAACGTACGAGTTGAGAAAGACGACGCGAACCCGTCGCGCGAGCTAACGCGTGCGCTTTGACTCCTACGACGAGGCGTTGACCTGGCTCGAGTCGCACGTCGACTTCGAGCGCGTCATTCCGCGCCGGCGCGTCCCGAGCCTCGAGCCGGTCGTCGAGGCCCTGCGGCTCCTCGGAGATCCGCACCGCGACTATCAGAGCGTGCACGTGACCGGCACCAACGGCAAGGGAACGACCACGACGCTCTGCGCGGCGCTCTTCGCGGGGTCCGGTCTGCGCGTGGGCACCTTCACCAGCCCGGACCTGCACGCGGTGAACGAACGGATCGCGGTCAATGGCGAGCCGATCAAGGACGACGACCTGGTGGCGCTGCTCTCGCGACTGGCCGACGCCGAGTCGGCCGGCGGGGTCACCTTGACCAGATTCGAGCTGCTGACCGTCGCGGCGATGTTGCACTTCTCCGACGAGGGAGTCGAGGTCGCGGTCATCGAGGTGGGCATGGGTGGCACGTGGGACTCGACCAACGTCCTCGAGGCGCCGGTGGCGGTGCTGACCAACGTCGACCTGGACCACACCGCGGTCCTGGGCAACACGGTGCGCGAGATCGCCACCGATAAGTCGGGCATCATTCACCCCGGCGCGATCGCGGTCGTGGGCACCACGAACGCCATCGTCGTCGACGTCGTACGAGCGCGCTGCGACGTGGTGGGCGCGACGCCGTGGATTCGCGGCATTGACTTCGACCTGCTGAGCAACGAACTCGCTCTCGGTGGACGGCTCATCAGTGTGCGCACTCCCTTTGCCACCTACGACGACGTCCTCGTTCGACTGCACGGCCTGCACCAGGGCGAGAATGCGGCGACCGCCATTGTCGCAACGGAGGCCCTGATGGGAAGGGCAATCGGCGACGAGGTCGTGCGCGAGGTGCTCGCCCAGGCGACGATGGCCGGGCGACTCGAGGTGCTCGCGCACCACCCGATGCTCGTCGTCGACGGAGCGCACAATCCCGCGGGCATCGCGGTGCTGTGCGCGGCCCTCGACGGGGCGTTCCACGTCGAGGGAACCCGACGGTGCGTGATCGGGATCCTAAGCGGTCGCAACGTGTCCGACATGGTGGCGCCGCTCGTGGAGATCGGGTTCAGTGAGTTCTTCTGCTGCGCGCCCGTGTCGCCGCGCGCGGTGCCGGCGAGTGAGATCGCGTCCGCGCTGCGCGCCCTCGGCGCAGTGGCCTACGAGCACCCTGGCAGCGCCACCGCGCTGGCCCACGCGCGCGAGCGCAGCACCGACGAGGACCTCATCGTGGTCACCGGCAGCCTCTATCTGGTCGGCGAGGTGCGCGGCGAGGTGCTGGGCATCACGTCTCGGCATCTCAACTGAGACTGTTAGATTGATCCGCTGTGAATAGAACCCTGATCATGGTCAAGCCCGACGGCGTGGAACGCGGGCTGACCGGCGAGATACTGGCTCGCCTGGAGCGCAAGGGCATGCGCCTGGTGGCCGCTGAACTGCGACTTCTCGACCGCGACCTCGCCGAGCACCACTACGCCGAGCACGTCGGGCGCCCCTACTTCGAGGGGCTGGTTGACTTCATCACGCGCTCGCCGGTGCTGGTCGCCGTCGTCGAGGGACCAGAGGACACCTGGAGGGTCGTGCGCGCACTCATGGGCGCGACCAATCCGGCCGAGGCGGCCCCGGGGACGATTCGCGGGGACCTGGCGACCAAGATGGCGGAGAATCTGATCCACGGGTCGGATTCGGCCGAGTCGGCGCTGCGCGAGATCGGGATCTTCTTTCCTCACCTGGCCTAACGCTGTGGGTGGTCGACAGCGGCCCGTGTGCCCTAGCCTTGTGCACGAGGGTGACGTCCCCTCGCCAAAGGGTTTGTATGGTTGACAGTCGTTTCTCATTGCTCGGCCGAGACATGGCCGTTGACCTTGGCACCGCGAACACGCTGGTCTACGTACGCGGGCGCGGCATCATTCTGAACGAGCCGTCGGTGGTCGCGGTCGACGTCAAGGACGGCAAGCCCCTGGCCGTCGGCGCCGAGGCCAAGCGGATGATCGGCCGCACGCCGAGCAATATCCAGGCGATCCGTCCCCTCAAGGACGGCGTCATCGCGGACTTCGAGATCTGCGAGAAGATGCTGCGCTACTTCATTCACCGCGTGCACCAGCGTCGCTTCGCCAAGCCCCGGATGGTGATTTGCGTGCCGTCGGGCATCACCGGTGTCGAGCAGCGTGCGGTCATGGAGGCGGCAGAGTTCGCCGGCGCGCGCAAGGCCTACATCATCGAAGAGCCGATGGCTGCGGCCATCGGGGCCGGCTTGCCGATTCACGAGCCGAGCGGCAACATGGTCGTCGACATCGGCGGCGGTACGACTGAGGTCGCGGTGATCTCCCTGGGCGGCATCGTGACCAGCCAGTCGATTCGCGTTGGCGGTGACGAGCTCGACGAGGCGATCGTCGCCTTCGTGAAGAAGGAGTTCCAGTTGGCGCTCGGTGAGCGCACCGCCGAGGAGATCAAGATCCAACTCGGCTCGGCCTATCCGCTCGAGCAGGAGTTGCGCGCCGAGATCCGCGGACGCGACCTCGTGACCGGCCTGCCTAAGACGGTCGTCATCTCGACCGAGCAGATCCGCCAGGCCATCGAGGAGCCGGTGCAAGCCATCGTCGACGCCGTGAAGGTCACCCTCGATCGCACGCCGCCCGAGCTCTCGTCGGACCTGATGGAACAGGGGATCGTCCTGACTGGTGGTGGCGCGTTGCTCAACGGCATCGCCCAGCGTCTCGAGTTCGAGACGAACATGCCCATCATCGTCGCGAACGACCCCTTGAACTGCGTGGCCCTCGGTAGCGGCATGTGCCTCGAGGAACTCGAAACCTTCTCACGCATGTTGAAGTCCAGCCCGTCTCGTTAGCGTGGCCAGCGACCGGGCGAAGCGGCGAGCCTGGACGCTCGGGGTGTCGGCGACGTTGGCCGCGACCCTGCTCTATCTGACCGTCGGCGTCGAGTCGGGACTTCGCAGCGCCATCAACCTCGTGGTTTCACCGTTCAGCTGGACGGTGAGTGAAATCGCCCGCCCCGTCGGTCACCTCTTCGCGGGTGCGATCAACTACTCCGACGTCGTGGCCCAGAATCAGCGACTGCGCTACGAACTCGGAAAGGCGCAGACGGCCCTCAACCAGACCTGGGCGATGCAGCGCCAGCTCCAGCAGTTGACGACCCAACTTCACGTGCCCTTCGTGGGATCGTTGCCCGTGGTCGCCGCCCAGGTGACGACGCTCGCGCCGACGAGTTTCGCCGCGACCGTCGACATCTCGGTCGGACGCGACAACGGCGTGCTCGCGGGGATGCCGGTGGTGGCCAACGGGGGCCTCGTGGGCACGGTCATCTCGACCACGCCCCACGGCTCGACGGTGCGGCTCATCACCGACGCCAATTCGGCGATCGGCGTGACGTACAAGAACTCCTCGACATCGATCGTCGTGAGCGGTCACGGACTGAACAACGCGATGGGCGCGTCCGCGGTGTCGCTGACCTCGTCCATTCGCCCCGGCACGGTCCTCTTCACCGATGGGCTCAGTGGTGGGCTGTACCCGTTGGGCCTGCCGGTGGCGCGCGTGACCAACGTGAATCTGACGCCGGGCGCGACCACCTACGACGTCGGCGTCACGCCGACGGCTGACCTGACCAACCTCTTCTACGTCGACGTGGTGCTCTGGGAGCCCTCTACGTGAGTCGCGCGTTGGTACCGGCAGTCGTCGTGACCCTCTTCATCGTGGGCGTGCAGCTCGTGGTGTTGACGAACCTGCGTGTGGCCGGCGTGGTCGTCATGGCGGTGTGGCTCTGGCCGCTGGCCGTGGGCCTGTCAGGTTCGACCGCCCTCGGCGTCGTCGTCGCGGGCGTGGGGGGACTGTGCGTGGACGCCCACGCGATCACGCCCTTCGGTCTGACCGCGGTGGTAGGAGGGCTCGTCGCGTGGGCCGCCGCCCGCCTCGGCCGCGAGGGGGTCGGTGACCTCGAGTCGGCCGCGTGGTGGGTCACGCCGATCCTCGGGGGAATCGTCGGACTGCTCGCGCCGGCGCTCTACGTGGTCCTGGGCGCGGTCGTCTTGAACTTCTCGCTCTGGCGTGGCAGCGTGCTCGACGCGATGTGGGTCAACGCGATCGCCTTCGCTGTCTTCGCCCGGCCCTTCGCGCGCCTCGGGCGCGCCGTCACGCGGCTCGCGCCCGCGATGCGCCGATGAAGAAGTCCTGGCGCGAACGGCCCACGGGCTCGCTCTTCTCACGGCTCTGGCGGCCGTGGGTCACGCTCAACCCCTTCCGGGGACGGGGTCGATCGATCAACGAGCCGCGGGCCGTCGGCATCCGCGACCTCGTGGCCTCGCCCGAGGAGATCGGCTCGCGGCCCGAGCGTCGCTGGATGGTCATCGGCATCTTCTTCCTCGTGCTCTTGCTGGTGCTGATCTACCGGCTCTTCAACCTGCAGATCATCAACTACTCCCAGAGCGTGGCCAACGTCGACGCCAACTCGCTGCGCGTCAGCACCATTCCCGCGCCCCGGGGCCTGATCCTGGACCGCTCGGGCCATCCCCTGGTGACCAACGTCATCACGACCGAAGTGCAGCTCTCGCGCGCCGAGGCCGCGCTCGACCCCTCGATCAAGGGCGCCCTGTCGGCGCTGACCGGCGTCAGCGTCACCCAGATCAACGCGGCGCTGAACAACCAGCAGTACGACCCGTACCAGCCCGCGCCGATCCTGACCAACGCTCCGGCGCGCGTCGTCGAGTTCATCAAGACCCATCCGAGCGAGTTCCCGGGCGTGTCGGTCTCGAACGTCTCCACGCGTTCCTACCCCCTGGGTGGCCTCACGGCGGCCGAAGTGCTCGGCTACGTCGGGCCGATCACCGGCGCCGAGATCGCGGCTCACCCGAACGAGGGCTACCAGACGAACTCCCAGATCGGAAAGACCGGCATCGAGTCCTACTACGAGCGCTACCTGCGCGGCGTCGACGGGACGCGCACCCTGACCGTGGACGCCTTCGGCAACATCCTGGGCTCAGTCGTGACCAAGCCGCCGGTCAGCGGCAACTCGGTGGTGCTCAACATCGACGAGGGTCTCCAGAAGGCGCTCGACTCCTATCTGGCCGCCGACATCATCACGGTGCGCCACTCGATCGACCCCGTCAGCCATGTCCACCCCAAGGCGCCCAACGGTGCGGCGCTGGTGCTCGACCCCAACACGGGCGCGGTCCTGGCCATGTCGAGCTATCCGAGCTACAACCTCAATTCCTTCGTCAACGGCCTCTCGGAGACGACGTTTCATCAGCTACTCAACGAGGGCGCCTTCAACAACTACGCCATCCAGGGTCTTTATACGCCCGGTAGCACGTTCAAGATGGTCACGGCCACGGCGCAACTCCAGACGGGCATCTTCCCCGCGAACAAGGTCGTCGACGACACGGGCGTCTTCAAGGTGCCGGGATGTCTCCAGGGCGCGCACGGGTGTCTCTTCCACGACGACCAGTACTCGGGCGCCGGACTCATCACCCTGCCCACGGCCATCACGGTCTCCTCGGACTACTACTTCTACAACCTGGGATATCTCTTCTGGTCCCAGCAGCAGCGCTACGGCGAGACGCCGATCCAGAACGTCGCGGCCAAGTACGGACTCGGCCAGTACACCAACATCGACCTTCCCAACGAGGTCCAGGGCCGCGTGGACTCTCCCGTGGTGCGCCAGCAGTTGCACGCGGCCGCGCCCAAGGCCTTTCCCAACGTGAGCTGGTACACCGGCGACAACATCGAGATGGCCTTCGGCCAGGGCACGACCGCGGTCACCCCGATCGAGATGGCCCAGGCCTACGCGACCTTTGCCAACGGGGGCACGCGCTACGCGCCCGAGGTCGCCGCGGCGGTCGTCAGCCCCACCGGCAAGGTGATCGAGCGCTACCTGCCACGCGTGTTGGGACACGTCAACCTTCCCCCGAGCGTGCGCGGCCCGATCCTCGAGGGTCTCACGGGGGTCATCGCCAACCCGCGCGGAACCGCCTACTACACGTTCCACTCGATCCTGCACTTCTCACTGGCCAACTTCCCACTGGCGGGCAAGACCGGCACGGCGAGCAACGCGCCGGGCCTCGCGCCGAACTCGTGGTTCGTGGGATTTGGCCCCACCAATCACCCGCGCTACGTCGTCGTCTGCGTGATCGCCGAGGGAGGCTACGGATCCGAGGCGGCCGCTCCGGTCGTGGCCGAGACCTTCAACTACCTCTACGCCCATCCACCGGCACCGCTCACGACCCGCGCCCACCTCGGCCTGCCCGCGGTCTCCGCGACGACGACCACGTCGGCCACGACCAGGCCCTCGACGAGCACAACGTCACCGGGCTGAGGCCGCGGCGAGTATCCTTGGGACGTGGGGCGCCACCGAGCAGAGTGCCGGGGCGCGTTAGAACGCCGCGGACCTGGCGTGCACACGCACCCCGGTCCCAGACTGAGAGCATCGTGAGACACCAAGGGTTGGTCCATCGACTATCCGTGGGTTGGATTCTCGCCGTGGTGCGGTCGCTCGTTCCCCACGACACCATCGATGGTTGCGACCTACGTCGCGACCCCCCGCATCGCGTGCGCGCCCGGAGCGCCCACGCGTCATTGACCGCAAGGAGTTCCCGTCGTGAGCGACGACACCAGCACCCCGTCCCCCTCTTCCTCACCGTCTAAGCCCCGTATCGGCGACACTCGACCCGCCCCACAAATCGGCGACACTCGACCCGCACCCGGCGCGTCGAGCAACGGCGCGGGATCGTCGGGGTCCTCGCCGGCCCCCTCGAGCGGCCAGCGACGTCGTCGCGGCGGCCGTGGCCGCAGTGGCCAGTCACGATCGAACGCTCCGCGCCCCGACGGCCGTCCGGTGGAGGCACCCGTGGAGGCGTCAGCCCCCGAGGCCGGTGAGGCCGTTGGTCGCGGCCGCACCCGGCGCCGCCGCGGCGGCGAGCGCCGGACCCGGGCCCAGGGCCGCTACCTCATGTGCGTGCACTCCACCGAAGGTGCGACGCACATCGCGACCCTCGAGGGTCGCACGATGGTCGAGTACACGGTCGCCAAGGCTGCCGACGAGACCAACCAGATCGACGGGAACATCTACGTGGGCCGGATCCAGAACGTCCTACCGGGCATGGAGCTGGCCTTCGTGGACATCGGGATCCCGAAGAACGCCGTCCTCTACCGCGGCGATGTCTCCTTTGACACCGATGACGTCGACGGCCCCGCGCCGAGCAACCGGCGTATCGAGGAGATGATCCGCGCGGGCCAGACGATCATCTGCCAGGTCACGAAGAACGCCATCGGCGCCAAGGGGGCGCGACTGACCCAGGAAGTGTCCCTGCCGGGCCGCTTCGCCGTGCTGGTGCCTAACTCCTCGACGATCGGCATCTCCAAGCGCCTGCCCGACGGCGAACGCCGCCGCCTGCGCAAGATCATCGACGACGTCAAGCCCGAGCGCCACGGCATCATCATCCGCACCGCCGCCGAGGGCGTCGTCGCCGAAGACCTCGCGCGCGACGTGGCCTCGCTCGCCGAGAAGTGGGCCGCGATCGAGGCCGAGGTCGCCCGCTCGAACCAGCCCCGGCTGATCTACCGGGACCTCGACCTGGCGGTGCGCGTGCTGCGCGAAGAGCTCAACGAGGACTACCGCGGCGTCATCATCGACGACCGTGACCTCTATGACAAGGTGCGCGAGTACGTCCTTGCCGTGAACCCCGAGCTGGCCGATCGCATCGAGTACTACGACCCCGACAACCAGGACCTGCCCCTCTTCGAGCGCTACTTCGTCCACGAGCAGCTCCACCGGGCCCTGGATCGCAAGGTCTTCCTGCCCTCGGGGGGATCGCTCATCATCGAGCGCACCGAGGCCCTGACCGTGGTCGACGTGAACACGGGCAAGAACGTCGGCACCACGAACCTCGAAGAGACGGTCTTTCGCAACAACCTCGAGGCCGCCGAGGAGGTGGCCCGCCAGCTGCGCCTGCGCGACATCGGCGGCATCATCGTCATCGACTTCATCGACATGGAGTCCAAGGCGAACCGAGAGGCGGTGGCCTCGGCGCTTCGCCAGGCCCTGAGTCGTGACAAGACTCGCACCCAGGTCTTTGACATCTCCGAGCTGGGACTGGTCGAGATGACGCGCAAGCGGGTCAACGAGGGCCTGCTCGAATCGGTGTCGACGGTCTGCAGCGTCTGTGACGGTCGGGGTTTCGTCGTCGCGACCGGGTTGTAAGCCGGCCTACGTCAATTTGCTAGTATGGAGACCCTATGTACGCCGTTATCCGAGTAGGAACATCCCAAGAGCGCGTCAGCGAGGGCCAGGTGGTCCGCGTGGATCTGCGCTCCGAAGCGGTGGGCTCTGCCATCCAGTTTGAACCCGTCCTGCTCGTCGACGGCGACGAGGTCGTCGCGGGCCCCGCGCTGAAGGGTGCGGTGGTCAGCGCCACCATCATCGGCGAGGAGAAGGGTCCCAAGATCCGGGCCCTGACCTACAAGGCCAAGGCCAACCAGCGCAAGCGCTGGGGCCACCGTCAGCACTATTCGACCGTCGAGATCACGTCGATCTCGCCCAAGGGCTAGGGGAGTCCATGTCAAAGACCAAGGGTGGCGGTTCAACCCGTAACGGCCGCGATTCCAACGCGCAGCGCCTCGGCGTGAAGACCTTCGACGGCACCGCCGTGAAGGCCGGCTCCATCATCGTGCGCCAGCGCGGCACGCGCTTTCACCCGGGCCGCAACGTCGGTCTGGGCAAGGACGACACGCTGTTCTCCCTCGCCGAGGGCAAGGTGAAGTTCGGCTTCCGCGCCGGACGCCGCCTGGTGGACGTCGTCACCGACTAACGACGCTTCTCGCAACAAAAAACCCCCCGAGCTTGCGCCCGGGGGGTTTTTTTGTTGAAAGAACTAGCCCTTGACGGCCTTCTTGAAGGTCGAACCCACCGAAACCTTGGGCGCGCGCGACGCCTTCACCTGAATCGCCTCACCCGTCTGGGGGTTGCGGGCGGTGCGGGCCTTGCGCTCGACGCGCTCAAAGGACAAGAAGCCCGACAGAACGATCTTTTCGCCCTTGGACACGTTGGACACGACCACGTCTTCAAAAGCCTTGAGGACCTCCGCCACCGTGTTCTTGGTCGCGCCGCTCTCGGCCACTATTGCATCTACCAACTCGGCCTTGTTCACCGGTCGACTCCTTACTCTTGGTCAAAACGGCCCGGGAGTTTTCCGGACACCAAGGCCATCTTTATCGCAAAAGTGGCTGAAAATGGGGATTTCTCGGTAAATTTCACATCACGGAGTGATTATTTTCCCGCAAAAGTCCTGACCATAGTGGCCTTTTGCGGCCTGGGATCTCGGAGACGGGCCCGTGGCTCTCTACGATGGAGGCTATGACGACCATAGATCGAGAGCGTTTAGGGGCCCTGGTGGCCCGAGAGGCCGCCCGCTACGAGGCCCAGCACCCGCGCTCGCGCGCCCTCTTCGAGCGGTCGAACCACCTCTTCGGCCGTGTTCCGATGACCTGGATGAACAAGTGGGCCGGGGGGTTCCCCCTGGGATTCGACAGTGCCCACGGGGCGCTCGTCACCGACCTCGACGGCCATGAGCTGATCGACTTCGCCCTGGGTGACACCGGCGCGATGGCCGGACACTCGCCCGCGGCCCTGGTGGCCGCGGTCAACGAGCGCATCGGCGTGCGCGGCGGGGTGACGACCATGCTGCCCAGCGAGGACGCCGAATGGGTCGCCGCCGAGCTGTCGCGGCGTTTCGGGCTCGCCCAGTGGTCCTTCACGCTCTCGGCGACCGACGCCAATCGCTGGCTACTGCGACTCGTGCGCCTGGTGACGGGTCGGCCCAAGGTCCTGGTCTTTTCCTACTCCTACCACGGGACCGTCGACGAGACGTTCGTCGTGGCCGAGGACGGGCGCGCGGTGTCGCGCCCCGGCAACGTGGGCGCGGCCGTGGACCCGGCGACCACCACGCGGGTGGTCGAGTTCAACGACCTTGAGGGGCTTCGCCGCGAGCTCGCCCACGGCGACGTGGCGGCCGTGCTCACCGAGCCGGCCCTGACCAACATCGGCATCGTGCTGCCCGAGCCCGGCTTCTTTGAAGGCGTGCGCGCGGTCTGCGACGAGACGGGGACCCTTCTCATCATCGACGAGACCCACACTTTCTCGGCCGGCCCCGGTGGGGCCACGCGGCGTTTCAACCTGCGCCCGGACGCTCTGACCATCGGCAAGTCCCTCGGTGGGGGCGTGCCCTGTGGGGCCTACGGGCTCAGCGCCGACCTGGCCGCGCGCGTGCACGCCGCCGTGGCGAACGGCGCGGACATCGTGGACGTCGGCGGGGTCGGCGGGACCCTGGCGGGCAACCCGCTGAGCCTGGCCGCGATGCGCGCGGTGCTGGGCCAGGTCCTTACCGATGACGTCTTTGGCCCGATGGAGATGCTCGCGACCGCCTTCGCCCAGGGGGTTCAGTCGGTCATCGACGAGCACGACCTCGCCTGGTCGATCAGTCAGCTCGGTGCGCGCTGCGAGTATCGCTTCGCCAAGCCGGCCCCCACCAGCGGTGGCGCGTCGATGCGCAGCGCCGACGAGCTGCTCGAGGACTACCTCCACCTCTACGGCGTGAACCGCGGGATCCTCATCACGCCGTTTCACAACATGGCCCTCATGTGCCCGGCCACGACGCGCGAGCACGTCGACGCCCATCAGGCGATGTTCGCACAGGCCGTCGGCGAACTGGTCGCCCGCGACTGAGTCAGGCGGGCTGCGAACCCGCGCTGAAGTCGGGCAACACCAGCGAGCCGTCGGCGCGCAGGGCGAAGCCCGGGTTGTGGGCGATCTCCCAGGCGTGTCCGTCGGGGTCGCGAAAGTACCCGGCATACCCGCCATAGAAGGTCACCGCGGGCTCGCGGGTGACGTTCGCACCGGCTTCGCGGGCCAGGTCGATGATCTCGTCGACCTCGGCGCGTGAGCGAACGTTGTGCGCCAGCGCGACGCCCGAGAAGTCGCCGGCGTCGGCCACCCCGACGTCGGCCGCCAGCTTGTCACGCCCCCAGAGCACGAGGGCCAGAGCGCCGGCCTGGAAGAAGACCGTCTCGTCCACCTCCTGGCCCCGCCAGCCGAGGTGCTCGTAGAACGCGCGCGACCGTGCGAGATCGGTGACCCCCAACGTGATCAGCGTCACGCGTTGCTCCATGTCAGAAGACTACGAGGCGTGCCGAGGACGCGAGAGTCGTGCAGGGCGTCCTTCCTTCCTGGACGCGAGGGGCGCCCCGTAGGATGGCGGCGTGTCCTCCTTCGTCGATTCGGCCCAACTCCACGCCAAGGCCGGCGACGGAGGGGCGGGCTGTGTGAGCTTTCGTCGCGAGGCCCACGTGGCCAAGGGCGGCCCCGACGGCGGTGACGGCGGCGGCGGCGGCGACGTCTGGCTGGTCGCCGACCCCAATCAGGCCTCCCTGCTGGGCTTTCGTGACCACCCCTATCACCGCGCCACCGACGGCCAGCACGGCACCTCCAAGCGCCAGCACGGCTCGCGGGGCAAGGACGTCGTCGTCAAGGTTCCCGTCGGCACCGTGGTGAGCGATCGCGAGGGGAACGTTCTGATCGACCTGGCCACGCCGGGTGAGCGCTGGCTGGCCGCCGAGGGCGGCACCGGGGGAGCGGGCAACGCGCGCTTCCTGTCCAATCGCCGTCGCGCCCCGGCCTTCGCCGAGCAGGGCGAGGTGGGCGAGGAGAAGTGGTACAACCTCGAACTCAAGCTCCAGGCCGACGTGGCGCTCATCGGATTCCCCAACGTCGGCAAGTCGACCCTGATCGCACGGGTGTCGGCCGCCAAGCCCAAGATCGCCGACTACCCCTTCACGACTCTCGTGCCCAACCTGGGTGTGGTGCGCGTGGGCGAGCGCGCCGGGCGCCCCGGCGCGGCGACCGAGTTCGTCATGGCCGACATCCCGGGACTGATCGAGGGCGCGGCCGAGGGCCGCGGCCTCGGGCACGACTTCTTACGCCACGTCGAGCGCGCCCGGGTGCTGTGCGTGTTGATCGACCTCTCGGAGTACGCGGCCGATCCGGCGACCCAGCTCGAGATCCTGTTGCGCGAGCTCGGCGACTACCAGGCCGACCTTCTTGCGCGCCCGCGCGTCGTCGTCGGCTCCAAGGGTGACGTCGCGGTCCATGACGCGGGTGACCTTGAGGTCATCTCCTCGATCACGGGTGAGGGCATCGCGAAGCTCGTGGCCCGACTCGGTGAGCTGGTTGCCGCCGTTCGTCGCGAGGAGGAGTCGACCCGCGAGGCCGTCGAGGTCGTGCACCGTCCGCTGCCCGAGGAGGTGCGCGTCGAACGCGGGCCCGACGGCTGGCACGTGCTCGGCCGCCCGGCGCTGCGCGCGGTGCGCTTCCAGGACCTCACCGACGACGAGGCGCTGGCCGAGGTGGTCAGTCGACTCAAGGCGCTCGGGGTGGACCGGTTGCTGACGCGAGCCGGCGTCGTCGACGGGGACATCGTGAGCGTCGGAGCGCTGACCTTTGAGTGGTGGCGCGACGAGGTGGCCGCCGGACTCGATCGCGGCGACCACCATCGGGCGACGCGCCGCGAGCGTCTGGCGCGCCACGGCCGCCTGGACTTAGGAGACGGTCGTGACGACGCGTAGCGTCGTCGTCAAAGTCGGTACCACGTCGGTAACCGACGCCACGGGTGGCGTCGACCACTCCGTCCTCACCACCCTGGCGAGCGACGTCGTCGGCCTCGTGCGCGAGGGCTGGGAGGTCGTCGTCGTGACCTCGGGCGCGATCACCGCCGGCTGGGCCGAGGTCGGCGCGGGGCGCAGTCGTCCCCACGACGCGGTGACCCTCCAGGCGGTGTCCGCGGTGGGCCAGCCCCTTCTCATGTCGGCCTGGCGTGACGCGTTCGCGCGCGAGGGCGTCGCCGTTGGCCAGGTCCTGCTCGCGCCGCTCGACTTCTCCAACCGCGGTCAGTATCTGCACGCCCGTTCGACCCTGGCCGCGCTGAAATCCCTCGGCGTCGTGCCCATCGTCAACGAGAACGACGCCGTCGCCGACGCCGAGATCCGCTTCGGCGACAACGACCGGATCGCCGCCCTCGTGGCCAACCTGGTGGCGGCCTCGCACCTGGTTCTGCTCACCGACACCGAGGGGCTCTTCACCGCCGATCCGCGCCTGGACCCCAGCGCGACCCTGATCGAGGAGGTCCAGGCCTTTGACGCGACGTTGCTCGCCCTGGCCGGTTCCTCGACGTCGGGAGTGGGCAGCGGCGGCATGGCGTCGAAACTCGCGGCCGCGCACATGGCGACCTGGTCAGGGGTCACGACCGTGATCGCGCCGGCGCGCGCGCCTTCACCGTTGTCGGCCTCGCTGGCTGAGACCTCGGGCTTTGGCACCACCTTTCGCCCCCGACCCGAGCGCCTCAGCGCGCGCAAGGCCTGGATCGCCTTCGCCGTGGCGAGCACCGGCACGGTGTCGATCAACCAGGGGGCGCTCCAGGCCCTCGAACACCACGGTCGCAGCCTGTTGCGCGTGGGAGTGACGGGACATGCGGGCGCCTTTGAAGACGGCGACGCCGTCGACGTGCTGGGGCCTCGCGGCGAGGTCGTCGCCAAGGGCCTGGTGCGAGTGGGCGCGGACAACTTCGACGACGGCGACGACGTCGTGATCCATCGCGACGACCTCGTCCTCCTGCGTCGGCTCTAGCCTCCATTACGCTGACGAGATGACGAGTGGCGATCTTCGGGCCCAGGGAGCGCGCGTTCGCGCCGCCGCGGCCGTGCTCGCCACTGCGAGCGACGAGGCGCGCCAGCGGGTGCTCGTGGACGTCGCGAGCGCCCTCGAGGACCGCCGCGAGGAGTTGCTCGCGATTAACGACGAGGAGCTCGCGCGCTATCGCGACTCCGGCGCCGGGCGCGACCGCCTGACCCTGACCGAGGCCCGGGTGGCCTCGATGGCGAGCGCCCTGCGCGACGTCGCCGCGAGCCCCGACCCGCTCTTCGAGGTGACCGACCACCAGGTGCGCCCCAACGGGCTGGACGTGTCGCGCGTGCGCGTGCCCCTCGGCGTGATCGGTGTGGTCTACGAGAACCGGCCCAACGTGACGAGCGACGTGGCCGGGTTGTGCGTTCGTAGCGGCAACGCGGCCTTCCTGCGCGGGTCGGCCTCGGCCCAGGCGACCAACCGCTTCATCGTGGGGCTCTGGCACGAGGCGCTGGCGGCTGCGGGCCTGCCCGAGGATGGCGTCGCACTGGTCGAGGACTCCTCGCACGAGGCGGCGGTGGCCTTCATGCAGCTCGACGACGTCCTCGATTGCCTGATTCCGCGCGGCGGCCCGAGCCTGATCGCCGCGATGCGCGAGCACGCTCGCGTGCCCTACGTGCTCGACGGCGACGGCAACTGCCACGTCTACGTCGACGCGTCGGCCGACCTCGAGATGGCGGTCGCCATCGTGGCCAACGCCAAGACGTCGCGGCCCGGCGTGTGCAACGCGGCCGAGACGGTTCTCGTGCACCGCGACGTGGCCGACGCCTTCTTGCCGGCGATGGCCGAGGCGATCCCCCAGGTCGAGCTGCGCGGCGACGCCGAGACGCGTCGGCGCGTGGCGGCCCGTGAGGCGACCGAGGACGACTACGAGCGTGAGTTCCTCGACCTCGTGCTCGCGGTCAAGGTCGTGGCGTCCCTCGACGAGGCGATCAGCCACGTCGCGCGTTACGGCACGGGCCACAGCGAGGCGATCGTCACCCGCGACGCGACCAGCGCCGAGGAGTGGGTGCGTCGGGTAGACGCCGCGGCCGTGCTCGTGAACGCCTCGACGCGATTCATCGACGGCGGTGAACTGGGCCTGGGCGGCGAGGTGGGCATCTCCACCCAGAAGTTGCACGCCCGTGGCCCTATGGGTCTCAAGGAGCTGACCTGTCTCAAATGGGTCGTACGAGGAGAAGGACAGGTTCGATGACGTCACTGGATCCGCGCCAGGAGTTGGCCCAGCGCCTCGAGCTCGATCAGGTGCCGCCCGCCAACTTCGCCTCGCCCGACGACGTGCGCACCCGTCTGGCCGCCCAGGGATACCTGAGCGACGAGGCCATCGCCTCGGTGACCTTCCTCGCCGACCGCCTGGCCAAGCCGGTGCTGGTCGAGGGGCCCGCGGGGACCGGCAAGACGGCGCTGGCGCGCGCGGTCGCCGACGCGACGGGCGCGCGACTCATCCGTCTGCAGTGCTACGAGGGACTCGACGAGTCCAAGGCCCTCTACGAGTGGAACTACCGCAAGCAGCTGCTGCGCATCCAGGCCGGGCGCGGCGAGGCGACCGGCGAGGAGTGGTCGCACCTCGAAGAGGACATCTTCGCCGAGGAGTTCCTGCTGCGCCGTCCCCTGCTCGAGGCCATCTCGGCGACCGACCCCGTGGTGCTGCTCATCGACGAGGTCGACCGGGTCGAGCTCGAGACCGAGGCCCTGTTGCTGGAGGTCTTGAGCGAGTATCAGGTGTCCATCCCCGAGCTCGGCACCGTGCGGGCCCACCAGATCCCGATGGTCTTTCTCACCTCGAACAACACCCGCGAGCTCTCCGAGGCCCTCAAGCGTCGCTGCCTCTATCTCTACGTCGGCTACCCCGACGTGGCGCGCGAGCGCGACATCATCGTCGAGCGGGTGCCGGGCATCTCGAGCGCGCTGGCCGAGCAGATCGCCCGGGTGGTGCGTTCGCTGCGCACGCTTGACCTGAAGAAGGCCCCCTCGGTCGCCGAGACCCTCGACTGGGCGCGCACGCTCGTGCTGCTGGGCCGCGAGGAGATCGGCGACGAGGACGCGGCCGCGACCCTGCACATCCTGCTCAAGTACCAGACGGACATCGATCGGGCGACCAAGGAGCTCCTGGGCCGCGGCAAGACCGTTGCTTAACCTGCTGGGCGACTTCATCGCCGAGCTGCGCGCCGCCGGCATCCCGGTGTCGATGACCGAGCACATGGACGCGGCGCGCGCGATGCAGGCGATCGACCTGGGCGACCGGCCGCTGGTGCGCGCGGCGCTCGCCGCCACGCTGGTCAAAGACGGCGACCACCTCCCGGTCTTCTACACCGCCTTTGATGTCTTCTTCTCGATGCGCAGCTGGTCCAGCGCGGAAGAGCTGCTCAATCCGCAAGAGGACGAGACGAGCGCCCCGACGGGAGCCAACGCCCCCGGCCCGCGGCGCGGCTCGGGCGGCGCGTCGAGCACGATGTCGGCCGAGGAGCTGGCCGAACTGCTCTTTCGAGCCCTGCGCGACGGTGACGCGAACGCACTGCGACGCGGCGCCGGCGAGGCCGTCACGCGCTACGCCGGCATGGAGCCCGGCCGGCCGGTGGGCGGCACGTACTACCTGTACCGCACGCTGCGCAACCTCGACCTGGAGAACCTTGAGCGCCGTTTGAGCGTCGGGGAAGCCGGCGAGCTCGCCGAGCGCCTGGCGCGCGACGAGGCCCGCGCGCGCGTGGAGATGCTCAAGGCCGAGATCGAGCGCGAGATCCGCGAGCGCCTGGTCGAGGACCGCGGATCTCAGGCCCTCGCCAAGTCGGTGCGCAAGCCGCTGCCCGAGGACGTCGACGTCATGCACGCCAATCGCGAGGAGATGGCCCAGCTCGAGCACGCCCTGCGTCCCCTGAGCCGCAAGCTCGCCACGCGCCTCGCGCGTCGGCGCCGCAGGCGTCGTCGCGGACCGGTCGACCTTCGTCACACGGTGCGCCGCAGCCTCTCCACCGGGGGAGTGCCGATCGACCTGCGCTTCAAGCCCCCGCGGCCCAACAAGCCCGAGATCATCGTGATCGCCGACATCTCGGGCTCGGTGGCGTCCTTCGCTCGCTTCACCCTGCACCTGGTGCACGCGATCAGCTCGCAGTTCTCCAAGGTGCGCAGCTTCGTCTTCGTCGACGGGATCGACGAGGTGACGCGCCTCTTCGAGGGCGCCGACGACCCGGCCGACGCGGTCGCGCGCATCAACGCCGAGGCCGACGTGATCGCCTTCGACGGCCACTCGGACTACGGACGAGCCTTCAGCGTCTTTCACGACCGCTACGCCAAGGACGTGACGCGTCGCTCGACCGTGCTGATCCTGGGCGACGCGCGCAACAACTACCACCAGGCCCACCCCGAGGTCCTCGCCGACCTGCACCACCGTGCCCGGGCCGTCTTCTGGCTCAATCCCGAGCCGCTGGGATACTGGAACAGCGGCGACTCGATCATCAACCAGTACGCGCCGCACTGCGATCGGGTGGTCGAGTGCCGGACGCTGCGCCAGCTCGAGGCCTTCGTTGGAGAGCTTGCGTGACGTCGGGCTTCGCCGAGGGCTACTTCACGCGTGGGCGCGCGCCGGTGGGCACCCGCCTCGTCCTGATCCGTCACGGCGAGGCGCGCTGCAACGCCGAGGGCGTCGTGGGGGGTCCGCTCGGCGACGGCGGCCTGACCGACCTCGGCCGGGCCCAGGCCGGCGCCCTGGCGCGACGTCTCGCGGCCACGCGCGAGCTCGACGACGCCACGGCCCTCTACACCTCGATCCTGGGTCGCTCGATCGAGACCGCGCGGGTGATCGCCCCGGGGCTGCCCGGTCTCGCGGCGCTCGCCGACTGCGACCTGTGCGAGTTGCACCCCGGCGCGGCCGACGGGCTCACCTGGGCCGAACTGGTGGAGCGCTACGGGGCGGTGGACTGGAGCGTGGAACCCGACGTCGCGTTCTCACCCGGTGGGGAGAGCTGGCTGGACTTCTACGAGCGCTGCGCGCGCGCGATCGCCACCCTGGTCGCTCGTCACCCCGGTGAGCGCGTGGTCGCCGTGGTCCACGGTGGCGTGATCGAGCAGGCGATCAAGATACTGAACGGCTCTGACCCCCGGGAAAGACTGGGCCTTCGCACCGAGCACTGCTCGTTGACCGAGATCGAGTTCGACGGGACTCGCCGGCGCCTGCTGCGCTATAACGACGTGGCGCCGCTGTCGCTCGCGTAGTCACGCAGGAACTCGGCCACGTGAAAGGCCAGGTCGAGGCTCTGGGTCGCGTTGAGGCGCGGGTCGCAGATCGACGTGTAGTTGAGATCGAGATCGTCCTCGGCCAGGCGTGATCCCCCGCCGAGGCACTCGGTGACGTTGTCGCCGGTCAACTCGACGTGCAGACCGCCCGGCCAGGTTCCCAGGGCCTGGTGCACGGCGAAGAACTGGCTGACCTCGCTCATGATGTCGTCGAAGTGGCGCGTCTTCTGGCCGCGCGAAGCGAGGAAGGTGTTGCCGTGCATCGGATCGCACGCCCACACCACGTCGCGGCCGTCGTCGCGCATCGCCTCGACGAGGGGCGGTAGCGACTCGGCCACGCGGTTCTGTCCCATGCGCGCGATGAGCGTGAGACGACCAGGTGTGTTGAGCGGATTGAGCACGTCGGCCAGGCGGCGTAGCTCGTCGGCGTCGACGCGCGGGCCGACCTTCACCCCGACGGGGTTGGCGACCCCGCGCAGGAACTCGACGTGTGCGCCCTCGAGGTCGCGGGTGCGGTCGCCGATCCAGAGCATGTGGGCCGAGCAGTCGTAGAAGTCGCCGGTCAGGGAGTCGCGCCGCGTGAGAGCCTGCTCGTAGGGCAGGATGAGGGCCTCGTGGCTGGTGTAGAAGTCCACGCCCTGCAGCGCCGAGTCGTCGTGGAGGTCGATTCCGCAGGCCTTCATGAACTGCAGCGCCCGTTCGATCTCGTCGGCGATCATCGCGTAGCGCTTGCCCTCGAGGGAGTTGGCGACGAACTCCTGATTCCAGGCGTGCACGCGCGAGAGCGCGGCGAAGCCGCCGGTCGTAAAGGCGCGCAGCAGGTTCAGCGTCGCGACGCTCTGGTGGTACGCGGTCAGGAGGCGCTCGGGGTCGGGACGGCGCGCCTCGGGGGTGAACTCCTCGGAGTTGACGATGTGGCCTCGGAAGGCCTCGAGGGAGACGCCGTCGTGGATCTCGACCGGCGCGCTGCGGGGCTTGGCGAACTGTCCGGCGATGCGCCCGACCTTGATGACCGGCACGCCCGAGGCGTAGGTCAGGGCCACCGCCATCTGCAAGATGACCTTCAGCTTGTCGCGGATGGAGTCGGCCGAGCCCTCGTCGAAGGACTCCGCGCAGTCGCCGGCCTGCAGCAGGAAGGCCTTGCCCTGGGTGACGAGGGCGAGGTGCTCTTGGAGTCGGCGCGCCTCTCCGGCGAAGACGAGGGGCGGTTTGGTCGCCAACTCGCGCTCCACGCGCGCCAGATGCTCGTCATCGGGCCAGACCGGACTCTGGGCGACGCTGCGCGTGCGCCACGACTCCAGGGACCACGCGGATGATGTCGGCATCACTCAAGCGTAGAAGGTTCGCCACCACCAGACAATCTCGCCCGAAGCGCCCACGGCCGGGCCATTAGGCTTCAACCGTGACACGTCGGCGCCTGGGCCTCTTCGGGGGCACCTTCGACCCGCCCCACCGGGGTCACGTGGCGGCGTTGCACGCGGCGGCCGCGACCAATCGCTTCGACGCGATCGAGGTCACCGTCGCCGGCGACCCCTACCAGAAGCGACTCTCGGGACCGGTGCTGCCCGCCGCGGCGCGCCTGGAGATGGCCCGCGCGGCCTTCGCCGACTTGGCGCTCGTGACCGTCTCGGACCGCGAGATCCGTCGCGAGGGCCCCTCCTACACGATCGACACGGTGCGCGAGCTGCTCGAGGAGTTCGACGAGGTCGACCTGATCATCGGCGCCGACCTGACCAGCCAGATCGACTCGTGGCACGAGGCGTCGACCCTGCGCACCCTGGTCAGGGTGGGGGTGGTGCCCCGCCCGGGGGCCCCGACGGTGCTGCCCGAGGGCTGGGACAGCTACGTCATCGACATGGATCCGGTGGACCTGTCTTCGACCTACATCCGGGACATTCCCGAGCACGGTGACGCGCTCGAGCGCTATCTGCCGGACAAGGTCGTGCCCCTCTACGAAGGCTTTCGGGGCTAGAGTCGAGTCGACATGGCGGTGCGACTCTTCGACCACAGCGAGCCGCAGCCGGCACGGCTCGCCGCGCTGGCTGGCGCCCCTCGTAGCCGTCGCGACCTGCGCCGGGCCCGTCAGCGCTGGATGGCGGCCGGCGCCCTCGCGCTCTCGGTTCCCTTCGTCGCCGCGGTGATCGTTCTCGGGGTGACCCACTGAGCGAGATCACCCGCGCCGACGACCCGGGTCGCGGCCCTCTTGATGACTTCGTAGCCTCCCTCGTGGACGCGGCCTGCGCCGGCGCGGAGGAGAAGAGCGCCCTCGACCTCGTGGTGCTGGACCTGCGCGAGCTGGTCAACTCCTTTGACGTCCTGGTCATCTGCGCGGGACGCAACGACCGCCAGGTGCGCTCCATCGTCGAGGAGATCGAGCGCGTCGTCGCGCGCGACCTGGGGGTGCGACCCCTTCGCGTCGAGGGCCTCGCCGAGGGTCAGTGGGTCGCGATGGACTTCGGAGACGTCATCGTTCACGTCTTCGACGAGGAGACGCGCAGCTACTACGACCTCGAGCACCTCTGGAACGCCGCGGCCGTCTTGCGACCCCAGACGACCTAGCCGTTCAGCAGGCTCTGGTAGTCGCTCGCGGTGATCACCGTCGCGGTGTCGCCGTTGGGCAGCAGCGAGGGCTGGGCGACTCCGCCGACCGTGATCTCGATTCCCTTGGTCGCGCCCACGTCGCTCGCGGTCAAGGCGAGCTGACCTAGGGCGAGAACCTGTTGGCGCACCGGCAGCGATGACAGGGGGTCGGCGAGGGCGATGTAGCCGATGCCCTTCTTCACCTTGGCCTGGAGGATCACGAGGTTGCTAGGCAACGCGCTCGAATATCCCGTCGCCGTCTCGATGTCGGTGGGACCGATGACGAGCTCTCGCAGCACCGAGGCGAGCGTAGGCGGGGTGGGCACGATGCGGCTCGACGCCGTGAGATGTCCCGTTGCGTCGACGATGTACACGGGCTGGGTGATGAAGCGCACCCGGCCGTTGTTGGTGCCGGGAATGGTCTTGCCGAGCAGGCCGAAGGGCACGGTCTTCGGACTGATGATCACGGGGGCGTTGGTGGTGGGCACGAGCGTGCAGCCGGCCAAGGTCGCGGCACTCACGCCCAGTAGCAGGAGTGGCCGCAGTCTCATTCGACGGCCCCCTCGCGTCGGGGCAGCTCGATGTGAAAGCGCGCGCCGCCCTCGGGGCTCTCGTGCACCACGATGGTCCCGCCGAAAGCCGCGACGTGGTCGCGAACGAGGGCCAGGCCGAGCCCGGTGCCTCGGGCGAGGCTGCGGTCGTGGGCCGCGTGTCCGCGGAAGAACCGCTGGAAGATGGACTCGCGTTCGTCGATCGGCACGCCCGGACCGGCGTCGTCGACGTCGACCGTGACGTGCGAGTCCGCGGCGTCCACGCGCACCGCCGTCGCGCCGCCGGCGTAGTGGGCCGCGTTGCCCAGCAGGTTGGCCATGACGCGTTCGAAGCGGCGCCGGTCGACGCCCACGTTCAACTCGCGCGCGGCGTCACTGATCTCGACCGGCACTTCGGGGATCCCGAGGCGTTGGGCGGCGCTGCGGGCGCTCTGGCGCACGAGCTCGGCCACCGGCACGATCTCGATGACGTGCGCGAGGCTCCCGGCGTCGGATCGGGCGATTTCGAGCAGGTCGTCGACCAGCGATTGGAAGATGGAGAGGTCGGCGGCGAGCAGATCCAGGCTCTCGCGTCCGACCGGGGAGAGCTCGTTGCGGTGCTGCTGGAGAACCGACACCGTGGTGGTCAGCGTGGTCAGCGGCGAGCGCAGCTCGTGGCTCACGTCGCTCGCGAAGCGCGCGTCGCGCTCCATGCGCGCGACGAGTCGCGAGACCATCGTGTTGAATGACTCGGTGAGCTGTTGGACCTCCTGGTCGGCCTGGCCAACCACGAGTCGGGTCGTGAGCTCGCCATCGGCGATCGCGGCCGCGGCTGAGGAGACGTTGAGCAGCGGACGCACCGCGCGCCGCGATACCCACAGTCCGCCGCCCACGCCGATGACCGACGTGGCGAGCGCCCCAAGAGTCAGAGAGCGCGCCAGCAACTGGAGTGAGCGTTCGAGGCGGTTCAACTGGAAGACTTCAAACACCTGGGTTTCGACGGCGGGGATGGGCACCCCCACGATGAAGATGAGCCGTCCGTTGGACGAAATCGTCTGTTCCAGCACCTTGCCGCCGTCGACCGCGCGCACGATCCCGGCCGAGACGTCACTCGTCGCCGCGCCGTGGCTGGTGGAGAGCCACTGGTGGTGAGTGTGGACCAAGACGCTCGAGTTGGTCGCGGCCTCGATCGAGTTGAGCAGGGCCCCGAGCGCCGGCGGGGAGGAGTAGAGCGTGGAGCGCACCAGTGCGGCGTTGGCGAAGGACTCGCGTAGATCGGTCTGCTGCTGGTTGTCCACCAAGAGGCGCTGGACGGAGAAGTACGTCAACGAGGCGAACAGACTCGACAGCAGGAGGGCGCCTACGCCAAAGGTGATCAGCAGTCGCAGTCGAAGGCTGCGCCGATGCACTAGAGAACCAACTTGTATCCGGCGCCTCGCACGGTGACCAGGAACGTGGGGTTCGCCGGATCGGGTTCGATCTTCATCCGCAGCCGTCGGATGTGCACGTCGACGAGACGACTGTCGCCGAAGTAGTCGTAGCCCCAGACCCTCTCGAGGAGGTCCTCGCGCGAGAGCACCCTGCCGCTGACCGAGGCGAGGTCGGTGAGGAGGCGAAACTCCGTCGACGTGAGGTGCAGCTCGGTGCCGTCCTGATCGCGGACCACGCCCTCGTCGGGGATGACCTGCAGACGTCCCAGGGTGAAGGCGCCGGCTGACGTCGGGCGCCGGCGCAGGTGGGCGCGCACGCGCGCGAGCAACTCGGCCGGCACGAAGGGCTTGGTGACGTAATCGTCCGCTCCGGACTCGAGGCCGAGCACGACGTCGGCGGTCTCGTCGCGCGCCGAGACGATCACGATGGGTACGTCGCTCGTCGAGCGCAGAGCCTGGCACGTGTCAAAGCCCGAGATCCCCGGCAGCATCAGATCCACGATCGCGACGTCCGAGCGCATCCGGTTAAAGAGCGCCACCCCGACCTCGCCGCTCGGCGCGTCGTCGACGTCGAAGCCCTCACCTTCGAACATGAGGCGCAACGCGGAGCGGATATGGTCGTCGTCTTCCACAATCAAGATGCGCGACACCAACACTCCTTTGCGAGATAACCAACTGTATCGACGTGCCACGCAGAAATGGCGTCCGTGGGTAGCCTAGACACGTGCCCGCTCACTCCACGAGGGTCGAGCCCGACCCCTGGCGGCGCGACGGCTACGTCGCCACGCTGGTCGCGGCCGACCGGTCGCCCGCGACCGTGCGCGCCTACCGCTCGGACCTCGACGCGTTCCTCGCCTGGGCGGGCGAGCGCGGCGTGCGCAACCCTGATGACGTCACGCGACGGCTGTTGCGCGAGTATCTCGCGAGTCGAGCCCAGCACAACGACGCGAGGGCGTCCATCTCTCGGCGGCGGGCGAGTCTGCGCGGGTACTTCGACTGGCTGGTCGAGCGCGGACACCTCCACGAGAGCCCGGCCGCGCGTCTCAGCGCGCCACGGCCCGCCTCGAAGCTGCCCACGATCGTCGTGCGCGAGCAACTCGACGGCCTGCTCGACGAGGACTGGGGTGACGACGAGTGGGCGATTCTCGACCGGGCGGTGTGCGAAGTCCTCTACGGCGCGGGACTACGCGTGAGCGAGCTCTGCGGACTTGACGTGGGAAGCGTCGACTTCTCCGCCGGGCGCTTGCGCGTTCTGGGAAAGGGGAACAAGGAGAGGATCGTCCCCCTTCACCGACGCGGGGTGCACGCCGTTCGCCTCTGGCTCGAGGACGCCCGCGACGACGTGGCCCGGCCTGACTCGCCGCCCGAGGCCCTCTTCTACAACCGCCGGGGACGGCGCCTGGGACCGCGCGACGTGCGCCGCATCCTCGACGCGAGGGTGGCGCGGGGCCATATCCATCCCCACGCGCTGCGCCACACCTACGCCACCCACCTGCTCGAGGGGGGCGCCGACCTGCGTGTGGTGCAGGAGCTGCTGGGCCACGAGTCCCTGGCGACGACCCAGATCTATACGCACGTGTCAAAATCACGCCTCCAGAACGTCCACCACAACACCCATCCGAGGGGATAGCGCCGATCCACTAACATGGTTTGGCTCTCCCAGGGTGGGAGAGGTCAGAGATGTCTTCCCCCGGGTTTCGTACGGTCGCCGCTTGCGGTGCACTCGGGGGACCGATAACCGAACGGAAGGAAACTAGAACGTGGCACTCGTCACTCTGCAGGAATTATTGGACTCGGGCGTGCACTTTGGGCACCAGACCCGCCGGTGGAACCCCAAGATGCGTCGCTTCATCCTCGGCGAGCGCAACGGGATCTACCTGATCGACCTGCGCAAGACCCTGTCGGGCATCGAGCAGAGTTACGCCTACGTGCGTGACCTGGTCGCCGATGGCGGCACCATCCTCTTTGTGGGCACTAAGAAGCAGACCCAGGGGCCGATCGCCGACTACGCGCAGGCGTGCGGGATGCCCTTCGTCAACCAGCGCTGGCTGGGTGGCATGCTCACCAACTTCTCCACCGTCACGGGACGCGTCAAGCGAATGATGGAGCTGCGCAGCATGCAGCGCGCCGGCGACTTCGACAACATGCCCAAGCGCGAGGCGCTGCGCCACTCCCGCGAACTCGAGAAGCTCGACCGCAACCTCAGTGGTATCGCGAGCCTGGAACGAGTGCCCAACGCCATCTTCGTGATCGACACGAAGAAGGAGCACATTGCCGTGACCGAGGCGCGCAAGCTCGGTCTGCCGGTCGTCGCCGTGGTCGACACGAACTGCGACCCCGACGTCATTGACTACGTGATCCCCGGCAACGACGACGCTATTCGCGCCGGTGCCCTGCTGTGCCGTCTCATGGCCGACGCCGTGGCCGAGGGTCGTTTCATCCGCGCCAACCGCCCCGCGACGCCGCCGAAGGCCGCCGCAGCGCCGTCCGCGCCGGTTGCGACCGCCGTGGTCGCCGAGGCCGAGCCCGCCGTAGCCGCCGAGACGCCGGCGGCCGTTGCCGAGGTCGCCGAGGCCGAGCCGGTCGCTGAAGTCGCGGAGACGCCGGCCGCCGTTGCCGAGGTCGAGCCGGTCGCCGAGGTCGCCCCCGTTGCAGAGGTCGCCGAGGCCGAGCCGGCCGCCGAAGTCGCGGAGACTCCGGCCCCCGCTGCTGAGGAGACTCCGGCCCCCGAGGCCGTCGACGTCGTCGACACCGGCGACGCTCCCACCGCCTAACCACCGACGAAGGAGAATCAACGTGGCTATCACAGCCAAGGATGTACAAGCCCTGCGCCAGGCAACCGGCGTGGGAATGATGGACGCCAAGAAGGCCCTCGAGGCCAACGACGGCGACATGGCCGCCGCCACCCAGTGGCTGCGCGTGCAGGGGCTGGCGTCGGCCGCCAAGCGCGCCGATCGCGTGGCCGGCGAGGGTGCCGTGGCCGTCGTGCGTGACGGACAGGCCGCCGCGATTGTCGAACTGCGCTGCGAGACCGACTTTGTTGCCAAGTCCGAGGAGTTCGTCTCCCTCGCCGACGAGATCGCCGCGCGCGTCGCCGCGTCGGGTGAGGACGCCGTCGCGGAGTTCAAGGACCGCATCGAGACCCTCCTCACGACGCTCAAGGAGAACATCTCCGTGGGTCGCGTCGCCCGGCTCGTCGCGGGCGAGGGGGAGGTCATCGAGACCTACATCCACCAGCAGGCCGGTCGTGGCGTGAACGCCGTGATCGTGGTGCTCGCCGGTGGGACCTCCGAGGTCGCCCACGAGATCGCCGTGCACGTGGCCTTCGCCAAGCCCACCTACCTGACGCGCGACGAGGTGCCCACGGCCGAGGTCGAGGCCGAGCGCGCGACGGTGGAGGAGATTTCTCGCAATGAGGGAAAGCCCGAGGCCGCACTGCCTAAGATCATCGAAGGCCGACTCAACGGTTGGTTCAAGGAGCGCGTCTTGGTCGAGCAGCCCTACGTCAAGGACGAGAAGGTCGCCGTCGGACAGTTCGTCAGCCCGGCGACGGTTCGGGCGTACGCACAAGTGGTCGTCGGAAGCTAGATCGTGCGCCGCGTCGTCTTGAAGTTGTCGGGCGAGGCGCTGGCCTCGGCCGCCAGCGACGAGACGATCGATGCCTCCACGGTTGACTTCCTGGCCCGCGAGATCTCGCGCGCGATGGATCGCGGCGGCCTCGAGCTCGCCGTCGTCGTCGGCGGCGGCAACATCTGGCGCGGGGCGACCGGCGCCATGGCCGGCATGAACCGGGCCAACTCGGACCTGATGGGCATGCTCGGTACCGTGATCAACGCCCTGGCTCTGCAGGACGCGATCGAGAGCCACGGACGTCCGACCCGAGTGATGTCGGCCATCGGCATGGACCAGGTCGCCGAGCCCTACATCCGTCGTCGCGCGGTGCGCCACCTCGAGAAGGGCCGCGTGGTGATCTTCGCCGCCGGCATGGGCAACCCCTACTTCACGACCGACACGCCGGCGGCCCAGCGCGCGGCCGAGATCGAGGCCGAGGTGGTTCTAAAGGGCACCCACGGTGGGGTCGACGGCGTGTACGACGAAGATCCCCGGATCAATCCGAAGGCCACCAAGTTCGACGAGATCTCCTTTGACGAGGTCATCGCGCGTAACCTGCGCGTCATGGACATGACCGCGATCACCTTCTGCAAGGACAACAACCTGCCGCTGCGCGTCTTCGACCTGATGGCTCCGGGGAATCTTGGGCTCGCGCTCGACGGCCACGCCGTCGGTACGCTGGTGAAGTAATGGAAAACGAGCTCGTTGAACTGGTGATGGAAGACACGCGCGAGCGCATGGCCCGCGCGATCGAGCACGTGAAGAACGAGTTCGCCACGGTGCGAACGGGCCGGGCCAACTCGGCGCTGGTCGAGCACCTGCCGATCGACTACTACGGGACCGAGACGCCGCTGCGTCAGCTGGCGAACTTCTCGGTGCCCGAGCCGCGCCTTCTCGTGATCTCGCCCTTCGACAAGGGGGCCATGGCGGCCATCGAAAAGGCGATCACCAACGCGAACCTGGGACTGAACCCGTCCAACGACGGCCAGGTCATCCGCCTCACGTTCCCGACGCTGACCGAAGAGCGCCGGCGCGACTTCGTCAAGCTCGTACGCACCAAGGCCGAAGAGGGAAAGGTCGCCCTGCGCGGCGTGCGTCGCCACGCCCGCCAAGAGCTCGAGGCCCTCGAAAAGGACCAGGGACTCTCGAGTGACGAGATCGAGCGCGTCGAGAAGGTGCTCGACAAGATGACCCAGGACGAAGTGGCCGCGGTGGACGTGCTGTTGCACCACAAAGAGCAGGAACTTCTTGAAGTCTGACGACCCGTTCCTCGGCGACGAAGCCACCGGCGAAGTGCCGGTGGTGAGTTCGAGCGACTCGCGGGTCACGATCACCGGGGCCGAAGTCGCCGCCGAGGCGGCCGACGGCGCCGTCGTCGACGAGACCACGCTGCCGCACTGGACGGACGCTCCGACCGGTCAGGTGCCGATCGTCGTCGCGCGCGAGGCGGCCGAGAGCGACGATCCGTGGGCCGCGATTCCGGCGCCCGCCTGGCGCGAGGGTGAAGCCGACTGGGTAGCCCACGAGGAGCAGTTCGACGCGTCCTTCCTCGCGAGTGAGTCGAAAGAGGACGAGTCGCGACCCTGGGAGTTCGTGCTGGCCGAGGATGTCGTGGCCGAGGAGAAGATCCTCGACGAGACCCCGCGACCCGAGCCACCGCGCGTGGAGCGCACGCGCCGGCCGGAGAACCCCCTCGCCGGTCGCGCCGCTCGTCAGAGCCGGTCGAACAGCGTCTCTCAGGCGATGACCACGGGCCTGGCGCTCGGCGTGCTGGTCGCGGTGCTCTTCGTCGCCGGACCCGTGCCGGTGGCGCTGCTGGTGCTCTGCGCGTTGGCCTTCGCCGCCGCCGAGGGCTACGCCGCGTTTCGTCGCAGCGGGGCGCACCCGGCGACCCTCCTGGGCCTCGTCGCGGTGCTGACCCTGGGCGTGGCGTCCTACGAGCGCGGACTGGCGGCGACCGCCGCGGTGACCGCCCTGTTGGTCGTCACCGGCTTCCTCTGGTACGCGAGTGCCGAACGGTCCATCGACGTGCTCGACGGCCTGGGCGCGACGATCTTCGTCTACGTCTGGGTGGGCGTGCTGGGCTCCTTTGCGCTGCTCATGATCTCGCCGCAGTACTCGGTCGATCGTCACGGAATGGCCTATCTCTTTGGCACGATCGTCCTGACGGTCGCCAATGACACGGGCGCGCTGTTCATCGGTAGGTGGATCGGCCGCCATCCCCTGAACCAGCGGCTCTCGCCGAACAAGACCCGTGAGGGAACGATCGGCGGCACCCTGCTCACCCTCGTCGTGGGCGCCTTCATCCTGCCCATGATCAGTCCGTGGACGACGACCCACGGCCTCGAATTCGCCGTCGCGGTGTCGGTGGCCGCGCCGCTCGGGGACCTCTTTGAGTCCATGCTCAAGCGGACCCTCGGCGTGAAGGACCTCGGTCGGCTCCTACCGGGCCACGGCGGGCTGCTGGATCGCATCGACGGGCTGCTCTTTGCACTGCCGACGGTCTTCTACCTGACCCGCGTTCTGCACCTGGGCTGATCATGGCGCGTCGCAGCGTGGCGCTGCTCGGGGCGACGGGCTCGATCGGCACGCAGGCCCTCGACGTCTTGCGCCGCGAGCCCGAGCGTTTCGAGCTCGTCGCCATCTCGAGCGGCACCCAGCTAGAGCGCCTGGCCGAGATCGCCCGCGAGTTCCGCGTCACGCGCGTGGGAATCGCGCGCGCTTCGGACGCACCGGCGATGACAGCGCTGCTCGAGCCCGGCGTCGAGCTCGTCACCGGCGAGGACGGTCTCCGCGATCTCGCCGCGAGTGCGGACATTGTCATCAACGCGGTGGTCGGCTTCGCCGGACTGCCGGTGACGATGGCGGCCCTCGCGGCGGGCAAGCGCCTGGCGCTCGCCAATAAGGAGTCCCTCATCGCCGCGGCACCTTTGGTGGCGGCGGTGCGCGACACGCCCGGTGCGCAGATACTTCCCATCGACTCCGAGCACTGCGCGATCCACCAGTGCCTCGCGTCCTCGAGCGCGCCGGGGCATCCCGACGTGCGCCGCCTGATCCTGACCGCGTCGGGTGGCCCGTTTCGCGGCTGGAGCCGGGAACGGCTGCGCAGCGCCACGCGCGCCGACGCGCTGGTGCACCCCACGTGGTCGATGGGGCCAAAGATCACGATCGACTCCTCGACACTGATGAACAAGGGCCTCGAGGTCCTCGAGGCCTCGGCGCTCTTCGGCGTCGAAGTGAGCCGTGTGACGGTGGTGGTGCACCCCCAGTCGATCGTGCACTCGATGGTCGAATATGTCGACGGCTCGGTCATCGCCCAGCTCTCGCGGCCCGACATGCGCCTGCCGATCGCCTACTGCTTGGGACTGCCCGAACGTCTCGATCACGCCTGGGGGGCGCTCGACTTCGCCAGCGGCCTGAGCCTCACCTTCGAGACGCCCGACCGCGAGGCCTTTCCCGCCCTGGGTCTCGCCTACGACGCCGCCGCGCGCGGGGGCGCCGCGCCGGCCTGGCTCAGTGCCGCCAACGAGGTCGCCGTGGCTGCCTGCCTGGAGGAGCGCCTGGCCTGGTCCGACATCGTCCCGGTGGTCGCCGAGGTGATGGAGCGCTACGTGGACGACCCCTTGGCGAGCCTGGCGGATCTGGTCGAGAACGATGCGGCCGCGCGTCGCCTGGCCGCCGCTAGCGTGACGAAACGGTCATGAATGGGTCTCGAAGTTCTCTCGCGCTGCTGATCGCCTCGATAGTGGCCATCGCCGCCGTGCTGGCCTGGGTCGGCGGCTGGGCGCTGCCGGTCGTCATCGGGGCGCTGCTCGTCATGGTGATGGGACACGAGTTCGGCCACTACATCACGGCCAAGCGCGCCGGACTGCAGGTGACCGACTTCTTCGTGGGATTCGGTCCCGTCGTCTGGTCGATCCAGCGCGGCGAGACGCGATATGGAATCCGCGCGCTGTGGCTCGGCGGCTACGTGAAGGTGCCCGGCATGACCTGGACCGACACCGTGGACCCCGCGCTCGAGAGTCGCACCTATCGCCAAGCGAGCTATCCCCGCAAGGTCCTTTTCGCCTCGGCGGGATCCCTGATGCACGGCGTGATGGCCCTGGTGCTCGCCTGGGCCTCTCTCACGATGGTGGGCGTGCCCTCGGCCAGTCACATAGGAGTCGCCTCCTTCACCCCCTGGCAGGGTCACGCGCTCAACGCCGCCCAGCTCGCCGGGATCAAGGTGGGAGACCGCATCGTCTCCGTCGACGGCACCACCATCACCAACGCCGACACCCTGGTCAACCTGGTGCACGAGCACACCGGCCAACGCCTCACGATCGTCGTTTCGCGCGACGGGCGCAACCTGACCCTGCACGCCACCCCGGTCGACGGGCGCACGCTTAAGGTCAACGGACAGCCGCTCGCCACGGGGTCCACGCCCCAGGGCTATCTCGGCGTCGAGTTGGTCGCCCAGACCGTGCGCACCTCGGCCCTCGCGGCGATCCCCCAGTCGTTCTCGACCGTGGGGCGGATCTTCACGATGTCGGTGGCCGCGATCGGGCGGGTCTTCTCGCCCGCGCAGTTCTCGAGCCTGTTCCACCAGGTCGCCTCGCCGGCGGCGGCGAACAACCCGACCAACCAACTGAATCGGCCCCAGTCGATCGTGGGCGTGGCCCGTCTCGCCGTTCAGAGTTCCCAGGCCGGCGTCGGGGTGATGCTCGAACTCTTGATGGCGGTCAACGTCTTCGTCGGCGTGTTCAACATGATGCCGATGCTGCCGCTCGACGGCGGCTACGTGGCCGTGGCCACCTACGAGCGCCTGCGCAGCCGCAAGGGGGCCTATCACGCCGACGTGAACAAGCTGCTGCCCCTCGTCTACGCGTTCGTGACGGTCCTGCTGGTGCTCTTTGCCACGACCCTCTACCTCGACATCGCTCACCCGATCGCGAACCCCTTCCGCTAGAAGGTTTGGTCCCCGCCGCGACACGGCAGAATGGGGGAGTGGATGTCACCGCCAGCCCCTTAAGTCCCCGTCGGCGCACGCGCCAGATTCACGTCGGCAGCGTCGCCGTCGGTGGTGACGCGCCGATCTCGGTCCAGTCGATGACGACCACCAAGACCGCGGACGTCGACGGCACACTCGGACAGATCTACGAATTGGCCGCCGCCGGCGCCGACATCGTGCGCTGCACCTGCAACGAGCGCGCCGCCGCCGAGGGACTGGCCCAGATCGTGCCGCGCTCGCCGGTGCCCATCGTGGCGGACATCCACTTCCACGTCGAGATGGCCCTCGCCGCCCTCGAGGCGGGCGTGCACGGACTGCGCCTCAACCCCGGCAACCTGCGCAAGCCCGAGGAGATCAAGCTCGTGGCCCGTGAGGCCAAGGACCGCGGGGTGCCCATTCGCATCGGCGTCAACGCCGGCAGTCTGCACCCGGACATCTACGAGCGCTTCGGTGGCGCCACCCCCGAGGCGCTGGTTGAGTCGGCGCGCCTCGAACTCGCCTACTTCGACGAAGTCGACTTCCACGACGTGAAGATCTCGGTCAAGGCCTCTTCCGTGGCCACGATGATCGGCGCCTATCGACTGGCCGCCGAGACCTTCGACTACCCGTTGCACCTCGGCGTGACCGAGGCCGGACCCCTGCCCGGGGGCCTCATCAAGGGGACCGCGGGCATCGCCACGCTCCTCGCCGAGGGCATCGGCGACACGCTGCGCTACTCGCTGACCGCCGATCCCGTCGAGGAGGCCCGCGCGGGACGCCAGCTGCTCGAATCCCTGGGCCTGCGCGAACGACGCGGGCTGGACCTGATCGCCTGTCCCAGCTGCGGACGCGCCGAGGTCGACGTCATCGGCGTGGCCACCGCGGCGCAGAACGCCCTGTCCGGAATGGGCCTACCGATCCAGGTGGCCGTGATGGGCTGCGTGGTGAACGGTCCCGGCGAGGCGCGCCACGCCGACCTGGGCATCGCCGCGGGCAAGAAGCGCGGGCACCTCTTCATTCGCGGCCAGATCGTACGGGTCGTGCCCGAAGACGAGATGGTCGCCGCGCTCGTGGAGGAGGCGACCAAGATCGCCGAGGAGGGCGTCGAGGCCCGCCTGGCCGCACGCGACGTCACCGCCGAGGCCGCGGCCGCCGCGGATCGCGCGGCGCTGCTCGAGGACCGCGGCGCGGACGCCAACCACGTCGCCGAGAAGGTCACCGAGATCCGTCGTCGAACCCACGAGTGAGCCTTCGCTAGGCTTCTCAGCCAACAAAGGAGACTCGTGGCCGCAGTGTTGACCCCCCAGGGCGAGGACTTTCCCCGCTGGTACCAGGACGTCGTGGCGAAGGCCGAGATGGCCGACAACGGCCCGGCGCGCGGGACCATGGTGATCCGCCCCTACGGATATGCGATCTGGGAGCGCATGCAGGCCGAGCTCGACGTGCGCATCAAGGCCACGGGGGCCGAGAACGCCTACTTCCCACTCCTGATCCCGCTGAACTACTTCTCGCGCGAGGCCGAGCACGTCGAGGGCTTCTCACCCGAGCTCGCGGTCGTCACCCACGGCGGCGGCGAGGAGTTGGCCGAGGCCCTGGTGGTGCGCCCGACGTCAGAGACGGTGATCGGCGAGTTCATGGCCAAATGGATCCAGAGCCACCGTGATCTGCCGCTGCGTCTCAACCAATGGGCCAACGTCGTGCGCTGGGAGATGCGTCCGCGCCTCTTCCTACGCTCGAGCGAGTTCCTCTGGCAGGAGGGCCACACCGCGCACGCCACCCGCGAGGACGCTGTTAGATACCTGATGACGATCCACCTCGACGTCTACAACGACTTCCTCGTGAACGTGCTCGCCGCGCCGACGTACCTCGGGATGAAGACGCCGCGCGAGCGCTTCGCCGGGGCTCTCAACACCATCACCGCGGAGGGGATGATGAAGGACGGCAAGGCCCTGCAGATGGTGACCAGCCACGACCTGGGCCAGAACTTCGCGCGCGCCTTCGAGGTGAGCTTCCAGAGCGAGGACGGTCAGTCCGAATACTGCCACACGACCTCGTGGGGGGCGTCGACGCGACTGGTGGGCGGGCTGATCATGACCCACGGTGACGATCAGGGTTTGGTGGTGCCGCCGCGCGTGGCGCCGATCCAGGTGGTCGTCATCCCCGTGCGCGACGACGACGCGGTCGCGGCGGCGGTCGCGCGGATCGTGGCCGACCTCGCGGGCGCGGGCGTGCGGGCCCGCGCCGACCAGGGCCGCGGCAGCTTCGGGCGACGAGTGACCGATTGGGAGATCAAGGGCGTGCCCCTGCGCGTCGAGGTGGGTCCGCGCGACCTCGCCGAGGGCGTCGTGACCCTGGTGCGCCGCGACACGGGCGAGAAGATCACTCGACCGATCGAGGGCCTGGCCAGCGCGGCGTCCGCGCTGCTCGAGGTCGTCCAAGCCGACCTGCTGGCGGCGGCCACCGTCCGGCGTGACGGCGCCACGCGCGACGTGGCCAGCGTCGACGAGGCGCTCGAGGCCGCCCAGGAGGGCTTCGCCCGTCTGCCCTGGGCCGCGGTGGGCGAGGCCGGCGAGGACCGCCTCAACGCCGAGGCGGTCACGGTGCGTTGCCTGACGCGCCCCGACGGCTCGGTGCCCGAGAGCATCGAGGAAACGGGTCTTTTGGCGATCGTGGCGCGCTCGTACTAATCGCCCCCCTCGGCGTGCTACCGTCCCTAGCGGGAGGGGTTATCCGGTCACGCCTCGATTGTGGCGAGACGCTCTAACTGCTACACTGGTCGCGACAGTCCGCCAAGGACGTTTGGACTCGTTTTAGCGCGGGCCTTGGGCCCGTGCTTTTTTGTTGTCTGGACGCTGATCAGGAGAGGAGCGATGGTGATGGAACTCGAGACACCGGTGCGCACACTCCTGGAGAAGCTGGGAATCTCCCTCTACGACATCGACCTCTCCGCCGGGACCCTGCACGTCACGGTGACCCGCGAGGGGGGCATCGACCTCGAGACGCTGACCAGCGCGAGCCGGGCCCTGTCGGCCTGGCTGGACGAGACCGACCCGATCCCCGGCCACTACACCCTCGACGTGGCGAGCCCGGGCCTGGAGCGCCAGCTGCGCACGCCCGAGCACTTTCGCGGCGCCGTCGGCGAGACCGTCACGTTGCGCGAGCGCCGTGACGCAGAGCCCACGCGCCGCCTCGAGGGCGAGCTCGTGGCCGCTGACGAGGAGACCGCAACGCTGCGCGTCGACGGCGAGGACGTCGTGGTGCGCTTAGAGGGCGTCGAGCGCGCCCGCACCGTCTTCGCATGGGGACCCGCCCCGACCACTTCGACGAGCAAGAAAGGCTGATCATGGCGAATTTTGAATTCCTTGACGCCCTGGGACAGATTGCCCGCGACCAGAACATCGACGAGAACGAGCTGCTCATCGCCCTGGCCAACGCGCTGCTCGCGGCCTACAAGCGCCGCCCGGACTCAGCCGAGGACGCCGAGGTCGAGATCAACCCCGAGACCGGCGAGATCAAGGTCTGGGGACTCGAACTCGACCTCGAGGGCAACGTCACGCGCGAGTGGGACGCCACGCCCGAGGACTTCGGTCGCATCGCGGCCCAGACGGCCAAGCAGGTCCTGATGCAGCTGATCCGTGACATCCAGCGCCGCCAGATGTACGAGGAGTTCGCCAACCGCGAGGGCGACATCGTCTCGGGCACGGTTCAGCAGAACGACAACCGCTACACCTTGCTCGACCTCGGGCGCGTCGAGGCCCTCTTGCCCCAGGCCGAGCAGATCGCCTTCGAGCGCTACGAGCACGGCGCGCGCATCAAGGTCTACATCGTCGAGGTTCGCAAGACCAACAAGGGTCCCCAGATCGTCGTGAGCCGCACCCACCCGGCGCTCGTCGCCAAGCTCTTCGAGATCGAGGTGCCCGAGATCGCCAACGGCATCGTCGAGATCAAGGCGCTGGCGCGCGAACCCGGGCACCGCTCCAAGATCGCCGTCGCCTCTAACGACCAGATGGTCGATCCGGTCGGCGCCTGCGTGGGCGCGCGCGGATCGCGCGTGCGCAACATCACCAACGAGTTGCGCAGCGAGCGCATCGACGTCGTGCCCTTCAGCGACGACCCCATCGAGTTCATCCAGTCCGCGCTCGCCCCGGCGCGCGTGCGCGAGGTGCTGCTCAACGAGGAAGAGGGCGTCGCCACGGTGATCGTCCACGACCAGCAGCTCTCGCTCGCCATCGGCAAGGAGGGCCAGAACGCCCGCCTGGCGGCGCGCCTGACCGGCTGGCGCATCGACATCCGCTCCGAGAACGAGGGCGCCGAGGAAGAAGTGGTCGAAGAGGTCTGGACCGAGGGCGACGTGGTCGTCGACGAGACGGTTCGCGTCGTCGAGCACGACGCGGGTGCGACCATCGAGGAGTCGGTGGTCGTCACCGACGCCGAGGGCGACCACGAGGAGATCGACCTCGTCGAAGAGGTCGAGCCCGTCGAGGTCGCGGTCGAAGAGGAGGGCGCGTAGCCCCGGTGCGGACCTGCGTGGTCTGTCGCGCGCGGCGCGACGACGATCACCTGGTGCGCGTCGGCCGGCGAGGCGGGCAGTGGTATGTGGGTCGTGGTGAGGGTCGCGGGGCGTGGTTGTGCGCCGACGGCACCTGCCGGGACCGCCTGGTTGCGGGTCAGCTCGCGCGGGCGCTACGTGCGCCCGTGGGAGACGCCGAGGCCGCGGCGCTGAGTGCGCTGCTGGCCGAGGGGCCAAGCGCGGGTGTAGTTGTGAAAGAATAGGTAGCCGTGCGTGCGAAAACCACGCACGCAATACGAAGGACTGTTTTGGCGCTGAAGAAAATCCGGGTACACGAGCTCTCCAAGGAGCTCGGACTGACGAGCAAGGAACTGCTCACGATCGCCCAGAAGCTGGGTATCGGGGCCTCCAGCCCGTCGGCGTCCATCGAGGACGCCCAGGCCGACCGCATCCGTCGACGCGTCGACGCCGACGGCCTGCGCCGCGAGACGCCGCCGGCTGAGCCGGCCAAGGCCGCCAGGGCCACCAAGGCCACCAAGGCCGCACCAGCCGCTGCGAGCGCTCCGGTCGCCCCCGCCCCCGAGGCGCCCGCGCCCGTAACCCGCGCGGTCGAGGCCCGGACCGAGACCCCCGCACCCGCTCCCGCTCCCACCCCCGAGGCGCCCGCGGCCGAGGCGCCGGTCGAGGAGGTGGCGCCGCGCGTCGTACGCTCGAGTCCGACGATCGTGCCCAAGGCCCCGCCCGTACGCACCGTCACCCCCGACGGGCCCACCACCATTCGACCCACCCAGCGCCCGAGCGGCGACGGCGAGGCCGCGCCCGCGCGTCGCCCGCCGCTCAGCTCGACCGGGCGTCCGATTCCCCCGCCCCCGGGACGTCCGCTCAGCCCGTCAGGTCGCCCGATCCCGCCGCCGCCGGGCATGCGCCGCCCGCCGGCCGGTGCACCCATGCGTCCCTCGACGCCCGGATCGCGCCCCATGGGTGCGCGCCCCTCGGGCGGCGCGCCGCGTCCCGGCGCACCGCGCACGGGCGCGCCGACGACCGGCTTCCGCGGAGGAGCCCCGTCGACGTCGGGACCGGGCCGCAGCGGCCTGGCCAGCCGTGGCGGCGGAGGTCCGCGTGGCAGCCAGCGCAAGACGACGCGCCGGCGCCGGCGCAACATGGAAGAGCTCGAGCCGACCCAGATGACGACCTGGGCGCCGTCGAGCGCGCCGGTCCCCGAGGGCGAGATCATCATCGAGCGTGGCTCGACGGCCAAGGACGTTGGTCCCAAGCTCAACCGCAGCGCCGCCGACATCATTCGCTTCTTGTTCCTCCAGGGTGAGATCGTCACCGCCGTTCAGGCACTCAGCGACGACATGATCGAGCTCTACGCCGCTGAAGTCGGCGCCGCCGTGCGCCTGGTGGACCCGGGTGAGCAGCAAGAGGCCGCCCTGCTGGCCAAGTTCTTCGACGAGGACGACCTCGACGAGGAGATCCCGGCCGTGCCGCGTCCGCCGGTCGTGACCGTCATGGGCCACGTCGACCACGGCAAGACCAAGCTGCTCGACCAGATCCGCAAGACCAACGTGGTCGCCGGTGAGGCCGGTGGCATCACCCAGCACATCGGCGCGTACCAGGTCAAGTGGCACAACAAGACCATCGCCTTCCTCGACACGCCGGGCCACGAGGCCTTCACGGCGATGCGCGCCCGCGGCGCCAAGGTGACCGACATCGTGATCCTGGTCGTCGCCGCCGACGACGGCGTCATGCCCCAGACCGTCGAGGCGATCAACCACGCCAAGGCCGCCCAGGTTCCCGTCATCGTCGCGGTGAACAAGATCGACCGGCCCGACGCCAACCCCGACCGGGTCCTCCAGCAGATCTCCGAGCACGGACTGGTGCCCGAGAAGTGGGGCGGTGACACCATCTGCGTCGAGATCTCCGCGCTGCAGAATCTGGGCATCGACGACCTGCTCGAGCAGGTGCTGCTCGTCGCCGAGCTCGCCGAGCTGACCGCCCGCCCGACGGGACGGGCCATGGGCACGGTCCTCGAGGCCAACCTCGAAGTCGGCCGGGGCCCGGTGGCCACGGTGATGGTCCAAAAGGGCCTGCTCGCGGTGGGCGACCCCGTGGTCGCCGGCGCCGCCTACGGCAAGGTGAAGGCCCTCATCAACGACCAGGGCAAGCCGGTCAAGACGGCCGGACCCTCGACGCCAGTGCAGATCCTCGGATTCTCCGAGCCGCCGCTCGCCGGCGACGAGATGCGCGTGGCCGACGACCTCGCCCACGCGCGCTCCCTCGCCGAAGCGCGCGCCCAGCGCGTGCGCCTGATCGGGCATCAGCCGATCGCCTCGGCGAGCGGGGCACGTCTCGAGGACCTCTTCGAGCAGATCCAGCGCGGCGAGACGGCCACGCTCAACGTCGTCTTGAAGGCGGACGTGCAGGGCTCACTCGAGGCCTGCACCGAGTCGCTGCGAAAGCTCGAGCGCGACGACGTCAAGCTGGTGCTCGTGCACCGCGGCGTCGGCGGCATCACCGAGAACGACGTCCAGCTGGCCAAAGCCTCCGGGGCGACGATCATCGGCTTCAACGTCCGCCCGGACCGTCGCAGTCGCGAGATGGCCGAGTCCGAAGGCGTGCAGATCCGCACCTACGAGATCATCTACAAGCTGATCGAGGAGATCGAAGGCGCCATGCTGGGCCTGCTGACCCCGGTCTTCGAAGAGATCGTCACCGGCGAGGCCGAGGTGCGAGAGGTCTTCCGCGTACCCAAGATCGGCGCCGTCGCGGGCTGCTTCGTGCGCGACGGGGTCATCACCCGCGGCTCCAAGGTCCGCTTCCTGCGCGAGGGCGCGATCATCTGGAAGGGAACGATCACGTCGCTTCGCAGGTTCAAGGATGACGCGCGCGAGGTCGCGGCCGGTTACGAGTGCGGCATCGGCCTCTCGGACTACCAGGACCTCAAAGAGGGCGACATCATCGAGACCTTCGAAGAGCGCGAGATACCGCGCACGGCGTAGTCGTGGCCACCGGCTCACATCAGCCCTACCCGCGCTCGGCTCGGGTGAACCAGATCCTGCGCGAGGTCATCTCCGACGAACTGGTGCGCCTCGCCGACTTCGACGAGCGACTCGAACTGATCACGGTCACCGGGGTGGACACGTCGCCGGACCTGCGCCAGGCGACGGTGTACTTCGACTCGCTCAGCGCGGGCGCGCACGAGGCCCTGGTCGAGCACCGCTCGGCGATTCAGGCCTCGGTCAACGCCCAGACGCGTCTCAAGCGCACGCCCAAGCTCTCCTTCGCGGCCGACCCGGCGGTGAGAAGTGGCGAGGCTATCGAGGAGATCCTGCGCCGCCAGAGCCATGACGACTCGTAATGGGATGGTCCTCGTCGACAAGCCGGCGGGACTGACCAGTCACGACGTCGTCGCTCGCCTTCGTCGGATCCTGGGCGAGCGCCGCGTCGGACACGCCGGGACGCTCGATCCCATGGCGACGGGTTTGCTGATCCTCGCGGTCGGTCCCGCCACGCGCCTGATTCGCTTCGCCCAGGGTCGTGACAAGACCTACACCGGCACGATCCTCTTCGGTGTGGCCACCGACTCACTCGACGCCGACGGCACAGAGGTCGAGCGCGCCGCGGTGCCACCGCTCGACGAGGCGACCGTGAACGCCGCGGCGGCGACACTGACGGGCGAGCAGCGTCAGGTGCCGCCGATGGTCTCGGCGCTGCACCACGGCGGCGAGCGACTCTACGACCTGGCTCGCCGAGGCGAGGTCGTCGAGCGCGAGCCGCGCTCGATCACGGTGGGCTCCTTTGAACTACGCGCGACACCGGACCCCGCGCGCTGGGACTTCGTCGTCACCTGCTCGGTCGGCACCTACGTGCGCGTCCTGGCGAGCGATCTGGCCGAGCGCCTGGGAACCCTTGGTCACCTGGTGGCCCTGCGGCGGGTGGCGAGCGGCGATCACCGCGTCGAGGACGCTCGCACTCTCGAGGCCATCGCCGAGGATCCCGACGCCAGCGTGATGGCGCCGGAGGCCTTCGTCACCCACCTCGAGCACGTGACCCTCGACGACGATCAGATTCGGCGCGTCCGCCACGGTCAGCGCCTGCGCGTGGACGGGCGCGACGTCGAGGTGGCCGCGCTCGATTCGTCAGGCGCCCTCGTGGCCGTGCTCGAACGCCGCGGCGAGGACTATCAGCCCGCGCTCGTGTTCGCCGATGGCGCGTAGGGGCCGGTAGGTTGACCCTGTGATCGTCGTCCACGACGCTGAAGCTCGCCACGACGAGACGCCGAGCGTCGTCACGATTGGCGTGTTCGACGGGCTGCATCGCGGTCACCAGCGCGTGATCGCCGAGGTGATCACGCGTGCGCGCGCCCATGGTGCGCTCGCCAGTGTCGTCACCTTTGATCCGCACCCCGCCGACGTGCTCGACCCCGAGCACGCGCCGCTGCTGCTCGGCACCCTGGACCAGCGTCTGGAGGGTTTAGAGGCTCTCGGGGTGGATCGCGTGCGCATCCTCGACTTCGACCACCACGCCTCGCACGAGCACGCCGAGCACTTCGTCGAACGCGTCCTCGTCGGCGAGCTCGGCGCACTCGAGGTCGTGGTCGGACAGGACTTTCGCTTCGGCGAGGGTCGCGCGGGTGACGTCGATCTCCTCGTGCGTGAGGGCGAGCGGTGGGGATTCTCCGTCGCGCCGAGCGTCCTCTTCGGCGACGGCCAGCGCTGGAGTTCGACCGCGGTGCGCCGTTCTCTTTCCGAGGGCGACGTCGAGCGCGCCGGGGTCATCCTCGGGCGCGCCTTCGTCCTGCGCGGCGAGGTCGGCCACGGCGACGCCCGCGGAACCGACCTGGGATATCCCACGGCCAACGTGGTGGTGGGGGCGCGCCAGCAACTGCCCGCGACGGGCATCTACGCCGGCGCGGTCCGCCTGCCGGACGGGCGCTGGTGGCCTGCCGCCATCTCGGTGGGCACCCGACCCCAGTTCTACGACGACGGGGTTCTTCTCGTCGAGGTCCACGTCGTGGGCTACGGGGGCGACCTCTACGACGCCACCCTGGATGTCGCCTTTCTCAGCCGGCTGCGCGGCGAGCAGGTCTTCGCCGACGTGGCCGCCCTGGTCGCCCAGATCGAGCGTGACGTCGTGGCCAGCGTGGACGTTTTCGCGAATTTCTCGCCGACGGCCTCGGTCCTGCTAGGCTAGAACCTTGACCAGCGACGCTGGCCATGTGGGTCGTCACGTCGGCGGCTCGCAACGGGACCCCCGACTCATAAGGCACTAACACATGGCTGAGAAGGCACAGATCATCAAGGACTATCAGGCTCACGGCACGGACACGGGCTCGCCCGAGGTCCAGATCGCGATCCTGACGGACCGGATCGCGCACCTCACCGAGCATTTGAAGGTTCACAAGGGTGATCACCACACCCGCCGCGGACTCATGAAGCTCATCGGCCAACGCCGCCGTCTTCTGGACTACGTCCAGCGCGACGACGTGGAGCGTTACCGCTCGCTGATCGGTCGTCTCGGCATTCGTCGCTAGCCGAGCCAACGCCGACTTTCGGCGTACCAACACATCCGATTCACCGGAGGCCAGTGGAGGGCAGTCGCACGCGCGACGGTTGCCCACTGGGGTCCGGACGGAGTGTTGCTAACCAAGGAGCAACCATGACTGACGCCATCCGCGTAAGTAGCCCGCTAACGGGCACCGACAAGACCCTTTCCTTCGAGGCCGGTCACCTCGCCCAACTCGCCGACGGCGCGGTTCTCGCGCGCATCGGCGACACGATGCTGCTCGTGACGGCCACCGCCGCGCGCAGCGTTCGTGAGGGGATGGACTTCTTCCCCCTGACGGTGGACATCGAGGAGCGCGCCTACGCCGCGGGAAAGATCCCCGGGGCGTTCTTCCGCCGCGAGGGCAAGCCCTCGGACCAGGCGGTGCTGATCTGCCGACTGATCGACCGGCCGCTGCGCCCGTCGTTCCCCAAGGGTTTCCGCAATGAGACCCAGGTGGTTGGCACGATCTTCAGCGCCGACCAGGAGAACCCGCACGACATCCTCGCGATCAACGCGGCCTCCGCGGCCCTGATGATCTCGGGCATCCCCTTCGACGGTCCCATCGGCGCGGTTCGCCTCGCCTACACGACCGACGGCGAGTGGGTCGCTCACCCGACCTACGCCGAGGGCGACGCGTCGGTCTTTGAGCTCGTGGTCGCCGGACGCGCCCTGAGCGACTCGGTCGAGACCGACATCGCCATCATGATGGTCGAGGCCGGCGGCACCGAGGGTTCTTTCGAGAAGTACGCCGACGGGGCGCCGAAGGTTTCCGAGGAGGTCCTCGCGGCCGGCCTCGAGGCCTCCAAGCTCTGGATCCGCGAGTCGATCAACCTCCAGCGCGAGCTGGTGCGCGAGTTCGTTGCGGCCCGCGGGCCGATCACGCCGATGGTCTACTCGACCTTCGCCGACTACCAAGAGGACGTCATGAACGCCGTCCAGACCGTGGGCGGCGAGAAGCTGGCCGCGGCCAACAAGGTCGCCGGCAAGCAGGAGCGCTCTGACGCGATCACCGCGGTCACCGCCGAAATCGAAGTGGCTCTGGCCGACGAGTTCCCGGGCCGCAACTCCGAGGTGCGCGCGGCCGTGAAGTCGCTGACCAAGAAGCTGGTGCGCCAGCGCATCGTGACCGAGGGCGTGCGCATCGATGGACGCGGCGTCGCCGACATCCGTCCGCTCTCCGCCGCGATCGACCTGTTCCCAATGACCCACGGCTCGGCGCTCTTCCAGCGCGGCGAGACCCAGGTCGTCAACGTGACCACGCTCGGCATGCCGCGCATGCGTCAGCAGATCGACTCGATCACCCCCGACGAGTTGCGCCGCTACATGCACCACTACAACTTCCCGCCCTACTCGACGGGCGAGACCGGCCGCGTGGGCATGCCCAAGCGCCGCGAGATCGGCCACGGCATGCTCGCCGAGCGCGCGTTGATCCCCGTCCTGCCCAGCGAGCAGGACTTCGCCTACACGCTGCGCGTCGTCTCTGACGTCATGCAGTCCAACGGGTCGACGTCGATGGCGTCGGTCTGCGGGTCGACGCTGTCGCTGATGGCCGCGGGTGTGCCGATCAAGGCCCCGGTGGCGGGCATCGCGATGGGCCTCGTCTACGACGAGGGCAACTACGTCACCCTGACCGACATCCTTGGCGCCGAAGACGCGTTCGGAGACATGGACTTCAAGGTCGCGGGCACCGCTGACGCGGTCACCGCCCTGCAGCTGGACACCAAGATCGACGGCCTGCCGGCTGACGTCCTGGCCCGCGCGCTGCACCAGGCCAAGGAGGCCCGCCTGGCCATCCTCGACGTGATCACCGCGACGATTCCCGAGCCTCGTCCCGCCGTGGCCGAGGTTGCGCCCAAGATCGTCTCGATGGAGATCCCGATCGACAAGATTGGCGAGGTCATCGGGCCCAAGGGCAAGGTCATCAACACCCTCCAGCAGGAGACCGGCGCGGACATCGCCGTCGATGACGACGGCGTCGTCGGCACGGTGACCATCGGCGCCAAGGACGGGCGTGCCGTCGAAGAGGCCCGTCGACGCATCGCGCTGATCCTCGACCCTCCCTCGGCCGACGTTGGTGCGGTCTACAGCGGCCGCGTGGTGAACATCGCCAAGTTCGGCGCCTTCGTCTCGATCCTGCCCGGGCGTGACGGCCTGCTGCACATCTCCAAGATGTCGCCTCTCAACGGCGGCAAGAGGATCGGTCAGGTCGAGGACGTCCTCGAGCTCGGCCAGCCCATCGAGGTGCGCGTCGACGACATCGACCCTCAGGGCAAGGTGTCGCTCTCCCTGGCCGGCGAGTACGCCGACATGGAGGTCGAGGACTCGCCGCGCGAGCCGCGTCGCGACCGCGACCGTGAGCCCCGTCGCGAGCGCGAGCCGCGCGCCGAGCGCGAGCCGCGTAGCGAGCGTGAGCCGCGCGCCCGCGAGGAGCGCGCGCCGCGCGCGTCGTCCTTCGAGAGCGATTTCGAGGCCGAACTGGCCGGCGAGATCGGTGACCTCGGCCCCGGTGGGCCGTCGATGAGCGACGGCGACCGTGACCGCGACCGCGACCGCGGCGGAAGCCGGGGCTCGCGCCCGCGTCGCCGCTAGGCAGTCTCCGTGCCCGTCGAGGTGGATCTCACCACGGCGCCGACAAAGTCGGCGCCGTGGTGGCGTCCCCTCGCCCGAGCGGATCGCACCGCCCTGGTCGTGATGCTCGCGCTGCCGACGCTTCTCTTTGGCGTGCCGGCCGCGCTGGGACACCCGGCCATCGCCGCGGACAACCTGCTCCAGAACTTCCCGCTGCGCGTCCTCTCCGGTCGCCAGATGGCGAGCGGACATCTGCCGCTCATGAACCCGTTGGCCGACTCGGGCACGCCGCTGCTCGGCGGCATGAACGCGGGCTCGCTCTTTCCCCTCACGATCATCTTCGCGTTCCTGCCCGCGATCCTCGCCTGGGTGATCAACCTCATCGCGGTCTACGCCGTCGCCGCGATCGGGCTCTTTAGTCTCGCGCGCTATCACGGGCTGCGCACCACGCCCGCACTCGCCGGCGGCCTCGTCTACGCCTACGTCGGCGCGATGTCCGGTCAGATGGTTCACCTCGGGGTGGTCCAGGGATACGCGATGCTGCCCTGGGAGATTCTCTGCCTGCTGGTGCTGGCCGAGCGCGTGCGCCGTCCGGGATCGAGGCGCGATCGCGTTCGCGAAGTCGCCGCGCCGGTCATCGGACTCGGCGTGCTGTGGGGGCTGACCTCGCTGTCGGGAGAGCCGCGCGCGATCGCCGAGATGGAGCTCGTCGTGCTCGTCGTGGGTGCCGTGGTGCTCCTCGCCCCGGGTCGGTGGCGCCCAACGACCTGGGCCCAGCGGATCGACTACGTCGGAGCCGTCGCGCTGGGGGTGGTGTGGGGGGCCTTGATCGGTCTGGCCCAACTAGTGACCGGCTGGAGCTACATCGCGGTCTCTCAGCGCACCAACCTCGGCTACCACTTCTTCGGTTCGGGTTCGCTGGCCGTGCGCTGGTCGGCGCTGTGGTTCGTGCCCGACCTCTTCGGCGGCAACGGCATTTTGCACCAGCCCTCGTACTTCGCGAGCTACAACCTGCCCGAGGTGACCGGCTACGCCGGTCTGGCCGCGCTGGTCGCGGTGGCCGCGTACACGGGGCAGCTGGTCGGGCGCGCGCGTCGCGCGGCCGTTCGCGAGTACGCGCCCTACGGTGTGCTTGCGCTGGTGGGAGTGTGGGCGACCTGGGGCGACTACACGCCCGTCGGGCGCGTCTTCTGGTGGATACCCCTCTTTAGCTCGACGCGCCTGCAGAGCCGCAACGTGATCCTCGTGGACCTCGCGGCGAGCGTGCTGCTGGCCTGGTGGCTCCAGCGGATCGCCGATCACGACGAGGACGGGGCATCTCTCGTCGGCGCGCGGCGCTATCTCACCCTCGCGCCCGTCGGCGCCGTGGTCGCCATCGTGGTGCTCGCCCTCGCCGACGGACGGCACTTCCTGCACTTCCTCGGTCTTACGACGGGAGCGACGCGCTGGGTTCCCTACGAGCGGCCCACCCTCGTGATGCACCTGGTGATCGCCATTGCGCTGGCCATCGCCGTGTTGTTGGTACGGCGCGATCGGGTGCGCTGGCTGCTCGTGATCCTCGCGCTTGACGCCGTGGCCTTCTTCGCCTTCAACGCGACCGGCTTGACGCCGGGTCGTGCCGGTGTGATGCCCTCGCGCGCGAACGCCGTCGCCCACCTCGGTCTCACCGGGAGATTCGCGATGGTCGATCCCACCGGGGCGGCCGGCGACACGTTCGAGAGCCTGGGACTGGCCAATATGAACGTCTTCACCCAGCTGCCCTCGATCCAGGGATACGGCTCGCTGATCGACGCCTACTACGGTTCAGAGACCGGGACGCATCCGCTCTTTCGCCTGGACGCCTGCCATCTGGTGCGCGGCCAGTTCCGCCAGCTGCGCCTGGCCTCGCTGGTGCTCGCGAGCAACCAGCTGATGGTCTCACCGCGCTTGGGCGCCCAGTACTGTGAGGCGCCGCGACGGACCCAGACCGCGTTTCGCTACTTCGGCCAGCTGGTGCACGTGCGAGAGATCCGTCTCGAGGGAGTCGACGGCGAGCCTCTGTCGACTACGACGGTCTCGATGCAGATGCTCACCTCGTCGGGCGCGCCCACCGGTGACATCGTGACGATCCCCAGCGCGACGACTCTCACCTGGTCGCCCCCGACGACGGCGCCGACCGCCGGCTTCGTGCTGCATTCGCCCTCGGGCGTGCGGGTCGGCTCGGCGCTGGTGACAGTGGCGGGCGGGGCAACCTACCAGCTCACGACGCCCTTTCAGCAGGCGGTCGCGACGCGCTCGTGGCGTCTGCGCGAGACGAGCGGAACGCTGGCGTTCTTTCGTGCAACCTCGCTGCTGCCTAGCGCGTGGGTGTCATCACTGTCGACCGGACGCATCGAGAGTGTGCGCAACGCGATCTGGGGCGACACCTGGGTGCGCGTGCACGCGACCACGCGCACGACCGTGCTGCACTCGGTCGAGTGGATTCCCGGGTGGCGCGCCGACGCTCAGCGAGTGGGCGGCTCACAGGTCATCGCCCTCACCGTGCACCGCAGCGGTCTCATCCAGTCGGTCAGCGTCCCGCCGGGGGAGTGGGTGATCCACTATCACTACCACGCGCCGCACATCGAACTCGGGCTCCTCGGATCGCTGCTCGGCGTGCTCGCGCTCGTCGTCGCCCTCGCGCGACGCCGGCGCCCTAGGGTTGAGGCATGAAGCGCGTCGCAATCGTCGGAGCGGCCGGGCGCATGGGCCAGGTGATGGCCGAGGGCCTCGCGCGCGAGGACGACGTCGCGGTTCGAGCGCTCGTCGATATCGCGCCGCCGGCTCGCTCTCACGACGCGATCGTGGTGACGTCGCTGGCGGCGCTCGATCCGTCGAGCATCGACGCGGTGGTTGACTTTTCGACGCCCGAGGGCGTCGTGGCCTCCGCGACCTGGTGCGCGGAGCATCGCGTGGGACTCGTCGTGGGCACGACCGGACTCAGCGACGCCCAGCGCGAGCAGGTGGCCCAGGCCGCCCGGTCCACGCGCGTGGTGATGGCCGCCAACTTCGCCATCGGCGCCGTGCTCGCCGAGCGCTTCGCCGTGCTCGCCGCGCCCTACTTCGAACGCGCCGAGGTGATCGAACTGCACCACGACGCCAAGGTCGACGCGCCCTCGGGCACCTCGCTCTCGACCGCGCGCGCCCTCGCCGCCGCGCGCCGCGCCGCGGGCCGGGTCGACCTGCCCGAGCCCACCCAACGTCACAGCGTCGAGGGATCGCGCGGCGCCGACGTCGAAGGCGTGAGAGTCCACGCCGTTCGCCTGCCCGGTCTCGTCGCCCACGAGGAGATCCTCTTCGGCGGGCCCGGCGAGGGACTCACCATCCGCCACGATTCCTTTGATCGACGCAGTTTCGTCCAGGGCGTGGCGCTGGCCCTGCGCAAGATGGGTGACGAGCCGGGTCTCAGCGTGGGTGTGGGCGAGTTCCTGTGACGAGTCCCACTGGTAACTTCGAACTATGACGTCACCGCGCTTTGGCCGGGTGCTCACCGCCATGGTGACGCCCTTTGAGTTCGACGGCTCGCTTGATCTGACGATGGCGGCGACGCTCGCGCGCTACCTGGTCGACCACGGCAGCGACGCCTTGGTCGTGGCCGGCTCCACCGGCGAGGGGACGTCGCTCTCGGAGGACGAGAAGCTGGCGCTCTTCGCCGCGGTGGCGAGCGCGGTCGACGTTCCCGTTCTCGCCGGTTCGACGTCGGCCGACACCCGCCGCTCCGTCGAGCTGACCGCGCGCGTCGCCGACGTGGGCGTCGCGGGCGTGCTGGCGACGACGCCCGCCTACGCGCGCCCGAGCCAGGCCGGCATCGCCGCGCACCTGGGACGCGTCGCCGAAGCGACGGCGCTGCCCGTGATGATCTACGACATCCCCTCGCGCACCGGGCGCAAGATCGCCGCCGCGACCTTGATCGACCTGGTGAGAAGCCACGAGAACATCGTGGCGTTAAAGGACGCCTCGGCCGACCTGCCCGGCGCCGCGCACGTCAAGGCCGTCCTCGGCGACGCCCTCGACCTCTACAGCGGCGACGACGCCCTGACCCTGCCCTTTCTGGCGATCGGCGCCGTCGGCGTCGTCTCGGTCGCCGCGCACTGGGCCGGCGAGATCTTCGCGGCGATGGTGCGCGCGGCCCAGGCCGGTGACTGGCCCGAGGCGCGCCGTCTCAACGAGGTCCTCGCCGAGAGCTGCGCCTTCGAGAGCTCCGAGGCCTATCCGAACCCCGTTCCGACCAAGGCGGCCATGCGCGCACTGGGCCTCGACGTCGGAGACTGTCGCCTGCCCCACAGCGCGGCCGACGACGAGATCGACGCTCGCGCGGCCCGCGTGCTCGCGGCTCTGGCGGCTTCGCGTGGCTAAGGACAGCGTTCGCATCACGTTCCTCGGCGGCCTCGGCGAGATCGGCCGCAACTGCCTGGCGATCGAGCAGGACGGGCGCATCGTCGTGGTTGACGCGGGCCTCATGTTCCCCGAGCCGACGATGTACGGCGTGGACCTGATCCTGCCGGACTTCACGTGGCTGCTCGAGCGCCGCGACCGGGTCGACGCGATCGTTCTGACCCACGGCCACGAGGACCACACCGGAGCCCTGCGCTACCTCGTGACCAACGTCAACGTCCCCATCTACGGATCTCAGCTGACCCTGGGCTTCGCCCGTCACCGTCTCACCGAGGCGCGCGTGGCCAAGGACCTCACCTTCATCGAGGTCGAAGACGGCGAGCGCCGGCGCATCGGCCCCTTCGAGGTCGAGTTCATCCCGGTGACCCACTCGGTGCCCAGCGCCAACGCCCTGGCCTTTTCGACCAAGGTCGGCCTGATCGTGCACTCGGGGGACTTCAAGCTCGACCTGACCCCGATCGACGGGCGTCGCACCGACGTCTCGCGGCTCGCCGCGCTGGGCGACGAGGGCGTCGCGCTCTTGCTGTGCGACTCGACCAACGCCGAGGAGCCGGGATTCACCGCCTCGGAGCGCTCGGTGGGCTCGGCACTGCGCCGGGTCTTCCTCGAGCGTCCCGACCGGCGAATGGTGGTGGCCTGCTTCGCCAGTCACATCCACCGCGTCCAGCAGATCATCGACGTGGCCCTCGAGCAGAACCGCAAGATCGCCCTGATGGGTCGGTCCATGGAGTCCAACGTCAAGCTCGCGCGCAAGCTCAACCTGCTCCACGTGGACGCCGCGCACTTCATCGACGTCGAGAACATCTCGCGCTACGCGCCCGGTGAGGTCTGCGTGATCTGCACCGGCAGCCAGGGCGAGCCCCTCGCGGCGCTGTCCAAGCTCAGTCGCGGCGACCAGCGCTTCATGAAGGTCTCCGACGAGGACACGGTGGTGCTGAGTTCGCACCCGATCCCCGGAAACGAGTGGTCGGTCGGGCGGGTCATCGACGACTTGCACCGCGCCGGCACCGAGGTCATCCACTCCGGCGTGGAGCCGGTGCACGCCTCGGGCCACGCGCGCCAGGGCGAGCTGCGCATGTTCCACCAGCTCGTGCGCCCGCGCAACTTCGTGCCCGTGCACGGCGAGTACCGCCACATGGTGCACCACCGCGAGTTGGCGCACTCGATGGGCCTCTCGCCCGAGCACACGCTGCTCTGCGAGGACGGCGACCAGATCGAGATCACCCCGGCCGGCATCCGCCGCGCCGGCCAGGTGCCGGCGGGGTTTCACTACATCGACGGCGACGCCGGCGAGATCGACGAGCGGCCCATCGAGGAGCGGCGCATGCTGGCCGAGTTCGGCGTGGTCCAGATCACTGCGGGCATCGACGCCGCGCGCGGGACCATCGTCCAGCCGGTGCGACTGAGCGCGCGCGGTTGGTTCGACGGCGAGACCGACCGCAAGCTGCTGGCCACTCTCACCGAGGAGATCCGCGGCGCGCTCGAGAGCGCCTTGCGCGAGGGCGAGCGCGACGACGCCGCGCTCAACAAGGTCGCCCAGCGCGCGGCCGGGCGCATGCTCGGCCAGCGCTTTCGCCGCCAGCCGGTGGTGCTATCCGCCGTGGCGGTCATCTGACCTAGAGGTCGTTACCCGCGTAGGACAGGTTGAAGCTCTTGTTCACGAGCGGGAAGTCCGGCACGATCGTGTTGGCGAGCGCGACCGCGAGGGCCGGCCAGGTGACGAAGGAGGGATCGACGACCTTTACCCGGGTGAGCCGCTCGCTCGCGTCGAACTCCACGCGGTGGGTGATGGCGCCGCGCCAGCCCTCGACGATGCCGGTGCCGGTGCCTCGTGCCGAGCGGGGCAGTGTCACCATCTCACCTCCGGTGAGCAGTTCGTCGATCATCGCGAGCGAGACCGCGATCTCGCGCTCGCGCACGCGAAAGCGCGCCAGCACGTCGCCCGTCTCCTCGGTGACGATCGAGTAGGCGCGCGTTGTCACGAAGGGGTGCGCGTCGCGGGCGTCGCGGGCGATTCCCGAGGCGCGCGCGACGACCCCCAGCACGCCCACGTCGATCGCGTCGGCTCGCGCGAGCACGCCGGTGCCGCGGAAGCGGTCCATCACGATGCTGTTGGCATTGGCCAGAGCGACGACGTCGTTCACGCGCTCGGCGATGCTCGCGAGCTCGTCGCGGCGCGGCAGGTCGCGCAGCGACGTCGTGGCGAGCCCGAGGGCGCCGCGCAAGAGTCGATGCCCGGTGACGCGGTCGTTGAGGCGAAGCAGGGTCTCGCGCAGGGTCATCGCCCGGGCCTGGGCGAGGGAGAACGCCGTGTCGTTGCACAGGGCGCCGAGGTCGGCGACGTGGTTGTAGAGCCGCTCGAGCTCGAGCAGGATCGCGCGCTCGCGCATCGCGTGCGCGCTCGGGGCGACGCCCAGGGCGTCCTCGGCGGCCAGCACGAAGGCGAGGGAGTGGCCGATCGCGCTGTCGCCCGAGATTCGCTCGGCGAGCGGGAGCGCTTCGCCGACGTCGCGGCCCTCGAAGAGCTTCTCGACGCCCTTGTGGGTGAACCAGAGCCGCGCCTTCATCTTGATGATCGTCTCGCCCACGACCCAGAAGCGGAAGTGTCCCGGCTCGATGATGCCCGCGTGCACGGGTCCAACGGGGATCTCGTAGACGCCCTCGCCCTCGACGGGGTTGAAGGGGAACGGCGCGGCGTCGAGGTCGAAGGGCGCGCGGGCCGCTTCGCGGCGCATCGGGTGCCAGCCCGCTGGCCAGTGCTGGTGAGTGACGAGCGGGCGCGGTTGGGGGTGGCCGAGCGCGACGACGCCAAAGAGGTCGGCCATCTCGCGCTCGAAGCGACCGGCCGGGAACGACACGGCCGCGAGCGAGGGGACCTCGGGGTTTCGCGCGTCGAGGCGCACGTGGACCTCGACGCGCTGGTCCGGCGGGCCGTCGACGAAGAGGTACACGACGCGCAGGTCGTCGTCGTCCTCGCACGCGGTGACGCTTCCGAGGTGGAATCCGGCCTCGAACAGGCCGCGGGCGGCGTCGAGGAGGTCGCGCGGCTCGAGATCGAGGTGCGCTCGCGCGGGCCGCTGGCTGAGGACGTCCTCGAGGTTCACAGCGCCACCGCCGCGCCCGCGTGGATCAGCGACGAGAGGGGCCAGGCCACGACGCCGAGCAGGGCGAGCGCACCGAGGGCGACGCCCATGGGGACGCTGAAGGAGAACGACGCGCGCTGGGGAGCCGTCGTGGCCGGGCCCAGGAGCATCCGCGCGGCCGGTGCGGACAGGCCGACCACCACGAGGGCTAGGGCCGCGAGGGCGAGGGCGCTGACCCACGCGAGGCCCGCGGCCGAGAGGGCGCGCACCACGCCCAGCTCGCTCGCGAAGAGGCTGAAGGGCGGCAGGCCCACCAGCGCGGCCAGGCCCACGGCGAAGAGCCCGCCGAGGGCCGGGCGCCGCACGAGCAGCCCGCTCACGCCGGCGATCTGACTGGTGCCGTCGGCCTCGACGATCTCGCCCGCGGTGAGAAAGAGCACGCTCTTGGCCAGCCCGTGTCCGACCACGTGCAAGAGCACCGCGGCCAGCGCCAGCGGCGTGCCGGCCGCGGCGGCCAGGCACACGAGCCCCATGTGCTCCATCGAGGAGTAGGCGAGCATGCGCTTGTAGTCGCTCTGGCGCAACAGCATGGTCACCGCGACCCCCAGGGTCACGAGCCCCGAGATGAGCAGCGTCGTGCGCACGAAGTCGGTGCCGAGGGCGGCTACGGCGATGGCCCGACAGCGCAGCAGGGCGTAGAAGGCGACCGAGAGCAGGACCCCCGACATCAGCGCCGACACCGGCGCCGGCGCCTGGCTGTGGGCGTCGGGCAGCCAGCTGTGCAGCGGGGCGAGTCCGACCTTGGTGCCGTATCCGAGCACGATGAGCGAGAAGGCCAAGCGAACGACCGCGTGGTTGAGGTGGGGCGCCTCGCGCACCAGCGTCGCCCAGTCGAGGCTGGCCGTGCCGTGTCCGTGGCTCGCCGCCACGTAGAGCAGCATCGTGCCGAGGAAGGCCAGCGCAATTCCCACCGAGCAGATGATGATGTACTTCCACGACGCCTCGAGGGCACCGCGCGTGCGCCGGTGCCCGACCAAGAACGTCGTCACGACGGTGGTCGCCTCCACGGCCACCCACATGACGGCGATGTTGCGCGCCAGCACCGTGAGGATCATCGCCGCGATGAACCCCTGGACCAGGGCGGCGTAGAGCGAGGCCTGACGCGGCGTGCACGCGCCGCGCTCGAGCTGGGCGTCTAAGTAGCGCACGCCGCCGAGGGCCGCGAGCAGACCCACCGCCCCGATGACGAGCAGCATCAGCGCGCTGAGGGGATCCGCGCCGAGGGACCCGCCGAGCGCGCTCGGCGCGACGACGAGCGACGCGCGGGCGATCAGCGCGGCGAGTACCAGCACGCCCGCGAGGCTCGCCACGCCGAGCAGGGCGACGCCGCGCCGCCAGGGCGCGAGGGCCGAGATGGCGCCGGCGAGCAGGGGCAGGGCGAGGATGGCGAGGATCATCAGTCGTGCAGGTCCCGCAGCTGGTCCAGGTCATGGACGTTGAAGTGGCGCTGGAGCTGGGCGACGAGGACCTGGAGGACCACGACGGCGAGCAGGACGTCGAGGGTGACCCCGAGCTCGACGACGAGCGGCACGCCTGAGGTGCCGAGGAAGGCGGTCAACGCGATGCCGTTGTCGATGGTGAGCAGCCCCACGATCTGAGACACCGCCCGCCGGCGCACGACCATCGAGAAGAAGCCGATGAGCACGATGGCGACGCCGAAGGGGATGAGTCGTCCGGCGGGCGTTCCGACCAGGGCCACGACGTCGCGCGTGGCGGCGAAGGCGAGCAAGGTGAGTACTCCGGCACCCACGAGCGACGCGGGCACGTTGATCAACGGCGACGCCTCGCGCGCGGCGTGGTCGTGAGCGACGACGCGCCCGATCAGCCAGGGCGCCGCGACCGCCTTGATCACGAGCACGAGTCCACCGACGCCCACCAGGACCAGGTCGTGACGATGGGCACCCAAGATCACCGCCACCGCGGCGAGCCCCACGCCCTGGACCGCGAGCGCCTTCACCGCGGCGGCGAGCGACTGGCGCCACAGGGTGAGAGCGGCGGTGACCATCACCACGACCACCGCGAGGTCGAGCAGCGAGACGTAGGAGAGGCTCATCGCAGGGCCACCGCGCTGATGACGCTCAGCACGCCGAGCAGGAAGGCGCCGGCGAGCAGTTCGGGAATGCGAAAGAGGCGGATCTTAGCGGTCGTCACCTCGAAGACCGAGACCGCGACGGCGACGAGGCCCACCTTGATCGACACGGCGAGCAGCCCGCCCACCAGGGCGAGGGCGCCCGTGCCCAACGCGATGCCCCAGGGCAGCGCGAGGTTGGCGAAGAGCCCCAACAGCAGGACCAGTCGCGCGGACTCGCCCAGGGTGACGAGCGCCAGGTCCGGGCCCGCGTACTCGAGGACCATCGCCTCGTGGATCATCGTCAGCTCGAGGTGCGTCGCCGGGTTGTCGACCGGCAGGCGACCGGTCTCGGCCAGGATCGCGATGAAGAACGACACGAGCGCGAGGATGCGCGCCGGCCCGGCGAGCGTGCTGGTGGTCACGCCCACGCCGACCAGTCGTGAGAGGTTCGACGTGCCCACGCCGAGAGACATGGCGAGGATCGCGACCAACAGGGCGGGCTCGACCATGGCGCCGACCATCGCGGCGCGGCTCGCGCCCATGCCGGCGAACGCGGTGCCCGTGTCGAGGGCGCCGAGCAAGAGTGACACCGAGCCGAGGAGCAAGACGAAGAGGATCGCGACGAAGTCGACGCGCGTGGCCAAGAGTGCCGACAGGGTCACGAGCGGCGAGAAGGCCGCGGCGACTACGGCACTGGCGACCAGGACGACGGGCGCCGCGGCGAACACCCAGGTCGAGTCGGTGGGCCGGGTGCGCTGCTTGGTCGAGAGCTTGCGCAGATCGCGCAGAGGCTGTAGCACGCTCGCGCCCTCACGGCCCTCGAGGCGGCTGCGGACCTTGCGCATCAGGCCCAGCGCCAGGGGGCCCGCGAGCAGGACCCAGAGGAGCTGCAGTGCGCTCGCGACGCCGCCGCCGATGCTCGGGGTCACTGCACGACCACCAGGATGATCACCAGCGCGACGAGGCCGTAGGCCAGGTAGCGGTGCACGCTGCCGTTGGCGATGGCGCGCGTGTGGCGCGCCCACCAGTCGAGGGATCGCGCGAGGGGTCGATACAGCGCGCGCTCGACGATGTCCTCGTTGGCCGATCGGTAGCTGATGTGTTCGAGGTAGTAGCGCGACTCGACGACGTGACTCACGTCGACGTCGTGGTCGGGGCGCAGCACGTCGTCAAAGACCCGCATGATGGGCTCTCCGAAGGACGTCGCCGTGTACTGCATGCGAGCCGTCTGGTTGTGACGTCCCGATCCCCAGGGCTCGAGCGTGGCGACCCGCGCGTAGCCGCTGGCGCGCGTGACGAGGGCGCGCCAGGCGACGACGAGTATGACCGCCCCGGCCAGGGCGGCCGAGAGGTAGAGCGGGGTGAGGGCCCCCGTCAGTGGCGTCAGACGAAGCGTCACCCAGCCCGCGACCGGGCTGTTCGGACCGTTGTCGAGCGCCCGGTTCACCACGCCGATCACCGCGTAGGGCGCGACGCCGGTGACCAGGCAGGCGAGCGCGGTCAGAGAGGCGGCGACGCGCATCGTGGGACCGGCCTCGTGGGCTTCGAGCGCGCTCGCGCTGCGGCCGCGGCCCAAGAAGGTGATGCCGTAGGCCTTCACGAAGGCGATGATTGTGAGACCCCCCGTCAGGGCCACCGCCGCCACCGCGAGGGTGACGGTGATCGTCGCGGCCACGCCGTGCGCGCCGAGGGCGTGCAGCAGGCTCTGGAACAAGAGCCACTCGCCGGTAAAGCCGTTGAGCGGGGGGATGGCCGACACCGCCAGGGTTCCGGCGAGAAAGGTGAGCGCCGTCACCGGCATCACGCGCGCGAGCCCGCCCAGCTCGTCCATGTTGCGCGAGTGCGTCGCGGCGTGCACGGACCCGGCGGCGAAGAAGAGTGTGCTCTTAAAGAGCGAGTGATTCACGACCAGCACGAGGGCGGTGACCAGGGCGAGGGCGGCCACCGCCGGATGCCCCGTGGCGAGGGTCAGGCCCGACGCGCCCAGGGCCATCATCACGAGGCCCATGTTGTCCGACGTCGAGTAGGCGAGCAGGCGCTTGACGTCCTTGCTCGTCGCGGCGTAGAGCGCGCCGACGATCGCCGTCACTCCGCCGACCGCGCTGACCACGAGCCACCACCACTGCTCGCCGCCGTGCAGGAGCACCCGCCCGACCAGGATGATCCCGTAGATGCCGAGGTTGACCATCGCCCCGGACATCAGGGCCGACACCGGCCCGGGGGCCTCGGCGTGGGCGCGCGGCAGCCACACGTGCAGCGGCACCGCGCCGGACTTTGACGCGAAGCCCACCAGGGCGAGGAGAAAGAAGGTCGACGCAGCGCCCGAGGTGAGGCTCGTGGCGCCGGTCGCGATTCGCACGAAGCTCGTCGAGTGGGCGTGGGCGGCGAGACCGGCCAGCGAGAAGGTGATCGCCACCGCGCCGCCCTGGGTCATCACCGCGTACCAGCGCGCCGCGGCGATCGCGTCGCGGCGCCGGGCGTGATCGTGCGCCACGAGGGCGAGCGACGAGAGCGCCATCAGCTCCCAGGCGAAGAGGAAGGTGGTGACGTTGCCGGCCATGGGCACCGCGAGAAGGCCGAGGACGAAGAGGCAAAAGGCGGTAGCGGCGCTGCGCGCGTTCAGGGAGTGGTGCGCGTAGCCGATCCAGTAGAGGCTGGACGCCGCGGCCACCAGGCCCGAGAGGATGACGAACAGGGCGCCGAGGGGCGAGAGGCGAATCGCGAGACCACCGAGGGGCAGCAGCGTCGAACGCGACCACGTGAAGTCTGAACCCGTGGACACGACTCGCCCCGCGAGGACGAGCGCGAAGGTGCTCGCACCGATCAGCAGCACGGCGCTCGCCAGGACCCGCCCTTGGCGCGGCATCAGCGCCCCGGCCAGCGCGCTCGCGCCGGCGCAGGCGAGGAACGCGACGAAGAGGATCGTCACTGGCCGGTGAAGGTTCGTAGGACGCTGACGATCTCGCTGGGTCGGGGCGGGCAGCCCGCGATGTGGGCGTCGACCGCAACGATCTCCTCCACCGAGCCGGCAACGCCGTAGGCGCCGCGGAACTCGCCGCAGTCGCGCGCGCAGTCGCCCAAGGAGATCACCAGTCGCGGCTCGGGCATCGCGGCCAGGGTCTTGAGGAGCGGCTCGCGCAGGTTGTGAGTCACCGGACCCGTCACGATCAGGGCGTCGGCGTGGCGGGGCGAGGCGACCAGCCGCACCCCGTATCGCTCGGCGTCGTAGACCGGTGAGAAGGCCGAGGCGAGTTCGAGTTCGCAGCCGTTGCACGAACCGGCGTCGACGTGGCGAATCTGAAGGGACCCGTGGAGGGAAGGGGCGGACGCGGCCGGCGTACTCGGGGCCTCGAACGTCTCGGCGTCGCGGGACCGTCGCCTCAGCGCACCCACCGCAATCCGAAAGGTCATCGTGTCGTCCTCTGCGCAGGCGAGTACATCGTGTTCAGCCGTCGCGTCAGGGTTGACTGTATCACCGAGAGGTGCGATTCCCTTGATGGGAACCGGTGGCTCAATCGTCAGACTTGACGGGTTCGCCGTGGGCGGCGTTGGGCCGTCCGGCACGCCAGAAGGCCTTCGACGAGACGTCCGGCGACTCCAGGCCGCGGTCGGCGAGCGGGCGCACGAGGGCGCGCATGACGGCGAACTCGCCGAAGAGATAGGCGTGGCCACGTCCCGGGGGCAGGGTCAGGGCGGCGAGCCCGCTGAGCAGCCCGGCGGGATCGTTCGGTGCGCGCTGCGCGCGGTCGACGAACACGCCGGTGACCCCCACGCCATCGGCGAGCCGGGTGGTGAGGGCGTCCTCGGAGTGGGAGACCTCGATGACGAAGAGGGCCTGGGAGGGGGCGCTGATCGATTCGGCCATGCGATAGAAGGCCGCCAGGGAGCTCACGTCGCCCAGGAAGAGATGCCAGTCGACGTCCTCGGCGAGGAGGATCTTGCCCCGCGGCCCGATCACGTCCACCTGGTCACCGGGCGCGGCCGACGCCGCCCAGCGGGATCCGTCGCCGTCATGGCCGGTGGTGACCCACAAGGTGAACTCGTCACGCGCACCGTCGACGCCGCGCACGCTGTAGCGCCGGCGAACCACGTGCTCGTCGCTCTCACCGACCAGGATCATGACGTCATTGCCGGGCAGCCCGACGAGGGTTGGGGCGTTTCCCCGCAGGGTCACCGAGGTCAGTGAGGGCGATAGCGGCGAGGTCGTCACGACTTCGCAGACGGACGCGACCGCCCCCAGGCGCGCTGCGAGCTCGAGTGAGTGCACCAGGGGGGAACGGGTCACCGCAGAAGCCTACCGAGTGGCGCGTTGAACGCGAACTTCAAAAGTAAGTTGGGGGGTTGTGGCGAGTGGGCGACATCAGAAGAAGCCGGTGAGCCGGACGTCGAAGTCGACGAAGCCGGCTCCGGCCCCCTCGTTGTGGCGACGCCACGAACGCGACGTGTGGATCGTCCTGCTGATCGTGGTCGGGCTGTTCGTGGCGCTGTCGGAAGCCCACGCACTCGGGCCGGTGGGTCGCGCCCTCTCCCGGACGCTCTCGTCGTTGCTGGGCGTGGGGCGATTCGCGTTGCCGGTCGTCGTGGTGGGCATCGGCGTCGGTCTGGGCTGGGGGCGCATCGAGGTCGATCGGCGACGGATCGCCTGGGGTCTGGCCCTGGGGCTCTTCGGACTGTGCGGGCTGGGGTACCTCGCGGGGGGGCACCCGGGTCTGCACGCGAGCAGTGAACGCCTGGCCCACGGCGGCGGCTGGGTCGGGGCGATCATCGGCGGCGGTCTGCTGCACGCGCTGGGCATCGGCGGCGCCCTGATCGTTCTCATCGCGCTGCTGCTCGTGGCCACCATCGTCCTGACCGGGATCGGACTCAAGGCGCTCGTCGCCATGGGCGCCGCTCTCGCGCGGCTGCTCGGCCGCAAGCTTTTCGCGGCGTGGCGCGAGCGCTCGAGCGACACCGAGACCGAGACCCTCGGTGACGCCGAACCGCTCAGCGCACGACGCGCGAGTCGGGCTAAGTCCGTGGCCCCTCTTGAAGAGACCGTCGAAGCGCCGGTGGCCGATTTCGACTTCGCCGTTGCCGACGAGTACGCCGACGCCGATCCCTACGGTGACGACGGGGTGCACGTTCACGAGGACGTCGACGACGTCGCGCCACCGGTGCGCCCGGTCGTCCTCGCGGCGACGGTGCCCAGTCACTGGGAATTGCCCCCGCTCGCATTGCTCGCGACCTCGCGCGAGCAGCGCACTGACCCGCGGGTGCTCGACGAGGCCGGGGCCGATCTGGTCGAGGCCCTCGCCGCTCACGGCGTGGACACGACCCTGGTGGGCTACACCATGGGCCCGACGGTCACCCGTTTTGAGCTCGAACTCGGCCCCGGCGTCAAGGTGGCGCGCGTGACGTCGCTCAACCGTGACATCGCCTACGCGATGGCCACGCCCGACGTGCGCATCGTGGCGCCCATTCCGGGTCGCAGCGCCATCGGCGTCGAAGTGCCGAACCACCAGCGCACGCTGGTGGCGCTCGGCGACCTGCTCGCGACCGACGAGGCGCGCGCGGCCACTCATCCCCTCGACGTCCCGGTGGGGCGCGACATCTCGGGCAAGGTCGAGATCGTAAACCTGGGTGAGATGCCCCACGTCCTGATCTCCGGGGCGACCGGCGCGGGCAAGAGCTCGTGCATCAACTCACTGATCACCTCGCTGGTCATGCGAGCCACACCTGATCAGGTGCGTTTGATCCTCATCGACCCCAAGCGCGTGGAGATGGGCCAGTACAACGACCTCCAGCACCTGCTGGCCCCCGTCGTCGTCGACCCGAAGAAGGCCGCCGGAACCTTGAACTGGGCGGTCAAGGAGATGGAGCGGCGCTACGACATCCTCGCCGAGTGCGGCGCGCGCGACATCACGAGCTACCAGCAGATGCTCGCGCGCGGCGAGATCGAGCCGCCCGTGTCCTCGCACCAGATGGTCGCCGACGTGCTCGAGCGCACCTCAGGGCTCGTCGACGAGGAGCAAGTGGATCGACCCGAGGTCCTGCCCTACATCGTCATCGTGGTCGACGAGTTGAACGACCTGATGATGGTGGCCGCGCGCGACGTCGAGGAGTCGGTGGTGCGCATCGCCCAGATGGCGCGCGCCGTGGGAATCCACCTGGTGCTCGCGACCCAGCGACCGAGCGTGGACGTGATCACCGGCGTCATCAAGGCCAACGTGCCCAGCCGGATGGCCTTCGCCGTGTCCTCTCTCGCCGACAGCCGCGTCATCCTCGACCAGGCGGGCGCCGAGCGATTGATCGGCAAGGGCGACATGCTGCTCGTCACCGCGTCCTCGAGCGTCGCGCACCGCCTGCAGAGTCCGTGGGTCAGCGAAGAGGAGGTGCGCCGGGTCGTCGACTTCTGGCGCGCCCAGGGCGGACGACGCGAGACGGTCGTCGCCCTCGACGAGCGCACCGACAGCGGCGACGTTGGTCCCGGGGGCGGTGGCGACGACGACGAGGTCCTCGCCAAGGCGCGCGAACTCGTCCTGCGTTTTCAGTCGGGATCGACGTCGATGCTCCAGCGAAAGCTGCGCGTGGGTTTCGCCCGGGCCGGTCGCCTGATGGACCAGCTCGAAGAGGAGGGCATCGTGGCCGCCGGTGAGGGGTCCAAGGCTCGCAAGGTCCTGATGACCTACGAGGAGTACTTCCAAGAGCGTTCGGTCTAGCAGTGCACCGCAGTAATCGTCACCCCCGGCGTCACGGACTCTTCGCGCGTGGCGTCGCCATGATCCTCGGAGTGGGTATCGCCGGGGGGATCATCGTGGCGATGCAGGTGCCACTCCTCGGCGGCGTCGCGACGGCCTCGATCGCACTGCGCGACCTCGGCTCGAAGAGCGCGAGTGCGCCGCTGGCGTGGCCGAGCGAGGGCAGCGCCGCGCTCTACATCCCGTCGCTCGGAGTCACGCGCAGCGTGAGAAACGCCACGGTGCCGATCGCCAGTCTGACCAAGATGATGACGGCCTACGTCGTCTTGGAGAAGTTGCCGCTCTCAATCGGTCAGACCGGTCCCTGCGTCACCGTGAGCGCCAGCGACCTGTCGACGTACGAGTACATGAAATCCACCGACCAGTCGAGCGTCCCGGTCGTCGTCGGCGAGACGCTGTGTGAATCGACGCTGCTCAACGGTTTGCTCGTGCACTCGGCGGACAACTACGCCGCGATGCTCGCCGACATGGTCGCGGGGGACCAGGCGAGTTTCGTGAACCTGATGAATGAGACCGCCCACGTACTCGGCCTGACTCAGACGACCTACGCCGACGTCTCGGGATACGACCCGGCGTCGGTCTCGAGCGCGCTCGATCAGGCTCGACTGGCGAATCTGCTGATGGCCTCGCCGCTCGTTCGATCGATCGTCATCCAGCCGAGCGTCGAGTTGCCGGTGGGCGGACTCGAGAACTCCTACACGCCTTACGTGGGAACGGACAACGTGATCGGCGTGAAGTCGGGCCGCACGAGCGAGGCGGGCGGGTGCGACGTGATGGCGATGACCTTCAGCGAGGGCGCGACGACGGAGGTCCTCTACGCCGTGGTGCTCGGCCAGCGCGGCGGCGATCTGCTGGGGCCCGCCGGTGACGCCGCGCTCGCCCTCGCCCATAGCGCCCTCACCCACGTCCAACACCTCTCACTGCGACGCGGTGACGTGGTGGGCCGAATCGGATGGGTGGGATCTCGCACGCCGGTCGTCCTCGGCGGATCTGCCACCTTGTGGTGGTGGGGCGACTCGTCGCGGGTTCCCGTGACGGTGACGCTGACCGGCGGCGCGGCTCGAATCCGCGCGGGTGAGACGGTCGGATCGATCACCGTGACCGGGCCCGTGCGCGCGACGCTGCCACTGCTCGCTCAACATTCGGCCGCCCCGCTCACGTTGCTCCAACGCCTACGCTGAGTCAATGCTCGCGCGTGTGCCCGCTTCGTCGGCCAACCTCGGGCCGGGCTTTGACACCCTGGCGGTGGCCCTGAACCTCTACGTGGACGTGAGCGTCGAGGCCGCCGAGGACTTCTCCATCACCAGCACCGGTGAGGGCGCGGGTCTGTTCGACGACGAGAACCATCTGGCGGCGGTGATCGCTCGCGAGGTGTTGGGGCACTCTCGCGTAGCGATCCACGTCGAGTCGCAGATCCCCCTGTCGCGCGGACTGGGCTCCTCGGCGTCACTAGCCCTCGCGGCGGCCGCGGCGGCCGGGGCCCTCGATCCGCTGTCATTGGCCACTCGCGTCGACGGACACGCCGAGAACGCGGCCGCGTCGCGCTACGGGGGCCTCGTCGCCGCGGCGCTGCGTGACGGCGTGCCCGTCGCCCGATCGCTGGCGCTGGACCGTTCGTGGCGCTTCGTCGTGGTGATCCCGCAGGCACAGCTGGCGACGAGTGACGCGCGCCGCGTGCTGCCGCGCGAGGTCCCCTTCGCCGACGCCGTATTTAACCTCAATGCGATGGGACTGCTGGTCGCCGGGCTCGCGGATCGCAACAACTTCGTGCCCGGCTCGATGGACGACGCGTTGCATCAGCCCTACCGGATGGCGCTGCTGCCCTTCGCCGCTGGGGTGCTGGCGACCCTGGTGGACGCCGGAGCGAGCGGGGCCTGCTGGTCCGGGGCTGGTTCGACCATGCTGGGTCTGGTGGGCGTCGAGGTGGCCGAGGCGGTGGCCGTGGCCGCCCGCGCGCACCTCTCGGACGAGGGCGTCGCGGGGACCGTGCGGGTCCTCGACGCCGATCGCACCGGCCTGGTCACGCGTTGAGGGCTCTGTCGCACACCCGTCGCCAGGCTCTAGCGGGCGGCGGCTTCATCATCGTCGGGGCGATCTTCATCCAGTGGTCGGTCGCGATCGTCTCGCCGGTCTTTCACCTCGTCGGCGCCTCGGCGGCCAGTGCCTGGCGCTTCGACTTCGGCGCACTGGTGCTGGTGGCGATCGCGCGCCCCAAGGTGCGAGCGTGGAACCGGCGCCAGTGGGGCGGCGTCGTGGTGCTCGGCGTCGCCACGGCCTTCATGAACCAGTGCTTCTACCAGTCGATCGCGCGCATCCCGCTGGGAACCGCGGTGGCGATCGAGTACCTCGGGCCGTTCCTCGTCGCCGCGCTGGGCAAGCGGACGCTGCGCCACTTCGCCTTTCTCGTTCTCGGCGCCCTCGGCGTCGTGTTCCTCACGCGCCCCGGCGGCGGGGTCAACCTCGTCGGCATGCTCTTCGCCGGCGGGTCGGGACTGGGCTGGGCCATCTACGCTCTGGCCTCGCACCGAGTGGGCGGGGCCACCAAGGGCTTCAGCGGGCTCGCGGTCGCCATGTCGATCTCGGGCCTGGTGACCCTGCCCTTCGCGATCGGCTCGGCGCCCACGCTCTTTACCAGCGCGTCCTCGGTGGCGCGCATCGCGACCACCGCGGTGATGGCGATCGTCATCGGCTTCGGGGCCGAGATGCAGGCGCTGCGCCGCGTGAAGCCCTCGATCGTGAGTGTCCTACTGGCGCTGGATCCCGCGGTGGCCTTCGCCGTGGGCTACCTGCTCCTCGGCCAGCGCATCACCGCCTTTGACGCCGTGGGCCTGGTGTGCGTGGTCGCCGCGGGTCTTGGCGTGACGACCGACGTCGTCGAATCCGACGTGGGACTCGCCCTCTAGGTCTCGCGCGCCCGCCGTTAGGCTGGTCGGGTGGCGAATCCGCGCACCTTTTCGATCCGAACCTTCGGCTGCCAGATGAACGAGCACGACGCCGAGCGACTGGCCGGCCTGCTCGTCGCCGACGGCCTGGTCGCCGCGCCCGAGGGGGCCGACGCCGACGTGGTGGTCTTTAACACGTGCACGATCCGCGAGAACGCGGACCTCAAGCTCTACAGCGCCCTCGGGCACCTCAAGGCCGAGAAGTTGCGCCGCCCGGACATGCAGATCGCCGTCGGTGGCTGCATGGCCCAGAAGGATCGCGGACAGATCCTCGAGCGCGCGGGCTGGGTCGACGTGGTCTTTGGCACCCACAACCTCGCCGAGGCGCCGGCGCTGCTGCGCCGGTCCCGGGTGGAGGGGCCGCTCGTCGACGTCTGGGACGCACCCGATCCCGAGGCGAGCCGAGACATGGCGCCGGCGCTCTACGCGGTGCGCGACGTGGCCTGGTCGGCGTGGATGACCATTCAGACCGGTTGCGACAACACCTGCGCGTACTGCATCGTGCCGGCGGTGCGCGGGCGCGAGATCAGCCGGCCCCTCGAGGACCTGGTGGCCGAGGCGACGATGCTGGCCGGCCAGGGCGTCACCGAGATCACGGTGCTGGGCCAGAACGTCAACTCCTACGGACGCGACATCACGGGCCGGCGCCCGCTGTTCGCTCAGTTGCTGCGCGAGCTCGGCGCCGTCGAGGGCATCGAGCGGATCCGCTTTACGAGCCCGCACCCCAAGGACCTTCGCCCCGAGACCATCGAGGCGATGGCCGAGACCCCGGCGGTCTGTCCCCAGTTGCACCTGCCGATGCAGTCCGGCTCGAATCGGGTGCTCGCGGCGATGCGTCGCGGATATCGCATCGAGCGCTACCTGGAGCGCCTGGCGGCGGCACGCGCGACCGTGCCCGACCTCGCGGTGACGACGGACCTGATCGTGGGATTCCCCGGCGAGACCGACGCCGAGTTCGACGAGACCCTCGCGGCCGTCGCGGCGGCCGAGTTCGACTCGGCCTACACCTTCATCTTCTCGCCGCGCGAGGGAACCCGCGCGGCCGACATGAGCGCGGACTTCGTCGCCGACGACGTGGTCAAGGAGCGCTTCGCCCGTCTCAAGGACGTGCTGGACCGCTCCACCCTGCGCCGCCACGAGGCCCGCGTCGGGATTCGCGAGGAGGTCCTCGTCGAAGGACCCTCCAAGCGCAACCCGGCCATGTTCTCGGGTCGCACGCGCCAGGGCAAGCTGACCCACTTCGCCCCCGGCGACGTGGCGCCACGCCCGGGGTCGCTCGTCGAGGTCGACGTGACCTACGGGGCCCCCTATTACCTGCGCGGGGACCTGGTCTCGGTACTACGCGCACCGCGGCACCGCACCCGCCTCGCCGTCGCCAGCGCGTGAAGCCCGCCGGCCCGGCCGTCGCTCTGATCGGACCGACGGCGACGGGCAAGTCGGCGTTGGCCCACGAGCTCGCCCGCAGCGTCGAGGGCGCGGAGGTCATCGTGCTCGACGCGATGACGGTCTATCGGGGGATGGATATCGCCACCGCCAAGCCCACCGCCGCCGAGCGCCGCGAGGTCGTCTATCACCTGCTCGACGTGATCGAGCCCAGCGAGGAGTTCGCGCTGGCGCCCTACCAGGCAGCGGCTCGCTCGGCCGCGGCCGAGGTCTGGGGCCGCGGCGGCTCGGTGATCTACGTCGGTGGCACCGGTCTCTACGGGCGCGCGGTGCTCGATGACTTCGAGATCCCCGGGCGCTTCCCCGAGGTTGCCGCGGACCTCGAGGCGCGCGTGGCCGGCGAGCGTGACGCCATCTACGCCCAACTCGTCGAGCTCGACCCGACCGGGGCGAGTCGACTCGAGGCGAGCAACGACCGCCGCCTGGTGCGCGCCCTCGAGGTGACGCTGGGTTCGGGGCGGCCCTTCTCCTCCTTCGGGCCGGGACTCGACTCCTACGGCGAGGTGCGCGTCGTTCAGATCGGCCTGTCGGTCGCTCTCGACGTCCTCGACGCGCGAATCGAGGCGAGGTTCCGCCGATTCCTCGACGAGGGCCTGGTCGAGGAGGTGCGCGCACTCGCCGCGACCTCGATGAGTCGCACCGCGCGCCAGGCGGTGGGATACCGCGAACTGCTCGCCCACGTGGAAGACGGCGAGGACCTCGAGCGCTGCGTCGAGGCGGCGATACACGCGACCCGACGCCTCGCGCGGCGCCAGCTGCGCTGGTTTCGCCGCGACCCACGCATCGAATGGTTCGACGATCCCGCAACCGCCCTCGCGCGCGCGACCCAGGTCCTGCGCGACGCGAAGCCATCTGGAAAACTGGGCGCGTGACGACGCGACACCTCCAGAAGTGGCACGGGGCCGGCAACGACTTCCTCGTCGACGTCGTCGCGGCAGGTGAGAGCGACTGGACCAGCGAGCAGGCCGCCGCGCTGTGCGATCGGCACCTGGGAGTCGGCGCCGACGGCCTGTTAGTGGCCGAGGTGGGCGAGCACCTGTCCATGACCCTCTACAACGCCGACGGGTCCCTCGCCGAGATGTCGGGCAACGGCGTGCGCTGCCTGGTGGGGGCGGTGGTGCGCGCGCGCAACCTGGCTGGGGACCGCCTCGAGGTGTCCACGAGCGCCGGCGTGCGCACGGTGACCTACCAACTCGACGGCGCCGAGGGGTGGGCCAGCGTGACCATGGGCCGCGTGACCTTCGCCGAGGCCCTGGAGGGCACCCTGGGCGTGGCCTACGTGGGCAACCCCCACGCGGTAGTGCGCGACCAGCCCGAGTGGAACGACGCCTACCGCGAGCAGCTGGCGGGCCAGCTGAGCGAGAAGATCGGCGGCGCCAACGTCGAGTTCGTGACTGTCGACGGCCTGAATCACGTCACGTTGCGCGTGATCGAGCGCGGCGTGGGCTGGACGCTCGCCTGCGGAACCGGCTCGTGCGCGGTGGCGGCGATCCTGGCCTTGCGCGGCGAGGTCGCCAGTCCGGTCGTCGTGGCCAATCCCGGCGGTGACCTGACGGTGAGCCTGACGCGCGACGAGGTCACCCTCGCCGGCCCGATGCGCTTCGTCGGCGACGTCGACTGGACGCCGTGACGTATATCCCCTCAACCCTGATTGAGCGGACCTTTCGCGAGAAGATCGTGCTCGTGGGCGTGGTCTTTCCGGGCACGACCCCCGACGCGCTCGAGCGCCAGCTCGACGAGTTGGCCCTGCTGGTCGACACCGCCGGGGCCGACGTGGTCGCGCGCGTCGTCCAGCGCCGCGACGCGCCCGATCCGGCGACGTTCGTGGGTTCGGGCAAGGTCCAAGAGCTGCGTGAGATCTGTCTCGCGGTCGACGCGGACACGGTGGTCTTCGAGCACGCGCTCTCGCCGGCCCAGCAGCGCAACCTGGAGAAGATCCTCGGGCGCACCGCGATCGACCGCACCGCGGTGATCCTGGACATCTTCGCCCAGAACGCGCGCACGCCTGAGGGCAAGGCCCAGGTCGAGCTCGCCCTGCTCGAATACCGCCTGCCGCGGCTGCGCCGCGCCGGGGGATCGCTCTCCCAGCAGGCCGGTGGCATCGGCACCCGCGGCCCCGGTGAGACCCAGCTCGAGGTGGACCGGCGCCGCCTGGTCCAGCGCATCCACCACATCCGCGCCGAGCTGCGCCAGATCGATCGCACGCGCGGCGTCCAGCGTCAGGGCCGAGCCCGGGGACGTCACCGCGAAGTGACCCTGGTGGGCTACACCAACTCGGGCAAGTCCTCGATGCTCAACGCCCTCACCGACGCGGGCGTGGTCGCCGAGGACCGACTCTTCGCGACGCTGGACCCGCGCACCCGCCAACGCCAGCTTCCCGGCGGCGAGACGGTGCTGATCACCGACACGGTGGGCTTCATCTCGAATCTGCCCCACGAGCTGGTCCAGGCCTTCATGTCGACACTCAAGTCGGTCCAGTTGGCCGATCTACTGGTGCACGTGGTGGACGGCTCGAGCGACGAAGCCGAGCGCCAGATCGCGGCGGTGCGTGACGTGTTGAGCGAGATCGACGCCCGTGACGTGCCCGAACTGCTCGTCTTCAACAAGGCCGACGTCGAGGGCTCGCGCTCGCGCGAGCTCAGCGCCCAGCACCCGGGCAGCGTGTGGGTGTCGGCTCTCACGCACGAGAACCTCGACGCGGTGTTGAGCGGGATCGGCGACGCCCTGCGCACCAACGACCGCATCGTGACCCTGCGCGTGCCGATGGAGCGCGGCGACGTCGTGGCGGCCGCGCATCGCGAGGGCGAGGTGATCGACACGACGGTGACCGAGGACGCGGTCGTCCTGCGCGTCCTGCTCGACCAGGTGGGGGCGGCCCGGTTCGCCGAGTGGCGCGAACCGTGAGCTTCACGCCGCCGCCCTATCCCTACGAGCGTCTCGACGGCGTGCGCGAGGTCGCGGCCCGTCACGAGGGAGGGGCGATCGACTGCTCCATCGGAACGCCGATCGACCCGCCGCCGGACTTCGTCATCGAGGAGTTGGCGCGCGCGGCCGGCGCCCGGGGATATCCCACCTCGGCCGGCTCGATGCAACTGCGCGCGGCGGCCGCGGCGTGGCTGGGCCGGCGCTTTTCCGTGGCGGCCGACGCCGACAACGTGGCCGCCTGCGTCGGCACCAAGGAGTTCGTGGCGTCCCTGGCGCACTATCTCAAACTGCGTGACGACACGCGTGACACGGTGATCTACCCGGCGGTGAGCTATCCGACCTACGCGATGGGCGCGACGCTCGCCGGACTGCGCGCGGTCGCCGTGCCGGTGGCGTCCGGGCGCCTGGATCTCGCCGCCATCGATCCGGCCGACGCGCGGCGCGCGCTCGTGCTCTGGTCGAACTCGCCGTCCAATCCCACCGGCGGCCTCGACGACCTCGCCGCGGTCGCCGAATGGGGGCGTGAGAACGACGTGCTCGTGGCGAGCGACGAGTGCTACAGCGACTTCACCTGGGTTGGACCCGCGCGCAGCATCCTCGAGCACGGCGAGTCCGGCGTGCTCGCGCTGCACTCGGTGTCCAAACGGAGCAACCTGGCGGGACTGCGCGCCGGCTTCTACAGCGGGGACCGCGACGTGGTCTCCTACCTGCGCTCGGTGCGCCAGCACGCGGGCCTGATGGTCGCCGGGCCGATCCAGGCGGCGGTGGCCCTCGCCTACGGCGATGACGAGCACGTCGAGGTCCAGCGCCGCCGCTACCACGCCCGCCTCGCCCTGTTGTCCGCGGCTCTCGAGTCCGCCGGCGTCGAGGCGCCGATGCCCGAGGGCGGCTTCTACTTGTGGTGTCGGGCCCCGGGACTCGACGGCTGGCAGCTTGCGGCGCGTCTCGCGCAGGCGGCCGGACTCGTCGTCAGTCCCGGCGAGCTCTACGGCGACGGCGGCGACTACGTGCGCATCGCGGTCGTCCAGAGCGACGAGCGTCTCGAACTCGCCGCCTCGCGCCTGCGTGACGTCCCCCTACGATGAGGCCATGACGACACTCGAGACGCGCATCGAAAAGTGGTTTGACCAGATCGGTGAGCTCTCACCCGCGAGCGACGAGGCGAGGCGCGACGTCGAGTTGGCGATCACGAAGCTCGACGACGGCCAGATCCGCGTGGCCGAGGTGATCGACGGCGACGTCGTGGTCCACGAGTGGGTGCGTCAGGCGATCCTGCTGCTGTTTCGCGTGCGCGGACTCGAGCGCAGCGAGGTCGGCCCCTTCGAATACCTGGACAAGCTCGATCTCAAGCACGACTACGAACGTCGCGGAGTGCGTGTCGTCCCGGGAGCCTCGGCTAGACGGGGCAGCTTTCTCAGCCGCGGCGTGATCTTGATGCCCAGCTACGTCAACATCGGCGCGTGGGTGGGGGAGAACTCGATGGTCGACACGTGGGCGACCGTGGGCAGCTGCGCCCAGATCGGCGCCAACGTGCACCTGGCGGGGGGTGTGGGCATCGGCGGGGTGCTCGAGCCCGCGAACGCGGTGCCGGTCGTGATCGAAGACGACGCCTTCATCGGGAGTCGCTGCATGGTGGTCGAGGGCGCGCGCGTCGGCCGCGGCGCCGTACTCGGCGCGGGCACGATTTTGAATCCGTCGATTCCGGTGATCGACGCGTCGACCGGTGAGGAGATCTCGCGCGGCTACGTGCCCGACTACAGCGTGGCCGTCTCGGCGAGTCGGCGACGCGAGTTCGCCGGCGGGGAGTTCTTCTTGCCCTGTGTCCTGGTCCTGCGCCGTCTGGCTGAGGGCGAGCGTCACGACAAGGTCGCTCTCAACAACCTCCTGCGCGAGCACGGCGTCGCCACGTGAGTCGCCTCGATGACGCCCTGGCGCTGGTGCGGATTCCCTCCGAGAGCCGTCACGAGGCCAAACTCGTCGCTCACGTCGAGTCGCGTCTGCGCGCGAGTGCGCATCTCGAGGTCGAGCGCGTGGGCGACAACGTCGTCGCGCGCACGAACGGCCTGCACGCGACGCGCGTCCTCGTCGCGGGTCACCTCGACACCGTGCCCGGTGACGCCGCGTTGGCGCACCTCGAGGCAGAGCGGCTTCACGGGCTCGGCGCGGTCGACATGAAGGCGTCACTCGCCGTGATGCTCGAGCTCGCGATAGATCCGGCGCCGCGATCCGTCGAGGTGACGTGGGTCTTCTACGCCCGCGAGGAGATCTCTCGTCGCGAGTCGGGACTGGTCGAGGTCGCCGAATTGCGACCCGACCTCCTGGCGGCCGACGTCGCCGTCCTCGGCGAGCCCACCGCCGGCGCCGTCGAGGCCGGTTGCCAAGGCAGCATGCGCGTGGCCGTGCGGCTGAAAGGCGAGCGCGCCCACACCGCCCGACCCCACCAGGGCCGCAACGCCATCCACCGTCTCGCCGGACTGCTCGAGTTGGTCGCGGGATACCAGCCGCGCGCGGTGGTGATCGACGGAGTGACCTACGTAGAGCAGCTCCAGGCGGTCTTCGTCGAGGGGGGTGTCGCGGGCAACGTCGTGCCCGACGCGGCGACGGTGATCCTGAACCATCGCGTGGCCCCTGATCGCGATCGCGACTCGGCAACGTACTGGCTGGTGCGCTTCCTCAACGGCGTGGTGGAGGACGCCGACGAGATTGAGGTTGAGGACTGGGCGCCTCCGGCCGCGCCGTCGCTCGGTGACGCCCGCCTGTCGCGCCTCGTTGAGCTGACGGGGCGGTCGGTGCGCGCGAAGGTGGGCTGGACCGACGTGGCGACCTTCAGCGAAATGGGGATACCGGCGACCAATTTCGGAGTCGGCGATCCGTTGCTCGCCCACACCTCTGACGAGGTGGTCAGCGTCGACGAACTCGACGAGTACGCGAGAGTCCTGGGGGAGTGGCTCCGCTAGTAGCGGCGCAGCACGGAGATGACGCGGCCGTAGATGGTGACCTCCTCGGCGCCAAAGTCCATCGGCTGCAGGCGTGAATTCTCGGGTTTCAGGATCACTCGGGGACCCTGGGCGAAGAAGCGCTTCACCGTCGCCTCGTCGCCGGGCACCCCGGCTACGACGATCTCTCCCGTGGTGGCCGTGCTCTGGCGTTCCACGACCACGTAGTCCCCGGGAAGGATTCCGGCGTCGATCATCGAGTCGCCCCGCACCTGGAGGACGAAACTGTCACCGCGACCCGCGAAGAGTTCCGGCAACGCCATAAGGTCACGCTCGGTCTCCTCGGCGAGGACGCCGGTGCCGGCGGCGACGTCACCGACCAGGGGGACCTGGCGCACGTGCAGGTCGATCACCGGCGCCTCGTGCTCCAGGCGCACCGTGAGAGTGCGCGGCTGCTGGGGGTTCTTCTCGATGTAGCCCGCGTTCTTCAACACCTCGATGTGGTTGGCTACCGTGGCGGGAGAGCGAAGACCGACGTGATCACCGATTTCACGAATGGTCGGCGGGAAGTTGCGCTCGCGCTGGCAGGAAACGATGTACTCGAGGATCTGTCGGCGCATCGGGGTGAGGACTTCGGCCATGGTTTTCTCCTACGAACAGTTGTTCGTAGAGTAGTCCATCGCCGGTCTTAAATCAAACATTCGTTCGCCTCGAGCAGGGCGCGCCGTCATCCACAATTCATGCAATTCAAGGCGTTGTTGAATAATTTCGTTCGGGTCGTGACTGCTACTCTTTCCCGATGGCCATGGTGGCCTAGTTTTCTCCGCGGCGGATTACGTAGTCGTGTCACTGCGGTGACGCGGGGGGTGACCGTGGCGTGGGAGTGAGTTAAACAGTTGAGGAGGACGAAGTGAAGCTTCGTTTGAGTAAGACGGTGGCGGGGGTTGCGTCGAGCGCCCTGCTGCTGATGACGGTGCCGGCCATTGGCCTGGCGTCAGCATCGGGAGCGGCGGCCAAGCCGACGTTCACCATTGGATATGAAGGGCCGTTGACTGGTTCGAACGCCCAGCTGGGCCTGAACATGGTCTTTGCCGTCCAGTTGGCCATCAACAACGCGAACAAGACGCACGCTCTCCCGTTCAACTTGAAGCTCGCGAGCTACGACGACCAGGGTTCTCCGACGTTGTCCCCGGCGCAGGCCAGTTCTGCGGTCCACAATAAGACGCTGGTCGCGATCGTGGGACCGGCGTTCTCGGGCGCGACGCGCGCAGCTGAGCCCTACTACTCGGCTGCCCACATTGCGACGGTGAGTCCTTCGGCCACGGCCGCGGCACTTGCGACCGGCAAGAAGAACAACAACTTCATGCGCGTTGTCGCCGGTGACGACGTTCAGGGTGCGGCGGACGCGAAGTTCCTGGTGAAGACCAAGAGCGTCAAGAGCCTGTACGTGATTGACGACGGTTCGTTCTACGGCGCCGGTCTGGCCGCGGTGGTTGCTCAAGAGGCGAAGTCCCTTGGCGCTTCGGTGACCCCCAACTCCTACCCCGAGTCGGGTTCATGCGGTGGCACGGCCTCAGCGAGCGAGTACACGGCTGCGGCGACGCAGATCGTGGCGAGCGGTGCAACGGGCCTCTTCTACGGCGGTTACTACTGTGACTTCGGCCTGCTGCTCGGTGCGCTGAACAGCGCCGGTTACAAGGGCGTCGTGATGTCGGGTGACGGCTCCCTGTCGCCCGCGTTGATCACCGGGACGTCGCCGGCGTCGGCGGCCAACAACGTGTACTTGAGCGTGGCGGGTGGCGGAAGCGCCAACCTCACGGGCAAGCTCGCGACGGCCTACCGTGCCCTCTCGCACTTCCCCGCGAACAACGCGACTTACGCGGCGCAGTCCTACGACGCGACGAACATGATTATCGCGGCCCTGAAGAAGGTCTACAAGGCCAAGATCTCGGTTGCGAAGCTGCGTCCCGCCATCATCACCGCGCTGCACAAGCTGGTGTACCACGGCGTGACCGGCAAGCTGTCGTTCCAGTCAAACGGTGACCTCAACGCGAAGACCATCGTGGACTTCTCGCAGGTCCAGAATGGCCAGATCGTTTCCGTCGGCCACAGTTGATCACTAAATCGTGAACATGGCAGATGCCGGGAGCTTTTGCTCCCGGCATCTGCCATTGTGATCTACAGTCGTCCGGAGGCCGAAGGGGCAACAGAGGGAAGCATCGGGCATGATCAATTACTTCACGTCTCATTTCGACACGTTGCGTCTCGAGTTCTGGCCGTTGCTCGTTGGCGGACTCGCGTCAGGTTTCATCTACGCGATGGTCGCTATTGGCTACACCCTCGTCTACGGAGTGCTGCGACTCATTAACTTCGCGCACTCTGAGATCTTCATGTCGGGGGGATTCGCGAGCTATTTCGTTATCCGCGCCGTGATCGGTACGTCCCAGCCCAGCGGGCTCGAATCGATCTTGCTCATTGGCCTGGGAGTCGTGTCGGGCGGGGCCGCCGGTGCGCTCGTGGCGGTGCTCGTCGAGCGAGTGGCCTATCGACCTCTGCGACGCAGAAAGGCGCCCGCCCTGGCCTATCTGATCAGCGCGATCGGCGCCTCGTACTTCCTTTTCAACTTGGCGGGCAAGGAATTCGGCCGTTATCTCTACGCCTATCCCACCATCTTCGTGAATCATCCGGTGTTCACGATCTTCGGCGCGGGAGTGCAGATGTACTACGTCGTCGTGGCGATCGCCGGCGTGATCATGCTGATCACCCTCGATCGCGTCGTGGCCAAATCGAAGCTGGGTCGAAGTGTTCGTGCCGTCGCTCAGGACGCAGAGACCGCGTCGCTCATGGGCGTCAACATTGACCGAACGATCGTGGTGACGTTCCTCATCGGCGGCGCCCTTGGCGGCGCCGCGGCCTTCCTGTACGGAATCACCAGTGGCGTGATCTACACCATGGGATTCACCCCCGCGTTGAAAGCCTTCACCGCGGCGGTTCTCGGCGGCATCGGAAACATTCGTGGTGCGGTGCTCGGCGGTCTGCTCCTGGGCGTCGTCGAGAGCCTTTCTGTGGCATTCGTTCAGGGCTCCTACATCGACGTCGCGGCGTTCACCGTGCTTGTGCTGGTGCTCCTGTTCCGCCCGACGGGGATCTTGGGTGAGCGACTGGGGAGGTCCGCCTGATGTCAAGGTGGTGGCGTCGGCCCAGCGTTGTTCGCCTCGCGTCGAGCGTGTCGGTGATGGCCGCGGTCGAGCTCGTGACGGGTCCGCCGGGAAGCAACGCCGCACCCATGGCCGGGGTCTCGGGCTCGTTCGCTGAGAAGGTCTCGTTTTTCGGACTCTTTGCGTCACCTCGCTGGAGTGTGTTTTTGGTGTACGCGCTGGTGCTATACGGCGTGTGGAGCCTGTGGTTGCACCGAGGCCGCCAGATTCGAAACGCGGCATCCGTTGTGTTGGCCCGGCCGCGCAACATTGCCCAGCGCGGAACCATTCGATGGTCGGCCGCCGTGGTCCTCGTCGTGGTGGCTGCCCTGTTGCCCCACTTTGTGTCGGACCCGTTCTGGCAGACCGCAATGGTTGAGCAGATTGCCGTCTACGTCCTCTTGGCGCTCGGGCTCAACGTGGTCGTGGGCTTCGCCGGGCTGCTCGACCTCGGGTTCGTGGCGTTCTACGCCGTCGGCGCCTACGCCACGGCCTGGGTGACGGGGGCGTTGCCACTGCCGCCGTTGTTCGGCGTGCACCTCAACCCCTTCTTCGCCATCCCCATCGCCATTGCACTCGCGATGCTCGCTGGCGTGCTACTTGGCACGCCGACGTTGCGATTGCGCGGTGACTACCTCGCGATCGTCACGCTGGGCTTCGGTGAAATCATCTTTCTGTTCGCGAACAACCTCAATGGCATCACGGGTGGTTCCGCGGGCACCGGCCAAATTCCACACTTTTCGATACACCTGGCTTCGATCAAGTACGTGTGGGGACTCGCGCCCGTGCCCTACTACTACCTGACACTCGCCTTCGTCGTTCTCTTCGTCATCGCCTTTTCACTGTTGGAGCACTCGCGCATCGGGCGCGCGTGGACGGCGATCCGTGAAGACGAGGTTGCCGCAGAGTCCCTCGGCATCAATCCGTTGAAGTTTAAGGTGATGGCCTTCGCCATCGGGGCGGCGAGCGCGGGTTTCGCCGGCGTGGTGACTGCGGCGCAGACCAATTTTGTGAACCCCTCCGTGTTCACCCTCTATTTCTCCATCAACATCCTGGTCCTGGTCATCTTCGGAGGCATGGGGTCGATCTCGGGGGCTGTGTTGGGCGCCATCGTCATCCAGACGGTGTCGATGTACCTCATCCACACTCCACCGGCCGGCTACCAACCGCAGGATCTCTACATCTACCTCGGAGCGCTGTTGATCGTCATGATGATCTTCCGGCCCTCTGGCTTGTTGCCGTCGAAGCGGCGACGCCGTGAGATCGGGCTCGCCGAAGCGGGCGAGGGGCACATGGACGAAGTCTTGACGGGAGACACTCCGTGAGTGACGACCTCATCTTCAGCGTCAAGAACGTCACCTTGAGATTCGGTGGCGTGGTCTCATTGAACGACGTCAGCTTGGAGATGCGCCGAGGTGAGATCCTGGCGGTGATCGGTCCCAACGGGGCGGGAAAGACATCCCTGTTCAACTCCTTGACCGGCGTTTATCAGCCTCAAGAGGGCCAGATCCTGTTGTCGGACGGCCACGGCAAGACCGTGTCGGTGATAGGGCGCAAGGCCCACCGGGTGAGCGCCATGGGCGTCGCCCGTACCTTTCAGGCGTCGAGGATGTTTAGCGCCCTGACGACGTTCGAGAACATAAAGATCGGCGCCGAGTCGCACAAGGGGATCGGAATCCTTGGCGCGATGCTGCGGGGCCCGCGCACCCGTCGAGGTGAGCACGACTCCGACGCGCGAACTATTGAGTTGTTGGACTTCGTCGGCCTTCGCGACAAGGCCAACGTGATCTCATCGTCGCTGTCCTACGGTGATCGGCGGCGTCTCGAGATCGCGCGCGGACTCGCCACGGGCCCGCAGGTCTTGTTGCTTGACGAGCCCGCGGCGGGCACGAACCCGACGGAGAAGCTCGAACTGACCGAGTTGATTCGCAAGGTACGAGACGTGATGGGGGTTTCCATCCTCCTGATCGAACACGACATGAAGCTCGTCATGTCACTCGCCGAGCGCCTGTACGTGCTCAACTTCGGCAGCGTCATCGCCCAGGGCACGCCGGAGGAGATCCGGTCTAATGACGCCGTCATCGAGGCCTACCTGGGCTCGACGACTACAACAGAGGGCAAGTGATGCTGCAAGTCACCAACGCCGTCGTGCGCTACGGCTCGATTACCGCGCTGCACGGGATTAGCTTCAACGTCGAGGCGGGTGAGATCGTGACTCTGCTCGGCGCTAACGGCGCCGGAAAGACAACGACATTGCGCATGCTGTCGGGACTGCACGCGCCCACCGAGGGTTCTATCGTCTTCGAGGGAAATGACGTCACCTTGACCAAAGCGCATCAGTTCACCGGGCTGGGAATCAGCCACGTTCCCGAGGGCCGACGAATCTTTCCTCAGATGACGGTGGAGGAGAACCTCGAGATGGGCGCCTTCGGCCGCCGGGGACCCATCGCCGAGGACATGGAAAAGATGTACGAGACGTTCCCGATTCTGAAGGATCGCCGTAAGCAGATGGGCGGAAACCTCTCGGGCGGCGAGCAGCAGATGCTCGCAATCGCGCGCGCCCTGATGGGCCGGCCGCGACTGCTCCTCCTCGACGAGCCCTCGATGGGCCTGGCCCCCATGATCGCTGAGACCATCTTTCGCATCATCGGCGAGATTCGCGACTCGGGAACGACCGTCTTCCTGGTCGAGCAGAACGCGGCCCAGGCGCTACGCCTGGCCGACCGGGGCTACGTTATGGAGAACGGGCGCATCGTCTTTGGCGACACCGCGGCGAACTTGCTCATCGACGAGCGCGTGCGCGCGGTCTACCTCGGAGAAGAGGTGTAGGCACCCCCGTGGCCACGCTCACGTGTCCACGGTGCGCCAGCGCGCACGAAGCTGAGCCGCCACTGGACGCATGCCAGTGGGCCTACGACTGTCCTGGATGCGGCGAGAGGATCACGCCACTCGCGGGTGACTGCTGCGTCTTCTGCTCGTACTCGGACGTGCGCTGCACTTTCGCGAGTGGGTCATAGACGGTACCGGTCGCCGTTATAGTTGCTTGCACACAAGCAACTAATTAGGAGACGACATGGCCCTGGGGTCACTGCGTGAGTCGCACGCCGATCGCTACAAATGGATCGCCCTGACCAACACGACGCTCGGCATCTTCATGGCGACCATCAACTCCTCGATCATCTTGATCTCGTTGCCGGCGATCTTCAAGGGCATCGGCATCAATCCGCTCTCGCCGGGCAACGTGGGCTACCTGCTGTGGCTCCTCCAGGGTTACCTGCTGGTGACCGCGGTGCTGGTGATCAGCCTCGGCCGCCTCGGCGACATCATGGGTCGGGTGCGCATCTTCAACGTCGGATTCGCCGTGTTCTCGGTCGCCTCGATCGCGCTGGCCCTGGACCCGTTCCGGGGCGGAGCGGGCGCTCTCTGGCTGGTGCTGATCCGCCTGGTCCAGGGTGTTGGTGGGGCGATGCTGTTCGCCAACTCGAGCGCGATCCTCGTCGACGCGTTCCCCCCGGAGCAGCGCGGCCTCGCGATGGGGATCAACCAGGTGGCGGCCATCGGTGGATCCTTCATCGGTCTGATCCTCGGTGGACTGCTGTCGATCGGTGACTGGCGACTGGTCTTTTGGGTCTCGGTGCCCTTCGGTCTGCTCGGCACCTTCTGGAGCTATCACAGCCTGCGCGACAACGGCGTCCGCGCCGCGGCGCGCATCGACTGGTGGGGCAACGCGACCTTCGCGGTCGGACTCACCTCGCTCTTGGGCGCCATCGTCTACGGGATCCAGCCCTACGGCACTTCGGCCATGGGTTGGGGATCACCGCGAGTGCTGACCCTCTTCGCCGTTGGAGTGGTTCTTCTCGTCGCCTTCCTCGTCATCGAGACGCGCGTGGAATCACCGATGTTCAACCTGCACCTCTTCACGGTGCGAGCCTTCGCGACGGGCTCGATCGCGGGACTGCTCACGGCGATCGCCCGCGGTGGCCTGCAGTTCATGCTGATCATCTGGCTCCAGGGCCTGTGGTTGCCCCTGCACGGCTACGCCTACAGCGCCACGCCGCTGTGGGCCGGCATCTACCTCTTGCCGCTCACGTTGGGATTCCTCGTCGCGGGTCCCGTCTCGGGGTACCTGTCGGATCGCCACGGGGCGCGCATCCTCTCCACGCTCGGCCTGGTGATCTTCGGTGCGTCCTTCGCCGGGCTCTTGCTCGTGCCGACGAACTTCTCCTACTGGGTGTTCGCCGTTCTGGTGGCGGCTAACGGACTGGGCGGTGGCATGTTCTCGGCGCCCAACACCACCGCGATCATGAACGCGGTGCCCGCCGACCAGCGCGGCAGCGCGGCCGGCATTCAGGCCGCCTTCATGAACTCGGGCATGGTGCTCTCGATCGGAGTCTTCTTCTCTCTGATGATCGTGGGTCTCACCAGCACCCTGCCGGCGTCGATGTATCGGGGACTCACCAGCCACGGGGTGGCGCCGGGCCTCGCGCACTCCATCGCCAACATGCCCGCCGTGGGCAGCCTCTTCTCCTCCTTCCTCGGCTTCAACCCGCTCGGCCAGCTGCTGGGCAGCCAGTCGGCCGCGCACGTGACGGGTGCGCAGTGGCACGTCCTGACCGGCAAGAGCTTCTTTCCAAGCCTGATCGAGTCGCCCTTCCACCACGGTCTGCTGATCGTCTTCGGCCTGGCCATCGTCATGTCAGTGATCGGGGCGATCTTCTCCGCACTGCGCGGAAGCCGCTTCGTCTACTCCGAGCACGAGGTCACCGAGCGGCTCGACGAGATCAACCTGGGCGCCGGCGCGGTGCCCGGCGAGATCGCCATCGAGTCTGACGTGGTGCGCTGATGAGCGAGGAGTGGGAGGCCGCCCTGGCCACGCGGCTCCAGGTCGCGGTCTCGCGACTGATGCGCGCCATCCGCCAGCACGGCGCGGCCGGCCTGACGCCGACGCAAATCTCGGCCCTGGCCTCGATCAAGGTTCACGGGCCAGTGCGCCTCAGCCAGCTCGCCACGCTCGAATCGATCGGCGCGCCGGCCGCCACCCGCGTCGTCGCCTCGCTCGAGGACCTCGGCCTGGTCCAGCGCCGCGACGACGTCGCGGACCGACGAGCCAGCCTGGTCGGTCTCACCGCCCAGGGTCAGGAGACGCTCGATGAACTGCGACACGAGCGCACCGCGGGCCTCAGCGCCAACCTCGCCCAGCTGACGGCGCGCGAGCGCACGTTGATCGAAGCGGCCCTGCCGGTCCTCGAACGCCTCGCTCACGACGAGCCCGAGGAATAGCTGATCCATCTCTTCATCGACGGCGACAGTTGTGGCGCCGTTCAAAGGAGAGAGAGACGATGGATCAATCAGTCGACCAGATCGGCGCCTGCTGGCGCGACCTCGCGGACGTGTTCGCGGCCGGAATCGATCGCGTGTTGCTCTACGGCCCGCCGGGCACCGGCAAGACGTACGCGGCGCTGCACGTGGGCGTCGTCGACGTAGCCGAACGCCTCGTGTGCACCGAGGACCTGGCGAGCGGCGACGTGACCGGGACCTGGATGCCCGCCGGCGCCAGCTGGCACTTCTACGAGGGTCCGGCGATGCGTGCGTGGCGCGCCCGCGGCGGGCGTGGAGGACGGCTCGTCGTCGACGAGATCGACCGAGCCTCGGGAGACGCCCTCTCGACGCTGCTGGCCGTGACCGATTCGCCCGAGTCGGCGCGCTGGCGCCACCCCGAGACGGGGGAATGGTGGCGGCCCGGACCGGACTTCTCGGTCGTGATGACGACCAACGCCGAAGACCTCGACGAGCTAGCCCCGGCGCTGCGAGACCGCTTCGCGGTGGCCCTGCGAATCGATCGGCCGCACCCGGATGCACTGGTGTCGCTCAGCGCAGACCTGCGCGGGCCGGCGCTCGCGGGGTCCCTCGCCGATTCCGCGCGCCGGGTGTCGCTGCGCAGCTTCTACGCGTTCGACCAGCTGAGGCGCCACCACGGCGACCGGCGCGCCGCCGACCTGGTCTTCGGTGACGCGCGTGCCGTCGGCATCCTTGACGCGCTGGCGGTGGGCGGTCTGTGAGCGTCTATCCCGAGTTGGTCACGGGCCGCGCCGACGTCGTCGACGTCGGCGCGTGGCGGGTCCGGGCGGGCACGACGCAGCGCGGCGGGGCCAGCTGCAACCTCGCCACGCGCGAGATCGAGGTTCCCCTCGAGGCGAGCGAGGTCGCGCGCGTTGTACGCGCCCACGAGCTGATGCACGCCCGGGTCTCGCCCGCCGCACTCGACTGCGCCGAGTTGGGTGACGTCGACCCCCAGGCTCTCGAGTGCGCAGAAGAGTTTCGGGTGAACACCTTGGTCGGGCGGGTGGGTTTCGACATGGGTCTCTTGTGCGACGGCAGCGAGAAACTCGGTGCGTCCCGACTGGCCACCGACGGCGACTGGCAGCAGGCGGTCTGCTTTCTTCTGGCGGTGCTTGGCACCGGGGGAGAGCGTGACTACCTCGCGGGGATCCGCCGAACGCGTCCGGAGTGGATGGCGGGCCTTCGGGCGGTGAGGAAGTGGGCCCTCGGTGCGGTGGCGGATCTCTCCAACGCCGCGCTCGGGGCCACCGCGCTCGAGGAGTCGGGAGCGCCGGCGGGCTACGCGCGTGTGACCGTGCCCCTCGCGCGAATGCTCAGCCAGGCGATGTCGGCACGGCCGCCGGTGGGCGCTGACGCCGTGCGCGCGTTTCGCCGTTCGCTGGAGCCGGGTGGGCGGCGCGCTCCGACCGGGCGCTTCGCCGAGTTGGTGGTCGCGCCGAGCGACCTGGTGATGGCCGCTCGCGTCGCGGGGCCGCGCTCGCGCCGACTCGCGACCACCGGCACGGTGCTCGCGTGCCCGCAGCGTCTGCTCACCGATCCTCATCGACGGGCCTTCGTTCGCCGCGCGCGGTCCCTCGGCGGTGTGGTGGTCGTCGACCAGTCGGGCTCGATGGATATTAACGCGGACGCGCTCTCTGCCCTGGTGCGCCGCTCGCCGCGCTGCGTCGTGGTGGGCTACAGCCACCGGCCCGGGGACCTCGGAGCGACGCCGAACGCGTGGATCCTCGCGACCGCCGGAGCGGTGGCCACGGAGGTTCCCGCGGGCAACGTGGGAAACGGCGTCGACGGCCCGGTCCTCGAGTGGGCTCTCTCACTCGCGCGCCGAGGCGAGCCGGTCGTCTGGGTGAGCGACGGGCAGGTCACCGACTCGCACGATCACCCCAGCGGCAAACTCGCGGCCGACTGCGCCGATCTGGTGGCCGCCAAGGCCATTCGCCTGGTGCGCGACCTCGAGGACGCGCCCAGAGCCCTGGCGGCTTCTCGGTGGCGCAACGACTATCCGCGCTTTGGTCGCGTCGGAGAGGCCCACCTGATCAAGACGGGAAAATAGCCGACGTCACACCCGGGAATTACCCTTGCAACGAACAGGTGTTCGCCGTAAGATAGGCGAACAGACGTTCGTAAAGGAGTTCCATGTCGGCCCTAGAAGAGTCCTACGTCGAAGAGTTCTGTCACCCGGCCGTCCCTCACCTGCGTGCCCTCGAGAGTGCGGCCGGTCCCACGTGGATGACCGGCCCCAGCCTCGCGTTGCGTCGCGAGCGGCGCGTTCGGCGCCTCGCGCGTCGACGTCGCTCGCTCGCCGGACTCGCACTGGTGCTCGCCACGATCGTCCTCGCCTGGCCGGGGCACGCCTTCGGGGGAACGACGCAGAGTGGCCTGTCGACTGATCTGGCCACGAGCGCCGTGCTCGCACCGGGGATGGACTACGTCGTCCAGCCCGGCGACAGCCTGAACTCGATCGCCGCCCTCGTCAACCCCTCGAACCCGGCGGCGGCGCGCGCCCTCTTGGTTCACGAGCTGCGCAGCGACGTCGTGGTGGTGGGCGAGCACGTCCTGATCCCTTAAATTTCAAGGATTTCGGGTGTATCCTTCCTACATGCGATGTCCTTACTGTGCGGCCGATGATGACCGCGTGGTGGACTCGCGCCTCGCCGAAGACGGCGGCGCGATCCGGCGCCGTCGCGAGTGTGGATCCTGCAGCCAGCGCTTCACGACCTTCGAGCGGGTCGAGGAAGTCGGCCTGATCGTCATCAAGCGTTCTGGGGACCGCGAGCCCTTCGAGCGGGCCAAGATCCTCTCAGGGGTGCGTGCGGCGTGCAAGAACCGCCCGGTCGACGACGCCGCGATGGCGGCGATCGCCCTCTCGGTCGAGGAGTCGATGCGCCTGCTGGGTCGCGACGTCACGAGCGAGGAGGTCGGCGTGGCGACCCTCGACGCGCTGCGCGGCGTGGACGAGGTCGCCTACGTGCGCTTCGCCTCGGTCTACAAGGGGTTCGAGGACACCGACGACTTCGCGCGTGAGATCGGCATGCTGGTCAAGTCCACGGCTCCCAAACTTCGCGGCTGATGCGCGAGCTGCGACTGGCGCCGACGTGCGTGCTCGCCGTCTACGCACACCCCGACGACGCCGACGTGGCGGCCGGGGGACTGCTCGCGCGGCTCGCCGCCGAGGGCGCCGCGGTGCACCTCGTGGTGGTCTGTGACGGGTCCAAGGGCTCGCACGGCTCGAGCGACCCGTCGAGCCTGCGCGCGGCGCGCCAGGGCGAGCTGCAGTTGGCGGCCGACCTGCTGGGGGCGACCTCGGCGCTCTGCCTCGGTCAGCCCGACGGCGAAGTGGTCAACGACGTCGCCCTGCGCGAGGTGCTGGTCGGACACGTACGACGTCTGCGACCCGAGGTCGTGGTCGGGCCGGATCCGACCGCGACCTTCTTCGACGGGGTCTACGTGAACCACCGCGACCACCGCGAAACCGGCTGGGCGCTGGTGGACGCCGTCGCGCCCGCGGCGGCGATGCCGCTGTACTTTCCCGACGCTGGACCCGCGCACGGCGTCTCGCACCTTCTCCTGTCGGGCACCCTCGAGGCCGACGTGGTCTATGACGTCACCACGAGCATCGACACCAAGGCGAAGGCGGTCCTCGCGCACGTCTCCCAGCTCGGTGGGGACCACGAGGGCGTGCGCGGCGTCGTCTACGCGCGCGCCGAGCGGGCCGGGCGCGAGATCGGAGTGGCCTTCGGTGAAGCCTTCCGACACCTGGAACTCGGCCTCTGAGGGGCCCTCGCTCGCCGAGGCGCCGATCCTGCACGTGGACCTCGACGCGTTCTTCGCGAGCGTCGAGGTCCTCGACGACCCCAGCCTGCGGGGACTCCCGGTCGCGGTTGGCGGCGCCGGCGCGCGCGGCGTGATCGCGAGCGCGAGCTACGAGGCCCGCCGCTACGGGGTCACCAGCGGCATGCCCTCGGTGACGGCCCTGCGGCGTTGCGCGGGACTCGTGATCCGTCCGGGGCGATTTGATCGCTACGAGGAGCTCTCGCGCCAGTTCCGCGGCATCGTCGAGGACCTGACGCACCGCTACGAGGCGATCGGCCTCGACGAGGTCTTCTGCGACCTGAGCGGGCTGGTGCGCTTGGGCGTGCGCCCGGTGCCGGCGGCGCGCGCGTTGCGCGCGCGCGTGATCGACGAGATGCACCTCGATTGTGGGATCGGTGTCGCGCGCAACAAGCTCTTCGCGAAGCTCGCCTCGCGCGAGGCGAAGTCGCGCGTGGTGGCCGGTGAGCTGGTCGCCGGCCCCGGGGTCTTCTACGTCGACCGCGAGACCGAGGCGCGCTGGCTCGCCGAGCTTCCGGTGCGCGCGCTCTGGGGCGTTGGTCCGGCGACGGCGGCCAAGCTCGGCCAGCTGGGGCTCACCCACGTGCGCGACCTCGCGCGGGTCTCGCACGCCGACTTGACCGCCCACCTCGGCCCGGCCCTCGCCTCGACCCTGTCGTCCTTCGCGCGCGGCGAGGACCCGCGCGAGGTCGTCGCGGATCGGCGAGCCAAGTCACTGGGCCACGAACAGACCTTTGCGCGTTCGCTGGTCGGCGACGAGGTGATCGCCGCCGCGCGCGTGCACGCCGGCGTCGTCTCGCGCGCGCTGCGAGAACGCCACCAGCTCGCGCGCACCATCAGCGTGGTCGTGCGCTTTGACGACCGTGAGTCGCTCAGTCGCAGTCAGAGCCTGGCCTTTGGCGTCGACGACGACGAGGCGATCTTTCGCATTGCCGAGGCGCTGCTGGCCGGCGTGGACACGTCGCGCGCGGTTCGCCTGCTCGGCGTGCACGCGTCGGGGTTCCTCGCGCGCGGCGAGAGTGAGGTGCAACTCAGCTTCGCGGTGGCAGCGGCCGACGAGACGCGCCAGCGCGCCCTCGACGAGTCGCGCGCGCGCCAGGTCGCCCACGCGGCGTTGCGCGACGCCGTGGACGAGGTGCGCCGCCGTTACGGCAACGAGGCGGTCTCGCGCGCGAGCGAGCTGGGCGAGCTGGCGACCCAGCGGGGACGCTCGGCCTTCGGGCCGGGCCTTGACGCGCTAGCTGACGGTGACGAGGGTCCCGATCGGCGTTGAGGGCCAGATGGTCTTGGCCGCGGCGAAGGGCATCTCGACGCATCCCAGGCTCTGGGGCCAGCCGTAGGTGGCGCGGATGAAGCCGTGCAGGGCGTCGCCGCCGTTGAAGTACGAGACCCAGGGAATCCCCGGGTCCGAGTAGTGGGTCCCGTCGGGGTTAGTGCCCGACATCGTCTGGCTGGTGTAGCGCAGGTAGACCGGGTAGGTCCCCGTCGCGGTCGGCGAGACCGAGATGCCGGTGTTGACCAGGGTGTGGAAGCGCGCCTGGCCCGCGACGTAGAGCGTGAGCCGTTCCGGCGAGGCCATCGAGACCAGGACGTAGTTGTAGGGGTGGGTGGACTCGTCGTGGGCGCGCACCGCGCTGACGAGCGCGGTCCAGGTCGTCGCGTCGGCCACGCCGGTGGTGGCGAGGTGGTGGTCGTTCTGGAAGCTCATCAGCGCGCCCGTGAGAATCACGTTGTCGCCGCCCACGCGCCACTGGTTGGCGAGGCCGGCGGGGAGATTCGGATACGCCCAGGTGTAGGTGCCCGGGACCTTCTGGGCGGGATCGCTCGCGGATGTGAGCGGCGTGAAGGAGACGGGCAGATACCTAAGCGTCGCGAGCAGCTGGTCCTCCCAGGTGACGTCGACGCCGGCGCTGGCGTCGTGAGAGGCCACCGCGAGGACGCGACAGCGCGTGGCGCACGAGAGACTGGTCGGCACGTCGATCACGTAGTGCACGGGAGCGATCACGCCCGCGGCGACGGCCTGGACCTCGCGCGGGCCGATCTGCTGCCAGGACGTGGCGAGCGTCGGGTGCACCACGAGAGGCGGTAGCTGCGAGGCGGCGACGGGCGTCGACAGGGCCAGGCGGACCAGGGGCATCGACGCCGACATGGCTCCCGTCACCGAGGCGTGGGCGGCGACCCTCGTGGCGACGCCGGCCCCGGCGCTGGTCCCGACGAGGCCGACGAGGCCCATCGCGAGGGCCATCGCACTGACGAGGTGGCGCTTCATACCCCCACGATACCGGGGCACTTTGCGAATGATCTGTGAGGCCCCGGATTGTCACGATCCCGTTACCGGGGAATCGCCTCGTCGGCGCCCGTTAGGATGGACGTTTCTGGCGGCGTGGCCGAGTGGTTAGGCAGGGGCCTGCAAAGCCCCGTACTCCGGTTCGAATCCGGACGCCGCCTCCAGACTTCGGAGTCACTCGTTGGGCGCCTCGGCGCGGCCACGTTCGCGCGCCGCGGCCCCTCGGCGGGCCGAACGCGGGCACCGTGCGTAAGAGAGGACTTCGGGAATTCTTACGGGGCGATTAGCGCCCCCACAGGGCCGATCCAGACGCGTCGCGGATGCTGAAGAGACCAACCGACCCGAGGAGGACCCATGTACCGTTCCACCGCTACGAAGGTGAAGCGCGCCAGTGTCTGGAGCGCCGCTGCCGCCCTGTCCCTCGCCGGTGCGGTCGCCGCCGCCCACGTCGCCTCGACGTCGCGCCCGGTGGCCGCCCCGGCCACGAGCGTCACGTCGGGCGCGTCCGTTCCCACAACGACTCCCTCGTCGTCGAGCTCGCCGGCTCGAACGGTGTCACTGTCGACGTTGAGCGCGCCATCGCCGCGCGTCGTGCTCGCCGTTAACGCCCACTCGATCAGCGTCCGTGGCGCCACCGGGGTTCAGACCTACTCGTTGACGCCCTCGACGGTCATCTTGAGTGGCACGACCCACGTCACGGTGTCGAGCATTCACGCGGGAACGCGCGTGATCGTGGTGGCGTCGCCGACGCGTCCGAGCGTGGCCGCGACCATCGGCGTCCTGCCCGCGACCGGCGGTGAGGGCGAGGGCGCGCAGGGAGTCGACCAGTAGTTCTCGACGACGGGCGCGACGGCCCGTTGAACGAGCCATGGGTGGATCCTGCACGGTGGCCGCCACCTGTGCACCCGCTGGTCACGCGGGGCTAATCTCAACCCAAGCGACCGGCCGGACACGGGCGTGTCCTCGGGCTGGCGCCGGGATGAGGGAGCCTACGACGTCGAACGATCCGAACCGCGAGTCCGTTAGCAGCGTGCTCTCACGGCTGGGTGGCTTCGACCACCTGATCGGACACTCCTCCTTCGGCGTCGTGGTACGCGATCGAGACGGCATCGTGACCGACTGCAATGACGCCGCGCTGGCAATCCTGGGCCGATCCCGCGAGGAGATCGTGGGCACGGAGGCGGGTTCGCGAGGCTGGATCTCGGTGCACGAAGACGGCACCGTCTTCACGGTCGACGAGCTCCCGTCGACGCGCGCCGTGGCGACGGGCCAGCCGGTGCTGGCCGAGCTGGTGGGCATGGAGAACGCCGCGCTGGGTCGCCGCTGGGTCATCGGGGATTCGTTCCCTCTCTTTCGCGGCAGCGACGTTGACGGCTCGGCGACCTTCATGGTGGATGCGACGGGGGCCGTCAACGCCCGACGACAGTTGGCCCTCACCTCGGCAATTACGCACGTCGTGCTGGCCGGCCTCGACGAGGCGACCTGCCTGGACCGACTCTGTGAGGTCTTGGTCGACGTGGGCGGCCTGGCGCTGGCCTGGGTCGGCGAGAAGTCCGACGACGACGGAGCCGTCCAGGTGACGCACGCCGCGGGCTCGACCGAGTACCTCTACAAAGGGATGGTCTCCTGGTGGGGGACGACGGCGAGTGGCCGCGGACCCACTGGCACCGCCCTGAGAACGGGCACCACGCAGGTCTTCAACGACCTGGCCACCCAGTCCGACTTCGAGGTGTGGCGCGAGCGGGCGGCGCAGTTCCGCCTCGGCTCCTCGCTGGCGCTACCGATTCGCCTGCTCGGTCGTACGGCCGTCTTGACGATCTACGACCGGGCGCGCTTCGCCTTCGACAAGGGGGCGGTCGAGCGCTTCGAGGACGTGGTGCGCGAGATCGAGTTCGGACTCGAGCACGTGAACGCCGTGGCCACTACCCACGTCGCCCTCGCCGAGACGATGGCGGCGGTAGAGGCCCTCACCGAGGCCCAGGGTGCACTGAGTGACTCGGAGCGACGCTTTCGCATCGCCTTCGAGGGCAATATGGCGCCCATGCTCTTCACCGGCCTCGAGGACGAGGTGATCGCGGTGAACGACGCCTTCTGCCGTCTTCTTGGACGCACCCGCGAAGAGATCCTCGGCGAGCACTTTCCGCCCTACACCCATCCCGAGGACCTCGAGATCACCGCCGAAGCCCACCGGCGCCTCCTCGAAGGCGAAACCGACCAGATCCAGTATGTGAAGCGCTACATCCACAGTGACGGTCACACGATCGTTACCCAGGTCTCCAAGCACGCGGCCCGTGACGACGAGGGTCACCTCCTCTACTCCGTCCTTTCGGCGCGCGACATCACCGAGGAGCGCGCCCTGACCGAGATGCTCTCGCACCAGGCGCTGCATGATCCACTCACCGGACTCGCGAACCGCGCACTCTTCGACGACCGCCTCGCCCAGGCGGTCGCGCGCAGCGAGCGCTCCGGCACGATGGGAGCGGTCTTGCTGCTCGACCTCGACGACTTCAAGGGGGTCAACGACACCCACGGGCACCTGGTCGGCGACGAGGTGCTGCGCGGCGCCGCTCGACGCCTCGAGATGGTCACGCGTTCGAGTGACTCGCTCTCGCGCTTTGGCGGCGACGAGTTCTTCTACCTCGCCGAGGGCCTCTCCTCTCCGAACGAGGCCGAGGAGATCGCCGCGCGCCTGATCTCGGTACTCGGTGAGTCCTTCGACTTCGACGGACTGCATTTTCGCCAGATGGCCAGCATCGGCATCGCCCTGTTCTCGGGTGACGACGTCTCGGCGAGCGACATCGTCCAGCGCGCGGACCTCGCGCTCTACGAGGCGAAGAGTCGCGGCAAGGGGCGCTACGCGCTCTTCACGCCCGATTTGCACCAGGTCGCGGCGAGTCGCTTCGCCCTCACCCAAGAGCTGCACAAGGCGCGAGCCAACGGCGAGCTCGCCATGCGCTATCAGCCCATCATCGCGCTCGCCACCCACGAGGTCGTCGGATTCGAGTCGCTGATGCGCTGGCAGCACCCCCAGCGCGGCGAGATCTCGCCGGGGGTGTTCATCCCCCTCGCCGAGCGCGGCGAGCTCATCTACGAACTCGGCGAGTTCGCGCTCACCGAGGCCACCCGCGCCGCCGCGAACTGGCCGGCGTCTCCCGAGGGCCGACGGCCCTACATCACCGTGAACCTGTCGGCGCAGGAGTTCGTCGGCGGCGACCTCGTCACGACGGTCAGCCGGGCGCTGGTGGCCAGCGGGCTCGACCCCAGCCGGCTGGTCGTCGAGATCACCGAGAGTGCGATGATCAACGACGCCCACGATGCGCTGCGCGTGCTCGAGGGGCTCTCCGCACTCGGCGTTAGCGTGGCGCTGGATGACTTCGGCACCGGCTACTCCTCGCTGTCGTATCTGGTGCGACTGAGCCCGTCGATCATCAAGATCGACCGGTACTTCGTTAATCCCTCCTTCGAGAGCGTGCACAACGAGACGCTGCTCGAGACGGTCATCTCCCTCGGCGAGCGCCTCGGCATCACCATGGTCGCCGAAGGGGTGGAGACGGTCGCCCAGCTCGATCAACTGCGCGCCCTGGGCTGTGACGCCGCCCAGGGGTTTCTCTTTTCTCCCGCGGTGCGCGCCGAGGAGGTCGCGGCACTGATCCAACGCGGGTCCTGGCCCGATCCGCGACTCGCCTAGGGGCCGTTGGCTACCATGGCGCGACGAAGGGAGTCGCGTGTCGCCAGTTGCAGATGGTCCCCCTGAGCGCGTCGCGCTGGTTACCGGGGCGGGCGCCGCTGACGGGATTGGATTCGCCAGCGCCCGCGCCCTCGCCGCCTCGGGCGCTCGCCTCGTCGTCACCTCGACGACGCGGCGGATCTTCGAGCGGGTCGAGGAGCTGAGCGCCGTCGGCGTCGACGCGCGCGGCCTGGTCGGCGATCTCACGGATCCCGCGACGTCCTCGTCGCTCGTCGAACTGGCCCTGGAGTCCTGGGGCCGTCTCGACGTCGTCGTGCACAACGCGGGCATGACCTCCCTGAGCGATCCGGCGTTCTCGACTGGGGCGCTCGAGGAGATCGACGCGGCCCACTGGCACGCGGGCATCGCGCGCAACCTCGACACCGCCTTCTACGTGGCCAAGGCCTGCCTGCCCGCACTGGGCGCGCACGGCGCGGGAAGGATGGTCCTTGTCGCCAGCGTGACCGGGCCGGTGATGGCGATGCGCCACGAACCGATCTACGCCGCGGCGAAGGCCGGCCTCGTGGGCCTGGCCCGCAGCCTCGCCCTCGATTACGCGGACCGCGGCGTCACGGTGAACGCGGTCGCGCCGGGCTGGATCGCGACCGGCTCGCAGACCGATCACGAGGCGCGCCAGGGTCTCGCGAGCCCGATGGGTCTCAGCGGCACCGCCGAGGAGATCGCCGCGGTGATCGACTTTCTCGCCTCCCCACGCGCGTCGTATGTCACCGGTCAGTGCATCGTGGTCGACGGCGCGAACTCCATCGCCGAGGAGCGCCGCTAGGGAGCTGCGAAACTGCCCGGTAGACTGGCTCTTTGAGGCGAGGCCCGGGGGAAGTCGCGTGCGAAAGACTGACGTGCGTCGCGAACGCAGGCCCCGCGGTCGTCACGCCGCTCACGCGTCCCCTCGAGGGGTCCGCGTTCTTCTGGCGCTGGTGGTCGCCGCAATCGCGGGTGTCGTCGGGCTCCAGCGCTTCATCGGTGGCGCGTCGACGACGCCGACGTCGGGCTTCTATTTGGTGGTCGGCGCGTCGGCGTCACTTGGCTTTCAGCCCACTGGCATCGTGCATCACAACGGGGCGCGCACCGATCACGGCTACGCCGACGACGTGATCGCCATCGAGCAGAAGAGGGGCGTGGACCTGAGTATGCGACAGATTGGATGTCCTGGTGAGACCACGTATTCGATGCTACACACGGGGGATCACTGCTACCTGGGATCAGGTAGCCAGCGCAACGCCGCACGCATCTACCTCGCTCAGCATCACGACGAGCCGGGTCTGATCACCATCGACCTGGGCTTCAACGACGTGCGCCCGTGCCTGTGGAAGTGGGTGCCCGATTCGGCGTGCGTCGCCAAGGGTCTCGCCCAGATCCGCGCGAACCTCCCCGGTGTCATTCAGCTTCTCAAGGCCGACGCTGGTTCCCGCGTGCACTTCGTCGGACTCCTCTACGCCGACCCGTTCCTGTCGGACTACGTCAACCCGCACTCCAGCGCGGCCTCAGCCGAGCAGACGCGGGTTCTCGTGACTGACCTCGACAACGAATTGATCTCGATCTATCGTGCGGCGAACGTCCCGATCGCGAACGTACCCGGGGCCTTCCACATGGACAACGTCGCGACGGCAACGTGGAGTCACCACCCGGTGCCCACGAACGTCCTCTACGCCTGCTCGTGGACGTGGATGTGCACACCGCCGCCGTGGGGGCCCGACGATCACCCCAACGACGCGGGCTATCGCGCAATCGCAAACGCCATCGAAGTGGCCGTGCCACAAGAGTTGTGAGTCGCCGGTCGGAGAAGTCGGGCGATCGAACACGCGAGAATAAAATTATGTGCTCCGTAGCATCACGGTGAAACTGCGTAGTTGAGTTTGCCACTTTTGCGATGTCATATGTTCGTTACATGTTTTCTAACGGTGTCGGCGAATGACCCCGTTACCGTGAGTGTGCCGGTGCGAGACGCTGAGGGGCGCCGTCGGGTCACGGGGAGACATCATGAGCACGTTTCTGGAGTTGCCGCCACGGTCAGTAAAACCTCGTGACAATGGATTGACCATCGCTATCGACACGGGTTTGGCGACGCGTCACTTCGTCGACATAGTTGAGAGCGCGGGCGAGTACCTCGATTTCGTGAAGTTCGGCTGGGGCACGGCCGTCGTCTCACGAGACCTCAAGGTGAAGATCGACGTGCTGGCGAGAGAGCAAATCGGCTTCTACTTCGGCGGCACCCTCTTTGAGAAGTTCATACTCCAAGACCGCCTTGACGACTTTCGGCGGATGTGTGACGAGTTCGGCGCCACCCACGTCGAAGTGTCGAACGGGACAGTCGACCTTTCTGACGAGCGCAAGGCCCAGTACGTAGCCGAACTCGCGCGCGATTTCCACGTCGTGTCCGAGGTCGGCTCGAAGGATCAGGCCAAGAGCGAGTCGATGTCGCCCGTCAAGTGGCTGGCGGCAATTCGCGCGGACCTGGACGCGGGGGCGAAGCTAGTGACTCTCGAGACGCGCGAGAGTGGCCATGGCGGAATCTGTCGCCCCAACGGCGAGCTGCGATTTGGCTTGATTGAGGAGATTCTCGAGAGCGACGTGGAGGCCTCGAACCTCCTTTTCGAGGCGCCGACGCTGGAACTGCAGGCGTACTTCGTCGAGCGGGTCGGTTCGGGTGTCAACCTCGCCAACATCGCCCCGTCGGATTTGATCAGCCTGGAGACCATTCAACTGGGCCTGCGCAGCGACACCCTCTTCATCTTTGAGCCGGCCGACGTGCGCCGGCGCCACGGTGCGTTGTGAGAGACACCCGCGACGCCTTCCACCTCGCCATACCGTCTTACGACCTCGACGCGACGGTCGACTTCTACGTGTTCACCCTCGGTTGCAAACTGGCGCGCCGTTATGACGACCGGGTGACGTTGGACTTCTTCGGCGACCAGCTGGTCTGTCACCTCTCGCCGCGACCCGAGCACTTGTCGATCGAGGACGTCACGCTGTATCCGCGCCACTTCGGCGTCACGTTTCGCGAGCGCCGCGACTTCGACGCGCTCTACTCACTTTGTCGTCAGCGCGACGTACCCTTTTTCGCCGACGTGACCGAGCGCTTCGTCGGCCTGGTCGAGGTGCATTCGACCTTCGTTGTGCACGACCCGGCGCTCAACTTGCTCGAGTTCAAGCATTACGCCGATCCGCGGATGATGTATTGAGTTCATGTCCTCGACGTCGCCGGTTCCGCCGGACACTCTGCGAGCACTGCTAGCGGCACGGGCCGAACAAGCCGGTGACGCGGCCTATCTGTTATCGGCGCGCACGTCTCGCACGGTCTCTTACCGGCGCCTCGCAGAGGTTGCCGAGCACTGGCGCCGCGTCGCGGCGCCCTGGGGGCGGTCGGTGCGCGTCGGACTACTCGTGAGCGATGCACTCGACTTTGCCGAGGTCTTCCTCGGTCTCATCAGTGCCGGAGCGTGGGTGGCGCCCCTCGATCCGACCATTCATCCGTTGAGTGCGGAGACCGTGGCGCGCTGGGTCAGCACGCTCGGACTCTCGCACGTGGTGGCCGACCGCGACGCTGCGGGAGATGTCACTGTGACGTGGCACCGCCTCGATGAGAGAGAGGACTCGAGCGAGACGGTGGTCGCCTCCAGCGGGGGAGTGCTGCTCGCCTCGTCGGGCACGACCGGGACTCCCAAGGTGATGGCTCTGCCCGAGACCCAGCTGCTCGTGGCCGCGACTCTCATCGCCCAGCACAACCGACTCGACCAGCACGAACGCGGCTTCAATCCACTACCTCTGTGGCACATCAACGCCGAAGTGGTGGGGCTCTTCGCCACGCTGGTCGCCGGCGCGTCCCTTGTACTCGACGAGCGATTCCACCGCACGCGCTTCTGGGATGTGATCAGTGAGAATCACGTCACGTGGATCAACGCCGTGCCCGCGATTATCGCGCGACTCGCCGACGTGGGCGAGGACGAGCGCGTGCCGACCGGCGTGCGCTTCATCCGCTCGGCGTCCGCGCCGCTCTCGGCGGCGTTGCTGACGCGCTTCGAGGCCGCAACCGGCATCCGCGTCGTCGAGTCCTACGGCATGACTGAGGCGGCCAGCCAGATCTGCGTCAACGCGCTGTCGGGTGAGCGACGGGCGGGATCGGTGGGCCGAGGTGTGGGTGTCGAGGTGCGCGTGGTCGACGGCGAGGTGCTGGGCCCCGGTGTGGTCGGTCAGGTCCAGATACGCGGCGCATCGGTGATCGACCACTACGAGTCGCCGGCCTACGCCGAGCGGTTCTCTGCGGGAGGCTGGCTCGCCACCGGGGACCTAGGTTACCTGGACGCTGACGGATTCTTGTACCTCGTAGGGCGCACCGATGACGTCATCAACCGCGGCGGAGAGAAGATCTTCCCGCGCGAGATCGAGGAAGTGGCCCTCGAGGTGCCCGGCGTTGCGGGCGCCGTCGTCGTGGGGACCCGCGACGAGGTCTTCGGCGAGGTGCCCGTGCTCTACGTCGAGCTCGTCGCCGACGTCGACGAGTCCATGGCCAGCCTGCGTGAAACCCTTGTCGAAGGGCTAGCCCGCGTGCGTCGTCCGGTGGAGATCAGGGTCGTGGAGGCGCTGCCGCGTCACGCCACGGGCAAGATCCAAAAGCGGGGGCTCGGTGACGCCGTCGTGACCCAGGTCGAGGCGCTGCGATGAGTTCCGTGACACCGGCGCCCGGCACGCGCAAGCGCCTCGAGCACATCGACGCGATGCGTCCGATCAAGCAGGCAGCGGTGGTCTCGACCCACGCGCTGATCTTCTTCGCGCCGATCGGCGCCAACATGGCGGCGACGGGCGTGATCATGTTGACGCGCTTCTCGCGCGACGCGTTCCTCTTCGTCTCGGCGTGCATGCTCGCCTACAGCTACCGCGACGCTGCGCGCATCAACCTGGCGACGTATTCGAAGAAGCGTTTGATCGCGGTGGGCCTGCCCTACGTCACCTGGACGGTGATCTACTTCGTCTATACCCGGCTGAGCACGCGCACGGGCTTGCCCTACTACACGCTGCACGTCGGTCGGGTCCTGTCCGCGTCGGGCCTGCACTACTTATGGCACCTCTTCGCGACGGGCTACTACCACTTGTACTACCTGCTCGTGATCCTCGAGTTTTACGCGGTCTTCCCGTGGCTGCTGCGCGCCCTGAAGCGCGTTCCGCGCTGGCACGTGGTCATCATGGTCGTCGCCGTCGCCTGGCAACTCTTCTACGGTGCGCTGGTGGGAGCACATCTCTTCGGCGTCGTCATCCCGGGCACGATCCAGACGCGCTTGCTGATCTCCTATCCCATCTACCTCGTGGGTGGGGTCATCGTCGCGCTACACCTCGATGACGTGCACGACTGGATCGTCTCGCACGCCCTTCTTATCGTCGCCGGCACTCTGGGCGGAGTGGCCCTCGCCGAGGGGATCCTCGTGATGAGCCGTCACGTGGCGATCCCGGCGTATCTCTTGACCGGGACGGACGTCTTCTCGCCGGCGATCGTGCCCTACAACGTTGGTGCGATCCTCTGCGTCTACCTGCTGGGTGTGTACCTAGTCTCTCCACACCGCGGGCTCTTCACCCGAGCCGCCGTGCAGTCGGGCTCGGACAACTCCTACGGCGTTTACCTCTCCCAGATGATCTGGATTCCGCTCCTCGTGCGCTTGCGCACCCACTTTTCCATCAACATTTCATGGGAGCTGGCGGCACCGCTCGCTATGGTCATCGTTTACACCCTTGGATTCGTCTTTACCGCGGTGATGGCCCGCACGCCGCTCGCACGCGCGGTCACTGGACGAGGGCGTGCATCGTGGTCGTCACTACGACCGCACCGAGTGCGGGCCGCGAGTTGGCACGAGGACCGCGGCGACGGCCCCCTGGAGGTGGCCGCGGACTAATCCTCAGCCGGAATCGACATCTCCCAGATCTCGGCGTTATCGACCCGGCTCCATTCGTGTCCGATCATCGAGGACGACCGCGCCGCGCGTAACGTGCGAATCACGCCCCCGTGGGTGACGACGATGATGGTCTCTCCGGGGTAGTCGCGGGCGAGACGATCCAGGGTGCCGACGACACGATCCTTCACCTGCGCGATTGACTCGCCACCCGGATCAGCGGCGTTTAGATCCACGATCACACCATGAGCGAAACCCGAACTTTCGGGTGTCAAATCGTCGAGGGAGTGCCCCTCGAGTTCGCCGTAGGAGCGCTCGCGCAGGTTGGCGTCGTAGGTAACGGTCAGCTCGAGGCGCCGGGAAATGATGAGTGCCGTCTCGCGCGCGCGGATGAGATCACTGGAGACGATGCGCGTTGCCCCCTGAGACACGAGGCGTTCGGCCGTTGCGGTGACTTGCTCGACGCCGCGCGTAGTGAGTCCGGCGTCGTCACTGTGGCCCTGGATGCGGCGCTGGACGTTCCAGTCGGTCTCACCGTGGCGCACGAGGAGAAATGTGGTTGTGCGCACCCGTGAAACTTATCGGGTGGGATCGACCGAGGGCCATCGTGGTCCGAGCGCGTCGAGGATCGCGCGGGCGATGATGCGATACCCCCGGCTGTCGGGGTGGAAGTTCGGTGCGTGCTGTGCGCGGCACATGTAGGTCAGCGAGCAGACGTAGAGCGCGTCACCGGGTACGCGCACACCGCGCGACGCCTTGACGAGGTCGCTGTCGGCGAGATGGAAGGCGGCTGCGGCGTGGGCCACCGCGATGTTGAACGCTCCGTAGACGTCATAGAGCGTGCGGTTGAGCGCCGTGAGCGGGTGAACGGAGTCACTGGCGATGATCCGCCCGCTGGGGCCGCCCACGGCCGAGGCGAGGTACGGGTTGAAGTGGTCTATGCCGATGAAGGTGACGTTCGGACCGGCCGCCGCCTTCAATGCCGTGAGGATCGTCGTCATGTCGAGGCGCAGTTGGGGCAAGAGGCCGTTCACGCACGCCGCGTCGAGCGCCCCGTGCGCGAGGCAGGGCAGGAGATTGTTGAATCCCAGGTCGATGGTCACCAAGCCGGTCTCGGTACGGTGTGCGCTCAAGAAGTCGATCGCGGTTGAGAGCTGGGTCGTGGGGGCGCTGTAGCAGTGATCCCCGCCGTTCATCATGGTGAACGTCGTCTCGCCCGGACAGCCGATCTGGGTCATGTCGAGCGTGACGCCTCGGGCGGCCTCGGCCGCGACCACGTCGTTGGCGTAGCCGTGGTCGGTGCGATGTCCCCCGGGCGAGCTCGCCGACGGCTGTACGCCCAGCGAATCCGACGCCCCGATCACCAGGTAGAACGCTCGTGGCGCATTGACCGCTGCACCGGCGACGCTCGGCGCCGCGAGTGCGGCCAGCGTGCCGAGTACGAGGCCCACTGTGGCCAGTGCGGTGCGAGTACGTCGTGCTGCGGTCATCGTATCCTTGGGCTGAAAATCGTCGGCATGGCACAGTAGCCGAGCAACGTTATGGTTCCCGTAAGAAATGTTGAAGACTGGAGAAAATTACCGCCGGTCCCCACATTTCCTCGGGAGGGGCCGCGGCTACATTGAATGAATCGGGCGTGTCACTGGGGCCTGAGAAGGTTGAGCCGTGGTGAAGAAGTGGACAAAGATGCCCGAACTCGTGGTCGGGTTCGACACCGAGACGACCGGGCTCAGCGTCAATTACGAACGGGCCCTCTCCTATGGCTTCTGCGAATACCGCTACGGCACTCTCGTCGGCGAGGTCCAGTTCTTCGTCCTTCCGGATCGCCCCATAAGCGAGGGTGCGCGCCGGGTCCACGGGCTCAGCCTCGAGGATCTCGAGGCCAAGCGCGCCACCGAGGAGGTCTTGAGCGTCGAGGCCGGCCTGGTGAGGGCGTCGTCGATGCTCGCCGACTATCACCGTCGCGGCGCGTACGTAGTGGGAGCCAACGTCGCACGATTCGACCTCGAGATGCTGCGACGCAGCTACCAGTCGGTCTTGGGACGCAACATCGCCGACGACGGCCTGGTCCTCGAGGCGCTGCGCATCATTGACGTGGTCGAGCACGACCTCGCCATCGAGCCCGAGCGTGATCTACGCCCTCGTCGCGGCCTTGAGCAGCTCTGTCGGCACTACCAGGTGTCCCCAGGCGGCCACGACGCGCTCAACGATGCTAAGGCGAGTGTTGAGGTGTTCAAGGAACAGGTCATCTTCAACAACATGGGACAGATGAGTCTGCACCTGGCCTAGCCGCGCGAGGATCGCCTAGACGGATGAACCCAGCGCGAGTCCCACGCCGTACGTGATGGCGAGGGCCAAGGCTCCGCCGATTCCCACTCGTAGAGCGCCGCGTGCAGCGGGAGCTCCGCCGAGGTTGGCCCCGACGGCTCCGAGAAGGCACATCAGGACGACCGTCGTCGCGACCAGGATCGTCGTTCGCAGTGACACTGACGTCACCACGATGGCGATGAGAGGAAGAGTTGCCCCCACGGCAAAGCTGACCGCTGAGACCCCGGCGGCCTGGAGTGGTCGTGCTCGGGTTCGCTCGATCTGGCCGAGCTCGTCGCGAATGTGCGCTCCCAGCGCGTCGTGGTCGTGGAGTGCGTTGGCCACCTCCAGCGCCAATTCGTCGGAGAGCCCTCGTTCGACGTAGATGGCCGCCAATTCCTTCAGCTCTCGTGCCGGATCGTTTGCGAGTTCGAGGGTCTCCTTGCGGACGTCCGCTTTCTCGGCGTCGGACTGGGCGCTGACCGAGACGTATTCGCCAATGGCCATCGACAGCGCGCCGGCGCTGAGAGCGGCGACGCCAGCGGTGAGTAGGGCGCTCTTCGTCACGCCGGCCCCGACCAGACCCATCAGAAGCGCTGCGGTCGACACGAGTCCGTCGTCCGCGCCGAGAACTGCAGCCCGCAACCACCCGGAGCGGCCCGATCGGTGAATCTCGGTGTGGATGACCACGAATTCCAGCGTACTAGTGGTGCACAGTCGTGACAGGCGGTGAGCGGGTGCGCGAGTGGACGACATGTAACGGTGCGTCGCGACGACGGCGAGCACCATGGCGGGCGAAGACCAGGCGGCGATTGAAGAGTGCTGGCGACGAGGCAGATACTTTCTCTCAGGTGCCAGTGACCAGTGGGCGGGTGGTAGGGTAGAACCTTCGAGGGCCGTTGGCGCAGTCTGGTAGCGCACTTGCATGACACGCAAGGGGTCACAGGTTCAAGTCCTGTACGGCCCACCACGAAAGACCAGTAGTACCAAGGGTTTTCGAATCCTGAGCGCGTTTCATTTCCGCCCGCGACCGTTGTGTCAGCAATTCCGTCAGCAATTGATCGGAGAGGCGTGACGAGACGAGGCAACAGCGAAGGATCCATCTACCAACGGTCCTCCGACGGCCGCTGGTTAGGCGTGGCGACGGTCGGACTCGACCCGGCGGGTCGGCCAATTCGGCGCACCGTGAGCGCCAAGACGCGCGCCGAGGTCGTGCGCAAGCTCAAAAAGCTCAGCCGCGAGATCGACGATGGACTCGTCACCGCCGAACGGGCGCCGACACTCGAGGTTCTCTTCGAGCGCTGGTTCGTCGACGTGATGGCACGAGAGGTGGTGCGTTCCACCATCGATAACTACCGCTCGATCGTGAAGTTCCACATCCTGCCGACCCACGGGCGCAAGAAGGTGGACGAGCTCACCGTTGCCGAGGTTGATCGACTACTCGCGGCGAAGATCGCAGCCGGACTCTCACCCTCGACGGTGCACAGGATCCGCGCCGTGCTCTCGCAGTGCCTCGATCAAGGGATCCGCTGGGGCGTGACACCTCGAAATGTGGCCCGGCTCTCGAGGTCTCCGAAGCTGGTGCGAGCCGAGGGGCGGACGCTCTCGCCGGAGCAAGCCAGAGCCCTGCTGGCGTCTCTGAAGGGGCACCGCAACGAGGCTCTCTACACCCTGATGCTTTCAACCGGTCTGCGCCGAGGAGAGGCCCTGGGGTTGCGCTGGGAGGACGTGGACCTCGAAAGGGGAGTTGCGCGGGTGAAGCGCTCCCTCAAGCGCGAGGGCGGGCACATTGTGACCGCCGACACGAAGACGCTGAAGAGCCGGCGGGCGGTGAATCTGCCTGAGCCCGTGGTGGAGCTCCTGGCGCGTCACCGTGACCAGCAGGAAAAGGAGCGGGTGGATCTAGGAGAGGCGTGGCGCGAGACGGGCTTTGTCTTCACTAGCTCCATCGGCACTCCCATCGATCCGCGCAACCTCTACCGGGACTTCCAGAAGGTGTGCGAAAACGCCGAGCTGTCCCACTGGCACCCCCACGAATTGCGCCACTCGGCGGCGTCACTCATGCTGGCGTCTGGCGTGAAGCTCCAGGTCGTTAGTCAGGTTCTCGGGCACTCGTCGATTCGCATGACGGCCGACGTGTACGGGCACATCCTTGATCCGGATCGGGAGCAGGCTGCCAAGGCAATGACTGCGGTTCTCTGGGATCACTAAGAATCCGGAGAATCCATTTCAGCGCAGCTGGACCATGCGTACGGCCCGAAGGGGCTTCGGTAATGCGACGGACTCGAAGCGGGACCCGAGACTATGAACTGTGCAGCATGGGTCAAATGGATCTGCTGGGTATCCAATTGCGCGGAGCAGTCTCGTGCTTGCGGCCAGGAGCCATAGACGCATCGGCGATGTTGCGTTCGCTAGGTCGAAAGAAATTCGGCCGAAGGTCGTGCATACTTTGATCCGTCCGAAACGGTAAGACTGTCGCCGAGTAGCCGTCCTTCAAGCCGTTATGAGAGGGGAACTAGTGCACCGGACTCGTGTTGTCCTGAGCGTCATTGGCGTTGCCTTCGTCGCGACCATCACGTTCGTAGCCTCTCAACACAACACCAGCTCCGCATTAACGAGCCGTGCTCGCCAACGCGCTGCGACAACGAGCAACTGGGCTCCGCGAGTTACGGGACATCTCGTGATCCAATCTCGCGGAACGAATCCGCCGAGTCGAGTCTTTGGTTCTGTTGTCAGTACGAGCGTGATCGCGCGGGCGAAGAAGTACAACTCGTGGATCGCGTCGTTCTCCAATGACGTGGGATACGCGTTGGCCTACCTCAACGGCTTCGAGTATCCGTTGAGGTCCACTAACGGCGGCGTCACTTGGAGGATCGACAGTCCCTACTGGTCGGGTCCTTGGGCCGACGCGGGCGCTGGCGCGGTCTACATCGACGCCTACTCTGCGTCTACCGCGGTGGCCTACGGCAACCAGTGGCTCTACGTGACCACTGACGCCGGCCATCACTGGTTCCTCGCGGACCGGCTTGGCGCAATCGAGGCTGTCGAACCACCCTTGCTCGAGTGGTGGATCACTCCAGCACTGCCACGCCGAGCCATCATCGTGGACGTCGCACGGACCGGCACCGGTCAGCGAACAGGCGTCGTCATCTCACGCGCTCAGTACCAGTCGGCCAATGGGGGGCGGACGTGGACTCTGCTCCCAGCAAGCCGTTAGCCTCCCTCCAGGACGCCTAGGTAGATGAATCCGGCTATGTCTGCCTGCGGCGCCCAAGCGGTCGGATTTACATCACTGAAATGGGTACGCCATGTGGATCTGGGACAATCGGAGTCATGGGTCGACTTGACCGGTCGCTTCGCCGGCTCGTGAATCCGGTCTCAACTGGACTTACACGCGCCTGGTGCAGTTCGCGACTCCATAGATGGGCAGTGAGGCGCGAAGTCCGACTCCTCAGCGAGATGCCGAGATTAGGTCGCAGACCGCGATAGGGCTTGCGCGCAACGCGCTCGTTTCTGTTTCACGTTTGCACGGCCCGGGTCTATTCAGACCAGGGCTACACCGCCAACTTGGATACCCCGACTAAGAGCAGATCTCCTTAATGAATCGTTCAAGTCCGGCACGGACGACGAGACGACGCCGACCGACGCGCACAGTCTGGATCCGGCCCTGCCCAATGAGCTCGAAGAGGGTGGTCCTCCCGACACCAAGAAGTCGTGCGGCTTCCTCGACCTTGAGCAAAAGAGCGGGCTCACCTTGACGTGACTCGAGTACGCCCACCTTCTCGGACGTTGGAAACACCACAATCGGCTGTCCTTCGTCAAACCATTCCGGTACCCCGTCTCTCCAGTAGTCATCATCCTGGTGTCCACGCCGTGCGTAGCGGCCATTGTCGAAGTTCAGAATCGACATGATTGATCCTCCTTAGAATCGCAGTCATCAACCATCGGTCGCGTATGTTTGCGCACTAAACAGAAGAAAATCACAGCGGACATTATTGGACACTGGTGGTCAACTCTGGGCAATTTTGAGATCACCAATTGACCCGCCGGCCGCGCATGACCGCGGCCGGCGTACGTTGAGGTACGTACTCGTACGACAGAAGAAACTGGTTGATACTTTCTATACAGGGATCAAGTAGCCTGCCTTGGAGTTCCAGATGACACCCACTCGACGAAAGGAATCACGATGACTGCGGCTAGCTTGCTATTAACTTGGACAGTTATCATTGGGATTCTGGCCGGTCTCACATTAGTGGTCGGCATAATTGGTCTTATCCTACAGAAGAACTCTAAAGGCATGAATCTTAGCCAACGAGGGGGTGACCGGTCCACGAATATACAAAGCACCGGGAACGTGCATATAGTAAATGGTGACGAAAGCACGAAGAGGAATTAATAGTGAATCTAAAACAAGAAGGTGGTGATGGTTCGACCAATTTTCAAACATCTGGTCCTATAACAGTCATTCAAAATGGCCTATCACCTGAGAGCGCACGAGAAATCGCTCTCGCAGTCATCACTCCTGAGTTACAGCGCATGGCCGAGGATGCAGTAACTATCGCCTCAGCTCGAGCTGAGGAATTGATCATGAAGCGGCTCCTGCCGAAGTTAGCCATTGAGAATCCACGCGGAATTGAGACATTTGTAGATCCCGACATTCAATACTCGCTTCGAGCAGCTCAACTAACATATGCTAGAAGCGGAGATCCGGACGTAGCGGACGTTCTAGTGGATCTCTTGGTTGACCGCACGCGCGCCGTTGAACGAAACATACTCCAAATTAGTCTCACCGAAGCGCTTGAAGTGGCAGCAAAGTTGACTCCGGACCAATACGCTGCACTGAGTCTGATTTGGCTAATGCGATATACCATGAATAGTGGAATTACAAACCGAGAGTCATTACGTAGTTATATCACGAAGAATATAGCGCCGCTGGTTCCATCTATTAAGACTGGAATCGCAACGTTTCAGCATTTAGAGTACGCGGGATGCGGAAATCTCGGGGTATCTGCAGTGACACTAGAACAAGTGTTTCGCAGCAACTACTCAGGGCTCTTCTGTAAGGGATTCACCGAAGACCAATTGTCGAGCGCATTTGGAGAGACTATACCGTCTGAGGTGAGAAGTCTAGTCATACCTTGCTTAAACGATTCGCAGCTTCTTCAGATCAATATGCTCAATGAGAATGACTTCAAGGCTAAGGCCGATGTTCTTGGGCTTGATGACATAGTAAGGCAGAAGTTGAGGTCACTAAACGGAGTACTTTTTAATGATGATGAGTTGAGGTCATATTTGATCGAATCTCACGAGATCATGGATACGCTTTTCGAGATGTGGTCAAATTCAGGTCTGAGACAGATGACTCTCACGACGGTCGGCGTGACGATTGCGCACGCAAATTGTCGGCGCATCTTGGGAGAGAGTCCGGCCGATTTGTCAATCTGGATTAACTCAGACTAGTTCCAAGATCCTTGCTCCGTGTTGTCAGTGACGGGTTGTAGATTCCTGGCGGACGACCTGGTGAAGCCTATCTATCATCTCGGAATACTCAGATATCGAACCTCGGCAATCTCGAACCCGAATGGCTTGACAACTCGTTCGGCTCCGTCGACATGCCAACCGGCCGCTTCGTAGAAACATCTTGCTCGATGGTTTGCAATGAGGATGCAGAGGACAGCCTCGAGGAAGCCGGAGGTGCTGTGCTCGAAACTCGATTCCGCGATGCCACCGCGCTAGCGCCTCCGCATTAGGAGTTTCAACACGACAGGAATGTTGGGAAGAGTGGGGACAGATCCATCGACTGATCAGCCAGTCTGAGCATGTTGACGTCGAACTCCAATACACGAACGTGAACCGTGTGGTTGCTCCATGTGGATGTGACATACATCTGCACCGCATCGACAGACTTGTCCAAATGAATGCAGATTGCGGGTACTGCGCTACCAACAGCAACGCCACTGAACCAGTTTCATTGGGACTAGTTGATTGGTAAACTTACCCCCGAAAGTAACGACC
>DAIDJP010000012.1 GCA_027451285.1 Acidimicrobiaceae bacterium | reverse complement strand
CGGGTGGTGAGGCTAGGCGGCGAGGCTAGCCAGTGCGACGTCGGAGCGGTACCTCCGAAGTCCGAGCAGGGCCGGCTTGCCGGCCGGGGGGCAGCGGGTGATAGAGTTATCGCTCCGCCGCGGGGTGGAGCAGTCTGGTAGCTCGTCGGGCTCATAACCCGAAGGCCGCAGGTTCAAATCCTGCCCTCGCCACCACGGGGAAGTCACGAAAGTGGCCCCCAGCAGTTCACAAAAGTCCCGGTTCGAGCCGTTCGAACCGGGATTTCTGCTCTCTTGTCCCCTCGCCCACTGACTACCGTGCCGAGTCGCTCCGGTGCACGCGCAGTGAACACGACGAGACCCCCGCACGCACGTGCGGGGGCCAGCCGTCAACCAGTGGCGAGCTCAGTGAGCCGTCAGGTTCGGATCACGACCTTGGACGCCGTCGCGTCTTCGACCACCTGGCGGTAGGTGAGTCGTCGGTGCCGTGTCGGACGTCCCGGTCGGCGCTGCGCGCGGCGCTTCGCGATGCGCTCGGGGTCAAAGGAGAGAGCTAGGCGCCGGTTGGCGCTCGCGAGCGTCGCCGCCACGAAGAGGCCGATCTTGACGATGCCCATCACGCGGATACGTCCGCGCGCGAAGTTCTCACCGGCGGCGTCCTTGATGTTCGCGAAGTAGGTCTCGACGCTCGTCTGGCGTCGCGAGTAGCTCGAGGTCCAGGCTCGTGAGCCGTGGACGTGACGCTGGAAGAGTGGCAACCCCTCCAGGCTGAAGGTCGTGAAGGCGGTCGCGCAGACGCTGTCGTTTGCCGGATGCGCCGGCGCGTTGAGGACCGGGAGGGCACCCTCGCGCAGACCCCGTCGCGCGGGTCGCAGCGGGCAGTCCAACTTGCCCGCCGCACCCGGACACTGGAAGACCTGGGTCAGGTTGGACCGCACTGAGCCGTGGGGCACGAGCGCGTAGATCTCCCGCGCCGCGATCTTCTCCTGATACTCGCGCACCGCTCGGTGGGCGGGCATGTACGTTCCGTTCTGGGTGCCAGTCGGACGATCGATCCGGTGCAGCGACCTCGGCGTCGAGGGTGAGTAGGGACGTCCGTCGATGATGATCGCCCCGCGCAGCGTTCCCTGGGGCCCCACCTGGTAGGCCGTCAGGTCGAAGACCGGTTCACCGCCCATCGCCCGGATCGGCAGCAGGAAGTCCCGCCCGTCCAACGAGTTGGTGTAGCCCCGGTCGACCAAGACGTCTCCGAGATGCCCACGGCGCTCGGCTACTTCTCCGGCGCAGGCCAGGCCCATCATCTTGTCCTGCACCGTTACCGGACGCAGTCGTGCCGCCAGCGCCGCGCGCGGAACGTCGGGACCGTTCTCCTCGCGCGCGGAGATCGCGACGGTCAGGCTGTAACCAAAGTGGGCGGGCTTGCCATCGACCTCGCGACTGCCCCGCCAGGCGGCGTCAGTGTCGGTGACGACGCGGGTCTTCTCCCAGTGCGCACCGCCGTCATCGTCGCGCACGATGTGGTGTCCTCCGCCCTCGTCCTCTTGCCACGTGAGTACTTCACGTGTCGAGGAGGTGCCCCACGTGGGAATGTCCGAACCGTCGATGGCGATCGAGGACGCCACCGGCGCACCGGCGTGGGCCCCGGACGTTGCCAGTGCGTTGAAGACCTCGTCGAACGTGGCCAGTCCGTCGACCAGTCGACCATCCTCGTAGCGGAAGCTCGCGCGCAGCACGTCGTCGATGCGCGTCACCAGATAGCAGATCTGTCGGTACGTCACTGGCTCGCCGCGGCGTTTCAGTCCGAGTCGGGCCCGCGTGGCCGGACCCAGGGGATCCAGCAGATCGGGGAGTTCCGAGAGGAAGAAGCGACCGGCGAAGGCGCCGAGTTGGATCGCGACGAGCAGGGTGCGCACCGAGAGTCCCCGCGGGCGACCGCGGCGTGGGCAGCTCTCGGCGAGTAACCCTTCGAGGTGCTCGTGCACCGCGACGCCGTCGACGAGTGCCGAGTCCACCAGGCGCTCGGCCTCGCGCAGGCTCTCCGTGAAACCAAGCGTGCTCACGCGTCGCCTCTCGGACAGGTCGACGGCACGGGTAGGTGCGAAGCCAGGCGCCACAGCGTGTCGGTCGTCTTCAGCCCCGACCAGGCCATCACCTCGACCAGCGTGTGACCCCGACGCATGAGGTCGATGAGGTAGCTCGCGCGCAGCCGGTCCACCGAGAGCCGCGGGACCCCACGGCGGTCGTCGAGCCACTGGTGGGCCTGGGCGGTGATGAAGCGGGACTGAGCGGTGCCGAGCAGCCGACCCTTCGGACGGCGCCGCACCAACTCCTCGAGCTCGGCCTCGAATGCGGGGAGGACCTTGGCGCACCGACCACGGGCTCGCACGAACACGCCATCCTCGTGCCGGTGGACGTCGCTCGCGCACACGTCACGCGAGCTCTCGCGCACCAACCCGGTACCGGCGCCGAGGACCACGATGGCCAGCACGTTGAGCTGGCGCAGTTCGGTGGGCTGACTGTGAGCGGCCAGCAGGAGAGCCTCGATCTCCTCGGTCGTATAGGGCGCTTTGAGATCGTGCCGGCCCACCTGGTGACGCACCGGCTCATCCACCGGCACCGTGCCGTGGGCTCGGGCCAGGCGCCACAAGTACGGCTCTTCGTCGCGTACGCCCGCCGGCTGGTGGCGCAAGAACGCTCGGATGCTCGTCGGAGCGAGCACCGCCGCAATACTCATCTCGCCCTCGAGTCGACCGACGAACGCCGCCAGCTTCGTCATCGAGCGCAGGTAGTCGCGAATCTGCTCGCCGCGCAGGTGGCCGAAGGGTGCGACGGCCTCGCGCACCACGTTCGCGACCGCTCGCCACTCCGCCGGGCTCACCAAGTGGTGACGCCCGATGGCGGGGTTGTAGGTCTCGATGATCGCTGCGGCCGACCGGGAATCTCTCTGGGGCACGCCTCTACAGTGCTCGTGACACCTCTCGGCCGCAGTCGACGCACTTTAGGCCGGCTTGGTGAATATCTCCTGGTGAGAACGGCACGGCACCCACGACACAGCACCAGCAGCTTCGCCTACCTCTGCAATCACGCGTCGAGGCTTCCCTACTCCCGGGTCTCAGAATCGTGACTAGTAGGTGCGCTTGCACTTAGCCGCCGCTTCGGGCGATCGGTGCCGCACCGTGCACGTCCCGTGACGATAGTGGGGCGCCCGTGATGGTCGTGTCGTATTCAGGGAGCGCGTTACGGCATAGGTGGCAGCGCTAACGGGGTGCAGCGACCGTCGAACACTCTTAACGCTCTTGGGTGTAAAGGCGCTCTTTACCACCCTCCTTGGGTGGGCGACGCGCCGCACGCTCCTTGGAACCAAGAGTCGGGTCAAAAATCCCACCGGAGCATCCTCTCCTTGATTTCGCTTGGAATCCTACGGTTCCTGGGAACGTCAGGAGTGACGCAACGATGCTGATCAGTTCACGACGTTGATCGGGCCGTAGCTGATCGAGGCCAACAATGAACCACCACTGAGGGCCGAAGCCTCCAGCAATGCACCAGTCGTCGGATCGATGACTAGCTCCAAGGTCTCGGTCGAGGAGAGGGGCACGCTGAGCGCCGTACCAGTAGCCCCGAGCGGTGTGGTCACGGTGCCGATCAAACTCGTCCCCGGCAGACCGGCCGCTACCTGGTAGAGCGCCGAGCCGAGCTTGGCCGAGGCGTCGGGCAGCTGCAGGAGTTGGGCGATGACTTGCACCTGCTGAACCGGGCTGCAACCACTACCCGAGGCACTCGCGCCGACGGGGCAGCTCTGTGGAGTGGAAGACACGGTCCCGTCCTGGGCGATCTCACCGGCGGCAAGCATCGTGGCAAGCGTGTTCGGGTCTGACGGCAGCGCGTTCACTCGCGCGACGTCCTGAGTGATCGAGGACACACTCGAGCCCAGGTTGAATCCGAAGCCCGACCAGCCCACCACGGAGGTCGAGAAGCCTCCGTATGCGCCCGGGTTCGCGTTCGCCGGATTGGCGTTGAGCGTGTTGTCGCTACCGCCCAGCGCACAGGGAATGAAGGGTCGACCCAGTGACTCCCAGCGAGCCAGGTCGGTCGCCGACGCGAACCCACCGTTCAGGGAGACAGGCGACGGGGTGATGATGACGTGCGTCACGCCGCTCGCACTCGTCCAACTTTCGACCGTGCCCGTTGAGTGGTAGGTGATCGGCGCCGACCCCGCGGGCATCGTGGGCGACGCGAACTGGCAGGTCGCCGCGACGGACTCGAGCTGGTGATAGGACTGGCCCGGCGAGAGCGCGGGCAAAGCTGCGGCTGCCGCGTCCAGGTGGGCGGCGCGCGACAGTGTCGCCGCCGCAGCCGACAGCGGACTAGTCGTGAGAGTGCTCACCAACAGGACCCCCGCGGCCACCAGTGTGCCAATGGACCCGACGGCGATGAGCGGACGAGTGCGCCGGCGTCGTGTGGGCGCCGCAATGGCGACGCGACTCGTCAGGTCGCGCCAGGCGGCGTCGACGTCACCAGTGTCGAGTGACCGCGCGGGGTCGATCTCGCGGATCATGCGGTCCAGGTCATGCGTCATCGGGGAACCTCCTGTGTTGTGGTTGTCTCGTGAGCGTGAAGTCGAGCCTCCAGCCGGCTCAGGGCACGGTGGTAGCGGACGTTGACCGCACCCACACTGATGCCGAGGACCTCGGCGATCTCGCCGCGTGCCAGCTCGTCCCAGTGGACTAGACGCACGATCTCGCGGTCGGTGTCAGAGAGGTCATCGAGTGCGGCGGCGAGCATCTCGTGGTCAGTCGCCGCCACCGGCGCGGCGGGGCGCTCTAACCACGAACGCTCGCGGCCCCGTCGCCGCAGCTCCTTACGACGGACGTTCGCCAACTCGAGGCTGGCAATGCGGATTACCCAGGCGATCGAGGGCTCGTCAACGGTGTCGAACTTGCGCCAGGCCACGGTGAAGGCTGCACTCGTCACGTCATCGACCAGACCAGCGGACGTGCGCCGCGCGACGTAGCGCCGAACGCGCCCGTAGTGCGTACGGAAGAACTCCTCGAATCGCTCGTCGTTGCCCACTGGCCTGATTGTCACCATCACTCTCTATACGTCACGCGCGCCTGTCGTCATTACAGCAACAGGGGGTCCGTCTCGGTTCAGGGGTTCTTGAACTGCGCCTTTCGATTGCCAATGTTCTTACCCTGAGCTTCGTGGCTCTGACGCCGCTGCGGCACGTCGCGCGCGCCCGGCCGGGGCAACGCGCACTGAGCCGCACGCAACACATTGCGTTTCGTCAACCTCGAGTGCTACCCGGTTGGTGCGCAGGGCCCCGTTGAACTGGGCGGAGTTGCTTCGCTTCCGGACAATACCAACAGGACTTCGTGAGTGAAGAAGCCGAACCGGTACAGCACTCGCACTTCCACGGGTCCCGACAAGTAGGACGCGCCCGTGTCGTAGCGCCGGCAGCTGAAGGAGTACCGCCAAACGACGGGGATCGTGTTGCCACCAGTGATGACGAAAGGATGGAACTTGTCACCAGTGAAGTACCCGTTCTTGTCCTGGGGACACCAGTGCTGGCCTTTGAAGTACTCGAAACACGGCCGAAGTGAGGTGACCACGAGTGGTGGGTCGGCGTACACCGTGGGGTGAAGTGCTGCGATGTCCACACCGAAGGGGCCG
>DAIDJP010000011.1 GCA_027451285.1 Acidimicrobiaceae bacterium | reverse complement strand
CGTAGCACTGTCGGGTCTTGGTTGGAGCGAGTGCGGCAACGACTACACCCGCTACGTCGCCCCCTCGACCCGCACGCGCTCGCTCGTCGGGTGGATCATGCTCGGCACGGCCCTACCCGAGGCGGTGCTGATGATCCTCGGGGCCCTGCTCTTCACGTTCCTCTCGTCGATCCCGGTGTGGAACGGGACGAACCCCTTCGAGGCCTTCGTGCACACGGGGGTCTTTCCCACGTGGGTCGTGGCGACGCTGCTCGTGGTCGCGATCATCCAGATGTTCAGCATCGACGCCCTCGTGCTCTACTCGTCGGGCGTCTCGCTACTCGCGACAGGGCTGCCGATCAAGCGCTACCAGGCCGTGTTGCTCGACGGCGTGCTCGCGGGGCTCCTCACGATCTGGGCCACGTTCCAGTCGTCGTTCTCGGTGTTCACCAAGGAGTTCGTCGGGGTGATCATCATCTGGATCGGCCCCTGGTTCGGGGTGTTCGTCATGGACTGGCTCTTGCGCGCTCGTCGCTACGACGCTCTCGACCTCGAGGGGGCACCGCGGCGCGGCCGGCGTGGGGGCGCCGTCAACTGGTCCGGTATGGTTGCCTTCCTCGCGGGGATGGCGAGCGCCACCATGAGCTTCTCCAAGGCCCCGCCACCCGTGAACTTTCCCTTCCACTGGATGACCCCGATCGCGAACCACTTCGGCTCCTTCTACTGTCCGGGCACCTCCAGCGCGGCCTGTGGCGCGGCCGGCTGGTTCGGCGGGGCTGACTTCTCCGCGCCGAGCGGCATCGTCGTCGCCGCGCTCGTCTATGCCGCGCTCTGGTGGGCGAGTGGTGTTGCGACCCGGCGACGGGCGCGACGCTGAAGACCCGACGCTTCGACGGGCCGGCCGTGCGTCGATATACTCGGGTTGCTGCGACGCCGTCGCAGTGATGGAGTTGCAGCGAATTCCGGTGAGATCCCGGTACTGTCCCGCAACGGTAAGGCCCCACATCGGGGACGAGTCCGGTCGCCTGCGCTTCATCGACGTAATCGGTCCTCGGAGGAAGGACGGTTCGTTTCACCAGAAGCAGTGGTGGCGAGCTTCTTGACTCCGTTCTAGGTAACGGAGATTGACCATGAAAGCAGTGCGTTCCCGTCTGAGCATCGTCGCGATGGTGCTCGGATCCACGTTGTTCCCGATTCTCGGGGCCGCCACGGCGGCCTCGGCCGGCTCGGGCTTCCCGGTGACGGTGAAGACCGCCGGCGGGTCGGTGACCATCACCAAACGCCCGACGGCCATCGTGTCGCTCTCGGCGACCGCGACCGAGATGCTCTACGCGATTGGTGCCGGACCTCAGGTGAAGGCCGTCGACAAATACTCGAACTACCCGGCCGGCACGCCGATGACGAGCCTCGACGGCTACAGCGTGAACGCCGAGGCGATCGCGAAGTACCACCCCGACCTCATCGTCGTGGCCTACGACCCGCCGGCGCTCGCCGCCCAACTGGCAAAGTTGAAGATCCCCGTGATCTACGACCCGGCGGCACCGAACCTCGCGGCCGCCTACGGCCAGTACATCGGGCTCGGCCGGGCGACCGGACACCTGCTCGCCGCCCAACGCGAAGTCGCGCACCTGCGCACGGTAGTCACCTCGATCGTGAAGTCGACGCCACGTCCCCCTGCGGGAACCACGTACTACTACGAGCTCGACCCGACCTACTACTCGGTGACCTCAGGGACATTCATGGGCCAGTTGCTCGGACTGCTCGGTTTGCACTCGATCGCCGACGCCGCCGGGGTCAACAGTAACGGGGGCTACCCGCAGCTCACCGCCGAGTTCATCTTGCAGGCGAACCCGACCTACATCTTCCTCGCCGATCACAAGTGCTGCCAGGCGACGCCCCAGTCAGTGGCCGCGCGACCGGGTTGGTCGGCGCTGTCGGCCGTCTCGAACCACCGGATCGTCACGCTCTCAGACGACATCGCGTCGCGATGGGGACCACGCATCGTGATCCTGCTCCAAGAGGTGGCCAACGTGCTCAAGCGCCAACAGGGCTAGCGCGATGAACGCGGTGCGATCGACGTCAGGGCCCGCGTCGGCCCCGGCGCCCGTGTCGGCGAAGAAGCCGATTGTGATCGCCCTCGTCGTCCTGGTCGCGGTGGTGCTGCTCGCCACCGCGATCGGGCCGGCGGACCTGTCGCTCGGTACGGTACTCAACGTGCTCGCGTCGCACCTGCCGTGGTGGCACCCCCACAGCGGGGTCTCAGCCATCAATCAGGCGATCGTGTGGGAGATCCGTCTGCCACGCGTTGTCCTCGGTGGGCTCGTCGGCTCGATGCTCGCCGCCGGGGGGGCGTCATATCAGGGTGTATTCCGCAACCCGCTCGCCGACCCCTACCTGCTCGGCGTCGCCGCGGGCGCGGGACTCGGTGCGACGGTGGCGATCATCTCGTCATCGCGTTCGATGTACCTCTTGCCAGCGGCGGCCTTCGTCGGCGGCGCGCTGGCGGTGACCCTCACCTATCTGGTCGGCTCGCGCGCGACGTCCCACTCGTCGGGCTCGTCGATCGTGCTCGCGGGCGTGGCGATCGCCGCGGTCTTCACGGCACTGCAGACCAACTTGCAACAGCAGCACGCGGCCGACCTGCAGCCGGTGTACTCGTGGATGCTCGGCAGCCTCTCGGTCGCCTCGTGGTCTGACGTGGGGTTGATCCTGCCCTACGTGCTCATCAGTGCGGTCGTCCTGCTCGCCCATCGGCGGCTGCTTGACGTGCTGCGCGTGGGCGAGGAGGAGGCCGCCGCGCTCGGGGTGCACCCCCAGCGGGTCCGTCTCGCCGTCGTGGCGGCCGCCACGCTCGGCACCGCGGCCGCGGTCTCGGTGAGCGGGCTTATCGGCTTTGTCGGGATCATCGTGCCCCACGTGGTGCGCCTCACGACGAACGCCAGCTACCGCGTCGTGTTGCCGGTCTCGATGATCAGCGGTGCCTCGTTCCTCATCCTCGCCGACCTCGGCGCGCGGATGCTCGACGCGCCGGGCGAGGTGCCCCTCGGCGTGGTGACCGCCTTCATCGGCGGGCCCTTCTTCATCTTCGTCCTGCGCTCGCGCCGCACCCACCAGGGCGTGCTCTGATGGCCGCGCTCGCCGAGGTGGACTACGTCGTCGAGGTCCAGTCGCTGAGCGTGCGATACGCGAACGCGCTCGCGCTTCGCTGCGTGAGTGACGCGGTCCAGCCGGGCGAGTGGCTCGGAGTCATCGGGGCCAACGGCGCGGGCAAGAGCACGCTGCTGCGGGCCCTGGCGCACCTCGTGCCCTACGAGGGCGTCGTGCGCATCGACGGCGCCAACGCCGCACCACTGTCGCGACGGCACTTCGCGCGGCTCGTCGCTTTCGTCCCCCAGAAGCCCGAACTGCCCCAGCAGATGCGCGCAATCGACTACGTGGTGCTCGGACGAACCCCGCACCTCGGTTACTTTGGCGTCGACGGTGACCACGATCGAGCCCGGTGCGCGTCCTTGCTCGAACGTCTCGGCCTAGGCGCGAAGATTGAGCGAACGCTCGGCACCATGTCCGGTGGCGAGCTCCAGCGCCTGGTGCTCGCGCGGGCCCTCGCCCAGGAGGCGCCGGTGCTGCTGCTCGACGAGCCGACGAGTGCCCTCGACCTCGGTCGGCGCGTCGAGGCGCTCGAGCTCGTCGACGAACTGCGCCACGAGCGCGGACTGACCGTCATCAGTGCCCTGCACGACCTCACGCTCGCCGCCCAGTTCGCCACTCGGCTCCTGCTCTTGCACGAGGGGTCGGTGGTCGCAACGGGCAGCCCCGCCGAAGTCCTCGACGAGACGGCCCTCGGCCACTACTTCGGAGCCCGAGTCCAGGTGTTGCTAAGCGACGGCGAGCTCATTGTCATCCCGCGCCGACGATCAGAGAGGAAACCATGACCGAAGAACCCCGCGAGGCCCCACCGACCCCGCCGCTACGCCGCGCCACCTCGGTGGTGCTCGTCAACACTGGTGACGGCAAGGGCAAGTCGTCGGCCGCCTTTGGCGTGATGGGCCGTGCGTGGGCGCGCGGCTGGCGCGTCTGTGTCGTCCAGTTCCTCAAGAGCGGCAAGTGGCGCTCGGGCGAGCATAAGCTCGCCGAGCACCTCGGCATCGAGTGGCAGTCCCTCGGTGACGGCTTCACCTGGGAGTCGACTGACATTGACGAGACCATCGCCAAGGGCCGCCACGCGTGGTCGGTCGCTCGCGAGCGCATCGAGAGCGGCGACTACGAGCTCGTGATCCTCGACGAGATGACCTACGCGATCACCTACGGCTGGATCGACCTCGACGAGGTCGTCGCGACCATCACGAACCGTCCCGCGAAGACCAATGTCATCATCACGGGGCGCAACGCGCCCGAGGCGATCCTCGCCATCGCCGACACCGCGACCGAGATGCGCGTCATCAAGCACGCGTACGACCAGGGGATCCGGGCCATGAAGGGGATCGAGTACTGATGCGCGCCGAGCTGGTCGAGCGTGACGGAGCCGACCTGCTCGTGTGGCGCACGGGACCGACCCTCGTCGCCTCGACCGCGACGGTCGGGGGAGGTGTCGGGCTGCGTCACTGGGTGCTCAACGTCCAGGTCCCCCACGACTACGGCCGCACCGACCTCGTCGCCCACGCCGGGGAGCTGGCGAGCGCCTTGGCGCTGCGCGGTGAGGGTGTCGCGCTGTTCACGGCCGCCGCGGTGCGACGCGTGCGCGAGGCCGTCGACGGTGACGTGCTCGTCCAGGCGACCGTCGGGGTGACCCGTCCGACGTGGGCGGCCGCGCCCGACGAGCCGGTCGAGTCCCACCCGGGCACTGTCAACATCGTTGTCTTCGTCCCGGTTCGCCTCGACGAGGGTGCCCTGCTCAACGCGCTCGTGACCGCGACCGAGGCCAAGACCCAGGCCCTCTTCGAGCGCCGCATCGACGGCACCGGCACGGCGTCGGACGCCCTGTGCGTGGTCGCGCCCCTCGAGGGCCCCCGTGAGCCCTTCGCGGGTCCTCGCTCGCCCTGGGGCGCGCGTGTCGCGCGGGCCGTGCACGGCGCGGTGCTCGCGGGCCTGGCCGACTCGTGATCACCCTGGTGCTCGGGGGAGCGCGTTCGGGCAAGTCGGGTGTCGCCGAGTCGCTCGCCGAGCACGCAGCGGACCCGGTCACCTACGTCGCCACCGGCGACGCCGGAACCGACGAGGACTTCGCTCGTCGCATCGCCGAGCACCGACGCCGCCGTCCGGCGAACTGGGCGACGCTCGAGTGCGGTGCGCGGCTCACCGAGGCGCTCGTCGGTGTCGAGGGGACCGTGGTCGTCGACGCGCTCGGTACGTGGCTCGCGGCCCACGACGACTTCAAGGT
>DAIDJP010000010.1 GCA_027451285.1 Acidimicrobiaceae bacterium | reverse complement strand
GACGTCCTTGTGGGTGTCAACTCCGCCGAACACGCAGAGTGGTTCTTTTGACATGATGGTGCTGCCTTCCTGATTGATGGGATGGCACCGCCGGCGGGTCGGCGGACAGGACACACACGGTGTTGTCAAGGCTCCTATCAGGTCACGTCCGTCCGGCCGGCTGGTGCACGTCCTCGGCGAGGAGCTGGGTCGACAGTTCACACATCAAGGCACGTAGCCAGTCACACAATGAGGGTCAGGCCCAACCCCTTGCCGGGGACCTAACAAGTATGTGTGTCACACCCCGTTGGCAGTGTCAGAGGAGAGCAAGGGGTGACATGGCACACGACATCGAACTATCCATCAGCTGCAGCGACTGCGTTCGGCGCAACACGCCAGACTGCGCGGACTGCCTGGTGACCTTCGTACTCGGCGGCGAGTCCGAGCACCTCGAGATGACGACGCGCGACGTCGACGTCGTGGAACTGTTCACCAGCCAGGGGATGATGCCTCATCTACGATTCCAGCGCGACCACGCGGCGACGTCGACCTCGGACTAGGGGCCGCATTAGCGTGGTGGCCCATGGCGCGCCACCTCCTCGTGACCAACGACTTCCCGCCCAAGACCGGCGGAATCCAGGTCTACCTCGAGGAACTGTGGCGACGGCTCGAGGTGGGACGAGCCGTCGTTCTGACGGCCTCCTCGCACCCCGACGCGGCGGTCTTCGATCGCGAGTCCGAGCTGGTGATCGAACGAATCCCCGCCTCGACTCTCTATTTGCCCACGCCGAGGATCAGGCGCGCGATCGAGGCGGCGATCGCCCGGCACGACCCGGAACTGGTCCTGCTCGATCCCGCGTGGCCGTTGGGGCTGTTGGGCCCGGGTCTATCGCGGCCCTACGGCGTGATCCTCCATGGGGCCGAGGTGACGATTCCGGCGCGCCTGCCGTTGGTCGCGTCCTCGCTGCGCTACGTGTTGCGCTACGCGGAGGTGGCGGTGGCCGCCGGCGCCTACGTCGAGGGCGAGGCCCGTCGCTGCGCCGCCGAGCACACGCCGCCGATCCTCCAGGTTCCCCCGGGGGTGGACACCTCGCGGTTCGTTCCCCCGAGCGCCGACGCCCGTCGCGAGACGCGGCAACGTCTGGGCCTCGCCGACGGCGACCTGCTCGTGACCTCGTACTCGCGCCTCGTGCCGCGCAAGGGGATGGACACGTTGATTCGCGCGAGCGCCCTGCTCGTTGGCGACTTCGCGAACCTGCGCGTGCAGATCGGCGGTACGGGTCGCGACGTCAAACGCCTCGAGAATCTGAGTCGCCGACTTCATGCGCCGGTGGAGCTCATCGGTCGGGTGCCCGACGAGGAGCTGGTCGACTGGCTCGGGGCCAGTGATCTCATGGTGATGGACTGTCGGCGCCGCTGGCTGGGACTCGAACAGGAGGGTTTCGGCATCGTGTTCGTCGAAGCCGGCGCCTGTGGTGTCGCGACGGTCGCGGGACGTTCCGGCGGCAGCCACGAGGCCGTCGAGGATGGCGTGACCGGAGTGGTCGTGGACAACCCGCGCGACGCGCGCGCACTGGCCCACACGATGGCCACGCTGCTGAGCGACACACCGCGGCGAGAGGCCCTGGGCGCGCAGGCCGCGCGCGTCGCGCGCGAGCGGTTCGACTGGATGGTGCTGGCGCAGCGCTTGAGTGAGGGCCTCGCCGACTTCGACGGGGACGGGCGCCACGTAACCTAGGTGAGGCGAGGAGGTGACGTGGTCCAACGTGCGAGGCGATCGGTGGTAGTCGATGCCCCGGTGGACCTCGTGTATCGCGTCGTCACTGACTTCGAGCACTACCACGAGTGGGCGAGTGAGGTGAAGCGCGCCGAGGTGATCGAGCGCGACGGCACCGGTCGCGCGCTCGAAGTTGAGTTCCGCGCCGCGGCGTTCGGCCGCTCCACGACCTACGCGCTGCGCTATGACTACAGCCGCGCGCCCGAGGAACTGGCCTGGACCCAGGTGAGCGGTGACATCACCGAGTCTCTCAACGGCCGCTACCTCTTCGTGGCCGACGGGGCGACGACCCGGGTCACCTACGACCTTGAGGTCGAGCTGCGCGTGCCGATCCCGCCGTTCATCCGCTCGCGCGCGGCTCAGCGGATCCAGAGTGACGCCCTGGGCGAGCTGAAGGCGCGGGTCGAGTCGTTGCGATGAACGACGTCGCCATCGGCGTGGACGTCGGAGGCACCAAGTCTCTCGCGCTGGCTCTCGACGTCGACGGCGCGGTGCTCGCGAGTTCGCGCGTGTCGAGCCGCGCCACGAGCGCCGACGCGCTGGTCGACGCGCTCGCCCGCCAGGTTGAGGACGTGGCCGCTCGCTGCGGCCTCGACACGAGGACCGTGCCTCTTGGCCTGGGACTGGCCGGCATGGTGGCGAGAAACGGCCACTTCGCCTTCTCCCCGCACCTGCCCGGTGCGAGCGGCGCGAACGTGGGCGCGAGCCTCGCGACAGCGCTCGGGCGCGGCAACGTGGTGGTTGACAACGACGCCAACCTCGCGGCTCTGGCCGAAGGGCGCTGGGGCGCGGCCCGCGCCGAGGTCAACTACGTGATGGTCACGCTCGGAACGGGGATCGGAGGCGGGATCGTCGCCGACGGCCGTCTTCTGCGCGGGGCCGCGGGCTTCGCGGGTGAGATCGGGCACATGACGTTGGTCGCTCGCGGCGAACCCTGTCCCTGCGGGGGGAGGGGCTGCTGGGAGCGCTACGCGTCGGGCTCGGCGCTGGCGCGTCTGGCGCGCGAGGCCGCTCGCGACGGTCGCCTCGACCTCGCGAAGTTTTCGGTCGATCCGACCGGCGAGGAGGTCGCCGCCGCCGCCGATCGCGGCGACGAGGGTGCTCGAGCTCTGCTCGAGGAGATTGGCTGGTGGCTCGCCGCGGGTCTCGCCAACCTGGCGGCGATCCTCGACACGTCGTGCTTCGTGGTCGGCGGGGGACTCTCGGCTCTCTCGGCCCACCTGCTGCCGAGCGCGAGACGCCACCTCGTCGAACTCACCGAGGGCGCCGCGGCGCGACCCGACCTGCGGGTCCGCGAGGCCGCCCTCGGCCCGAGCGCGAGCGCGATGGGTGCCGCCCTGGCGGCGAGGATGGAGACATGAAGATCGGGCTACTTCTACCTACGTTCGAGGTGGGCGCGCGCCACGCCCTCGACGTCGCGGCCGAGGCGGCCGAGGCGGGACTCGACGGCGTCTTCGCCTACGACCACCTCTGGCCGATGGGCTCGCCGACGCGTCCCGCGCTCGCGCCGTTCCCGGTGCTCGCGGCCGTGGCCGCGCGTCACGAGATCTGTGTGGGCCCTCTCGTCGCGCGCGTGGGCCTCTTTGGCACCGCGCACCTCGTCGAGACGTTCACGGCCCTCGAGGAGATCGCCCCGGGCCGCGTGATCGCGGCCCTGGGCACCGGCGACAAACTCTCGGCCGCCGAGAACGCCGCCTACGGCCTGCCCGAGTACTCGCCCCGAGAGCGTCGCGAGATGCTCGGAACGACTGCTGGTGCGCTTGCGCCCCTGATGCCCGTGTGGATCGGCGCGGGGGCGCCGGCCACCAACGAGCTCGCCCGCACCCTCGGGGTGACGCTCAACATGTGGAACGCCACGCCCGCCGACGTCGCCGCGGCGGCGCTCGAGGGACCGGTGTGCTGGGCCGGCCCGGTGCCGAGCGACCTCGACGCGACGCTCGACGCCCTCGACGCGGCGGGCGCGACGTGGGCGGTGCTGAGTCCGCACGCGCACGTCGCGGACCTGGCGAGGTGGCGCCGCACCCGCTGAGTCACTACATTTCTTTGATGGAATTCCGTCGCATCACCGGCCTGCCCCCCTACGTCTTCGCGACGATCAACGCCCTCAAGGCCGAGGCGCGCGCCGCCGGGCGCGACGTGGTGGACTTCGGATTTGGCAACCCCGACCTGCCGAGCCCGGACGTCGCGGTCGAGAAGCTCGCCGAGGCCGTGCACAACCCGAAGAACCACCGCTACAGCGCGAGCCGCGGGATCCCCAACCTGCGCCTGGCCATCGCGACGCGCTACAAGAAGCTCTTTGACGTCGACCTCGATCCGGACACCGAGGTCGTCACCACCATCGGGGCCAAGGAGGGTCTGACCCACCTGATGTGGGTCCTCTTGGGTCCCGGCGACACGGCGATCGTGCCCAGTCCGAGCTATCCCATCCACCTCGCCGGTCCGGGATTCGCCGGCGCCGAGGTGATCACGGTGGCCATGAAGGATCCGGCCTCCGATGAGAGTGACCCGGGCGACGCGTTCTTCGCCGGGCTCCTCGAGGCCTGGGACCGGGCCCGGGTGAAGCCGCGCGTGATCATCTGCTCTTTCCCACATAACCCGACGAGCGCGTGCGTGGACTACGCCTTCATGGAGCGCCTCGTCAACTTCGCCCTCGAGCACGACGTGATCATCTGTCACGACTTCGCCTACGCCGACCTGGGCTTTGACGGCTACAAACCGCCCTCGATCCTCCAAGTCCCGCGGGCCAAGGAGTGCTGCGTCGAGCTCTACACGTTGACCAAGTCCTTCTCGATGGCCGGCTGGCGCGTCGGGTTCCTCGTCGGCAACGCCGAGGTGGTGGCGGCGCTGACCAAGCTGAAGAGCTACCTCGACTACGGCACGTTCCAGCCGGTGCAGATCGCGGCCATCGTCGCCATGAACGAGGCGAGCGACTACCCCGAGCACCTGCTGTCGATCTACCAGTCGCGCCGCGACGCGTTGATCGACGGGCTCAACCGGATCGGCTGGGAGGTCGCGGCCCCGCGCGGCTCGATGTTCGTCTGGGCGCCGATCCCCGAGGGCTATCGCGAGATGGGCTCGCTGGGATTCGCGCGCCACCTGATCGAAGAGGCCGACGTGGCCACGAGCCCCGGCGTGGGTTTCGGTGAGGGCGGCGACGGCCACGTGCGCTTCGCCCTGATCGAGAACGAGATGCGCACGCACCAGGCGGTGCGCTCGCTCAAGAAGGTGATCGAGGCGCGCCGCTAGGGCCGGCCCGCGCCGGGCACCGCCACCGCGACGGCCTCGACGCGACCCGCGCGCTGCTCGGCGACGACGAAGCGATCACTGGTCGGTGCGGTCATCACGTAGAGCGTCGAGCGGCCCTCGCCGCCGAGCATGCAGGCGAAGGCGTGCTGGGACGTCGTGGCGCGCGCGGTCACCTCACCTCCCTCGCGCACGCGTAGGCACTCGTTGGCTAGCGCGTTGGCCAACCAGATCTGGCCGTCGGCGTCGAGGCACATCCCGTCGGTCGCTACGAACTCGAGCTGGGCCCAGACCCGTCGATTCGAGAGCGTTCCGTCGGGGGCCACGTCGAAGGCGCTGAGGCGAAAGGCCAGGGTCTCGCCGACGATGAGGGTCGTGCCGTCCTCGCTGATCACGGTGCCGTTGGGAAAGGTCATGTCGGGAACGACCTGCAGAACGGCTCCGTCGGCGCCGACGACGACGAGATTCGTGGTGGGCGCGGGACTCTCCATCAGGGCCGCGACTCCGTGGTCGCGTAGCAGCAGGTCGAGGTCGAAGCCGAAGCTGCCCACGTAGGCGACGCCGGTGGCGCCATTCACCATCTCGTTGGCCCAGAATCCACTGTGGGCGGAGAGGTCGACGACGGTCTCACCACTGGCCGGGCGCACCACGCGCTGGTCGGTCATGGAGACGCACCACAGCTCGCCCGAGGGCGTCCAGGCCAGTCCCGACGGCTGGCCGAGCACCTCGTACTCGAAGCGTTCGTCGAGCCCGGCGGCGTCCATCGAGAAGATGGCGTGGCGGTAGAAGTCCGAGTACCAGAGACGGCCCTCGTGCCAGCGCGGCGACTCGCCAAAGCCCAGTCCCTCGCGCAGGACCGTCGTCTCGTAGGTCGTCATGTGCACCCCCGCGCCGACAGTACTCTCACGCGCGCTGGGACTCTCACGCGCGCTGGGCCGCGTGCAGCCACGCCTCGTAACCCAGGTCCGCGAAGAGCGGATCCTCCGGGGTGAAGTCGGCCTGCGAGCTCCAGGCACTCGCCAGGTCCTCCCGTTGCCACAGGCCCACCGCCTCGCCGGCCAGCGCGGCCGCACCGTGCGCGGTGGCCTCCAAGTTCGCGCTGCGGCGCACCACGACCTTCGAGTTCGTCGCCTGGAGTTGCAGCAAGAGATCCATCGCCGCCGCGCCGCCGTCGGCGCGCAGTTCGCTGAGAGCGATGCCGTTTGCCGCGAAGGCGTCGGTGATCGCGCGCACCTGGTAAGCGAGGGCCTCGATGAGGGCTCGCGCGATATGGGCGGTACCCGCTCCACGGCTCAAGCCCGTGATCGAGCCGCGCGCGTCGGCGCGCCAGAAGGGCGAGCCCAGCCCGGCGAAAGCCGGCACGACGACGACTCCGGCGCTGTCGGGAACGCTCGTGGCGAGCGCCTCGAGGTCGCTCGAGCGCTCGATCATGCCCATCTCGTCGCGCAGCCACTGCACCGCGGCGCCGGCGACGAAGGAGGAACCCTCGTAGGCGTAAACAACCTCGCCGTCGTCCCACGCCACGGTCGTGAGCAGGCCCTGGGCGATTCTGGGGACGGACGCGCCGGCGTTGGCCAGCACGAAAGCGCCCGTGCCGAAGGTGGCCTTGACCATGCCGGGCGAAAAGCAGGCCTGGCCGAAGAGGGCGGCCTGCTGGTCGCCCAAGACGCCAGTAATCGGCACGTCGGCGAGGCTCGCCACGACGTCGCCACTGACGAGTGCGCGCGCGGCATTCGACGCCTTGATCGGGGCGAGCAGTGAGACGTCGACGCCGAAGAGTTCGGCCATCTCCTGCGACCATTGGCGTGTAGCGAGGTCCATCACGAGGGTGCGCGAGGCGTTGGAGGGCTCGGTCGACCAGGCGCCGCCGTCGGCGTGTCCGCTCAGCCACCAGACGAGCCAGGAGTCGATCGTCGCTAGGCCGGGCGACCTCGCCCCATCCAACACGCCGTGCTCGATCAGCCAGGCCATCTTGGTCGCCGAGAAGTAGGGATCGATCACAAGTCCGGTCGCGGCGCGCACCCGGTCCTGGGCGCCCGCGGCGATCAGCGCCTCGCAAAGCTCCTCGCCGCGTCGGTCCTGCCAGACGAGGGCCCGGTGCAAGGGAGTGGGACTCTCGCGGTCTAGGGCGACGACCGTTTCGCGCTGGTTGGTGATCCCCAGGGCCACCACGGCGTCGCCGCGCGCGCGTACGGACCGGGCGACCTCGTCGAGCACGGCCTCGGCCAGGGAGGCGATCTCGGCGGCGTCGTGCTCGACCCAGCCCGGGCGGGGGTAGTGCTGGGTGAGCTCGCGGTAGGCGACGTCGACGACGCGGCCCGTGGGCGCCAGGCTGATCGCGCGCACCCCGCTCGTTCCGGCGTCGAGGGCGAGGACGTGGTCCATGGGCCGAGGCTAGTGATTGGAGCGGAGAGTTTCGGTCTGCGCTGGTCAGACGAGGTGGAGGGGAAATTGTCAAAAATGTAGTTGACGCCGTGTAATTACAGTGCTGTAATAACACAGCATCTTGCGACGTGTGGTGGTCGAACCACTACATATTGTGGTTATGGGGGGAATCGACGGGAGTCGTGACTTCGCGGGCTCTGCGCGCAGGTGGCAAACGTTGTGTCGGAAATCGGGAGAAGAGGAAACAAGGAAATGGCTATCGCTCCGCAGCGGCTCGGAATCGGACTTCGTCGGTTTTTCACCACCGAGGATCGTCACCCCTACGACGAGGTCATCTGGGACCGTCGTGACGCGCGCATCTCGAACTTCCGCGACGGCTCGGTCGCCTTCGAGCAGCTCGACGTCGAGGTTCCCGCCGACTGGTCCTTCAACGCGACCAACATCCTGGCCCAGAAGTACTTCCGCGGCACCATGGGCACCCCCGAGCGTGAGACCAGCTTGAAGCAGGTGGTGGACCGCATCGTCGACACCGTCACCGCCTGGGGCGTGGCGCGCGACTACTTCGTCGACGAGGAGGAGACCGAGACCTTCCGCGCCGAGCTCAAGCACCTGCTGATCACACAAAAGGCCGCCTTCAACTCGCCGGTGTGGTTCAACATCGGAGTCAAGGGCGTCCCCCAGCAGGGCAGCGCCTGCTTCATCTTGTCGGTGGAGGACTCGATGCGCTCGATCCTCAACTGGTACACCGAGGAGGGCATTATCTTCAAGGGCGGATCGGGCGCCGGTGTGAACCTCTCGAGGATCCGCTCGTCTGCGGAGCTCCTGGAGGGTGGCGGCACCGCGAGCGGGCCGGTCTCGTTTATGCGCGGCGCCGACGCGTCGGCCGGCACCATCAAGTCCGGCGGCAAGACGCGCCGTGCGGCCAAGATGGTCATCCTCGACGTGGATCACCCCGACGTCGAGGAGTTCATCTGGTGCAAGGCCAACGAGGAGAAGAAGGCCCGCGTGCTGCGCGACGCCGGCTTCGACATGGACCTCGACGGTAAGGACATCCACTCGATTCAGTACCAGAACGCCAACAACTCGGTGCGCGTCTCGGACGAGTTCATGCAGGCCGTCCTCGACGACGGCGACTGGAACCTGACCGCGCGCGGCGACGGCTCAGTGATCCAGACGGTCAAGGCCCGCGACGTCTGGCACCAGATCGCGCGCGCCGCCTGGGAGTGCGCCGACCCGGGTCTGCAGTTCGACACGACGATCAACAAGTGGCACACCTCTTCGGTGACCGGGCGCATCAACGGCTCGAACCCCTGCTCGGAGTACATGCACATCGACAACTCCGCCTGCAACCTGGCCAGCCTGAACCTGATGAAGTTCCTGCGCGAGGACGACACCTTCGACGTCGAGGCATTCAAGGCGGCCATCGAGGTCCTCTTCACCGCCCAGGAGATCATCGTGGGCGACGCCGACTACCCGACCGAGATGATCGGGGTCAACTCGCGCAAGTTCCGCCAGCTCGGACTGGGGTACGCGAATCTGGGAGCGCTGCTGATGGCCTCGGGCCTCGCCTACGACTCCGACGCCGGTCGCGCCTGGGCCGCGGCGATCACCGCTCTGATGACGGGCCACGCCTACGCGACGAGCGCGCGCACCGCCGGGCGGATGGGACCCCACGAGGGCTTCGCCGAGAACGCGGTGCCGATGCTCAACGTCTTGCGCATGCACCGCGACGCGGCCTACCAGATCGACGAGTCGCTCGCGCCGGCCGAACTGCTGCGCGCCGCCCAGCACGCCTGGGAGGAGGCGGTCGACCTCGGCACGCGCCACGGTGTGCGCAACGCCCAGGCCTCGGTGCTCGCGCCGACCGGAACCATCGGCCTGCTGATGGACTGTGACACCACGGGCATCGAACCCGACCTGGGACTGGTCAAGTTCAAGAAGCTCGTCGGCGGCGGCAACATGTCCATCGTCAACCAGACGGTGCCGCGCGCTCTCGCCAAGCTCGGCTACAGCGAGGCCGAGATCGCCGCGATCGACGCCTACATCGACGAGCACAAGTCGATCGTCGGTGCCCCGGCGCTGAAGAACGAGCACCTGCCCGTCTTCGCCTGCTCCATGGGCGACAACACGATCCACTACCTGGGCCACGTGAAGATGATGGGCGCCGTGCAGCCCTTCATCTCCGGTGCCATCTCCAAGACGGTCAACATGCCCGAAGAGGCCACCGTCGAAGACGTCGAGGCGCTGCACATGGAGGCCTGGCGACTCGGCGTGAAGGCCGTGGCCATCTACCGCGACAACTGCAAGGTGGGCCAGCCGCTCTCCACGGCGAAGAAGGACGGCGAGAGCGCGCCGCTCGACGTCGTGAGTGACGCCCAATCCGCCGAGCTCTACGCGAAGATCGCCAAGCTCGAGGCCGCCCTCGAGCTGGCGAAGACCACGACGAGCCACGTGGTCGTCGGCGCGGTGCGCGAGCGCCTGCCCCGTCGGCGCGTGTCGACGACCTTCGCCTTCCGCGTCGCGGACTGCGAGGGCTACGTCACGGTCGGCGAGTACGAGGACGGTCGCCCCGGCGAGGTGTTCATCAAGGTCTCCAAGCAGGGTTCGACCCTCGCGGGGATCATGGACGCGTTCTCGATCTCGATCAGCCTGGGCCTGCAGCACGGCGTGCCCCTCGCGACCTACGTGCGCAAGTACGTCAACATGAAGTTCGAGCCGTCGGGCATGACCGACGACGCAGACCTGCGCATTGCGACGTCACTGGTCGACTACATCTTCCGCCGTCTGGCGCTCGACTACCTGAGCCAGAGCGACCGCGAGGAGCTCGGCGTGATGTCGACGAGCGAGCGCATCCAGCCGACGCTGCCCGAGATCGCCGAGCAGGCCACGCCGAGTGTGGGGGTGAGCGTGCAGCCGACGTTGGTCGACCTCAGCCCGGCGCC
>DAIDJP010000009.1 GCA_027451285.1 Acidimicrobiaceae bacterium | reverse complement strand
CTACCCCGACGGCAACGTCACCCCCTACAGCCCGTACGACGTGTACGGCGCGAAGCAGCCGGCGTCGTGAGCCGGGTCCGTGAAGTTCCCCCAATGCGTGATCACTGTCAAGAAATGGAGATGGTGCGATGACAATTAGCGCCGAGCGACCCACTGAGGCGACGGCCGGCACGGCGACTCCCGCGGGACCTCGATCGGGGTCCTCGTGGACGAACCGGCCCGGCTGGATGAGCCAGCACCTGGGCACGGCCATCGTGCTGGGCTTCCTGGGCTACATCTTCGGCCACTGGTGGGGCAACCACCTGGCGGGCAGCTACAGCTACATCGCCAACAACGGGCAGAACGGGGTAGCGGACTTCTTGGGACTGGCGCTCATGGTCCTCGGGTGGCTCCTCGGCATCGGGGCGCTCAACTACCCGATCATGAAGCTCTTCGGCCGCGAGGCCCGTGAGGAGCCGCCCGCGCCGGGGCTGAGCAAGTACTTCCGCTACACCCTCGACCACAAGGTCGTGGGCATGCAGTACGTGGTGGGCGTGCTCTTGTTCCTCTTCACCGGTGGCCTGCTCGCCATGGCGATCCGCACCGAGTTGCTGAACCCCACGGTGCACATCTTCAATCCGGGGACCTACATCGAGATCGTCTCGGAGCACGGGACGATCATGATGATGATGGCGACCTCGATCGTGGTGGGCCCCCTCGGTAACTACCTGGTGCCGCTCATGATCGGCTCGCGCCGGATGGCCTTCCCGCGGATCGAGGCCTTCAGCTTCTGGATCTTCACCGCCGGCTACATGGTCATCTTCTCGGCCCTGCCCTACGGTGGGTTCAACACCGGGTGGACGGGCTACGCCCCGCTGCAGACCCAGAACGGTCCCGGCATGATCTCCTACCTCTTCGGGTTCGCGGTGATCGGCATGGGCATGATGGCCGCCGGCTTTAACATCGCGGTCTCGATCATCAACTACCGCGCTCCGGGCATGACGTGGAGCCGCGTGCCGATCTTCGTGTGGTCGATCCTAGCGACGGCGTCACTGCTCACCCTGGCCACGCCGGTGCTGTTCTCGGCGGGACTCTTCGGAATCCTCGACAAGACGGTCCAGACCGCCTTCTACGTCGACGAGCACGGCGGCAGCTCCTACCTGTGGCAGAACCTGTTCTGGTTCTTCGGCCACCCGGAGGTGTACATCATGGCCCTGCCCGGATTCGGCATCGTCGCCGAGATCCTGCCGGTCTTCACCCGCAAGCCGCTCTTCGCCTACAAGGTGGCGGCCTCGGGCATGATCGGCGTGGCCCTGCTGTCGTTCTTCGTCTGGCAGCACCACCTGTTCCAGAGCGGCATCAACCCCGACATGCGACCGCTGTTCATGTTGACGACCGAGCTCATCTCGATCCCGACCGGATTCATCTTCCTGGTCGGCATGGGAACTCTGTATCGAGCAAAGATCCGATTCGAGATACCCATGCTGTTCGCGATGGCCCTGTTCTTCAACTTCCTGATCGGTGGTGTCACGGGCGTGTTCTTGTCGGACGTGCCGGTGAACGTGACGGTGCACGGAGGGTTCTTCGTGCTCTCGCACTTCCACTACACGATCATGGGTGGTCTGCTGTTCGCCTTCATGGCTGGGCTGTACTACTGGCTGCCGAAGATGACGGGGTTCATGCTGAACAAGAAGATCGGGCTCGTCCACTTCTGGATGATGTTCGTGTTCTTCAATCTGACCTTCTTCCCGATGTTCATCATCGGCTTGCTGGGTCAGCCCCGTCGTGTCTTCACCTACGCGAGCAACCTGCAGGGTCTGAACGACTTCTCGTCCATCAGCGCGTTCCTGCTCGGGGCGTCGTTCATCGTCTTCGCTTGGAACCTCGTGTACTCGATGTGGATCAGCCCTGAGAAGGCGCCGGCCAACCCGTGGGAGTCGCTTGGCCTCGAGTGGCAGACCGCGACGCCTGTGCCCGCGCACAACTTCGACCGGATCCCCGTGATCATGACCGACCCGTACCACTACAGCGAGGCCAACGCTCCAGCGCTGGCCGACTTCGGTGGCGCGGCTCCGGTCGCCAGCGACACTTCGTCCACCAGCAACCCGGCGTAGCAGGGAGAGGAAAATGACTGACACCTTCAAGGGATCCAAGTACGCCCTGGCGACGCCGGAGGAGCGCGAGTTCGAACTACGCTCGCACCTCGGCGCGATCTGGACGGGAGGTCGACTGTTCATCGGCATGTACACGTTCATGCTGGCGTCGCTCGCCTTCTCGTACTTCTACCTGCGTTCGAGCAACAACGCCCAGCTCTGGCGCCCGAATCACATCACGGCGCCGACGTACTACGGCTTCTTCATCTACGGCTTCATGGTCCTGACCGCGATCCTCGCGATCTACGGCCAGTGGCGTCTGCGCAAGGGCGAAGTCGCCGACTGGCAGGTTGCGGGTTGGACGGGCGTGGCCTCAGGTCTGATCGCGCTGTTCCTGCAGATCTGGGAGTTCACGCGCGTGCCCTTCTACCCGGGCTCGAGCGGCTACGCCTCGACCTTCATCGGCTACGCCGTGATGAACATTGGAACGATCGCCGTGGGCACCTATTGGCTGGAGACGACTCTGGCGCGCAGTCTGCGCATGCGTCGTGAACTGGGCGAGGGCGCCGAGCTCTCCTCGAGCCCATCGGCGCAGTCGTTCCGGGCCAACGTCGCCTCCATGACGTACAACTGGGGCTTCATCGCCCTCGGCGCGACGCTGTTCTTGGTGCTGTTCTACCTGATGTAGGCGGGATGGGCGACGAGACGGTCGTGGTCAGAAGGTGTAAGCCAAAGTTGTGTGAAACGAGAATGAGGTCAAAATGCTAGGTGCAGACGGGTACATCGGCGCGCAGGTCCAGACAATGGTGGTTCTGTTGGGCGTGCTGTTCGGCGTCATTATTTGGGGATTCTTCCAGCGTCGCCCTTCGAAGTGACCCGGCGCGCGAACCTCCGTACGGCTGACGGGGTCGAGAGGCTCCGTGACGTGCTCGCCGTTCTCGGCGTGGCCGTGTGGCTCGTGGCCGTGGTCTCGCCGCTGGCGTCCTGGGCGAGGCACTACGAGTTCGCCCAGGCGGTTCAGTTCGGTTTGATCGCCATGGTGGTGCCGGCGCTGTTGGTGACCGGTGCGCCGTGGAAGCGCATAGGGCTCGCCTCGGGCGAGCCCTTTCGTGTGGGGGACGACGGGGCGATCATCTCGCCCACGGCGCCGCGTGCGATGGATCGCATGGCCGCGCGCGCTCGACGTCGTAGCGGGCACGTCCACGTCTTTACCGTCGGGATCTTGTATCTCGCGCTCATCATCGGCTGGCGTACGGTGCCGGCGGTCAACGCTCTCGTACACCACGGATGGCTCGTGGTCCCCGAGTCCCTGAGCCTGGTCGCGGGCGGCGCGTGGCTCTGGTTGAGCATCGTGGAGTCTCCGCCGGTCAGTGCGTCGACCACGCGGCCCTTTCGCATCGGTGTCGCCGCGGTCGTGATGTGGACGGTGTGGATCATCGCGTATCTCAATGGCATGTCCCAGGTCTCGTGGTACGGGGCGTTCGCCCACGTGCCCGGACGCGGTCTGTCGCTCTTCGCTGACCAGCAACTGGCCGCGGGCTCGATGTGGTTGCTGTCGGCCGCGACGTTCATGCCGGTGGTCTTTTGGAACCTGATCCACTGGCTGCAATCCGAGGAAGACCCCAACGAAGAACTTACGAGACTCGTGCGCGAACAGCGCAATCGTGGGACGTTCGACGCCTCGGCGTAGCGGAAGCTAGGCGACGGCCGGCAACTGGACGAGCTTGAGCGGGTAGAGACGTCCGCCGAGGAGCGCGTTGGCCTTGGACCACTCAGCCATCGCCTGGGCGTGCTCGAGATTGAGCAGCTTGGTGCGCCGGCGTAGCGAGGCGATCGTCGTGGCGTCACCCGGGTGGTTGTAGAGATACATGATGTCGTTGATCGCACCGAGCGCGTCAGACGTGATCCAGGTCACGACGATCGTGTGCATGTTGTCGATGTGCTTGCCAGCCTTGGTGTCGAGAGCCTGGAAGTTGTTGGTCAGGTCGTAGATCTCCCCGCTGGTGAAGGAGCAGACGGACTGGTCGTCGGTCATCCACTTGGGGTACTTCTGGGGCCGCAGCGGGGGAGCGGTGCCCACGATCTTGGTCTCGTAGTAGTGGTAGATCTCGGAGATCGCGTAGTTGCACGGTGCCAGGTCGAGGTTGATCTGCTTGATCGAGGCGTTCTGGGCGGACGCGTCCTCACTGACGGATATGTGGTGGGGCAGATCGGTGACCACCGAGACGCCGACGACGATGACCACCACGGCTAACACCATGACCCAGGGGCGCCGGTACCACACCGCCTTGGTCGACGAGAGCGATGCCGCGGGCATGGCTCCGGGCTCGAAGTTGCCGGTGTTCACTGGGTCCGTCACCGGATCAGACTACCGGCCACGTGGGCGAGTCCCTTCGCGAATCGGGCGACCTCGGCGGCGCTGAGAGAGTACGTGCCGGTGCGGTCCTCGTTGGCGAAGGGGACCGCGAGCGAGCGAAGCCGGCCGCGCGGATCGATGAAGTAGAGCACGTTGTTGTGCGCGATCTGCGAGGCGTTCGCACCCACGTTGATCGTGACGCCGTAGTCGCTCCAGACCGCGTTGAGCTGGTTCAGACTGCCGGTCAGAAACCAGACGTTGGAGCGATTTGAGAGCCCCGGCACGCTCAGGGCCGCTACGTTCTTCGTCGCAATCGTCGCGCGCGGATCGGTGTTGACGATCGCGACGCGCACCGCACTTGACGATGTGCCCAGGTCGGCCAGGGCGACGCGGATCTCGGCCCCAAGCACCGGGCAGATGTCGTGGCACGACGCGTCGTAGAAGGTCACGAGCACGACGTGGCCGCGCTGGGCCCCCAGGCGCCAGGGTGAACCGTTCTGGTCCGTGAGCTCGAGTGCCGGCGCCGGTGTGGGGCCGAGGCTCTTGAGCCCGAGCAGGGCTGTCAGGCTTGAGGTGAGCGGGTTCTGGGCGACCGGGGCCGTCAGCGACGGCGCCGGCAAGGTCGTGGAACTGGCCGTGGGCGTTGCGCCGCTCATCACCCGCTCGAGGAGGGCGCCGCCGCCGCCCAGCACCACGAACACGGCGAGCGCCCACTTGAAGAACGCCGGCGGCAAGGAGGCCCGGCCGGTGGACTGACTGGTGGCGAAGGCGCGGGCGCGCTCGGCCTCGCTGAGGGTGCGCTGCGGGCTGGCTTCGGGGATGGTGTCGTCGTCGCTCACGGGTACGTCAACTCTACCGAGGAGGCGCCAGGCGGCCCTCAATGACAGGCCCTGTGCGGCTCGGAGCCGGTAGGGTGAACGCGTGGAGGGTGAGAAGACGCCGAACCCGACCCGCACGCGCCTTCGGGGCGCCGCGGCGGTCAAGACGCACCTGACTCTGGCGGCGGGACTGCTCGTGTGCGCGGCCGCCTTCTGGTTCGAGGTGGGGCGAGCTCTGGGGGGCAACACGCTCAGTTGGGCCTACGTCTTCGAATGGCCGTTGTTGGGTGGATTCGCGATCTACATGTGGTGGAAGGTCCTGCACCCGGACGCGCAGGCGCGTCCACCCAAGAAACCCAAGGCCGAGCTTGCACCCGAGTACTCGGGCATGCTCGCGGCCTGGGAACAGCACCAGAGCGAGCTGGCCGCTCAGCGCCAGCGAGAGGACGGGAACAGTCAGTGAACCTGCTCCTCGACCACTGGACCTTCGACCCCATGATCTTCGTCGTGGCCTTCACCGTGGTCGCCCACGAGGTGGGACTGCGGCGTCTGGCCGCGCACTCGCGCCCCGAGCGCACCCGCCGGCGTCGGCGCAAGTCCTACGTGTTCTACGGGGGGCTGGGCCTCCTGGTGTTGTCGGTGATGTCGCCGATCGACTATTGGGCGTCGAGCTACTTCTACATCCACATGATCGAGCACGTGATCCTCGCATTCTTCACGCCGATGATGGTGGTCCTCGGCGCGCCGTGGCTGCCGCTCATGTTCTTTCTGCCCGTTGGCGCGCGACGCCGTGTGGGCCGCTTCATCTACCTGAGTGGCGGCGCGAAGTGGCTGCGCGGCCTCGGCCGCGCGCTGCGCAATCCCTGGGTCGCCCTGATCTCGTTCAACGCGGTGATGGTCTTTTGGCACCTGCCGAAGTGGTTCGAGCTCTCCGAGTCCAACGGCTTCGTCCACGTGTGGCTCATGCACGGCAGCTTCCTCGTGACCGGGGTGCTGTTCTGGCTGCAGATCCTGCCGTCCGCCCCGGTTAAGACGGCCAAGGGCGCGATCTGGCAGTCGGGCGCGATCCTGGGCACGAACGTCGTCATGACGCTGATGGCGATGGCGATGAGCATCTTCTCGGCGACGAGCTGGTACCCGAGCTACGCGCACATCCCCGGCGTCACGCTCTCGCCCTTCGCCGACCAGCAGATCGGCGCGGCGATCCTGTGGGTGTGCGGTGACTTCTGGGCGGTGCCGGTTCTCGGCATGGTGATCCGTCGCGGTATCGCCCAGGAGGGTTCGATGTCCGACGTCTTCGATCGCCTGATCCATCGCGCGATCCGGGTACATCCCGACGTGCTGGCCCGACAGGCGGCGATGACCAACATCGAGTCCACAGAGTGAGTTTTCGAGACTGACGCTCTGATACAGTGTCTCGACGTCGTGAAGTGGGTCCCGTGAGGCTCATACGACGGGAGGAAACGTGACCGGCACTTCGAGCGAGCAACCGTCCGCCGCGACGGGGTTCGTGCCCCGTTCCCAGATACTCTCCGCCGACGAGGTGGCCCGCTCGTTGCGACGCATGTCCCACGAGATTCTCGAACACCACGCCGACGAGTCGATCGTCGTCATCGGTCTACAGACCGGCGGGATCCCCTTCGCCGGAGCGATCGCCGCACAGCTCACCGACCTGGGGGCGCCGGCGGTCAGCTCCGGCACGCTGGACGTGGCCTACTGGCGCGACGACACTCACGTGCGGCCCCTGGTGGACGCGACGTCGACGGCGATTCCCGGAGACCTGACCGATTGCGTGGTCGTCCTGGTCGACGATGTCCTCTTCACCGGTCGAACCATCCGCGCGGCCCTCAACGCCCTCTCGGAGTGGGGGCGCCCTCGCGTCATCGAGCTCGCGGTGATGGTGGACCGGGGACATCGCGAGCTGCCCATCCGCCCCGACTACGTGGGCAAGAACCTGCCCACCTCGCCGAGCGAGTCCGTCCTCGCGACTCTCGAGGGCGTGTGGATCGGCGTCGAGGAGGTCTCGTGATTACCAGCCTGCGCGGAGAGAGCCTGCTCGACCTCGGCGAGTTGAGTCGCGAGGCGATCCTCGAGGTCCTCGACACTGCGGACTCCTTCGTCGAGGTGAACCGGCGCGTGGTGAAGAAGGTGCCCGCGCTGAAGGGTCGTGTCGTCGCCTCGCTGTTCTTCGAGGAGTCCACGCGCACGCGTCTCAGCTTCGAAACGGCCGCCAAGCGCCTCAGCGCCGACGTGCTCTCGCTCGCGGTGGCCTCCTCGTCGGTGAAGAAGGGCGAGAGCCTGCGCGACACCATCGCGACCATCGACGCGCTGGGCATCGACGCCGTCGTCATGCGTCACCGCTCCAGTGGCGCTGCCGTCCAGGTCGCGCGCTACGTGCCGCACGTGCGAGTGATCAACGCGGGCGACGGACTCCATCAGCACCCCACGCAGGGACTACTGGACGCCTACACCCTTCGCCAGGTGCTCGCCGAACGACGAGGGGAGCGTGGTCGCGATACCGGCGCCGAGCTCTTCGACGGACTGCGCGTTCTCATCGTGGGCGACATCCGCCACTCGCGCGTGGCGCGTAGCGACGTCGAAGCCTACGTGGCCCTGGGCGCGTCGGTGACCCTGGCCGCGCCCGGCACGTTGTTGCCCGACGGGGTCGAAGAGTGGCCGGTAGTGGTGGCCGACGACTTCGACGACGCGTTGGGCGGCGCCGACGTGGTGGGCGTGCTACGCCTCCAGCACGAGCGCGGCACCGGCGCGTTCATGCCGAGCCTGTCGGAATTCACGCGTACTCACGGCTTGACCGTCGAACGGGCGGGCCGCCTGTCGCCCTCGACCATCATCATGCACCCGGGGCCGATGAATCGTGGGGTGGAGATCGACGCGAGGGTCGCCGACTCGTCGGCCGCGGTGATCACGCGCCAGGTCGCCAACGGCGTGCCGGTTCGCATGGCCGTCCTTTACCTCAGCGTGGCGGGCCGAGAGGAGTCGCGATGACGGCACTGGTGATTCGGGGCGGATCGGTCGTCCGCTCCCGCGAGGTGGTGCGCGCCGACGTGCTCGTCGTCGATGGCCGCGTCCTCGACGTCGCAGAGAAGGTCGACGCTCCGGCGGGTGCGCACGAGATCGACGCGAGCGGCGCCTGGGTGGGACCAGGCTTGGTGGACCTGCACACGCACCTGCGAGAGCCGGGACTCGAGGCGGCCGAAACAATTGAGTCGGGCGCGCGCGCCGCGGCGGTCGGCGGGTACTGCGCGGTCGTGGCCATGCCCAACACCGAGCCGGCGCTCGACAACGTGGCCCTCGTGTCCTACGTGCTGGCGCGCGGGGCCCTCACGGGAATCGACGTGGCGGTCGCCGGGGCGATCACCCAGGGCCGACGCGGCGAGAAGCTGGCGCCGCTCGCCGAGATGGCCGCCCTTGGAGTGCGGATCTTCACCGACGACGGCGCGGGCGTGGCCAGCGCCGAGGTGATGCGTCGCGCCCTCAGTTACGCGAAGCCGCTGGGGGTTCGCCTGGCCCAGCACTGCGAGGAGCCGAGCCTGGTCGAGGCCGGATCGATGAACGAGGGGCCGCTCGCCGGCCGCCTGGGTCTCGTGGGCAGGCCCGCCCTGGCCGAGGAGCTTATGGTTGTGCGCGACATCGAGCTGGTGCGCGCGACCGGCGCGTCGGTGCACTTCTTGCATCTCTCCACCGCGCGCTCGATCGCCCTGGTGGTCGCGGCGCGCGCCGAGGGCCTCGACGTGACCTGCGAAGTCGCCCCTCACCATTTCAGCCTGGACGAGTCGGCCTGCGCCACCTATGACCCCCTCTTCAAGGTGAACCCGCCGCTGCGCGCGCCCGGTGACGCGGCGGCCCTGGCGGCGGCGCTGCGCCGCGGCGACGTCGACGCGGTGGCGACGGACCACGCGCCCCACCTTCCCGAATCGAAGGACCTGGCCTTTGACGAGGCGCCCGCGGGGATGCTGGGCCTCGAGCACGCGGCCGCCCTTACCGCCGAGGCCCTGGGCGAGGACCCCGACCCCCGCGTCTTCTTCGCGCTGCTCAGTCGCGGCCCCGCGCGAATCGCTCGTCTGCGCGCGACCGACGAGCGCGTGGGCCACAGTGCTCACGGCGGCGAGGTGTCAGTCGGCGAAGACGCCAACCTGGTCGTTTTCGATCCCACTGTCGAGTGGACGGTGGATCGCGACCGTCTCCAGAGCCGCGCAACCAACACCCCCTACCACGGGCGCACCCTGCGGGGTCGTGCCCGGGCGACGATCGCGCGGGGTCGCCTGATCGCTGAGAACGGAGAGATGTGCTGACGCGCCCACCCGCCACCCTGGTCCTGGCCGACGGGACGACCTTCGACGGCTACGCCGCGGGCTTCCTGCCCGACGACGGGTTAACGATGGGTGAGTTCGTCTTCAACACCTCCCTCGCCGGGTACCAGGAAATCATCACCGACCCGAGCTACGCCGGACAGGTGATCACCTTCACCTACCCGCACATCGGCAACTACGGCGTCACGCCCCTCGATGATGAGGCGGCGCGGCCCTGGTGTCGCGGCGTGGTCGTGCGCGACCTCTCGCCGGTGGCCTCGAACTGGCGCAGCGCCGGCGGCCTCGAGGACTATCTCATCGACCACGAGGTGCCGGCGATCGTCGGCCTCGACACGCGTCGCCTGACCCGGCACCTGCGCGCGCACGGCGCCCTGCCGGGCGCCTTTGGACACGTCGCGCCCGACGTCGTGGCCGCGGCCGCGGCCCGAGCCACCGGCACTGACAACACGGACTTCGTCTCGAGCGTGTCGACGGCGACGCGCTACTCGCGCGGCGACGGCGAACGCCACGTTGTGGCCTACGACTTCGGTATCAAGACCACGATGGTCGATCAGCTCGCGGCGCGCTTTCGCGTGACTGTGGTGCCGGCGGCCACCACCGCGGCCGAGGTGCTCGCGATGGCGCCCGACGGCGTGATGCTCTCCAACGGCCCGGGTGACCCGGCGGCGCTCTCGGGGCTGGTCGAGCAGATCGGCCAGCTCGTCGGCGTGGTGCCGATCTTCGGCATCTGCCTGGGACACCAGCTCCTGGGCGTAGCCCTGGGGGGGCGTACGTTCAAGCTGCCCTTCGGTCACCACGGGGGCAATCACCCGGTGAAGGACCTCGCGACGGGACGCATCGAGATCACCGCGCAGAACCACAACTACGCCCTGGCCGCCGACTCGCTCGAGCGCGTGCACGTCAGTCACGTCAACCTGAACGACGGCGTGATCGAGGGGATCGCGTCACCCTCGACGCGTTGCTTCTCGGTGCAGTACCACCCCGAGGCCGGCCCGGGACCCCACGACGCGCGTTACCTGTTCGACCGCTTCGCCGCCCTGATGGAGAACGACTAATGCCGAGACGTGACGATCTGACGACCATCATGGTGATCGGCTCGGGCCCGATCGTGATCGGCCAGGCGTGCGAGTTCGACTACTCGGGCACCCAGGCCTGCCAGGTCCTGCGCGAAGAGGGATATCGCGTGGTGCTGGTGAACTCGAATCCCGCGACGATCATGACCGACCCGGCGACCGCCGACGTCACCTACGTCGAACCCCTCGACGCCGACGTGATCGAGGACATCCTCGAGCGCGAGCGACCCGACGCGCTGCTGCCCACCCTGGGCGGACAGACCGCGCTGAACCTGACCATGCAACTGGTCGAGCGCGGAGTCCTCGAGCGCCTCGGCGTCGAAGTGATCGGCGCGCGGCCCGAGGCGATCGCCACGGCGGAGAACCGCGAGCTGTTCAAGGCGGCGATGGCCGACATCGGACTGGCGGTGCCCGAGTCGGGCTTCGCCCACGACGTCGCCGAGGCGGTGGTGATCGCCGAGCGCATCGGCTGGCCGATCATCGTTCGTCCGAGCTACATCCTCGGCGGCGCCGGCACCGGCATCGCCCACGGCCTCGAGGAGTTCCGTCGACTCGCGGCCGAGGGTCTCGCGGCGTCGCCGATTAGCGAGATCCTGGTGGAGAAGTCGATCGCCGGCTGGAAGGAGTACGAGCTCGAGGTGATGCGCGACCGCGCGGACAACTGCGTGATCATCTGCTCGATCGAGAACCTGGACCCGATGGGCGTGCACACCGGCGACTCGATCACCGTGGCGCCAGCCCAAACGCTCTCGGACGTCGAGTACCAGGCTATGCGTGACGACGCCTTCGCGGTGCTGCGCCGGGTGGGTGTGGAGACCGGCGGCTCGAACGTGCAGTTCGCCGTCAACCCCGAGACCGGCGAGCGACTGGTCATCGAGATGAATCCCCGCGTCTCGCGCTCGAGCGCGCTCGCCTCGAAAGCGACCGGCTTTCCCATCGCCAAGATCGCCGCGCGGCTGGCGGTGGGATATTCGCTCGACGAGATTCGCAACGACATCACCACCGTGACCCCGGCCAGCTTCGAACCGGTCATCGACTACGTGGTGACCAAGATCCCGCGCTGGGCATTCGAGAAACTGCCGGGAGCCAGTTCAACACTCGGCACGCGCATGCAGTCGGTCGGTGAGGTGATGGCGATCGGGCGCAACTTCGCCGAGTCCCTGCAAAAGGCCGTGCGTTCGCTCGAGCAGGGTCGCGCGGGCTTCGCGCTGGGACGCGATGAGGAGTTCGCGGCGCTATCGGACGAGGCGCTGATGGCGCGCTGCGTGACGGCCACGCCCGAACGTCTCTTCGCACTGCACGCCGCGCTCTTGCGCGGGGTCACGGTCGAGGAGCTCGCGCGCCGCACGCGCATCGACCCGTGGTTCCTCGCCCAGATGGACGAGATCGTCGCCGTCGAAAGGTACCTGCTGGAGGGGATCGACCTCGCCGGGCTGGATCGCCGCGCCTGGCTCGCCATCAAGCGCCTGGGTTTCACCGACACCCAGATCGCAAGCCTGCGCGGTGCCGAGGTCAGCGACGTCACGTCGTGGCGCCGTCTCGTCGGGGCGAACACGGTTTTCAAGACGGTCGATACGTGCGCGGCCGAGTTCGAGGCCACCACGCCGTATCACTACAGCACCTACGACGACACCAGCGAGGTGGTGACCTCCTCGCGTGACCGGGTGATCATCCTCGGTTCGGGTCCCAACCGCATTGGTCAGGGCATCGAGTTCGACTACTGCTGCGTGCACGCGTCGTACGCGCTCTCGGCGATGGGATACGAGACGGTGATGGTCAACTGCAACCCCGAGACGGTGTCGACGGACTACTCGACCTCGGACCGGCTCTACTTCGAGCCGCTCACCCCCGAGGACGTAGCCGCGGTCATCGAAGCCGAGCAGGGGGCCTGTCGCGACGGCGCGCGGGTCGCCGGGGTCATCGTCTCGCTCGGGGGTCAGACCCCGCTCAAGCTCTCGCACTCGCTCGACCCGGCGATGATCCTGGGCACGCCGGTGGCCTCGATCGACGCCGCCGAGGACCGCGAGCGTTGGTCGGCGATCTGCCAGCGCCTGGGCCTGCGTCAGCCGCCCGGCGACGTCGCGCTCACCTTGGACGGCGCCCGCGCGGTGGTGTCGCGCATCGGCTATCCCGTCCTCGTGCGACCGAGCTACGTGCTGGGCGGGCGGGCGATGGAGATCGTCTACGACGACGAGTCGCTCGCGCGCGTGATGAGCAACCTCACGAGCGCCCACGGCGCCCTCGCGCGCGAGGGCGGAGTCTCGGCCACGCGTCCGATCCTGATTGACAGCTTCCTGGAGGACGCCATCGAGGTCGACGTCGACGCGATTCGCGACGCGACGGGCGACCTCTTCATCGCCGGGGTCTTGGAGCACGTCGAAGAGGCGGGCGTGCACTCGGGTGATTCGGCGTGTGCCCTACCGCCCCAGACGCTCAGTTCCCACGTGTTGGCGGCCCTGGATGACTACACCGCGCGCATCGCCAACGAGTTGGGCGTCGTCGGACTGATCAACGTGCAGTACGCGGTCAAGGACGAGGAGGTCTTCGTTCTCGAGGCCAACCCGCGCGCCAGCCGCACGGTGCCCTTCGTGGCCAAGGCGACCGGTGTCTCGGTGGCCCAGGTGGCCGTTCGCGTGATGCTCGGCGAGACCCTCGCGGCACTGCGCGAGAGCGGCGACGTGCCCGCGACGACGCCCCAGCCGGACTACGTGAGCGTGAAGGAAGCGGTCCTGCCCTTCAGCCGCTTTCCCGGTGTGGACACGGTGCTCGGACCCGAGATGCGCTCGACCGGCGAGGTCATGGGGGTCGGCGAGAGCTTCGGCATCGCCTTCGCCAAGGCCCAGCTCGCCGCCGGCACGGGCCTGCCCGACAAAGGCCAGGTCTTCCTCTCGCTGGCCGACCGTGATAAGGACCACGGGCTCGACCTCGCGCGTCAGCTGCGCGAACTCGGCTTCAGCCTCGCCGCCACGGTGGGGACCGCGGGCTTTCTGCGGGCCCACGGCGTCGAGGTGGCCACCCTCGTGGGCAAGGTGGGCTTGGCCGACCTCGGGGTCGACGCCGTCAGCCTGATCGCCTCGGGTGACGTGCAACTCGTCGTGAACACCCCCTCGGGCAAGGGGGCCCACGCCGACGGTGCGCAGATCCGTCACGCCTCCATCGTGCACGGCGTGCCCTGCCTGACGACTCTCAACGCGGGTCTCGCCGCCGCCAAGGGCATCGCCGACACCCGCGCGCGCGGCTGGCGCGTGAAGTCACTTCAGGACCTGCACCAGTGAGCGACCTGCGCACGCGTGTGGGCGAGGTCGCCCTCTCCTCGCCGATCCTGACCGCGGCGGGCACCTCGGGCTATGGCGACGAGCTCGCCGGCTACGGCGATCTCGCCGCGCTCGGCGCCGTCGTGACCAAGTCCCTCGCCGCTTACCCGTGGGAGGGGAATCCCGCTCCCCGGGTCGCCGCCTGGGGAGAGCACATGCTCAACGCCGTGGGGCTCTCGGGACCCGGGGTCGGCGCGTGGCGCGAACGCGAGCTGCCGCGCCTGCGCGGGCGCGGCGCGACGGTCGTCGCCTCACTCTGGGGTCGCAGCGTCGCGGACTTCTCCGACGCCATCGAGCAGATGCGCGGCGCCGAGGTCGTCGCGATCGAGGTCAACGTCAGCTGTCCCAACCTGGAGGATCGTTCACGCATGTTCGCCCACTCCGCGACGGCGACGGCCGAGGTCGTGCGGGCCTGTCGCCACGCCGACGTTCCCCTGTGGGTCAAGCTCAGCCCCAACACGCCCGATCTCATCGAGATAGCCGGCGCCGCGCTCGACGCGGGCGCGGACGCCCTCGTGCTGGTCAACACGCTGCTCGGATTGGTGATCGACGTCGAGACGCGCCGCCCGGCGCTCGGTAACGGGGGAGGAGGCCTCAGCGGGCCCGGGCTCCACCCGGTCGCACTGCGGGCCGTCTACGAGTGCCGTGCCGCGATGCCGAAGGTGCCCATCGTCGGCGTGGGGGGAGTGTCCTCGGGCGAGGACGCCGTCGCCATGATCATGGCCGGGGCCGACGCCGTGGAGGTGGGCACGGCCACGTTCGCCGATCCGCGCGCGCCGTGGCGGGTCCAGCGACAGCTCGCGGACTGGTTGGCGCGCCACGGATGCGGGTCGCTCGAGGAGATCAAGGGGGCGGCCCATGGCTGAGACGTTCGGCGAACGGCTGTCGAGCCAGATCGACGCCACGGGGCCGTTGTGCGTGGGCATCGATCCCAGCGGCGCGGTCCTGAACTCCTGGGGGCGCACCGACTCGGTCGGCGACCTCGAGTACGCGAGCCTGCGCGTCGTCGAGGCCGTCGCCGGCACGGCGTGCGCGGTCAAGCCCCAGGTGGCCTTCTTCGAGCGCTTCGCCGCCGCGGGCTACGCGGTGCTCGAACGCGTGATCGCCGAGGCGCGCGCGGCTGGCCTCATCGTCATCGCTGACGCCAAGCGCGGCGACATCGCCTCGTCCAACGAGGGCTACGCCGCGGCCTGGCTCGAGGACGCCTCGCCCCTGTGCGTGGACGCTCTGACCGTGAGTCCGTACGTGGGCCTGGGCGCCCTGGCCCCCTTTGTCGAGACCGCCCGGCGCACGGCGCGGGGCCTCTTCGTCCTCGCGGCCACCTCCAACGCCGAGGGCCGGGCGATCCAGGGCGCGCGCAGCGACTCGGGGGAACGAGTCGAGACGGACATCCTCGCGGGCGTGGCCGCTCTCAACGCGCGCCGGGACGGGCGCGGCGCCCTGGGCGTGGTGATCGGCGCGACGCGCGCCGCGCCGGCGTTCCCGCTGGGCGAACTCGGCGGTCCGGTGCTGGTTCCAGGACTCGGCGCGCAGGGGGCGGGTCCCGAGGACGTCGCACGCGCCACCGCGGGGTGCGCACGCGCGAGCGTTCTGGCCAGCGTGAGCCGGGGTGTGCTCGCCGCGGGCCCGGATCGCGCGGCGTTGGCCGCCACGGCCGCGCGATGGCGCGATGCGGCGGCATCCGCCCTGCTCTAAACGGGTGTCAGGCCCAAGGGGTATTCTGTGGGCGTGACCCCCACCCCGCCCTCACTGACGCAGGAACAGCGGGTGCAGGCCTCGCGTCTCGCGGTGGCGAACCGTCGCCGTCGAGCCGAGGTCAAGCGCCTGGTGAAGTCCGGCAAGATGTCGCTCGAGGAGATCTTCGAGCTCGCCGAGAAGGAAGAGTGCGTGGCGCAGATGCGCGCCTACGACCTCATCAGCGCCCTGCCGGCGATCGGCGAGGTCAAGGCCGAGCGCATCATGGCCAAGGCCGCCATCGCCAAGACTCGTCGCATCAGGGGACTCGGACCCAAACAACGCGCCGAGTTGTTCCGCGCCCTTGTGCGCTGACGCGTCGCCGCTCGTCGTGGTCCTGATCGGACCCGGCGGAGTCGGGAAGGGGACGATCGCCTCTCGCCTGGTCGAGGAGGACGAACGCCTGGCACTCAGCCGGTCCTGGACGACGCGGCCCCAGCGGGCGACTGAACGCGGTCACGAGTACGTCTTCGTGGATCGTGAGGCCTTCGAGGCGGCCATCGACGACGGCCTCTTCCTCGAGTGGGCCCAGTTCCAGGGCAACCTCTACGGCACCCCGCGTCCGGCACCCGAGCCGGGTACCGACGTCCTGCTCGAGATCGAGGTCCAAGGCGCCGAGCAGGTGCGCCGCGAGCACCCCGACGCCGTAGTGTTCCTGATCCTGCCGCCGTCCATGGACGATCTCGAAGGGCGCCTGCGGCGTCGCGGCGACGGTGACGACCACGTGCGCCGGCGTCTGGCGAGCACGCCCGAGGAGCTGGCCAAGGGCCACGGATTGGCCTCCTACGTGGTTGTCAACGACGACGTGGAGCGGGCGACGAACGAAATCCTCTCTATACTGGAGGAACTCCGTTCGAAGCGACGGGACCCCTCGACAAAGGACTGACCCATGGCCGAACGCCCGACACTGGTTGACCCGCCCATCGAAGACCTCCTGGCCAAGGTCGGCGACTCCAAGTTCACCCTGGTCGCCGTCTCGGCGATCCGCGCCCGCGAGATCAACGAGTACTACAACGGCCTCGGCGTCGGCCACGGCGCCCTGATCCCGCCGCAGGTCACGTCGCTGTCGAATAAGTCGCTCTCGCTCGCCCTCGAGGAGCTCTACGAAGGCAAGCTCGAGTTCCACCGCCCGACTCCCGAGGAGCTCGAGGCGGAGAAGCTCGCGAAGGACGCTCAGGAGCAGGCCCGCCAGGACGCCGCGAACGACCTGGACGCCTTCACCGATGCCCTCCGCGACGCCTAGTTCGTCGAGTCCACGCATTGTCCTAGGGGTGGCCGGCGGCATCGCCGCCTACAAGGCCGTCGAGGTACTGCGCCGTCTGATGGACGCGGGATATCACGTCGTGCCCGTTCTCACCCCCGACGCCACCCGCTTCGTCGGCGAGGTGACCTTCAGCGCCCTGGCGAGTGAGCCAGCGCGCGTGCGCCTCTACGGTGACGCGACGACGCCGATTCCCCACACGCACCTCGGACAACACGCCGACCTGATCGTGGTGGCCCCGGCGACGGCCCATCTCATCGCACGCCTGGCGATGGGGCTCGCCGACGACCTGCTGAGCGCGACGCTGCTCGCGAGTCGCGCCCCGATCCTGCTCTGCCCGGCGATGCACACCGAGATGTGGGAGCAGCCCTCGGTCCAGGAGAACCTGGCCACCCTGCGCCGTCGTGGCGTGCTCGTGCTCGAGCCGGCCGTGGGGCGCCTGGCCGGCGGCGACGAGGGCGCCGGACGACTCGCCGAGCCCGAGGCCATCGTTGAGATGGCGACCAGGATCGTGGCGGGCTATCGGGGGATCCTCAGCGGGCGCCACGTCGTCATCACCGCGGGGGGCACGCGCGAGGCGATCGATCCGGTGCGCGTGGTGAGCAATCGCTCCTCGGGCCGCCAGGGCTACGCCCTGGCCGAAGTGGCCTATCGCCTCGGAGCGCGCGTCAGCCTCGTCAGCGCCGCCCATCGCGACCTCGCCCTCGACGTCGTGCGCGGGGTGGAGGTCACCTACGTCGAGAGCGCGGCCGAGATGTTCGAGGCCACCCTCGCGGCCAGCGCCGACGCTGACGCCGTGATCATGGCGGCGGCGGTCTCGGACTACACGCTCGCGCCTGCACCGCAGAAGATCAAGAAGCATGACGCGCCCCTCGAGCTCGTGCTCGAGCCCACCCGCGACATCGTGCGCGAGCTCGTCGCGCGACGTCACCCGGGCCAGGTCATCGTCGGCTTCGCCGCCGAGTCCACCGACGTGATGGATCACGCCCGCGCCAAGCTCGCCGCCAAGGGGGTCGACCTCCTGGTCGTCAACGACGTCAGCGCCCCAGGCGCCGGATTCGAACACGCGACGAACGAGGTCGTTCTCCTAGGAGCCGACGGCAGCGAGAGCGTCATCTCGCGGCGCTCGAAAGAAGCGGTTTCTCACGAGATCTTGGCTAGGGTGGCTTCATCGTTAGCCCAAGGAGCCCCATGAGCGACCGGACCCTCTTCACCTCGGAGTCGGTGACCGAAGGACACCCGGACAAGATCGCGGACCAGGTCTCGGACAGCGTCCTCGACGCGATCCTCGCCCAGGACCCCTACGCGCGCGTCGCGTGCGAGACGCTCCTGACCACCGGTCTGTGCGTGGTGGCCGGGGAGATCACGACCTCGGCCAGCGTGGACATCACGTCGATCGCGCGTCGCACGATCCTCGACATCGGCTACGACGACGGCGCCAAGGGTTTCGACGGGCGCAACTGCGCGGTACTCGTCTCGCTCGACCAGCAGAGCCCCGACATCGCCGGTGGCGTCGACGAGGCCTTCGAACTGCGCAACGGGACCGGTGGCGAAGACGCGCTCAACGCACTCGGCGCCGGCGACCAGGGGATGATGTTCGGCTACGCGTGCGACGACAACGACGACTACATGCCGTTGCCGATCTGGCTGGCGCACCGGCTCAGCATGCGCCTGTCCCAAGTGCGCCGCTCCGGCGAGGTGCCCTACCTGCGCCCTGACGGCAAGACCCAGGTGACCATCGCCTACGAGGCGGGCCGACCGGTCGCCGTAGACACGGTGCTCGTCTCGACCCAGCACGAGGACGGCTACGCCCAGCCCCAGATCAAGGCCGACGTCCTCGAGCACGTGATTCGGCCCATGCTGCCCGAGATCCTCGACACGTCCTCGATGAACGTCTACGTGAACCCTTCGGGCAAGTTCGTCCTGGGCGGGCCGCACGCCGACGCCGGACTGACCGGGCGCAAGATCATCGTCGACACCTACGGGGGGATGTCGCGACACGGCGGCGGGGCGTTCTCGGGCAAGGACCCCTCCAAGGTCGACCGCTCGGCGGCCTACGCCGCGCGCTGGGTCGCCAAGCACGTCGTCGCCTCGGGCGCGGCGCGGCGCTGCGAAGTCCAGGTCGCCTACGCGATCGGCGTGGCGCGTCCGGTGTCGGTGCTGGTGGAGACCTTCGGCACCGAGCGCGTGGACCGCGCGAAGATCGCCAAGGCCGTCGACGCGATCTTCGACCTGCGTCCGGCCGCGATCATCCGCGACCTCGACCTGCGCCGACCCGTCTACGCGCGCACCGCCGCCTACGGGCACTTCGGCCGCACCGACCAGGGATTCACGTGGGAGCAGACGCCGCGCCTGGACGATCTGCGCCGGGAACTCTCGCTGCCCTAGTGTCGCCACGCGCGGTGTCGGTCCTCACCGAACTCGCGGCACTGGATCGACCCTTCACCTACGTCACGACCGCGGCCACCGAGCACGTGCGTGCCGGTGACCGCGTGCGCGTCAGCCTCCAGGGACGTTCGGTGCGCGGCTGGGTACTTGGTGACGCTGAGGCGATCGAGGGCATGGTGCCAATTACCAAATCCCTCGGCTACGGTCCCCCGAGCAAGCTGGTCGACCTGGCGCGCTGGGTGAGCGATCGCTGGTGCGCGCCGCTGGCCCGCGTGCTCGTCAGCCTCACGCCGGGGGCGGTGGTGGCGACTCTGCCGGTCGCGCCGGCGCCCGTCGCACCGAGTGTCGCGCCGCGACACGCCTGGGCGCCGGGGCCGGTGCACCTGGCTCCGAACACCGACCCGCTCGACGTCGTTCTCGCGGCGTATCACAGGGTCTGGGCTCGTCCCGGCTCCTTGCTGGTACTGGTGCCCACCGAGGCGTGGGCCCGACGGCTCCAAGGTCGTCTCGCCCAACGCGGACTCGCCGTGGCCGGTGCCGAGCAGTGGGCCGAGATGCGCGCTAGCTGGCCCGTGATCGTCGCGGCCCGCGGGGGAGCCTTGTCGCCCACACCGCGCCTTTCGGGTGCGGTGGTGATCGACGCCGACGACGAGTCCTACGTGAGCCCGATGTTCCCCAACTGGGACGCGTTGAGCGTGGTGCGCGAGCGCTGTCGGCGTGACGGCGCCGAGCTGTGGGCGACGTCACTGGCCCCCTCGCCGTCGGTGCTCGACCTGGGCCCGCTCGTGACCGACCCCGAGTTCGTGGCCGCGTGGCCCACGGTGAGCGTCGTCGACCGACGCGCGCGTGATCCCCACGAGGGCGCGCTCGCCGCTCCGACGCTGGCCGCGGCGCACCACGCGCTGGCCGGCCCCGAGGCGGTGGCCGTCGTCGTCATCCTTCAGCGCCTGGGCACCGGTCGACTCCTCGCCTGCGCGCGCTGCGGCGAGCTGGCGCGCTGCGCGATCTGTCACCAGGCTGAGGGCGACGTCGAGGGAGGCATCGCGTGCGCCGAGTCGCACGAGGTGCGCGAGCCCTATTGCCGCGCCTGCGGGGCGACGAAGCTGAAGCGGGTTCGCTCGGGGGTGACCACCCTGGCGCGCGACGTCGCCAACCAGCTCGCACGAGCGGTGAGCGAGGTGACCCGCGCGGCCTCGCCAGAGGTCCTCGAGCGGGTCGTCGTCGGCACCGAGGCGGTGTTTTCGCGCGTGCGGCGCTGCTCACTCGTGGTCTACGTCGACTTCGACCAGTACCTGCTGGCGCCGCACGCGTCGGCGCGACGCGCGGCGATCAGCGCGGTGGGCCGCGCGGGGCGCCTCGTGGGAGGGCGCCGTGAGCGCCGCGGCGAAGTCGTCGTGCAGACTCGTCGAGGTGATGACGTCGTCCTCGACGCCTTCGAGACCCTCGATTTCTCGATCGTCCTCGAGTCCGACGTGGCCGACGCTCGCGTGCTGGGACTCGCTCCGTTCGCCGCGACGGCCACGGTCAGTGGCGAGGACGCCGCGCAGGTCGTCGAGGATCTGGCGGGCGACGTGCGGGTGAGCGAGACGGCGTCGGGGTTCGTGGTGCGCGCGGCCGATCCGCTCGCCCTGGGCCGACTCCTCAAGGAGCGCTCGCGCGGCCAGCGTGTGCGCATTGCGATTGCCTGACGGTAGCGTGGAGTGGTGACATTGCCCATTCGCGTCTACGGTGACCCCGTCCTCAATGAGGTCACGACCGAGGTGGAGAACATCGACGGGCGCATCGCGGCGCTCGCCGAGACCATGATCGAGACGATGTACGAGGCGCCGGGCGTGGGGCTGGCCGCCAACCAGATCGGGGTCCAAAAGCGGCTCTTCGTCTACGACAAGGGCGACGGACCGGTCATCGTGATCAATCCCGTCATCGTCGAGTCCGACGGCGAGTGGACCTACGAGGAGGGCTGCCTGTCGGTGCCCGGACTCAGCTGGGAGATAACCCGACCCAACGCGATCCACCTCGTGGGCTACGACATCGACGGCAACGAGATCAGCGTCGAGACCGACGAGTTCGAGGGTCGCATCTTCCAGCACGAGATGGACCACCTCAACGGAATCCTGCTCGTCGAACGCCTCGATCCCGACCAGCGCCGTGACGCGAAGAAGATGCTGCGACGCCAGCGGCTCTCCTTGGCCCCCGGCGACCCCGACGGGCTCGCGCAACTCCTGGGCGACTAGTGCGTATCGCCTTCCTCGGCACGCCCGAGGCCGCGGTACCTTCGCTGCGCGCGCTCGTAGACGCGGGTCACGACGTGGCCCTCGTGGTGACGCGAGCCGACCGACGTCGCGGACGTGGGAGCGCTCTGGTCGCCAGTCCGCTCAAGCGCGCGGCACTCGAGTTGGGCCTGTCCGTCACCGACGATCTCATGGCTGTTCGCGACGCGCACGTCGAGCGTGGCGTCGTCGTCGCCTATGGAGCCCTCATCCCCGCGGCACTGCTGGCCGAGGTGCCGATGCTCAACGTGCACTTCTCTCTGCTGCCACGCTGGCGCGGCGCCGCGCCGGTGGCGCGCGCGATCCTCGCGGGCGACGCCGAAACCGGTGTCGACGTGATCTCTCTCGAGGCGAGCCTCGACACCGGGCCGATCCACGCCGAGACTCGCGTACCCGTCGACGACAAGACGCTGAGCGAACTCACGCTCGAGCTCGCCGACGTGGGAGCGAAACTGCTGATCGAGGTGTTGTCGAGTGCGTCGCTGCTCGCGCACCCCTGGCCCCAGTTCGGTGACGCCACCTACGCGCGCAAGCTCGACGCAACTGACTTCGCCCTCGCGCCCACGATGAGCGTGGCCCAGGCCGCGCGCGTGGCACGTCTCGAGGCCAGCCGCGTCACGATCGGGGGGCGACGACTGCGCATCCTTCGCGCGCACGTCGATGACGGCTCGGCCCTTTCTCCGGGCGCGGTCCGCGTGGCTCGCGCGGTCGCGTTGGGATTTAGCGACGGGACCCTCGCGCTCGAGCGCGTCCAACCCGACGGGGGGCGCGCGATGACGAGCACCGCCTGGTGGACGGGGGCGCGCCTCGTCGAACCCGTGCGCTGGGAAGGACCCATCACGCCTGATGGCCCGGTAGGCTCGGGCGCGTGACGGCACTGGACGCGGGCCCCGTGGGTGCATTGAGGATCGCTCCGTCGATCCTCGCCGCCGACTTCGGCTCCCTGGCGAACGCGGTCGCCGAGATCGACGAGGAGACCGACTGGCTCCACGTGGACGTCATGGACGGCCACTTCGTGCCCAACGTCTCCATCGGACCACCGGTCGTGACGTCCCTGCGTCGCTACAGCACCCGATTCTTCGACTGTCACCTGATGCTCAGCGAGCCCGGCCGCTACCTGGGCGCCTTCGCCGACGCTGGCGCCGACGGCTGCACCGTGCACGTCGAGGTGGGCGACACCGCGGCCCTGATCGCCCAGGCTCGCGAGTTGGGCCTGCGGGTGGGACTCGCGGCCAACCCCGACACCGAATTCGCAGCCGTCGAGCCCTTTCTCGCCGACATCGATCTGTTGCTCCTGATGACCGTCTTTCCCGGCTTTGGCGGGCAGTCCTTCATCGCCGACGTGATGGACAAGGTGCGCACCGCGCGCCGCGTCGTCACCGAACGCTCGCTCGCGCTCGACATCGAGGTCGACGGCGGGATCGATGAGCGCACGGCGCCGATCGCCGTGGCGGCGGGAGCCAACGTCCTCGTGGCCGGATCGGCGATCTTCAACCGGCCCGATCCGCTCGGCGCGGCGCGTGAGCTGCGCGCCGCCGCGGGGGGGAGATGACCCGCGACGAGGAACTGATGGCCCGCGCCGTTGCGGTGGCCGCGCGCGCGCGGCTCGTGGCGCCGCCCAACCCCTGGGTCGGCGCCCTCGTCGTCGAGGACGGCACGGTGATCGCCGAAGGGGCGACGCAGGCTCCCGGGGACTCGCACGCCGAGGTGGAGGCCCTGGCGCTCGCGGGTGAGCGCGCTCGCGGCGCCACGCTGGTCGTCACCCTGGAACCCTGTGATCACGTCGGGCGCACCGGCGCGTGCACCGAGGCGATCCTGGCCGCGGGCGTGACCCGCGTCGTCGTGGGGATCGAAGACCCCGACGAGAAGGTCGCCGGCCGCGGCATCGCGCGCCTGCGCGACGCCGGCCTCGAGGTGACCGTCGGACCCGGCGCATCTCTCGTCACGGAGCAGCTGGCGCCCTATCTCTGGCACCGGCGCACCGGCCGGCCCTACGTGGTGGCCAAGGTCGCGGCCACCCTCGACGGAGTCACCGCGATGGCCGACGGCACTAGCCAGTGGATCACGGGCGAGGCCGCCCGGGCCGACGCGCACGAGCTACGAGCCCAGAGCCAGGCGATCATCGTCGGCGCGGCCACGGTGCGCGTCGACGACCCGCGCCTGACGGCACGCGTCGGCGACCGCGTGCTCGAACCACTGCGCGTGGTGCTGGGCGAGGCACCCCCGCGGGCGCGGGTGCGCCCCTGCCTGGAGTACACCGGCGACCTCGCGAACCTCTTGGACGATCTGGGCTCTCGCGGGGTTCTCCAGGCGCTCGTCGAGGGCGGTGCCGCGGTCACGAGCTCCTTCGTCGAGGCCGGGCTGATCAATCGCTTCGCCTGGTACGTCGCGCCGGCCGTGGCCGGTGCGCGGGCCACGCGCGCCGCCCTGTCGGACCTGTCGACGCCGTCAATCGGCGCGCTGCGACGCGGTCGGGTGGTGGGGGTTCGGCGAATCGGCGAAGATGTACGTCTGGACGTGGAGGTCTAATGGCGCTCTCAAGCATTGAAGAGGCGGTGGCGCAACTGCGCGCCGGCGGCATGGTCGTGGTCGTCGACGACGAGGACCGCGAGAACGAGGGCGACCTGATCATGGCCGCCGAGGACGTGACGGCCGAATCGATGGCGTTCTTCCTCGAGTACACCTCCGGAGTGTTTTGCGTGCCGCTCGAGTCCGCGCGTGCCGACGAGCTCGACCTACCCCTCATGGTCGTGGCCAACACCGAGGCTCAGCGCACGGCCTTCACGGTGACCGTCGACTACCGGCACGGCACGACGACGGGAATCTCGGCCGGCGACCGCGCGGCGACGGTGCGCGCCCTCATCGACCCGGCGACGCGTCCCAGCGATCTCAGCCGTCCGGGGCATATCTTCCCGCTGCGCTACCGCCAGGGCGGAGTCTTGAAGCGAGCCGGGCACACCGAAGCCACCGTCGACCTGTGCCGCCTGGCGGGCAAATACCCCTCGGGCGTGCTCTGTGAGATCGTCTCGGCCGACAAGTCCGACATGGCCCGCCTGCCCGAGCTCGAGGTCTTCGCGGCGACGCACGGTCTGCCCCTGGTGACGATCGCCGACCTGATCCGCTACCGGCGCCACCACGAGAAGCTGGTGCGTCGCGTCGCGGAGGCGACGCTGCCCACCGAGCACGGTCCCTTCCAGGCCTACGTCTTCGAGAACGTGCTCGACGGCGAGCAGCACCTGGCCCTGGTCTACGGTGACATCAGCGACGGCAAGGACGTACTGGTGCGCGTGCACTCCGAGTGCCTGACCGGCGACGTGATGGGCTCGCTGCGCTGTGACTGCGGGCCCCAGCTGCACACGGCTCTCGCCAAGATCGCCGCCGAGGGCGCCGGTGTCGTCGTGTACCTGCGCGGCCACGAGGGGCGCGGCATCGGCCTGGGTCACAAGATTCGCGCGTACGCCCTCCAAGAAGAGGGTAAGGACACCGTCGACGCGAACCTCGAGCTCGGCCTGCCGGTTGACTCGCGCGAGTACGGCATCGGCTCGCAGATCCTGGTGGATCTCGGGGTGACCAACATGCGTCTGATGACCAACAACCCGTCGAAATACGGCGGGCTGGAGGGGTTCGGCCTCAACATCGTCGAGCGCGTGCCGATCGAGAGCAAGCCCACGGAATTCAACATCGACTACCTGCGCACCAAGCGCGAACGACTCGGTCACCTGCTGGAGGGACTGGATGAAGAAGACCGTTAGCACCGAGATCGACCCGGCCTCCCTCGCCGAGGTCGGCCAGCGCGTCGGCACCTCGCTCACGGCGAACACCGACGGCCGCGGCCGGCGTATTGGCATTGCTGCGGGGCGCTTCAACGGCACGATCACCCTTCGCCTCCTCGAGGGGGCGCTCGTGGCCCTCAGCGAGGCCGGCGTCGAACGCCGCGACGTGGTCCTGGCCTGGGCGCCGGGCGCGTTCGAACTGCCACTCCTCGCTCAGGCGATGATCGGCGCGCCGCGACCGGTCGACGCGGTCATCGCACTGGGCGCCGTGATCCGCGGCGACACCGGGCACTACGACCTGGTCGCGGGGGAGTGCGCGCGCGGCATCCAGGACGTCCAGCTCGCCACCGGGGTGCCCGTGGTGTTCGGGGTCCTGACCACGGAGAACCTCGACCAGGCGCTGGTTCGCTCGTTGCCCGATGCCACCAACAAGGGCCGCGAGGCGGCACTCACCGCGCTCGAGATGATCTCGCTGGTCGACCAGCTCGCGTCGCGTTCGTGATCGAGGGCGTCGTCGCCGACTTCGATGAACACGCGGGCTGGGGAGTCCTCGCGGCCGACGACGGTGAGAGGTTCTTCTTCCACTGCGTGAGCATTCGCGGGGGCGGTCGACGCATCGACGTGGGTGTTCGAGCCGGTGCGACCCGTTCGGTGGGCCAGCGGGGACGTGACGAGGCGACCGACGTTCACCTCCTGGTGAACTAGAGATCCCCGGGCGCCTGGGCCCGGGAGATATGTTGGACACTTATGACGTCGCCGACGGGGGCACTCACCTTGAGTGTGGAGAACGTATCGGTCCACTTCGGTGGGCTCTACGCGCTCAGTGACGTGTCCTTTGACGTGGCCGCCAACGAGATCGTCGGACTGATCGGGCCCAACGGTGCGGGCAAGACCACCGCGTTCAACGTGGTCTGTGGATTCCTGCGTCCCCAGAGCGGCACCGTGCGCTTCCCGCACCTGGGTCGAAGCGATCTTCGCCCCCACCAGCTGGCCCACGCGGGCATCGCACGCACCCTTCAGGGGGTGGGTCTCTTCGAGCGACTGAGCGTGCTCGAGAACGTGATGGCGGGCGCCCAGAGCCGCCCCGGGGGCGGGGTGTTGTGGGGAGCGTTGGGGCTGCCGCGGTCCTCTCGGGGGGAGCGTCTCTTGCGCGCCGAGGCCCTGTCGAACCTCGAGCGCCTGGGTGTCGCCGGCTACGCCGCGTCGCTGCCCGGGGAGATTCCCTACGGCATCGCGAAGAAGGTCGCCGTCGCGCGCGCCCTGATGGTCCAGCCGAGCCTGTTGCTGCTCGACGAACCCGCGTCGGGCCTCGACGAGAACGAACTCGAGGAGTTCGCCCGCGTGATCATCGAACTCGGTACCACGACGAGCGTGCTCTTGGTCGAGCACAACATGGACTTCGTCATGCCCCTGGTGCATCGCTTGGTGGTACTGAACTTCGGCCAGGTGATCGCGGCGGGCTCGCCCGAAGAGATCAGCCACGACGAGACGGTGTTGGCCGCGTACCTCGGGGTGGACGAGTGATCCGCGTCGAGAACCTGAGCGTCAGCTACGGCGCGGTGGCCGCACTGCGCGACGTCACCTTCGAAGCGCCCACCGGCAAGATCACGACCGTCATCGGGGCCAACGGCGCGGGCAAGACGACGTTGCTGCGCACGATCTCGGGCCTCGTCAAGCCCCGGCAGGGCTCGATTCGCCTGGGCGAGTTCGAGTTGATCGGAACGGCCACCGAGGAAATCGCGCGACGCGGCGTGGGACACGTGCCCGAGGGGCGCGGAGTGATCGAGGAGTTGACCGTCGAGGAGAATTTGCGCCTGGGGGCACTGGCGAGCAAGGTGGACCTCGCCGAGGGCATCGCGCGCCAGTTCGCGCAGTTTCCCGCCCTCGAGTCGCGCCGGCGCAACTACGCCGCCACCCTCTCGGGGGGCGAGCGCCAGATGCTCGCCATGGCCCGAGCACTGATCGCACGCCCCAGCGTCTTGTTGCTCGACGAGCCCTCCCTCGGTCTCGCCCCTCAGGTGACCGCGGACATGATGCGCACCATCAGCGAACTGTGCGCCAGCGAGGACCTCACCGTGATCTTGGTCGAGCAGAACGCCAAGAGCGCGCTGCGCATCGCCCACGACGCCGTGGTGTTGCACCTGGGCCGGGTCGCCGCCTTTGGCACGGCCGCCGAAATCGCCGCCGACGAGAGCCTGCGCCGCTACTACCTGGGAGTGGTCACCTGATGGGAACGTTCCTCGCCTCACGCGTGATGACCGATATCTTCGGCGGACTGGCCACCGGGGCGGTCGTCGCCCTGATCGCCCTGAGCCTGGTGATCATCTGGCAGTCCACCCACGTCTTGAACTTCGCCCAGGGCGCGATGGGCATGTTCGCCACCTTCGTGGGGATGAACCTGGTCTTTCACGGCTTGAACTACTGGCTCTGCCTGTTGCTGTCCGTGGTCACGGGCATGGTCTTGGGCGGGGTCACCGAGAGGGTCTTGATTCGTCCCCTCTACGGCAAGCCCGAGATCAATCCCATCGTGGTCATGATCGGATTCCTCGGCGTGATCGAGGCCGTGATCGCCTCGATCTGGACGACCAACATCACGATGCTGCCGTCGCCGTTCTCGCAGATCTACTACCAGTCGGCGGGTCACACCATCTTGGTCTCGCCGTTCATCTTCTACGAGGTGGCCCTGGTCGCAATCGTGGTGATCGCCATCGCCCTGCTCTTTCGCCGCACGAACCTCGGACTGCAGATGCGAGCGGCGGCGCTGGCGCCCGAGGTGTCACGCCTGCTCGGCGTGCGTGTGGGGCGCCTTCTCACCTTGGGCTGGATCCTCTCGACCGGCGTGGGCACGTTGGCCGCGGTCGTCGTCTCGACCGGCCAGGTCCTGGCGCCAACCAACATGGACGGGATCTTCGTCTCTGCCTTTATCGCGGCGGCCGTGGGCGGGCTGGAGTCGCCCCTCGGCGCCATCATCGCCGGCCTGGCGATCGGCCTGACCGAACAGTTCATCCTCGACTTCTGGTCCACCAGCATCGCCCCGCTCTCGGGGGTCATCGTGCTGGTGATCGGGCTTTCGCTGCGTCCCCAGGGTCTCTTCACCAAGCACGTGTCGCGAAGGGTGTGACGAGGATGTTTCGCACGGTCTCTCAGCGCTATCCCACCGGTTTCCGGCTGGTCGCGACCGTGGTGCTGTGCGCGGTCGCACTCGCCATCACCTTCGTGCTGACGCCCCTCGACGACTCGAAACTGGCCGGCGGTGCGGCGATGTCGATCGTGATCCTCGGGCTGAGCTGGCTGATCGGATGGAGCGGCCAGGTCTCGCTCGGCAACGCGGGATTCATGGCGATCGGGGCCTACACGACGGCCATCTGGGCGAACCACCACACGACCAGTCCGATCATCTGGTCGTTGTTCCTCTCGACGGTCCTCGGAGGGGTGAGCGGGTTCGTGCTGGCGTTGCCGGCAACGCGTCTGCGCGGTCCCTACCTGGCCGGCATGACCCTCGCGTTCTCCTTCGCGGTGGCGCCCTTGGCCATCGACTCGCGCTCGCTTACGGGGGGATCGGGCGGTCTCTTCATCAACTTCCTGAACTCGCCGTCGTGGTTCGCGAATCTCTTTTCTGGCTCGGACGCGCTGGTCAAGGCGAATGCGCAGTGGCCCGCGGACGTGGCCATCGTCGTGGCGGCCGTCGCGTTCTTCTTCATGGCCAACCTGTTTCGCTCGCGCACGGGCCGCGCGCTGCGCCTGGTGCGCGACAACGAGGTGGCCGCCGAGCTGGTGGGCGTCAACCTCCAGCGCACCCGCACGCTGGCCTTCGTGATCTCCGCGGCCTATGCGGGGCTCGGTGGATCGATGATGACGCTGCTCTCGGGCAGCGTGACCCCCCAGACCTACGGTCTCACCTTGTCGATCCTTCTGCTCACTCTGATGGTCCTGGGGGGCATTGGCACGCTGAGCGGCGCCGTGATCGGTGGACTGATCTACTCGTACTCGGACAACATCGTCTCGATCGTCAACAAGGTGACAGGCGTGAACCCGACTTCGACCTTCGGCGCGAACTTGAAGGGCATCGTGTTCGGGGTCCTACTCATCCTCACGATGATGCTGGCGCCGCGCGGATTGGTGGGACTTGGGTCCTATCTTCGTCGTCTTGTGAGGCGCTGAGCGATAATGACGCTCAAACTGTGATAATCCGTTACTGAGAAGTAACCAAAATTTGTTCACCCGCGAGGGTGGAAGGGGAGGAACATATGTCACGAGTTCGAATCCGCCGGGCGGCGACCCTGGCGTCAGCCTCGGCGCTGACGCTCGGGATGCTGAGTACCGGGCTGGCCATGAGTGCGGGGGCGGCGTCCACGCCGGGTGTCACCGCTCACACGGTCACCATCGGCGCGACGGTTCCCCTCAGCGGCATCGCCGCGGGCTACGCCGAGGTCTCGGCCGCCACGGCTGCGGTCTTTGACTACGTGAACGCTCACGGGGGCGTCAACGGGCGCCGGATCATCTACCTGCGCAAGGACGACTGCTACAACATCAACGCCCTCGGCTGCACCGCCGGGGTGGGCAACACGCCGACCCTGACCCAGACCCAGACCCTGGTCACCCAGGACCACGTCTTCGCCGAGGTGGGCTCGCTGGGAACGGCCGCTCAGGACTCGGTCATCGGGTACCTGAACCAGAACAAGGTGCCGGACCTCTTCGTGTCCTCGGGATCCTCCGACTGGAACCAGGCGCGCTACCCGATGCTCTTCGGCTACCAGACCAGCTACCAGGCCGAGGGCAAGATCCTCGCGCGCTGGATCCTCGGCCACAAGAAGGGCGCCACGGTGGGCGTCATCGGCCAGGGTGACGACTTCGGAGCCAACGGCCTCGCCGGGCTTCAGGCTGGCGGGCTCTCGATCGCCAGCAAGGACCAGTTGACGTACTCGCCGCTCGACGGCGTGACGGGCAACTTCTCGGACATCACCCAGGCCCTGACCACGCTCAAGGGCGACAACGCGACGGTGGTCGTGCTCGACTCGATCCCACCGCTCACGAGCTACATCATGGCCGCCGCCAACAAGATGAGCTACTCGCCCCAGTGGGTCGTCTCCTCAGTGGGCTCGGACCCCTCGTCGGTGAACAACCCGCTGGAGGCCAACGCGATCACGCTGGACCCCTACCCGGCCGCGAACAACATGACGAACCCCTGGAACGTCTGGCTGCGCAAGATCATCACGAAGGAGAAGAACTCCCACGCGTGGTTCCCGAACTTCTACTCGGGGCACTTCAAGGGAATCCTTGACGGGAACATGGTCTACGGCGCCAGCGAGGGCCTGGCCTTCGTCGAAGCGCTGCACTCCCTGGGCAAGAACGTGACGCGCGCGGGAATCGTCAAGGCGATGATGACCACGCATTTCGCGACGCCGTCGCTCACCCCGTTGAGCTACTCGCCCCGGAACCACCAGGGACTCCAGGGTGGTGCGATCGCACGGATTCTTCCCGAATCGGACCCGACTCAGTCGCCGCGCTTCGCGGCCCTGCTCGGGAACGCCGAGTACACGACCGGCGACTACTCGAACTCGCCGATCATCGTCTCTAAGCAGAAGATCACGCCGATTCCGGGTTACCTGAAGTAACCAGACCTCAGTTGCGACACAGCCCCGCCGGGAGACCGGCGGGGCTGTGTCGTTAGAGGCGAGCGGCGCGCACGTAGACCTGCTGGACCTCGGCGAGGGCGTTGCGATAGAGATCGACGTGCTCGCCCAGGCGTTCGCCACCCGCGGCGAGGATCGCGGCCACGACGTCGATGACCAGGGCGGCGTCCTCGAGGTTGGCTGGCGTGGCCGCTAGGTGTACCGCAGCCACCTGGATCAGGTAAAAGATATGCGTCGCGAGCACGTCGGTGACCGGCGTGGCGCGCAGTTCGGCGATCTCGTCGAGGGGGGAGGTCTCATCCACGGCCCCTACGGTAGTGGGAGTTCCGCTCGGCGGTGGCGCTGGGAGGTACACCACCGCCGGCGGAAACTGAAGAGCTTTCGCCCTGAGGAGAAACGTACGCCGCGAGTGTAAGGAACTCGGTCGCGCTGGCTAAAGAGCGCCTAAGAGTTTGACGCCGGGCCCGTCTGCTAGCCTTGTACCAGTTCACAGCAAGTGAGGTTGGCAGGTCCAACGTCCACCTTGGTGCGCTACGCGTGCCGGGTTTAGAGGAGTTTGCGCCCTGCTTGCCGTGGCGACGTCTGAGACGTCGCGGAGTGCAAGGAGAGAGTTATCGCAACAGGCCCGGGTGACCACCGCGTCAATGAACGCATTCGCGTCGACACCATTCGACTCATCGATCACGAGGGCAACCAGCGTGGCGTGACGTCGACTCGTGAGGCGCTGGCATTGGCCCGCAGTCTCGATCTGGATCTCGTGGAGATCGCCCCGACGGCGACTCCGCCGGTGTGTCGGATCATGGACTACGGCAAGTTCAAGTTTGACGAGGCCCAGAAGGCGAAGGAATCGCGCCGCAAGTCCCAGAACGTCGGGGTCAAGGAGATGAAGTACCGGCCCAAGATCGGTCCCGGCGACTTCGACACCAAGACCCGTCTGGTCGAGAAGTTCCTTCTCGAAGGTCACAAGGTAAAGATCACGATCATGTTCCGTGGACGAGAGTCCGCGCACCCCGAGTTGGGCAAGAAGATTCTCGATCGCATTGTCGAGAAGCTCACCGACGTGGCCAAGGTGGAGTCGGCGGCCAAGCTCGACGGGCGCAACATGATCATGGTGCTCGGGCCCGAGCGCAAGGCCAAGGCGAAGGTCGCCGAAGCGAAGACCGACATCACCGAAGGCCCCAGCGCCGCGGCGAGCGAATCACTACAGGAGGGCTGAGATGCCGAAGATGAAGACAGACAGCGGCGCGAAGAAGCGCATCAAGATCACCGGCAGCGGAAAGCTGCGCCGGCGCAAGGCCTTCCGCGGCCACATCATGGAGAAGAAGTCCTCGACGCGCGCACGCCGTCTGGGCCGCGAGACCGACATCGCCCCGGGCATCGAAAAGAACATCAAGAAGCTCCTGGGGCTCTAGAAGATCGATAGAGAGGAATCGTCATGGCTCGAGTAAAGAGGGCGGTCAACGCCAAGAAGCACCACAAGGCAATCCTGGAGGAGGCCAAGGGTTACTACGGTGACCGCAGCCGTACCTTCCGCGCCGCCAACCAGGCTGTCCAGCACTCCGGCGTCTACGCGTTCCGCGACCGCCGAGCACGCAAGGGCGAGTTCCGCAAGCTCTGGATCCAGCGCATCAACGCCGGTACCCGGGCCCACGGGCTCAGCTACAGCCGCTTCATCGCCGGGCTCAATCTCGCCGGCATCGAGGTCGACCGCCGCATCCTGGCCGACCTGGCGGTGAACGACAGCGCGGCCTTCGCAGCCCTCGTGGCCCAGGCCACCGAGGCCCTCGCGAAGTAGGCCATCATCGAGACGCTCGGGCCCTCGCACCAGCGGGTGCGACGACTGCGCCGTCTTATGAACAAGCGCGCCCTTCGCTGGAGCGAGGGCGTGTGCGTCATTGAGGGACCCGACCTCGTCGAGGCGGCCCTCGCGGCGCACGCCCGTTTCGAAGCGCTCTACGTCGACGTCGACGCACTGGCCCGTCCGGTCGTCGCGTCGCTGGTGGCTCGCGCGACCCACGAGGGCGTGCGTGTCGCCGCTCTGGAGAGCGCGACCTTCGACCGCGTGGCCGACGCGGCGACCCCTCAGGGCGTGATGGCGAGCGTCTTCTTGCCGATCGTGGATGTGGCGACCGTGGCGAGCGATGGTCTGGTGCTGGTCGCCCACGACCTGCACGACCCCGGCAACGCGGGCACGATTATTCGATCGGCCGAGGCGGCCGGCGCGCGCGGCGTGATCTTCACCGGTCAGTCGGTGGATCCCTGCAACCCCAAGGCTCTGCGCGCGAGCGCCGGCGCTATCTTTCAGATTCCCGTGGCGGTGGGCGAGCTCGACGAGGTCCTCGCGTTCTTTGCGGACCGCGGAGCTACCACGTGGGCGACGGTGCTCGCGAGTCAGCGCGACGTGCGTGACGTCGATCTCTCGGGCGCCAACGTCGTCGTGATCGGTAGCGAGGCCGACGGCCTCGACGAGGCGGCGATTCGAAGTTGCGCGGGGACGTTTCGCATCGACATGGCTGGGGCGAGTGAGAGCCTCAACGCCGGCGTCGCCGCGTCCCTCATCGCCTTTCGCGCGATGTGGCAACGCGAAGACGCGAGGCGCCTCGCCCCACGTCCTAGCCTTGGTGGATCATGACGTCCTCTCCACTTTCGACCCTCGACGACGAGACGGCGCGCGCCCTGGCCGCGATCGAATCGACCGACGAACTCGGCGCGCTCGACGAGTCCCACGCCACGATCGTCGGACGCCGTTCAGCCTTCGTGACACTGCAGCGCAGCCTCGGATCCCTGGCACCCGAGGATCGCGCGGCCGCGGGCGCGACTCTCCAGGAAGCCCGTCGCCGGGTGGAGGAGGCCTTCGCGGCGCGTCGCGCGCTGCTGGAGTCGCGCGAGCGTCAACGCCGTCTCGACGTCGACCGGATGGACCTGGGCGACGTGGTCGTCGCCCAGGTGCCCTGGCGGCTGACCTCCGGGCACCCGAGCCTCGTCGCCACCACCCAGCGCGAGCTCGAGGACGTCTTCGTGGCCATGGGCTTCAAGGTCGCCGACGGGCCCGAAGTCGAGAGCGACTGGTACAACTTCGAGGCGCTCAACATCCCGCCGGCGCACCCGGCGCGCGGGATGTGGGACACGTTCTACGTCGAGCTGGGCGAGCCCGAGACCGTGGTGCTGCGCACGCACACCTCGCCGACCCAGATCCACCTGATGGAGGCGGCCGTCGCCGGAGGTACCCTCCCGATTCACTCGGTGATGCCGGGTCGCTGCTACCGGCGCGATACGCCCGACGCTCGCCATCTCGCCGCCTTCCACCAGGTTGAGGGGCTCGTGGTGGACCGCAACATCACCTTCGCCGACCTCGCCGGGGTCATCGAGACCTTCACGCGGGCCTACTTCGGCGAGGACATCGACTCCCGGCTGCGTCCGGCGTACTTCCCCTTTACCGAACCCTCGGCCGAGTTCGAGATCACGTGCACGATCTGTCGTGGCGCGGGGTGTCGCACCTGTTCTCAGACCGGCTGGATCGAGCTGGGCGGTTGCGGCATGCTCGACCCGGCGGTGTTCGACGCGGTGGGGATCGACCCGGAGGAGTGGAGTGGGTTCGCCTTCGGCTTCGGCATCGATCGCTGCGCCCAGATGCGCTACCAGATCCCCGACATGCGCGCCCTGATCGAAAACGACGTGCGATTCCTGGAGCAGTTCTCATGAAGGTCTCGCTCAACTGGCTGCGCGAGTTCGTCGACCTCGACGAATCGGTTGAGCAGCTGCGCGAGGTACTTGACGACCTCGGCCTGGTGGTCGAGGGCATCGAGCACGTTGGCGAGGGGCTCGAGGATGTCGTCGTCGCACGCGTCCAGGAAATCCGGGCCATCCCCGGAGCTGATCGCATCCGCCTCGTCGTCGTCGACGCCGGGGACGGGCCGCTCGAGATCGTCTGCGGGGCGAGCAATTTCGTCGAGGGCGATCGCGTGCCGATGGCCCCGGTGGGCGCGGTCCTGCCCGGAGGGTTCGAGATCGGGCGTCGTCAGATGCGCGGGGTCACGAGCAACGGCATGCTGTGCTCGGCGAGCGAACTGCGCCTCAGTGACGACCACGCGGGACTGATGATCCTCAACGACGTCGACGCCGCCGAGGGGACCGCCTTGCTCGACGCCCTGGCGATCACGCCCGACGTGGTCTTTGACATCTCGGTCGAGGGCAATCGCCCCGACGCCTGGTCCATCGAGGGTGTCGCGCGCGACCTGGCGGCCCGCTTCGAACGGCCGCTGCGCGCGCCGCGCCTGGCGACGACGAACTCGGCGACGCCGAGCGCTTCGGTGGCGGCGGCCGGCATCGAGGACCCCGCGCTCTGCGAACGCCTGACGGTGTCGGTGCTGCGCAACGTGGTCGTCGGCCCGTCTCCGACGTGGGTCGCCCAGCGACTGGTGGGCGCCGGGATGCGGCCGATCTCCAACGTCGTCGACGCGTCCAACCTGGTCATGCTGGAGCTTGGTCAGCCGACGCACCCCTACGACGCGGCTCACGTGGCCGGTCGTGCGCTGCGTGCGCGCGCCGCGCGCTCCGGCGAGACCCTGGTGACCCTGGACGGCGTGACGCGCGAGCTGGCGCGAGCCGGACGGGGTCTGGGTGATACGGGCGTCGACTGCGTGATCGTCGACGGCGAGGACCGGGTTCTGGGACTCGCCGGCATCATGGGCGGCGCCGCCAGCGAGATCAGCGACGCGACGACCGAGGTGCTCCTCGAGGCCGCGGCGTTCGACCCGATGACGATCGCGCGCTCCTCCAAGCGCCACGCGCTGCGCTCGGAGGCCTCCAACCGTTTCGAACGGGGCGTCGATCCGAACCTCGCGCTGCGAGCGGTGGCGCGCTTCGTGGCGATCCTCTCTGAGACCTGTGACGAGTTGCAGTGGCTCTCCGATCCCCTCGACGTGCACGGCGACGCGCCGGAACCCTCGAAGGTGACCCTTCGCCCCGGCGACGTCGAGCGGGCCCTGGGCACGCCGATCGCCGAGGATGAGGTGCTACGCATCCTCACGGCCCTGAACTTTCGCGTCGAGCGAGACGGCGAATCGCTCGTGGTGACCGCTCCCAGCGCTCGCGGTGACGTGCGTCGTGGGGCGGCCGGGCGCGCCGACGTGATCGAGGAGATCGCGCGGCTGCACGGCTACCGTCGATTGGCTCGGCGCACACCGACCTGGGCGGCGCCCGGGGCCATTACGGCGCGCCAACGCCTACGTCGGCGCCTGCGTGACACGCTGGTGGACCTGGGCGTCTTCGAGGCCTGGACGCCGACGCTGGGCTCAGACGAGGACTTCGAACTGACCCACCCGGGACTCGCGCGGGTGCGCGTGACCAATCCCCTCGCGGCGGAGGAGTCGGTGATGCGCGCGACGCTGCTCACCGGTCTCGTGCGCGCGTGGGGGCGCAACCTTGAGCGACACCGCGGCGACGTGCTGCTGGGCGAACTCGGCGCGGTCTTCATCCATCCCGACCTCGCCGAGACGCCACGGCGCACCCGCGGAGGAGCGGGCGGCGCCGTCGAACTCGAGCTTCCGGAGGAGAACGAGCGGCTCTGCGTGCTGCTCGGCCGCGAGGACGACGACGCGGCCAGCGCGGTGGCGATGTGGAGCGTGATGAGCGCACGACTGGGACTCGCCGACGTGGTGGTGCGCTCGTACGACGACGTCGCCCCGGGTCTGCACCCGACGCGCGGCGCTCGTCTCGTGGATCGCGCGAGCGGCGCGGTGCTCGGCGTGCTCGGCGAAGTGGAGCCCTCGTTGGTCGAGCGGCTCGCGCCCTCGGCCGTTGGTCGTCGCGTGGGTGTGATCGATCTCGACGTGGACGTGCTGGCCGACGCCTCGCGCGCGACGCGTCGCGGCACCAACGTCACCGTGCCCAGCCGGTATCCGGCGGCGACCATGGATCTCGCCTTCGTGGCACCGTACGAGGTGCACGCCGCGGATCTGGCCGCGGCCCTCGCCGGAGCGAGCGAGCTCGTCGAGTCGGTGACGCTCTTTGACGTCTACACCGGTGTCGAGGGCGGGCGCAGCCTGGCCTACGCGGTATCCCTGGTGTCGAGCGAGCGCACGCTGGTCGACGCGGACATCAGCGCGGCGCGCACGGCCCTATTGCGCGCCGCGAGCGATCTCGGGGCGACACTGCGCACGTGAGCGACTTCGCCCCCGTGCCGCGCAGTGGGCGACGCTTCTCGCACTCGCGGCGCGTTCGCCTGGGCGACGTCGGACCCGAGGGAACGTTGCGACCGGACGCGCTGGCGCGCTACCTCCAGGACGTCGCGGGCGACGACTGGGACGACGCGGTCGGCCCCGACGAGGATACGTGGGTGGTGCGCCGCACGAGCGTGCGCCGCGCCCAGGGCGGGCGCTGGCCCGCTCTAGGCGAGATGGTCACGGTGTCGACCTGGTGTGCCGGCACGGGCGCGGCCTGGGCCGAGCGGCGCAGCGACGTATCGATAGAGGGCGTGGTGATGCTCGACGCCACCGCACTGTGGGTCCCGGTTGGACCCGACGGGCGTCCCCGTCGACTGTGGCGCGACTTCGTTGACATCTACGGCGAGGGCGCGGCGCGCAAGGTGTCGGGCCGCGTGACCTCGGCCGAACTCGACCCGACGGCGCCGACGCGTCCGTGGCCCGTGCGCCGCAGCGATCTCGACGTCATCGGACACGTCAACAACGCCGCGGTCTGGGAGGCGTTCAGCGAAGTCATCGAAGCGCCGCTGCGCGCGGCGACCGTTGTGCACGTGGGCTCGCTCGAGGCCGGTGAGGACGTTCGCCTAGCCGTCGCGGCCGGTCGACTGTGGCTAGTGGTGGACGGCGCGGTGCGCGTCGCCGGCGAGTTCGACGCCTGAACCACGCGACGAGGTCGCCAGCACACTGCCGAGCAGGACGAGCGGAAAGCCGAAGGCGATCCCGACGGTGAGGGGCTCGCTGAGAAGCGCGATGCCCAAGACCACGGCGAGTGCGGTGTTCACGTAGGTCACGACGACGCTGCGCGTGGAGCCGACCTCCTTGATCAGTTCGAAGAACGTGAGGAACGCCCCGGCCGTGCAGAAGATCGACAGGACTCCGATCGACCACCAGGTCTTCGCGTCGATCGCGGCCGGCCAGTGGGCGAGGGACCACGGTAGCCAGGCCAGGGCGACGACGGCGGTCGCGCCGGCGACGACGACCGGCCCGGGCACGTGGGTCAGGCGTGTGGCCAGGATGATCGGGCCCACGGTGTAGCCGAGCACCACGACGAGCATGAGGGCGATCCACTCGAAGGACCCGCCGTGGATGCTCAGGCCCACCAAGAGGGCGACGCCGATTGCGCCGATGCCCAGGCCCGCGAGGCGGGTGGGTCCCACGGTCTCGCCCGAATGGCGCAGCCGCTGGGCGAGGACCGAGAACATCGGCACGGCACAGATCAGCAGGCTGGTCAGGGAACTCGTGATGTGGCGCTCGGCGGTGGCCATCAGGTACCAGGGAATCCCGAACTCGACGACGCCAAAGGCGATGATCCAGGCGAGGTTGCGCGCGAGCAGTCCCAGTTGGCGGCGTGAGGCCACGAGGGGCACGAGCAAGACCGCGACGGGCCCGGTGCGAGCGAGCACGAGGACCCCGGGATCGAGCTGGCGCACGGCGACGCGGATCAACAGGTAGGGGATGCCCCAGAGCACGCTCATGATCGAAAAGAGGAGCCAACCGCGCCGCGACACGCGACCAGACTAGCCGGGAACCCCAAAGTTGCACTTTTATCGTTGTTTGTGCATAAAATGTCACTATGAGAGTCGCGATCGTCGGAGCCTCGGGGTACGCGGGCCAGGAGCTGTTGCGACTGGCCGCGATGCACCCGGACCTCGAGGTCGTGGTGGCCACGGGCGAGAGCGCCGCTGGCACGCCGATCGGCGTGCACGCCCCGGCACTGGCTGCCCTCTACGGCAATGAGCGCTTCCTGCCCACGAGCGCGCTCGAGAGCGCCGACGTGGAGGCGGTCTTTCTGGCCCTGCCCCATGGACAGAGCCAGAACTGGGTGCCCGACCTGGTCGCGAGGGGAGTGCGCGTCATCGACCTCGGCGCGGACTACCGACTGAAGGACCCCGCGGCCTACGCCACGTGGTACCAGTCAGCGCACCACTCCGCCGAACTGCTCGAGCGTGCCGTCTACGGCCTGGTCGAGCGGCACCGTCACGAACTGGTCGGCGCGCAACTCGTCGCGGTGCCGGGCTGCTATCCGACCGCGACCTCGCTCGCACTCGGACCGTTCCTCGACGCCGAGTTGGTCGAGCGCGAGGGCATCGTCGTGAACGCGCTGAGCGGAGCCTCGGGCGCGGGGCGTTCGCCCAGTGAGCGTCTGCACTATCCGCGCCTCGCGGCCAACGCGGAGGCCTACAGCCTCATGACCCACCGCCACACTCCCGAGATGGAACAAGAGCTCGGCGCCCAACTGCTCTTCACGCCCCACCTCGTGCCGGCGAGCCGGGGAATGCTCGTCACCGCCTACGCCCGACCGCGCACCGGTCTCTCGAGCGTCGACGCCCTCGAGGTGCTCGCGAGCGCGTATCGCGACGAGCCCTTCGTGGTCGTGACCGAAGCGCCACCGACTCTCAAGGATCCCGTGGGCTCGAACCTGTGTTTTGTCAGCGCCAGGGTTGACGAGCGCACCGGTTGGCTCATCGCGATGAGTTCGATCGACAATCTGGTCAAGGGAGCCGCCGGCCAAGCCGTGCAGGCCTTCAACGTGGCCGCGAGCCTCGACGAGACGCGTGGCCTGCCGCGCGCGGGGGTGACGCCGTGACCATCGTCGTCAAGATCGGCGGGCACGCTCTCGATGACCTGCACGTCTCCAGCAGCGTCCTGGTTGATCTGGCCTCTGACGTGAGAGGACTCCTCGAGACCGGAGAGCGAGTGGTCCTCGTCCACGGCGGGGGACCCCAGATCGCAGAGCTGCTCGCTCGAGTGGGACTCGAGAGTCGCTTCGTCGATGGGCTGCGCGTCACCGACGACGCCACGATGCGCGTCGTGGCCATGGCCCTTGGCGAGGTGAACCTGCGCATCGTGGCCGCCCTCAACCAGGCGGGCCTCGCCGCGGTGGGCCTCAACGGCGCCGACGCGTCGTTGTTTCGCGCGAGTTCTCTAGGAGAGCCGTGGAGCCGAGCCGCGGGTGCGCCCACCGTGCACGTCGAGCCCGTCGAGGCCCTGCTCGCGGCGGGCCTCGTGCCCGTGGTCTCCTCCGTCGCCCTCGACGAGGCGGGCGACCTGCTCAACTGCAACGCCGACTCGGCCGCCGGTGCGCTCGCGCGTGCGCTCGACGCGGACCGACTCGTGCTCTTGAGCGACGTCGACCAGATCCGCGCCGACGCCACTGACGCGTCGAGTGCGTTGGCGTCGCTGTCCTACGAGCAGTTGCACGAGCTCATCGACTCCGGCGCGGCCCGCGACGGGATGCGTCCCAAGGCCCAGGCCGCGCTCGCGGCGTTGGACGGCGGCGCGCGCGTCGTAACCCTGGCCAGCGGAGCGCGGCCCCACGCGCTCGCCGGCGCGCTGCGCGCCGAGATTCCGACCACGGAGGTGACCCAGTGACGCGACACTTTCTCACCATCGACGCCCTCGGCGTCGATGGGCTTCTACGGGTCTGCGATCTCGCCCGGAGCGAGGGGCCGGCGCTGCTCGCCCACGACGAGGTGGCCCTGGTCTTCGAACGTCCGAGCCTGCGCACGCGCGCGGCGGCCTCGACGGCGGTGCACGACCTGGGCGGCAACGTCACCTTCTTTGGCGACGACGAGATCGGTATCGACACCCGCGAGAGCGCCGAGGACGTCGGACGCACCCTCGCCCAGATGTTCTCCGTGGCCGCACTACGCGTGCGCCGACACGGCACGCTGGAGCGGATCCGTCGCGCGACGAGCGATTCGATGGGACTGGTGAACCTGATGAGTGACGTCGCCCACCCGACCCAAGCGGTGGCTGACCTCCTCACGATGGCCGACTACCTGGCCGGCGGCGACGTGCGAGGACTGGCCGGCGTCAACGTCGCCTACGTCGGCGACGTCACGAACGTCGCGCGCTCCCTGGCGGTGGCGCTGCTGAGCGTGGGCGCCAACGTCACGCTGGGCGCGCCCGGGGAGTACCAGCTCGCCGAGGGGGGCATCGAGGACCCGCGGGCCGTGCGCGGATCGCTCACCCTGACCGACTCGGCCCACGACGCAGTGAAGGGCGCCGACGTCGTCTACACCGACGTGTGGGTCTCGATGGGGCTCGAGGACGAGAGCGAGCGGCGTCGCATCGACCTCGACGCGTTTCGCGTCGACGACTCCCTGCTCGCCGCGGCCTCGCCCGGGGCGGTGGTCTTGCACTGCCTGCCTGCGCACCGCGGCGACGAGATCACCGACGAGGTGCTCGACGGGCCGCAGTCGGTCGTCTGGCGCCAGGTCTTTCACCGCCGATCGGCGATGCGTGGCGCGTTGCGCTGGATCAAGGAGGAACCGCGATGACCAAGGCCCAGCGCCAGCACCGCATCAGCGAGCTGATCGAGCGCGAGGTGATCTCCACCGCGGCCCAGATCGTCGCGCGCCTGCAGTCAGAGGGTATCCCCGCGACCCAGGCCACGGTGACGCGCGACCTCCAAGAGCTCGGCACCATCAAGATGCGCGACGAGCACGGCTCACGGCGCATCGTCGTGGCCGCGACGCCCAAGATCAGCTCGGCACCCATCGACCACCTTCGGCGAATGATGGGCGAGTGGGTGGTCTCGGTGGAGAACTCCGCCAACCTGGTCGTGGTGCGCACCCCGCCGGGTTGCGCGCACGTGGTCGCCTCGGCGCTCGATCGCAGCGCCTTGAGCGGCGTGGTGGGCTCAGTGGCGGGGGATGACACAATCTTGGTGATCGCTCGTGAGGAGTACGGGGGCGATCGCCTTGCGGAAGAGTTCCGCCAGTTGGCCGGCGTCGACGCCACCAACGGTTCACCAAAGGGGATCTGAGATGGCCAAGCGCGTGGTGCTCGCCTACAGCGGAGGACTCGACACATCGGTGGCGGTGCGCTGGATGATCGAGGAGTGGAACGTCGAGGTCGTCTGCGTGCTCGTTGACGTGGGACAGGATCCTGACTATTCCGAAAGCTTCGACGACATCCGCGCGCGCGCCCTGGCCGCCGGTGCGCTGGACTTCGTCGTCGTCGACGCGCGCGAGGAGATGGCGGCGCAGTTCTGTGCGCCGGCGATCGCGGCCAACGCCCTCTACGAGGGCAAGTACCCGTTGGTCTCGGCGCTCTCGCGCCCGGTGATCGTGCGCCACCTGGTGGACCAGGCCCGAAAGTTCGGCGCCGACGCGGTCGCGCACGGCTCGACGGGCAAGGGGAACGACCAGGTGCGCTTCGAGGTGGGTACCCACGCCCTGGCACCCGACCTCGAGGTTCTCGCGCCGGCGCGACTGTGGGGCATGACGCGTGCCGACTCGGTCGACTACGCGGCCAAGTGGGACATCCCGATCAAGGCCACCAAGGAGAAGATCTACTCGATCGACGAGAACCTCTGGGGCCGGGCTATCGAGTGCGGCGAGATCGAGGACCCCTGGGCCGCGCCACCCGAGGAGCCGTACACGCTCACACGCGTGACGGCAACCCAGCCCGTGGAACTGACGATCTCGTTCCGCGCGGGTGTGCCCGTCGCGCTCGACGGCGTCGAGATGTCCCTCGCGGGCCTGATCAAGGGACTGACCGACCGGGTGGGTCCCACCGGATACGGTCGCCTCGACATGGTCGAAAACCGCCGCGTCGGGATCAAGAGTCGCGAGGTCTACGAGTGCCCCGCCGCGCTGGCTCTCATCACCGCACACGCCGACCTGGAGGATCTAGTCCTCGAACGCGAGGTCCACCACGAGAAGGCACGCCTGCAGATCCGCTGGTCCGAGCTGGTCTATGACGGCATGTGGTTCTCGCCGCTGAAGGAGGCCCTCGACGCCTTCTTCGCCGAGACCCAGCGCCACGTCACCGGCGACGTGCGCGTGCGCTTCGAGGCACCGGGACTCGCGCGCGTCGTGGGGCGGCGTTCGCCCAAGGCGCTCTACGACCACGACCTGGCCACCTACGACGCCGAGGACAGCTTCAACCACGCGGACTCCGAGGGCTTCGTGAAGATCTACGGTCTCGGCGTGAAGACCTGGGCGGCGCGCCAGGGCGCGAAGAACGCCACGCCGGCCCCATGACGCTCTGGGGTGGGCGTTTCGACACGCCCATGTCACGCGCCCTCTGGGACCTCTCGGAGAGCTTCTCCTTCGATCGGGCCCTCTACGCCCACGACATCCAGGGTTCCCAGGCCCACGTCGAGGGCCTGCGCGTCGCGGGACTGTTGAGCGACGAGGAGGCGGCACTGCTGGTCGAGACGCTCGAGGCAGTGCGCCGCGAGTTCGACGAGGGCAACTTCACCCCCGCGCCCGGCGACGAGGACGTCCACATGGCGATCGAGCGGCGCGCGACGGAGCTCGCGGGTCCCGTGGGCGCGAAGATCCACACGGCGCGCAGCCGTAACGACCAGGTGGCCACGACGCTGCGCCTCTTCACCCGCGACGCGCTGGGGGCACTGGCCGCGCGCGTGCTCGAGCTCGTCGACACCCTGGTGGAGGTGGCCGCGCGCGACGACGGCGCCTATCTGCCCGGCTACACGCACCTCCAGCGCGCTCAGCCCGTCCTGCTCGCGCACCACCTCTACGCGCACGCCTGGTCGCTGCTGCGTGACGTGGACCGCCTGCTCGACAACCGTGCGCGTATGAACGTCTCGCCCCTGGGCGCGGGCGCCATCGCGGGCACCTCGCTCCCAATCGATCCGGGCGTCACCGCGGCGCTGCTCGGTTTCGACGAGGCGTTCGCGAACTCGATGGACGCGGTGAGCGACCGGGACTTCGTCGCCGAGACGCTCTTTGACGTGGCTCTCATCGGCGTGCACCTGTCGCGTATGGGCGAGGAGCTGGTGCTGTGGACGAGCGCGGAGTTCAACTTCGCCTCACTCGGCGACGACTTCACGACCGGTTCGTCGATGCTGCCCCAGAAGAAGAACAGTGACGTGGCCGAGCTCGCTCGGGGCAAAGCCGGACGCCTGGTGGGCAATCTCACCGCGCTGCTCGTCACGCTCAAGGGCCTGCCCCTGACGTACAACCGCGACCTCCAAGAGGACAAGGAGCCGCTCTTTGACTCCCTGGTCCAAGTGGACCGCGTTCTGGTGGCGCTCGCCGGCGCGTACCGCTCCATGACCTTTCACCGAGACGTGGCCGCGGTCGCGGCCGACGACGATTTGCTGGTCGCCATCGACATCGCCGAGCGCCTCGTCGAGGAGGGGACGCCCTTTCGCAGTGCGCACGAGCGGGTGGGCCGCGCCGTCGGTGACGCGGTGCGCCGCGGGGTGAGCCTGGCCAGCGTCGTCGCCGAGAGCGACGATCTGGCCGGCTACGCGGACCTCTTCGCGCCGGGTCACGCGCTCGCCGCCCGGCGGTCACCGGGGGCCAGCGGGCCGTCGGCGCTCGCCGATCAGCGCCGCCGCCTCGAGGAGCGCCTCGCCGCGGCGAAGCGACGGGTGCTCTCCTAATCCCACGTCACGGGGCTCGGCCAGACTAGGGACGACAACTGGAGGACCCGTGGCCGAGCGACTGCTCACCCCGTCAAAGATCAGCGCGTGGCTCGAGTGCGCACACTCGCTCTCGCTCGCCAACCAGGTGGACGCGGGTCTTCTCACCCTCGAACCGTCCGCTCGGGGCTCGTTGGCCGAGGTGTTGATCGACAAGGGCTCCGAGCACGAGCGCAACTGCCTGGTCGACCTGGACAACCAGGGCCGCGAGGTCTACCACGTGCCCGGGCGCAACCCGGGCGAGGCCTTCGACGCCTGGGTCGCGCGCGTGGCCGGCGCACTCGACGCCGGCCACGACGTGCTCTACCAGATGCCCTTCATCCATGACGGCATCCGCGGCATCGCCGACTTCGTCTGGCGGGTGGATCACGGTGACGGTCCCACCTACGAGCCCGTCGACGCGAAGCTCACGCGGCTCGAGGGCAAGCCCGGTCACGTGCTCCAGCTCTGCTTCTACGTCGACGCCCTGGAGGCGGCGACCGGTCGGCGCGCGCGCAACATGCACCTGTGGCTGGGTTCGGGAGCGGTCGAGACTCTCGCGGTCGAGCAGTTCCGTCCCTACTGGCGCCGACTCCAGCGCCAACTGCGAGAGCTGCTCTCACGCGAGGTGGTGTCGGACACGTCGCCCCAGCCGTGCTCGCATTGCGAGATCTGCGAGTTCGCGCCGCGCTGTGACGCGCAGTGGCGTGGCGAGGACTCGCTCGTCTACGTCGCGAACATCCGCCCCAGCGAGCGCTCCGCCCTCGAAGAGAGCGGCGTCGCGACCATCGCCGAGCTGGCCGCGCACGCCGAGCCCGTGGCAGCGATCCACGAGGAGAACTTCCACCGTCTCCAGCGTCAGGCGCATCTGCAGGTGGCGACGCGCAGCGAGCTCGGGGCCGTTCCCGCCTTCGAGGTCGTCGAGACGACCGACGACCCTGTCTACGGTCACGGCTTCGAACTGATGCCGGCCGCCGATGACGGCGACGTCTACTTCGACTTCGAGGGCCACCCCTTCTGGCGCGCCGACCACGACCTCTTCTTTCTCGCGGGCCTGTACTACGTGCGCGACGGCGAGTGGTGCTACGACGGACGCTGGGCGCACGACCTCGAGGAACAGGACGAGATGATCGCCGAGTTGACCGACTTCTTCGCGCGGCGCCGCGAGGCGCACCCCGGCTATCACGTCTACCACTACAACCACACGGAGCGTTCGGCGATGGAGCGTCTGACCAGGGGGACAGCGAGCGAGTCGCTCCTTCGTCACCTCGTCGACACGGGACTCTTCGTCGACCTCTACGCGGTGGTGCGCAACGCCCTGCGCGTCGGGACCGAGTCCTACGGGCTCAAGTCGCTCGAAAAGCTCGCGGGGTTCGTGCGCAGCGGCGAGATCGAGCAGGGCGCCGGCGCCGTGGTCGAGTACGAGCACTACCTGCACAGCGCCGACCCGGCGATCCTCGAGAGCATCGCGAGCTACAACGAGCAAGACGTCGAGGCCACGGCGGCACTGCACCGCTGGCTGCTCGAGCGGCGCCCGGTAGATCTCGATTGGCGCGAGGCCCAGCTCGAGGTGCCCGAACCCGAGCTGGATACCGACCAGTTGGTCGAGGCGCTGCACCACCACGGCGAGGACAGTCCCGAGCATCTCCTGGGTGACCTGTTGAACTACTGGCGGCGAGAGAGGATCGCCAACACGACGCCCAAGTTCGTACGCGCCCAGTCCGACTTCACCACCCTCTACGGGGATCGTGACTACATCGCCAATCTCCACTTCACGGGCGTCAAGGAGGTGACCCGGGGATCGACCACGACGACCTACGCGCACTTCACCTGGCCTGAACAACTGGTGGACCAGAAGTTCCAGGCGCGCGAGAACTTCCTCTACACCGGCGTGGGCGTCGAACGGGGATTCGGCTATCTCAGCGCTCTCGATCACGAGAAGCGCGAACTCGCCATGACCTGGCGCGAACGCCACGCGGAGGCCGGGGGAGTGCCCTCGGTCATCACCCTCGACGACTACGTCAGCCCGGGGCACAAGCCCGGGGTGCTGGTGCACCTGGCCGAGCAGATCGTGAACCCTCGCGAAGACGATCCACCGAGCCGAGTCTCACTCGAACTGCTTCGGCGCGCTCGCCCTCGCTTTCGCAACGACGTTGCCCCGGTGAGCGAGTTCAGCGACTCGCTCGAGGAGACGCTCGCCTGGGTGGGTGGACTCGACGAGAGCGTGGCCGCCATCCAAGGTCCACCCGGCACGGGAAAGACCTACAGCGGCGCCCACATCATCGCTCACCTGCTCGAGCAGGGTCAGCGCGTGGGGATCACCGCGATGAGCCACGCCGCGATCGACAACCTGCTGAGTGCGGCGCACGAGGTCGTGTCCGCGCGCGGTCGCCTCGATCTGTTGAAGGGACTGCGCATCACCTCGTCGCGTCCCGCGAGTCCCCTCGCGGGGGTGCGCTACTCATCCAAGCCCGCCGACGCCGAGGGCACCGACTACAACCTGGTCGCCGGCACGACGTGGCTGTGGTCGCGCCCGGGGGTGCGGCCCTTCCCGGTGGATGTCCTGCTGATCGACGAGGCCGGCCAACTCGCCCTCGCCGACGCGATCGCCGCGGCCAACGGCGCTCGCAACCTCGTGCTGCTGGGTGATCCCCTCCAACTGGCTCAGGTGGCCCAGGCCGAACACCCAGGCGGTTCGGGGGCCAGCGTGCTCGAGCACGTCTTGGGCGAGCACCCCACGATCCCCGCGAATCAGGGGGTGTTCCTCAGCGAGTCACGTCGCATGCATCCCGACGTGTGTCGATTCATCTCCGAGCAGATCTACGAGGGCCGCCTCACGAGTCACGCCAGCTGCGCTCAACAGACGACCACGGCCGGCACCGGGCTGCGCTGGCTGCGCGCCGAGCACGTCGGGCGCGCCACGGAGTCGCCCGAGGAGGCCCGGCTCGTCGTCGCTCAAATCCGCGAGCTGCTGGGCAGTCCCTGGGTCAACCAGCACGGTGAGACGCGCGACCTGACGGGAGAGGACTTCATGGTCGTGGCGCCCTACAACGACCAGGTGCGCCTGCTCCGGCGAGCGATGGACGCGGCGGGACTGGGCGCCGTTCAGGTGGGCACAGTCGACAAGTTCCAGGGCCGCGAGGCGGCCGTGGTGTTCTTCACGATGACCACGTCCTCGCACGAGGACATGCCGCGCGGACCGGGATTCCTCTTCTCGCGCAATCGGCTCAACGTGGCGGTCAGTCGCGCGCGGTGCCTGGCCTATCTCGTGTGCACCGACGCGCTGCTCAACGCGCGAGCGCGCACGATCGACGAGATGCGCCTGATCGGGACGTTGTGCGCCTTCGTCGACGCGGCCGACGCCAGGGCGTGACGCTCCAAAAAATTCGACAAGATGTCGCGAAACGATCACCGTCGCCGATCGCCACTGCTATAGTGGTCTTCCTGCCATCAACACGGCGCCGGCGCATTTGCACCGGGTTGTCGTGCGCTGATAAGGTGGGCATCCCACACCGGGGAGACCTGGTGTGGCCACGGGAGAGATCCTGTGGTGGTGTAACTTCACACCTCCGACTCCGGTCGTGTGTGTTGTCGCTCCTTGAAAACGGAAGAACGAGAGCCAAAAGCCAGTACGGGCGACGGGAACGGACCTAACCGGACGCGTCGTTCGTCAAAGAAGTATGCAGTAGGCAGCGAGGACCACCCCGTGGAACTCGCTGTTGTCGGATGGTGGTTAGAGTCACCCATCCGGCTCTCTGATTTCTAAGGAATTTCGGTTCCGGAAAAATCTTGATGGAGAGTTTGATTCTGGCTCAGAATGAACGCTGGCGGCGTGCTTAATACATGCAAGTCGAACGGAATCCAAGGAGCTTGCTCTGAAAGATTTAGTGGCGAACGGGTGAGTAACACGTGAGCAACCTGCCCCGAAGATTGGGATAACACCGGGAAACCGGTGCTAATACCGAATACCTCGCACTGATCGCATGATCGGTGCAAGAAATGTTTTTTCGCTTCGGGAGGGGCTCGCGGTCCATCAGCTTGTTGGCGGGGTAACGGCCCACCAAGGCAACGACGGATAGCTGGTCTGAGAGGACGATCAGCCACACTGGAACTGAGACACGGTCCAGACTCCTACGGGAGGCAGCAGTAG
>DAIDJP010000008.1 GCA_027451285.1 Acidimicrobiaceae bacterium | reverse complement strand
GCGCGGGGTCTTGGTGACGACCGCGGTCGCGTAGCGCAGCGACGGGGCGATCTCGTCGGCGTTGATCTCGACGATCGAGCGCTTGTCGCCGTTCTCGGTCTCCCAGCTGCGCTGCTCGAGGCGCCCGCTCACGATGACGCGGGTTCCCTTGGTCAGCGAGTTGGCGGCGTTCTCGGCCATGGCGCCGTATCCCGTGACCTCGAAGTACGAGACGCGCTCCTCCCACTCCTGGGTCTGGCGGTTCTGCCAGCGGCGATTCACCGCCACCGACAGGCGCACGGCGGCCTGGCCGCTGTTGAGGAACTTGAGTTCCGGGTCACGCGTGATGTTGCCCACGACGGTGATTGAGTTGTCTGGCATGTTCTCTCCTCGAGTCGCGATCTACGCCTCGGCGCTGGTGCGCGCGGCGGGGGTCTTGGTGGTGTGACGGAGGATCTTGAAGCGCAGGACCTCGTCCGAGAGGGTCAGGATGCGGTCGAGCTCGGTCACCGTGTTCGACTCACCGCTGAACTCCACCAGGACGTAGTAGCCCTCCTTGCGCTTGTTGATCTCGTACGCCAGGGGGCGCTTGCCCCAACGGTCGATCGCGCCGGGGTTTCCGCCGTGGGACCGAATGGTGTCGAGCGCCCGATCGAGGGCCACCTGGATGGACTGCGCGTCGACGGTGGTGTCGAACACGATCATGGATTCATAGGGCCGCATGGCCGGTTTCCTTTCCCTCTGGTCCGGCAGCGCCGGGCTCTGCGGAAGACAGAGCAGGGTATGTTGCTAGCCCCGCGTTTGCGGGAACGCCCAGTCTAGTGCGGCCCGCTCGACGGGTCTAGTGGCCGGCGTCGGAGCTGGGATAGGACTCGTCCTCGCTCGGGGAGGTCTCCTCGCGCACGTCGGCGGCGTAGCGGCCGATCGCCTCGGTGATCGCCTCGCCGAGCTGCGCGTACTGGCGCACGAAGCGCGCCGGCTTGCGGCCGGTGAGGCCCAACAGGTCGTGAAAGACCAGGACCTGGCCGTCGGTGTCCGGGCCCGCGCCGATGCCGATCGTGGGAATCTCGAGCGCCGCGGTCACCTCGGTGCCCACCGCGCCGGGCACCCCCTCGATCACGATCGCGTAGACGCCCTCCTCCTGGAGGAGCAGGGCGTCCTCGACGAGCAGCTTGGCCGCGTCGCGCGACTTCGCCTGGACCTTGAAGCCGCCCATGGCGAGCACGCTCTGAGGGGTCAGTCCGAGGTGGCCCATGACCGGGATCTCGGCGTCGAGGAGGGCGCGCACCACCTCGAGGCGCGCGTGGCCCCCTTCGAGCTTGACGCTCTGGGCGCCCGCGCGGATCAGCTCGGCCGCGTTGCGCACCGCGTCGGCCGTCCCGAGGTGGTAGCTCAGCCAGGGCATGTCGGCCACCACGTGCGCGTTCGGCCTCGCGGACGCGACGGCCGCGACGTGATGGACCATCTCGGCGAGCGTCACGTGCAGCGTGTCGGCCTGGCCCATGACGACGTTGGCCACCGAGTCGCCGACCAGCAGGATGTCCACGCCGGCCGCGTCGGCGTAGCGCGCGGCGGGCTCGTCGTAGGCGGTCACCATGACCAGGGCGGCGTCACCGCGGGCGCGCTTGCGGGCGCGAATCGCCGGCGCCGAGAGGCTCACTGGCCGACCTCGCGCGCGACGCGCCGGCTACGCCGCCCGCCGGCGGACCACTTGCGCACCAGGTGGTGGAAGCGGCACCCCACGCACACCTCGACCGCGTAGCACTGGACCGGCTCCTCGCGTCGCTCGAGGCGACTGAGCTCGGCGCGACTCGTCGGGCACGTGCCGCCGGGCGGCAGGCGGGCACCGAAGACGTAGGTCACCTCGACCAGGTCCTGGTCGTGGCAGACCGGACAGACCTCTCCCGAGGGGCGTCCGATGTGCGCGGCCGCGCGTAGCAGCTCGGGGTGGGCGTCGCAGATGTCCTCGTAGCGCAGCTGTCCGGCGGCGACCTTGGCCAGGAGGGCGTGGCGCACGAGGCCGAACTCCACCACCGCCCCGTCGGCGCTGCTCGTTCCCAGCCGTCGTTCCATTACCGGCGAGACTACCCCCGGGTGATTTGGCGGTGGCGTACAGCCTTGTCGCATCGATATATCGAAGTGATATGATGGATCGCGTGTTAGACATCGCCATCCTGGGGCTCTTGATGGACCGTGACCACCACGGCTACGAGATCCGCTCCCAGCTGCGCGACCGACTGGGCATTTCGGCCAACGTTTCCTTTGGTTCGATCTACCCGGCACTGGCCCGCCTCGAACGCCACGGCAGCGTCGAGGCCGTGACCGTGAGCGACCCCCGGTTGAGCTCCCTCTCGACCGGATCACTCTCGGGCGAGCGCGCCGCGTTGCGCACCCTGCGCTCCGGCTCGGGGCTGGGCCGCCGAGGCCGCAAGGTCTATCGCATCACCGAGCGGGGACGCCGCGAGTTCGTCGAACTCCTGGCCAACCCCGCGACTCTCGATGACGCCAAGGGCTTCTCGATGCGCATGGCGCTCGCCAAGTACCTCACGCCGAACCTGCGCGTGGGACTGCTCGAGCGGCGCCGCAGCGATCTTCTCGAGCGCCTCGCCGAGGTGCGCACCAGTGCGCACAACGCCGAGCTCGACGAATACGCGCGCAGCGTGATGGAACACGCCGCGCGCGGCGTCGAGCTCGACCTGGCCTGGATCGACACGCTGCTATCCGCAGAACGCAACAACTCCAACCCTCAGCCCTTCGCGCGAGACGCGAAGTAAGAAAGGACAGCCATGAAGAACATCCGCGTGGCCATCGCCGGCGTCGGCAACTGCGCCAGTTCGCTCATTCAGGGCGTCACCTACTACAAGGACGCCAAGCCCGGCGATGACGTACCGGGCCTGATGCACGTCGTGCTCGGCGGCTATCACGTCGCCGACCTCGAGTTCGTCGCGGCCTTCGACGTCGACGCCTCCAAGGTGGGCAACGACCTCGGCAAGGCCATCGACGGCGGCCAGAACAACACGATCAAGTTCGCGACGGTCCCCTCCCTCGGCGTGACCGTCCAGCGCGGCCCGACCCTCGACGGGCTCAACAAGTACTACCGCGCCTCCATCGAGGAGTCACCCGCCGAGCCCGTCGACGTCGCCCAGGTGCTGCGCGACGCGCGCGCCGAGGTCCTCGTCTCCTACCTGCCGGTGGGCTCGGAGGACGCGCAGCGCTACTACGCCCAGGCGGCCCTCGACGCCGGCGTCGCCTTCGTCAACGCGATCCCCGTCTTCATCGCCTCGGACCCGGAGTGGGCGGCCAAGTTCGCCGCGGCCGGCGTGCCGATCATCGGCGACGACATCAAGAGCCAGGTCGGCGCGACCATCGTGCACCGCGTGCTCGCGCGCCTCTTCGAGGACCGCGGCCTGACACTGGACCACACCTACCAGCTCAACGTCGGCGGCAACATGGACTTCAAGAACATGCTCGACCGCGAGCGACTCGAGTCCAAGAAGATCTCCAAGACCCAGGCCGTGACCAGCCAGCTCGAGACGAGCCGCCTGGGCGCCGACGACGTGCACATCGGACCGAGCGACCACGTGCCGTGGCTGCACGACCGCAAGTGGGCCTACATCCGCATGGAGGGACGCAACTTCGGTGACGTGCCGCTCAACGTCGAGCTCAAGCTCGAGGTGTGGGACTCGCCCAACTCGGCCGGCGTCATCATCGACGCGGTGCGCTGCGCCAAGGTGGCCCTGGACCGCGGCATCGGCGGCCCGATCATCGGCCCCTCCGCCTACTTCATGAAGTCCCCGCCGGTGCAGTTCCACGACGACGTAGCCCACGACATGGTCGTGGCCTTCGCTGACGGCGGCGCCGACAACCCCGTCTGGCCCTAATCCCCCCGGGCGGCCCACCACGCGCGCAGGCGCGTGGTGGCCTCCTCGGGCGTGATCTCGCCCTCGTCGAGGCGGATCTCCATCAAGAAGTCGAGCGCGCGACCGACCACGGGTCCGGGCGAGACACCGAGCACCTCCATCACCGCGAGTCCGTCGAGGGCGGGGCGCAGGCGCGAGAGGTCCTCTTGGGCGCGCAGCTCGACGATGCGCTCTTCGAGCTCGTCCATTCGCCGCGCGAAGGTCGCGGCCTTTCGCGCGTTGCGCGTCGTCGCGTCACAGCGCGTGAGCTCGTTGAGCTTGTCCAGTAGCGGGCCGGCGTCGCGCACGTAGCGGCGCACCGCCTTGTCGCTCCAGCCCATCTGGTAGGTGTGAAAGCGTAGGTGCAGCTCGACCAGGGCCACGACGTCGTCGAGCACCTCCTGGGAGTACTTCAGGGCGAGCATGCGCTTCTTGGTCATCTTGGCTCCGACGATCTCGTGGAAGCGAAACGTCACCCCCTCGGGCGTGATGGCGCGGGTCGCGGGCTTGCCCACGTCGTGAAAGAGCGCGGCCAGTCGCAGCACGAGGTCCGGCGACGTCCGATCGACGACCGCCCAGGTGTGGGTCAACACGTCCTTGTGGCGATGGATCGGATCCTGCTCGAGCTGCAGGGCCGGCAATTCGGGCAGGAACTGCGTGGCCAGTCCGGTGCGCACGAGGAAGTCGAGCCCGATCGAGGGCCGCTCGGTCACCATCAGCAGGTCGAGCTCGGCGCGAATGCGCTCGGCCGAGACGATGGCGAGCTTCTCGGCGTTCTCCACCGCGGCCGACTCCACCAGGGGATCGATGCGCAGGTCAAAGCGCGCCGCGAAGCGCGCCGCGCGCAGCATGCGCAGCGGGTCGTCGCGAAAGAGGCCCCCGGCCTCGGTCGGCGTGCGCAGGACCCGCTCGTGCAGGTCCGCGAAACCGCCGAAGTAGTCAAAGAGCGTCTGCACTCCGGGGGTCTCCAGGGCCAGGGCCACCACATCGAGGGCCAGGGCGTTGATCGTGAAGTCGCGCCGCGAGAGGTCGACCTCGAGCGAGTCGCCCCACTCGACCGCAGGCTTGCGCGAGTGGTCGACGTACGCCTCGGAGCGAAAGGTTGTGATCTCGGCCTTCACCCCGCTCGCCGCCAGCTTGCCCCCGATGGTGCCAAAGGCCCGTCCCTGCTCCCAGAGCGCGCTGCACAGCGGCTTCATCAGGCGGGCGATCTCGTCGGGTCGAGCGTCGGTGGTGAAGTCGATCTCCTCGACGTCGCCGGTCACGCCCACCAGCGCGTCGCGCACCGATCCACCCACCGCGTAGAGGGAGTGGCCGGCGTCGGCGAAGGCCCGCGCGAGCGGCGCGGAGAGCTGGGCGATCTGGTTGAGTCGCTCGAGGGTGGATTCGGAGGAGGTCACGGCGACTGTAGGGTACCGGCTCCCGGTCCCGCGGTTCGGCAACGGTAGCCTGTAGGCACATGTTCCACCGACTTTCTTCCTGGTGGCGGGCGCTCGGCGTCGTACTTTTCAGCCTCGCATCGCTGGTGTGGCCCTC
>DAIDJP010000007.1 GCA_027451285.1 Acidimicrobiaceae bacterium | reverse complement strand
TTGGGGCACGAGTTGTCGGCAGAGCGCCGCCGCATCGAGCAATTCACGGTTGGGTTCGCTGAGTCCTTGCACATAACAATTCTCGACGACCCGTGCACGAAAACTCGGCTTTCAGAGCCGAATTATTCAACAGTCTCCTAGCCGGCCTCGCCACGCAGGAAGCGCTCGAGTTCGGCGGCCAGCTCGTCGCCGCTGGGAACCTCGTCACTCGTCGCGGGCCCCTCGCTCTCGTCGGCGGCCTCTTCGAGCTGCTCGACCATCGAGCTGTGGTCGGGGTTGTTGGTGACCAGGTCGTCGACGCGCGCGCGGGCCTCGGCTGAGGAGTCGCGTAGCACGCTCGCGTCTAGGGTCAGCCCCGCGATGCGCGCCAGACCGTCGATGAGGGCCGCGGCGGCCTGCGGGTAGGACATGGAGGCCACGTAGTGGGGCACGCGCGCCCAGAGGGTGATGACCTCGAGGTTGACGTCGGCGCATCCCAGTTCGAGTGCGGCGTTGATGCCGGCGGGCACCTCGAGTTCGCCGGTCACCGAACCGACGCGCGCGAGTAGGTGCGCGCTGGGCGCCGGGGCGGTGCCGATCACGCGCACCGGGCGGGTGTGGGGCGTGGGCGCCGGGAAGGCACCGAGGCCCACCACCAGGCGCACGTTGTAACGCGCCGCGGCGTCGGTCACGACGTCGACGAAGTCGCTCCAGTGGAAGTCCGGTTCCGGTCCCACCAGGAAGAGCATGTCGGCGCCGTCGCCGTCGCGCCCGTAGCGCAACTGGATCTCGGGCCAGGTGAGTTCGGTCGTGATGCCGTCGACGATGCGCGCGAGCGGCCGGCGCGCGCGCTGGTCGATGAAGTACTCGGTGTCAAAGGTCGCCAGCGTCTCGGTGGGGATCGTCGAGAGCAGGGTTGACATCGCGGTGGCGGCTCCGGCCCCGGCGTCGATCCAGCCTTCGAGGGCCACCACGAGGACGGGTTCATTGAATTCGGGGTCGGCGAAGAAGATGATGCGGTCGTAGATTTCGTCGTCCATCAGCTCTCCAACATGTCCTTCGCGATGCTCGCGAGCATCGCAATGTGCGCCGGAAACTCGTCAACACTGCCGGTGTCCCCCGCGGTCGCCCCCGCCCGATAGCGGGCGTAGACGCCCTGGAGGATGCAGGCCAACTTCCAGTAACCGAATGATTGATAGTAGGCGATGCCACTGACGTCCAAATCGCTGTGGGCCGCGTAGGCGGCGAGCACCTGGTCACGTCGGGCGAAGCCCTCGGCCGTCGTGGGTGCGGCACCGAGCAGCGCGAGCGTGGGGTCGCCGGGCTCGGCCCAGTAGTCGAGCAGCAGGCCGACGTCGGCGAGCGGATCGCCCAGGGTGCAGATCTCCCAGTCGAGGATCGCGCGCACGCGGCCGGTCTCGTCGAGAACGGTGTTGTCGAGGCGGTAGTCGCCGTGGACGACCGTGACGCGCTGTTGGGGCGGGATCGCGCGCGCCAGGCGGTCGCCGACGTCTTCGACCAGACCGTCGCCGCCGTCGCCCGCCACGCGCATCTGCTCGTACTGGCCGCGCCAGCGGCGCAGCTGGCGCTCGATGTAACCGTCGTGGCGCGCCAGGTCCGCCAGCCCGGCCTCGTCGATGTCCACGGTGTGCAGCCGGGCGAGCGTGGTCGCGAGCTCGTCACCGATGCGTGCGCGCGTAGCGACGTCGAAGGTGGCCTCGGCGTCGGCGCGCGTGCGCAGGATCGCGCCGTCGACGAACTCCATCACGTAGAACGCCGGCCCGTTGACCTCGGGGTCGGTGCACAGCGCGAGCGGGGTGGGCACGGGCAGGCCGAGGGGCGCGAGTGCGGCGAGGATCCGATACTCGCGACTCATGTCGTGCGCGGTGGGCAGGACGTGGCTCGTGGGCGGGCGACGAAGGGCGAAGTCGCGTCCAGTCGCGTCGCGTACCCGGTAGGTCAGGTTGGACCGTCCGCCGGCGATGAGCGTGAAGGAGAGCGGCTCGCGAGCACCGACGGTGGCCGCCATCCACCGGGACACCGCATCCTCGTCGATCGGTGCAATACCCCCCATGGCCGCAGGCTAACAGCGCCACGACGACCCTCCGGGGGACCGCCGGTAGGCTTCGAGCGTGACCGACGTGACCGACGCCACCTTCGCCACCGCCGTCATCGAACGCTCCCGCAGCGTGCCCGTGGTGGTCGATCTCTGGGCGGCGTGGTGCGGCCCGTGCAAGACGCTGACACCGACTCTCGAGAAGGTCGTCGCTGAAATGGGCGTGTCCGTCGAGCTCGCCAAGGTCGACGTCGACGCGAATCCTCAGGTGGCACGGGCCTTCGCCGTGCAGTCGATCCCCTCGGTGTTCGCCCTCAAGGATGGCCAGGTCGTCGACTCCTTCGTGGGCGCGCTGCCCGAGAAGGCGGTGCGCGAGTTCATCACCAAGCTGGCGCCCGCCGGATCCCCCCTCGAGGATCTGGTTGCCGCCGGCGACGAAGCCTCCCTGCGCCGCGCGCTCGAGATCGACCCCGGTCACGCCGGAGCCGCCGGCGCCCTGGGTGAGATCCTGCTGGCCGAGAATCGTCTCGACGAGCTCGCCACCCTGGTCGAGTCCCTCGGGGGCACCGTCGCCAACCAGCTGCGCGCGCGCCTGCAGCTGGCCCGCGAAGGGGTGAGCCTTTCGGGCGACGTGGATCTCGTCCTCGAGCACCTGCTCGATCAGACCGGCGTCGATCCCTCCGCGAAGGATCACCTGCTCGTGATACTCGACGCGCTGGGACCCGAGGACCCGCGCTACGTGTCTTACCGGCGCCGCCTGGCCAACCGCCTCTACTAGTGCGGCTCTTCGAGCCTCGCTCTCCGCTGCTCTTCACCCTCGGCGAGCGACGCTTCGACCTGACGACGCGCGCGCTGGTGATGGGGATCTTGAACCGCACGCCCGACTCCTTCTACGCGCCCGCGGCGACCTTCGAGCTCGACGCGTTCTTTCGTCGGGCCGAGAGCCTGGTGTCCGAGGGCGCCGACATCCTCGACGTGGGCGGTGTGAAGGCCGGACCCGGTCCCGAGGTCACCGAGGCCGAGGAACTCGAGCGCGTGGTGCCGGCCGTGTCCGAACTCGCCCGACGCTTCGACGTGGCGCTCTCCATTGATACCTGGCGCGCGTCGGTGGCGCGCGCCTGCTTCGCCGAGGGGGCGAGCCTCGGCAACGACATCAGCGGTTTCGCCGACCCGAACTACCTGACGGTCGCCGCCGAGGCGGGCGCCAGCGTGGTGGCCACCCACATCCGTCTCGCGCCGCGGGTGGCCGATCCCACTCCGCACTACGACGACGTCACGGCGACCGTGCGAGACTTCTTGCTCGAGCGCCGCCGTCGCGCGCTCGAGGCCGGAGTGGGGGAGGATCGCATCGTGCTCGACGCGGGACTCGACCTCGGCAAGACCTCCGCACAGTCGTTGCAGTTGTTGCGCGACAGCGCCGTGCTGGCCGACCTGGGTTCGCCGCTGTTCCTCTCCGCGTCGAACAAGACCTTCCTCGGCACGCTGTTCGACCTCGACGTGACCCAGCGGCGAGAGGCGACGTTGGCGGCGAGCGCGCTGGGCATCGCCGGCGGGGCCCGCGTGCTGCGCGTGCACGACGTCGCCGGCACCGTGCGCGTGCGCGACGCGATCCAGGCGATCCTCGAGGCCCGATGAGCAGCGTCTGCGTCGTGGGCAGCGAGGCCACGATGGTGTACGACGCCCTGCACCGTCAGGTCGAACTGGCGCTCGACGGGCTCAACCCGTCGGCGCTGCAGGTCTACACGGCCAAGGACGTCACGACCGGGTCCGAGCCGATCCTCGCGAGCGTGCTCGAGGCGCTCAACACGCCAGGGCTGCTCGCCGAGCGCCGCGTGGTCGTGGTGCGCGACGCGCAGCTCCTGCTCGCCGACGAGGTGGCCGCTCTAGCGCAGTGGATGCAGTCGGGGGCGACCGACGCCGACCTCCTCCTCGCCGTGGTGGGCGCGAAGAGCCACAAGCTGGTCAAGGCCGCCGCGACGGTCGTCGACGTCAACGTCGGATCGCGCCTCGACGACCGCGCCGAGTTCGTCGCCTCGACGCTCGCCAGCTACGGCGTGGGGCTCGCGCGAGACGACGCGCGCCGCGTCGCCGAGGTGGTGGGAGACGACGTCGCCCGGGTCGACGCGCTCGCGCGCACCCTGCGCTCGATCTACGGCGAGCGGTCGGTGCGCTACGTCGACCTCGAGCCCTACCTGGGCGACGCCGGCGACCTGCCCGAGTGGGACCTGACCGACGCGATCGACGCCGGCGACGCCACGAAGGCGCTCGAGGTGGCCCGGCGCATGCTCGACTCGCGAAGCCGCGTGGGTCTGCAGATCGTGAACCTGCTCCAGCGCTACTACCTGCGCCTGGCCCGTCTCGAGGGCAGCGGCGCGCGAACCCCCGAGGACGCGGCGTCCCTGCTCGGAATCAAGGCCTATCCCGCGGGCAAGGCGCTGCGCTCGGCGACGCGCCTGGGCGGTGCCCGCCTGGGGGCCGCGCTCTCCCTGATCGCCCGGGCCGACGAGGACCTAAAGGGCGGGGTCGACTACGGGCGCGACCCCGAGAGCGACGCGGACGTCACCGACGCCACGGTCATCGAAGTCCTGGTGGCGCGCCTGGCCCGGATGGGCCGGCGCTAGTCGTTGAGCTTGAGGGCGTTGATGCGCCGCTGCAGGCCGCTCTTCTTGTTGGCGGCCTGATTCTTGTGAATGACACCTTTGGCGGCAGCGGTGTCGATGCGCTTGATGGCGTTGCGCAGCGCCGTTTCCTCGTTTTCGGTGCCGACCGCGGCGACGGCGTTCTTGGTGCGAGTGCGGATCTCGGACTTGACGGCCTTGTTGCGATCGCGCGCGACGATGTTCTGCTTGTTGCGCTTGATCTGGCTCTTGATATTTGCCACGAAAAATTCCCCGTTCTCAGTGCGCCGAAGACCAACGGCGGGCTGAACAAGGTTAGCAGGCCCGACCAGGCCCCTCCACATCGATTGGGCGAGGCGACGGGTAGCCTAAGGGGACCGTGGCAACTCCTCCTCGTGGCGTCGACGCCAGCAAAATCCGGAACTTTTCCATCATTTCCCACGTCGACCACGGTAAGTCGACCCTCTCGGACCGCATCCTGGAGATCACCGGCGCGGTGGATCCGCGCCTCATGCGCGCCCAATACCTCGACTCGATGGACATCGAGCGCGAGCGCGGCATCACCATCAAGGCCCAGAACGTGCGCGTGCACTTCGAGGGCCACATCCTCCAGCTGATCGACACCCCGGGCCACGTGGACTTCGGCTACGAGGTGTCGCGCTCGCTCGCCGCGTGCGAGGGGGCGATCCTGCTCGTCGACGCCAGCCAGGGCATCCAGGCTCAGACACTGGCCAACTGCTATCAGGCGATCGAGCACAACCTCGAGATCGTGGCCGTGCTCAACAAGATCGACCTGCCCGCGGCCGACCCGGAGCGCTGCAAGGAAGAGCTCGAACGGGTCCTCGGACTGGCCGCCACCGAGGTGCTCTCGATCTCGGCCAAGACCGGCGAGGGGGTGCGCGAGCTGCTCGAGGCGGTGATCGCGCGGATCCCGGCCCCGGTGGGCGATCCCCACGCGCCGCTGCGCGCCCTGATCTTCGACTCGTCCTACGACCAGTACCGCGGGGTCATCAGCTCGATCCGCGTGGTCGAGGGCACGCTGCGCGACGACGTCAAGATCCGCATGATGCAGGCGGGCTCGAACCACGAGGTCGAAGAGCTGGGCGTGCGGTCCCCGGTGATGACCCCGGTGTCCCAGCTGGGACCTGGCGAGGTGGGCTACATCGTCGCCGGCATCAAGGACGTCGGGGGTGCGCGCTCGGGCGAGACGATCACCGAGGCGGCCCGACCGGCGGCCGCGCCGCTCGAGGGCTATCGCGACCCCAAGCCGATGGTCTTTTGCGGCATCTATCCCATCGACGGCGACGACCTGGGTGACCTGCGCGACTCCTTGGACAAGCTCAAGCTCAACGACGCGTCCATCACCTACGAGCCGGAGTCCTCGCGGGCGCTGGGATTCGGCTTTCGCTGCGGGTTCCTGGGATTGCTGCACATGGAGATCGTGCGCGAGCGCTTGGAGCGCGAGTTCGACCTCGATCTCATCGCCACGGCGCCCTCGGTGGCCTACCGGGCCTATCTCACCGACGGCACCGAAGTCGACATCGACAACCCGACGGACCTGCCCGATTCGAATCGGCTGGACCACATCGACGAGCCGATGCTCGAGATCTCGATCCTGACCCCGAGCGAGTACCTGGGCACGGTGATGGACCTGTGCCAGTCACGGCGCGCCGAGATGATCAAGATGGACTACCTCTCGGCCGAGCGGGTCGAGCTGCGCTACACGATCCCCCTCGCCGAGGTCGTGATCGACTTCTTCGACGCCTTGAAGAGCCGTACCAAGGGTTACGCCAGCCTCGACTACGAGCCCCACGGGTACGTCACGTCGAACCTGGTGCGCGTGGACCTGCTGATCAACCACGAGCCGGTCGACGCCTTCTCGACGATCGTGCACCGCAGCAACGCCGAGTACTACGGACGCAAGATGGCCGAGCGCCTGCGCGAGCTGATCCCGCGCCAGATGTTCGACGTGCCGATCCAGGCCGCGATCGGCGGGCGCGTGATCGCGCGCGAGACGGTCAAGGCCCGGCGCAAGGACGTCCTGGCCAAGTGCTACGGCGGTGACATCACCCGCAAGCGCAAGCTCCTCGAGAAGCAAAAGGAGGGCAAGAAGCGCATGAAGAACCTCGGCCGCGTGGAAGTGCCCCAGGAGGCCTTCGTGGCCGCTTTGAAGCTCGAGGACTAGCCCGGGCTCGCGATTGGCGTCGAACACGTTCGCGTTGGCACTCGGTAGAATCGAGTGCTAACAAGGAGGCACATGGCTCGTCGCGTCGCGAAACCCCCGGCGTCTGCGGATCTCGACGCGCGCAAGGCGACGATTCTCGAGGCCGTCGTCACCGAGCACATCGACACGGCCCAGCCGGTCGGCTCGTCCTCGGTGGCCTCCAACGCCGACCTGTCCGTCTCACCGGCGACCGTGCGCAGCGAGATGGTGGCCTTGGAGCGCGAGGGCTATCTCGCCCAGCCCCACACCTCGGCCGGGCGGGTCCCGACCGACAAGGGGTATCGCTACTTCGTCGACCACCTGAGCGACGCCACCGTGGGCTCGGCTCAGCAGCGCCAGGTCGCCGAGTTCTTCGCGCACGTGCGCGGCGAGGTCGAAGACGTCCTCGAGCAGACCTCGACGCTGCTCAGCGAGATGACGAGTTACACCTCGCTGGTGGTCGGCGCCGGCCACGGCCACGCCACGATCCTCTCGGCCCAGCTGGTCAGCCTCGACGCCAACCACCAGCTGCTGGTCACCGTCTTCTCCGACGGCGCGGTCACGAAGCACAGCGTCTTCACCCCCTACGCGATCCTGCCGAGCGACGTGGCCGAGGCCTCGCGTCAGATCAACGCCCTTCTGCTCGGGACCTCGCTCGAGCATCGCGTCCAGGTGCCCTCGCGCAGCGATCAGGTCGCGAGCCTGGTGCGCGACGCGGTCGCGACTCTGCACGCCGAGTCGCCGACGGTCGAGGGCGAGCAGGTCTTCATCGGGGGATCCTCGCGGGTGGCCGAGGCCTTCAACGGCGTCGAGACGGTGCGCAAGGTCCTCGCCATCCTCGAACAGGAGTTGCTCGTGGTCTCCCTGGTCCAAGACGTTCTCGAATCGGGGTCGTCGGTCGCCATCGGCAGCGAGCACGGCTACGAGTCGCTCGCTTCGTGCGCGCTGATCGTCGCGCCGGTCACCATCGACGGTCAGCGCGCCGGCGCCGTGGGCCTGCTCGGACCGACGCGCATGAAGTATCGCGAGGCCCTCGCCGCCGCCCAGCTGGTCTCAGAGCAATTGTCGCGCCATTTCGTCGGAGAGGACGAACGTGTCCAGTGATCTCTACGAGGTCCTCGGCGTTGCGCGCGACGCCTCGGCCGAGGACATCAAGCGCGCCTATCGCCAGCTCGCTCGCCAGTACCACCCCGACGCGAACCCCGACCCCACGGCCGAGGCGCGCTTCAAGGAGGTCTCCCAGGCCTATGAGATCCTCTCGGATCCCGAACGTCGTGCGAACTACGACCGCTTCGGCTCGGCCGACGCCCAGAGCCCCTTCGGCGCCGGCTCGGTCCAGGACATCTTCGACATGTTCTTCGGCGGCGGCCAGCGCGGCGGTCGCCGCGGGCCCCAGCCGGGTCCCGACGCGGAGATCTCCCTCGAGATCACCCTGGAGGAGGCCGCCTTCGGCGCGACGCGCGAGGTGACCGTGAACCTGGCCCAGCGCTGTGGCACCTGCAGCGGCTCGGGAGCGGCGCCGGGCACCTCGGCGGTGACCTGTGAGGAGTGCGGCGGCGCCGGCGAGGTGCGTCGGGTGCGCAACTCGATCCTCGGCCAGATGGTGACCTCGATGGCCTGTCCGCGCTGTGACGGCTGGGGGACGCGGATCACGACGCCGTGCCCGGACTGCCAGGGCGACGGGCGCGTGCGCACGACCTCGGTGCTCTCGGTGCAGATCCCGGCCGGCGTGGAAGACGGCTCGACCATGCGCCTGGCCGATCGCGGGCCGGCGGGACCGCGCGGCGGTCCCAACGGGCGTCTCTACGTGCATTTGAGCGTGGCGCCGGACGCACGGTTCGAGCGCGTGGGCGACGACCTGCACCACGAGGCCCACGTCGCCTTCACCCAGGCGGCGCTGGGAGCGAGCGTCGAGGTGCCGACCCTCACGGGCACCCTGGTCCTCGACGTCGAGCCGGGTAGCCAGAACGGTACCGTTCAGCGGATCCGCCACGAGGGCGTCGAGCACCTGCACGGTCGTGGTCGCGGCGACCTCTACGTGCACCTGGTCGTGGACGTGCCCCGTGAACTCGACGAGACGTCGGCGGATCTGCTGCGCCAACTCGCCGCGCACCGCGAGGAGATCGTGCGCGAGGAGCCCACGGGTCTCTTCGGCCGACGCAAGGCGAAGCGATGACCCTGCACGAGTGGTCGCGCCGGGTCGCGGCCCTCGGGCAGTTTCGCGTCGCCGATCCCACGCTTCCGGTGCTCTCGCGCGACGACGACCACCACCTGCGGCGAGTCCTGCGCGCGAACGTCGGCGAGGAGATCGTTGTTACCAACGGCGGCGGCGACTGGGCCTTCGCCACCGTTGGTGATGCGGGGCTCGAACTCGCGAGCGACGTCGCGGTGGACCCCGCGCCCGAGCCGATCACCCTCTACCTCGCGCCGGTCAAGGGCGAGCGCGGTGAGTGGGCGATCGCCAAGGCCACCGAGCTCGGAGTGACCCGCGTGGTGCCGCTGGTGTGCGCGCGACTCACGGTGGCCTTTCGCGGCGACTACGCGACCAAGACCCTCGCGCGCTGGCGCAGAATCGCGAAGGAGTCCGCCGGCCAGTGCCGTCGCACCTACGACGTGCTGATCGACGAGCCCGTGAAGGTCGCCGACGTGCCCGACGAGGTGGCGGTGGCCGACTTCGGCGGAGCCGGCGCCTGGGCGCCGGTGCGCGCGGTGGCAATCGGCCCCGAGGGTGGCTGGGCGCCGGGGGAGTGGGGCGAGACGCGCGTGCGCGTGGGCCTGGGCTCGACGGTTCTGCGCGCCGAGACGGCCGCGGTGGCCGCGGCGACTCTCATGGCGGCCGCGCGTGACGGGTGGGGAAGCACCGCGACGGCGGGGAATCGGTAAAGATGAGCGCATGACCGACTGTGTCTTCTGCAAGATCGTGGCGGGCGAGATCCCCTCGACGCCGGTCGCCGAGAGCGAGACCGCTCTGGCCTTCTACGACATCGCCCCCCAGGCGCCGGTGCACGTCCTCGTGATCCCCAAGGTCCACATCACCAGCGCCGACGAGGTGGCCTCGAGCCACGGCGGGATCGTCGACGACCTCGTCCTGCTCGCCCAGAAGGTCGTCGAGGCCGAGGGCGTGCGCGAGAGCGGATACCGTCTCGTGATCAACGTGGGCGCGGACGCCCAGATGACCGTCGCCCACCTGCACATTCACGTGCTCGGCGGGCGACGCCTGGAGTGGCCCCCCGGATGAGCAGCGACGCCTCGACCACCGAGGCCCTCACCGTGACGACGTTCGTACCCAACACGCACCTGATGGCCGGGCTCCTGGGCCCGCGCGACGCGTACCTGCGTCTCATCGAGCGGGCCTATCCCCAGTCGGCGATCCGGGTCCAGGGCAACCAGATCTCGGTCACCGGTCCCGACGCGGCGAAGGTCCTGTGGCTCTTCGACGAGCTGGTCCTGGTCCTCGAGTCGGGCCAAGCGCTCGACTCGGTGAAGGTCGAGCGCACCATCGACATGGTCGACGACGACCTGCGCCCGAGCGAGGTCCTGCGCCACGAAGTCGTGCGCAGCGCCAAGGGCAAGCCCGTGCGTCCCACGACCGCCGGCCAGAAGCGCTACGCCGACGCGATTGATGCCTCCACGGTGACCTTCGGCATCGGCCCGGCCGGCACGGGCAAGAGCTACCTCGCGGTCGCCGCCGCCGTCCAGGCGCTCAATCGCCGCCAGGTCCAGCGCATCGTCCTGACCCGCCCGGCCGTCGAGGCCGGCGAGCACCTGGGATTCCTGCCCGGTGACCTGATGGCCAAGGTCGACCCCTACCTGCGACCCCTCTACGACGCGCTCTATGACATGGTGGGCCCCGAGGGGGCGGCTCGCCTGATCGCCAACGGCACCATCGAGGTGGCCCCGCTCGCCTTCATGCGTGGGCGCACGCTCAATGACTCCTTCATCATCCTCGACGAGGCGCAGAACACGACGCCCGAGCAGATGAAAATGTTCCTCACGCGCATCGGCTTCAACTCCAAGGCCGTCGTCACCGGCGACGTGACCCAGGTGGACCTCAACGGCAAGCGCAGCGGACTGGCCGGGCTCGAGGGCGTGCTCGGCGAGATCGAGGGCCTCAGCTTCGTCTACTTGTCGGCGCGCGACGTGGTGCGACACCGCATCGTCGCCGACATCGTCGCCGCCTACGACCGGCAGGACTCATGACCATCGACATCTACGCCGCCGACGAACAGCACGAGCTGGCCATCGACCTCGAGGCGTGGGTCGAACTCGCCCGCGGCGCCCTCGTCGACGAGGGCGTCCATGGTCCGGCCGAGGTCTCGCTTCTCTTCGCCGACGAGACGACGATCGCGGCGCTGAACCAGCAGTTCATGGGAAAGACCGGCCCGACCGACGTGCTGAGTTTTCCCATCGACTACGAGGACGAGCCCAGCGGACGTAACCCCGACGCGGGCACCACCGGCCCGGGCGAGCCACCCCTCTCGGAGATACCCCAGCTCATCGGCGACATCGTGATCTGCCCGAGCGTCGCGGCGCGCAACGCGCTCGAGCACGAGTGCTCCTTCGACGACGAGGTGGCCCTGCTCGTCGTGCACGGCGTGCTTCACCTCCTCGGCTGGGACCATGAGGTCGACGACGAAGCCGAGCGCATGGAAGCGCGAGAGCGCGAGCTCCTGGCGCGCCACTACCGGAGAGGGTCGTGATCGGCGCTCTCTGGTCGCTCGGGGACACCTACCTCGCACTCGTCGTGCTCATCCTGCTCAGTCTGTCGGCGTTCTTCGCCCTCGCCGAGACCGCGCTGGTGCGAATGTCGCGCTCGCGCGCGCGCGGCCTGCGCGACGAGGGGCGCCGCGGCGCCGAGGCTCTGGTGCGCCTGACCGACGCGCCCGAGAAGTTCCTCAACCCGCTGCTGCTGCTCGTGCTCGTCTGCCAGTTGGTGTCCGCGACGCTCGTCGGCGTCCTGGCCGAGCACCTCTTCGGCGCGGCTGGCGTCTTCATCGCGACGGTGCTCGAGGTCGTGATCATCTTCGTGATCTTCGAGGCGATCCCCAAGAACTTCGCGGTCGCCCACCCGGACACCGCCGCGCTGATCAGCGCGCCGGTCGTGGGCACCTTGTTGAGCTTTGCGCCGATTCGCTGGACGGCCTCGGCGCTGCTCGCCATCGCCCAGTGGGTGATCGGGTTCTTCGGCACGACCGGCGCCAAGCACCGCATGACCGAGTCCGAGGTTCTCGCGATGGCCGACGTCGCCCACGAGGACCAGGCCATCGCCTCCGAGGAGCGCAACTTCATCCACTCGGTGATCGAGTTCGGCGACACCGTGGTGCGCGAGGTCATGGTGCCGCGCATCGACATGGTCGACGTGGCCAGTGACGCCACCGTGCGCGAGGCGCTACGCCTGGCGATCGAGTCGGGGCGCTCGCGCCTGCCCGTCCTGGGTGACGGGGTCGACGACGTGGTGGGGATCGTGAACCTGCGCCTGCTCGCGGCTCTCGTTGACGAGGGCCGTGGCGAGGAGTCGGTCGCCGCGCACGCCGTGGCGGTGAACTTCGTGCCCGAGACCAAGCGCGTGGCGTCGTTGCTCGCCGAGATCCGCCACGCCCAGAGCCATCTGGTCATCGTGGTCGACGAGTACGGGGGCACCGCCGGGCTCGTCACCTTAGAGGACATCCTCGAAGAGCTGGTGGGCGAGATCACCGACGAGTCGGACCAGAGCGTGCCGGTCGCCGCCGCCTCGATGGGTGCGATCACCCTGAGCGGGCGGCTCAACATCGACGACGCCAACCTCGACTACGACCTCTCCCTGCCCAAGGACGGCTGGGACACCATCGGCGGCCTCGTGCTGGATCTCGCCGGGGGCGTGCCCGAGGTGGGCGAGGAGCTCTACACGCGCGACTATCGCCTGACGGTGACGCGTCTGGACGGACGCCGCGTCGAAGAGGTTCGCGTCGAGCAGGTCGAGTCGTGACCCGCGCCGGCTTCGTCGCCATCCTCGGACGACCCAACGTGGGCAAGTCCACGCTGCTCAATCGCGTCATCGGCACCAAGGTCTCCATCACCGCCAAGACGCCGCACACGACGCGCCAGGCGATTCGCGGCATCCTCACCGAGGACGACGTCCAGGTGATCTTCGTGGACACCCCGGGCATGCACCGGCCGCGCACGAGCCTGGGCGGTCGCCTGAACGAGGCGGCGCGCGCCGCCGCCGACGACGTCGACGTCGCCCTCGCGGTGCTCGACGCCGGCGCCGAGATCGGCCAGGGCGACGAGAACACCATTCGCATCACGTTGGGTGCGGCGCGACACGGGGCCATACCGTGCGTCGTCCTCAACAAGACCGACCGCGCCGGCAAGGACGCGGTGCTCGCCCAGTTGCTCGCCGCCCAGCGCGCGGTCGAGGAGGTCGCCGAGGACCCGGCGCTGGCCGCGCGCGTCGAGTACTTCGCGGTCTCGGCGCGCACGGGCGCCGGGATCGACGACCTGGTCCGCTTCGTGCAGGCGAAGATGCCCGAATCGCCGCTGCTCTTTCCCGACGACGAGGTCTCCGACGTCGAGGAGGGCACCTGGGTGGCCGAGCTCGTGCGCGAGCAGCTGGTGCGAAAGACCTCCCAGGAGCTGCCCCACTCGATCCACTGCCGGGTCACCGAGTTCGAGTGGCCCCACGTCACCGTCGAGATCCTCGTCGAGCGCGAGAGCCAGAAGGGCATGGTGATCGGCAAGGGCGGACAACTCCTCAAGGAGGTGGGCATCGCGGCGCGCGAGCAACTCCCCGAGGGCACCTACCTCGAGTTGCGCGTGCGCGTCGAGCCGTCCTGGCAGAAGCACGACGACATCCTGGACCGACTGGGTTACTGACTCGCCGTCTCGAAGTCGCGCGCGCGGCGACGACTCGCCGTGGTGAGCGCGTAGACGATCAGCGAGGCGAGGCCGGCCAGTCCCACGAGGCCGATCGAGAGCCCGAGGTACTTGAGGCCCGACAGCCCGACGAGGCCGATCATCAGGTGGCGAATCAGCGGGCTGGTGGCCCGCGTCGCGATGAGAGATCCCACGAAGATCGCCGGCACGCCGCCGAGCACGACCGCGAGGGTGAGGTTCCAGTCGACGTGGGCGAAGAGCAGGGTGCCCACGCTGGCGCTGAGAGCCAGGGGGATCGACTGGGCGAGGTCGGTGCCGATCAGCTCGCTCGTGCCCAGGGTGGGATAGAGCACGACGAGCAGCACCATGACGAGAGATCCCGCGCCCACCGAGGTGAGGCCGACCATGAAGCCCCCGAGAGCGCCGACGACGACCGTGAGTGCGGTGCGATTCGCCCTCTCGCGCCACACCGGCACCACGTGCAGCTGTCGCGCGGTCATTGCGGCCGCGCCCAGGACCAACGCCGCGCCGAGGACGCGCTTGAGGTCCACCTCGGCGGTGCCCGAGGTCCCCATCAGGTGCATGACGAACGTGCCGAGGAACGCGGCGGGCAGGGCGCCCAGGGAGAGCGGGCCGACGATGTCGCGGCGGATCGTGCCGCGCCGCCAGTGCACGGCCGCGCCGACGGGGCGCATCACGAGGGTCGCGAGCAGGTCGGCCGAGATGGCGGCCGAGGGCGCGACGCCAAAGAGCAACACCAGCATCGGCGTCATCAGGGCACCCGCGCCCACGCCGGTGATGCCGAGCAGCAGGCCGACCAGCGCGCTCGCCGCGACGAGGATCAGGTCTACGTGCATCGAACTCCTAGAAAACTACAAAACCTAGTGAAATACTAGTCCACTGCCGGATCACCGGGATGGACCTCGGCCAGCTCGCGCAGAAAGCCTTCCACGAAGGACCGGTCGCGGGTGCGACGCATGGGCGGCAGCTTCTGAAAGAGCGCGCCGCGGTAGTTCGCCTCGGCCAGGCGCGTGTCGAGCACGGCGACGACCCCGCGGTCGGTGGCGCTGCGGATCAGTCGTCCGACACCCTGGGCGAGCAGCATCGCCGCGCGCGGCAGGTCGACGTCGTAGAAGGGGTTCGCGGCCCGCTCGCGCCTCGCCTCGGCGAGGGGGTCGCCGGGCACGCGAAAGGGCAGACGGTCGATGGTGACCAGGCTCAGGGAGTGCCCCGGCACGTCGACGCCCTGCCAGAAGCTCGTCACTGCGAAGAGGCTCGCCGACACCGACTCGCGGAACTCGCCGATCAGGCGCTGGCGTGACAACGTCCCCTGGACCAGCACCGGCGTCGTCAGGCGCTGGGCCGCCGCGTCGGCGACGCGATTCATCACGGCGCGATTGGTGAAGAGGGCGAGCGTGCGTCCGCCGGCCGCGCCGATCAGGGCCACGAGCTCGTCGATGATGGCCGCCTCGCAGGTCGGATCGTTGCGCGCGGGCAGGTGCGGCACGTAGAGCACCGCGTGCTGGCGGTAGTCGAAGGGGCTCTCGACGTGCTCGATGGGTGCGTCGAGTCCCAGGGTCGTGCCGAGCGAGTCGGGGATCGTCGCACTGGTCAGCACCGCGGTGACGCCGGGCCAGAGGTCCTCGGCCAGGCGTGGACCCACGTCGATGAGCGAGAGTTCGATCTCGACCTCGCGATCGCGTCGGGTGAGATAGATCAACTCGCCCTCACCCACACCGCGCAGGCGCACGAGGTCGTTGCCCAAGTGAACGGCCGGGCCCAGCGCGCGCAGCCGGCGCGCTTCGGCGGCGGCGTCGGTGGCGCTCACCGCGCGCAGGCTCTCGATCACCCTTGTGACCAGGTCACTCGCTCGCGCCAGTTCGCGCTCGACGTCCTCGTCGAGGCCCGCGAGGCGCTGCGCGTCGTACTGGATCGCGAGCGAGGTCGCGAGCCGGTCCGCGACGCTCGCGAGTTCGCTGAGGCTCTCGTCGAGCTCGGGGCCGGTCAGGGGCCGTGCGGCGAGGGCGAGGGCGCGCAGGCGCGTGGGGGTCAGCGAGGTCCCCAGGAGCGAGGCGAAGATGTCGGGCGCCTCGTGGGCCTCGTCGAAGACCACCACGTCGTGGGCGGGCAGGAGCATCGCGCCCGAGGCGAGGTGCGCGGCGTAGAGGTGGGTGTTGACGATGACGATGTCGGCGTCGCCGGCGCGGTCCTTGGCCAGTTCGGCGAAGCAGGACTGGCCCTGGGGACACTGGAGGCGTCCGAGACACTCCTGGGGGCTTACCGAGAGCGAGCGCCACGCGCGCTCGTCGACGTCGAAGGTCAGTTCGTCGCGCTCGCCCGTCGTGGTGTCGTTGGCCCAGGCGAGGATGCGCCGCATCTGGCTCGCCACGCCGCGCGGCACGCGCTCGCCGTCGTCGAAGGAGAGCTGACCCGGGCCGGCCTGGGCCGCGCGGTTGCGACAGAGGTAGTTGCTCTTGCCCTTCAATACGGCCAGGCGCGTGCCCGGCGAGTGCGCGGTGACCAGCGGGGCGTCCTTGGTGGCGAGCTGGTCCTGGAGGTTCTTGGTCGCGGTAGCGATGACGACGCGCTGGCCCGAGAGTGCGGCGGGCACGAGGTACGCGAGCGACTTGCCCACGCCGGTGCCGGCCTCGATGATGACGGGTTGCTTCGTCGAGAGGGCGCGCGCGACCAGTCGGGTCATGGTGCGCTGGCCCTCACGGGCCTCGCCGCCGCCGGGCAAGTCGGCGGTGACGGCGTCGAGCACGGCGAGCGCGTGGTCCTCGTCGACCTCGCTCGCGATCACGCGCGCGGGGCCGTCGTCGGAAGGCTCAACGTACGGGTCGTCCACGTCGGGATCGTAGGAACGCACCCCTTGACACTACGGGCGTCGACCGGGACGTCGTGGTCGAAGGCAGTAGGTTTTACCCGTGGATCCGCGCCCGACCCCCGTACCCGCGAGCATCGAGCGCTCCGGTGTGCCCCACCACGTAGCCATCGTCATGGACGGAAACGGCCGCTGGGCCCAGCGTCGCGGACTGCCGCGCACCGAGGGCCACGGAGCGGGCGAAGAGGCGCTCCTCGACGCCACCTACGGGGCGCTCGCGGTCGGCGTGAGGGCCCTCACGGTCTACGCCTTCTCGACCGAGAACTGGCGTCGCCCGGTGGATGAGGTGCGCTATCTCATGAACTTCAACCGCGGGATCCTCGAGCGTCACCGCGACGGTCTCAACGACGACGGGGTGCGCATCACCTTCTCGGGCCGGCGCGACTGGCGCGTGCCCAAGCGCGTCTTAAAGAGCATGGACGACGCCGCCGAGCTCACCCGGCGCAATCGGGTGATGACGCTCAACATCGCTTTCAATTACGGCGGACGGGCCGAGATCGTCGACGCTGTGGCGCGCCTGGTGGCCGACGGCGTCTCGGCCAACAAGGTCGACGAGAAGGCGATCCGCTCGCGCCTCTACCACCCCGAGCTGCCCGATCCCGACCTCGTCGTGCGCACGTCGGGCGAGTACCGGATCTCGAACTTCCTGCTCTGGGAGATGGCCTACTCCGAGCTCGTCTTCACCGACGTGCTCTGGCCCGACTTTCGCCGCGAGGACCTCTATCGCGCGATCGAGGAGTACCAGAGCCGCGAGCGGCGCTTCGGCGGAGTCGACCAGTGAGGGCGACCCGCGTGGCCTGGGGCATCGGGATCGTCCTCTACCTCGTGCTCTGGGGTATCGCCCTCGACGGGGCCTCGAGCCTGGTCGCCCCCCTGGTCGTGCCGGTGGTGCTCGCGGTGCTCGTCTACGCGGGCCTGCTGCTCAACCGCTTCCTCGGCATCACGCCGCGTCGTCAGCACTTCGCCGAGCGCGAGGACGACCCCCCGCAGTGAGAGAACTCGACGATGACGCGATCGTCCTGCGCACCTACAGCTCGGGTGAGGCGGATCGCGTCGTGGTGCTGTGGACGAGGGCCCACGGCAAGGTTCGCGTCATCGCCAAGGGGGTGCGCAAGACGACCAGCCGCCTGGGCGGCACCCTCGAGGTTCTGGGCTACGTGCGCGTCAGCCTCGTGCGAACCCGCGGCGACTTCTACATCGCACGCCACGTGAGCCACCTCGAGCGCTTCGCGACACTGCGCTCGAGCTACGAGCGCATCACCGCCGGCTTCGCCGTCGTGGAGATGGTCGACGCGATCCCCGTCGACGACGTGGTCGATGACGCGTTCTTCGTGGTACTGGTGCGAGTTCTCGCCACGCTGGACAACCCCGACTACGACCCGACGCTGGTGCCCGCCTCCTTCGGGTTGCGCCTCCTCGACTACGACGGCTCGGCGCCGGTGCTCGACGCGTGCGCGAACTGCGGGCGCGAGGGCCCCCTCGTGGCCTTCGACGCCGCGATCGGCGGGGCGCTGTGCGCACTGTGTCGCAGCGGCAGCCCGCTCTCACCCGAGGCACTGACCCTGATGCGACGCATCGTCGGCGGCGACCTGGCCGCGGTCCTTCGCTCCGCGCCGGCCGCGTCGGGCGAGGTCTCCTCCCTCGTCCACCAGGCCCTCGAAGTCCACCTCGGTCGGCGCCTTCGCGCGGCGCGCTCCACGGCGCCGCTGGGTCCCACGTCCCCGTGAGCGCGGTCTCGCTGTACTGGTTTCGACGCGACCTGCGCCTCGCGGACCACCCGGCCCTTGGGGCCGCGGCCGCGGCCGGCGACGTGGTCGGCGTCTTCGTGGCCGACGACGCGCTGCTTGCCCCGGCCGGCGCCACGCGACGCGCCTACCTCGCGGCGACTCTGGACGCGCTCGATCGCGCGATGGGTGGCGCGCTGTGCGTGCGAGTGGGCGATCCCGCCGAGGTCCTCCTCGGCCTCGCGCTCGAGGTCGGCGCGCACGCTCTCTTCGCGAGCGCGGACTTCGGTCCCTACGGCCGAGAGCGCGACCACAGAGTTGCCGCGGCGCTGGGCGCGCGCGGCGTCGTGGTGCACTTCCTCGACTCGCCCTACGCCGTCGAGCCGGGAGTCGTGCGCACGGCGAACGGGGATCCCTACCGGGTCTTCACGCCGTTTCGCCGGGCGTGGTCGCGCGAGGTCGTGCCCACACCTCGGCGCGAGGTTGCCGTAGGCTGGCGCCTGACGTCGGGCGAGCCGTCCGCTTCGGTGGCACGACTCGGGGGGACCCGGCGTCCCTGGTACTTCGGCGACCTCGACGACGGGCCCGCAGCAGCCTTCGGCGCCGGCGAGTCGGCAGCGCACGAGCGTCTAGAGGATTTCGCACGGCGCGCCAGGGACTACGGGGCCACGCGCAATCGTCCCGACCTCGACGCGACGAGCCGGCTGAGCGCCTACCTGCACTTCGGCGTCCTGCATCCCCGACAGGTCCTCGACCTCGTGGGCGAGGAGGCGTTCGTCTCTGAGATCGTCTGGCGCGAGTTCTACGGCGACGTGCTCTTTCACCGTCCCGACTCGGCGCGCCAGGGACTTCACGCGGCCGAGGGCCGCCTTAGGGTGGATCGCGACGAGGCCGCGGCGCTGCGCTTCCAGCGCTGGGCGCGCGGCGAGACCGGATTTCCCCTGGTCGACGCCGGGATGCGACAGCTGCTCACCGAGGGGTGGATGCACAACCGGGTGCGCATGGTCGTCGCGTCGTTCCTGGTCAAGCACCTGCACCTCGACTGGCGCTGGGGTGCGCGCTGGTTCATGTGGCGACTGGTCGACGGGGACCTCGCCTCGAATCAGCACGGGTGGCAGTGGTGTGCGGGCGTGGGCACCGACGCCGCCCCGTTTCATCGCATCTTCAACCCGACGCTCCAGGCCGAGCGCTTCGACCCCGAGGGCGCGTACGTGCGCCGCTACGTCAGCGAACTCGCTGGCGTCGACGCGCCCCTCATCCATCAGCCCGGCGCGGGCGGCTGGGCCGACCGGTACCCTGCTCCCATGATCGATCTGGCCGACGAACGCCACGAGGCGCTCGCGCGCTGGGCCGCCGCCACTCGCCCGTGAGCGACTTCGGCGTCTACGTCCACGTGCCCTTTTGCGCGCACCGCTGCGACTACTGCGCCTTCGCCACCTACGCCGACCGCGACCAGCTGATGGATGACTACGTCGCGGCGGTGCGCGCTGAGATCGCCGCGCGCCGCGCCGACATGCCCGCGGTGACGTCGGTCTTCTTCGGCGGGGGCACGCCCTCGCGCCTGCCCGCGCACGACCTGATCGCGATCCTGTCCGAGATTCCCCTCGCGCCCGGCGCCGAGGTGACCGTCGAGTGCAACCCCGAGGACGCGTCGCTCGAACGTTTGGCGGACTATCGCGCTGGAGGAGTGACGCGCATGAGCTTCGGCATCCAGTCCACGCGCCCCGCGGTGCTCGCTGACTTGGGGCGGCGACACGGCACCGGCGCCCACGTCGAGGTCTCCGAGGCCGTCACGGCGGCGGGCTTTGCCACCTGGAACATGGACCTGATCATCGGCTCGCGGGCCGAGAGCCTCGCCGACGTGGCCGCGACGCTCGGCGACCTCCTCGGACTCGAGCACCCGCCACCGCACATCAGCTGCTACGCACTCACTCCGGAGCCGGCGACCCCGCTCGGACGCGATCCCTCGCGCCATCCCGACGAGGACGCCACCGCCGACGCCTACGACCTGGTGGGCGCGACCCTCGACGCGGCGGGGTATCAGTGGGAGGAGATCTCCAACTGGGCCCGGCCCGGCCACGAGTGCCGCCACAACCACCTCTACTGGGATCAGGGTGACTACGAGGGCTTCGGCTCCGCGGCGCACTCGCATCGTCAGGGTCACCGGTACTGGAACGTGCGCAC
>DAIDJP010000006.1 GCA_027451285.1 Acidimicrobiaceae bacterium | reverse complement strand
GCGGGTGTCGAGCAGCGAGGTCGGCAGGCCCTGGGAGCTCAACCGCTCGCGCCCCGAGCGAGTGGTCTTCAAGAGACGCTCGAGCACGATCTCGAAGTTGCCCAGCTTGCCGTCGATGAAGTCCTCGGACTGGTTGATCATCTGGCGCGCCTGGGCCTGGGCATCGGCGATGATCTGATCGGCCTTTAACCGCGACTGGCGCACTATCTCGGTCTTATCGACCATGCGCGCGGCCTCAGCGCGGACCTGGTCCATAAGTTGCTGGGCCTTGTGCATCTCGGCCGCCATTAGCTCCTCGCGGTCGCGCAGCGCCCAGCGGGCCTCGCGGATCTCGTCGGGCAGGTTGCGCAGGGCCTGTTCGAGCAGGGCCAGGACGTCCTCGCGCGGCACCAGGGCCGAATTGGATAGCGGCATCTGCTTGGCGCCGGCGACGAGCTCGATGAGCTGGCGCAGGTCCTCTTCGATGTCGCGGCGCGCGTGCTGAGCCGTCTCGGCCGGGAACTCCTCGAAGTCGTCGTAACCGTCGAACGTCGTCACTCGCGTCCCTCCGGGAACTTGTGCTCGAGGCGCTTGGCGACCGCCGCGGGCACGAAGGGCCGCACGTCGCCGCCGTAGCGCGCGACCTCGCGCAGCAGGCGCGAGGCGATGAAAGAGTGGCTCGAACTGGTCGGAATGAAAAGAGTCTCGACTCCGGATAGGGACCGGTTCATCTGGGCCATCTGCAACTCGCTCTCGAAGTCCGAGACGGCGCGCAGGCCCTTGACGATCGCGGTGGCCTCGACGTCGCGGGCCACGTTCACGAGCAGGGTGGAGATCGAAACGATGCGCACGTGGGGGATGTGCGCGCAGGACTCGGCGATCATCTCGCGGCGTTCTTCCAGGTCAAAGAGGGCTTCGGACTTCTGGGGGTTGCGAATGGCGGCGACCACGATCTCGTCGAAGATGTGCGCGGCGCGCTCGACCACCTCGAGGTGGCCGTTGTGAAAGGGGTCGAAGGACCCCGGGATCAGGCCAACCGTCACGCGGCGTCCTCGGGGGCCGATTCGAGCATCGTTACGAGCGTAGTGCCGTAGCGCTTGGTTTTGGTGACCGTCCAGCCCGCCGCCTCGACGTAGCGATCGTTCTCAATGACCGCGCGTGCGGCCGGCACGTGCGCGAGCAGGCTCGTCGCGTCGAGCGGCCCGTAGGGCGGATCGGCGAAGACCAGGTCGACCTCGGCCGGCGCTCGCCAGGCCGGCAGGGTCGCGCGCACGAAGACGGCCTCGCCGGCCAGGTGCAGGGACTCGTAGTTGGCCCGCGCCGCAGCCAGACACGCCGGGTCCGAGTCCACGAAGTAGGCGCGCTTGGCCCCGCGCGAGAGAGCCTCAAGGCCCATGGCCCCCGATCCGCAGTACAGGTCGGCGACCACGAGGTCGACCACTCCCCCACGGCTCTCGATCATGGAGAAGATCGCCTCGCGGGCGAAGTCGGTGGTCGGGCGCACCCCTGGTGGCAACTTGGCCTTGAGGGCGCGTCCGCGCGCGGCGCCGCCGATGATTCTCACCGCCTCAGGCTACGTGATGGCGCTAGGACTTGAACAAGAAGTCGGCCTCGTCGTCACCGACGAAGAATCGAACCTCCTCGACGAGTTCGGGCACGTCCTCTAAGCGCTCGCTGAGACGCGTGGCCACGTCGCGCGCGGCGACCAGGAGATCCTCGTCAGCGCGCAGTCGCGCCAGGCGCAGGTCACTGCGCCCGCGCTGGCGGGCCCCGTAGAGCGTGCCCTCGCCGCGCTGGTCGAGGTCGATCTCGGCGATCTCGAACCCGTCGGTCGTCGCGACCAGGGCCTCCAGACGAGCTCGGGCGTCCTCGCTCGGGGCCGGTCCGAGCAGCAGGCAGCGCCCGCGGGCCGCTCCGCGCCCGACACGCCCGCGCAGCTGATGCAGCTGGGCCAGTCCGAAGCGCCACGCGTCCTCGATCACCATGACCGTCGCGTTGGCCACGTCCACGCCGACCTCGATGACGACCGTGGCCACCAGCACGTCGACGTCGCCGTCGCGGAAGCGCCGAGTGGCCTCGTCCTTGTCGGCCCCGGGCATCTGGCCGTGCAAGAGACCCAGACGCAGTCCCGAGAGGGGCCCGGCCGCCAGGCGCTCAAACTCGGCGACCGCGCTCGCGGCCTCGACGGCGTCCGAACCCTCCACGAGGGGACAGACCACGTAGGCTTGGTGCCCCGCGGCGACCTCCTCGCGCACCACGTGCCAGCACCCGTCCTCGTCGTCGAGCCAACTCGTCGCGATGGGCTCGCGACCCGCGGGCATCTCGTCGAGCACCGAGCGGTCGAGGTCGCCGAAGACGACCATCGCCGCCGTGCGCGGGATCGGCGTGGCCGTCATGACCAGCACGTCGGGGTCGCGACCCTCGCGAGAGTGCTCGCGACCCTTCTCGCGCAGCACGGCGCGCTGTTCGACGCCGAAGCGGTGCTGCTCGTCGATCACGATGATCCCCAGAGCAGCGAAGGCGACGTCGTCCGAGAGCAGCGCGTGGGTGCCGACGAGGACGTCGATCGAACCGTCTTCGAGCCCGGCGAGGATTCGGCGGCGCTCGGGCGCACGCGTGCGACCGGTGAGGACCTCGACCTGGATCGCGCGACGGCCCCCGAGGACGCGCTCGTCGGCGAGATCGAGGCGCGCGAAGTCTCGCCGCAGCGAGTTCACGTGCTGTTCGGCCAGGACCTCGGTCGGGGCCATCACCACCGCCTGGCGCCCCCCGCCGAGGGCCACAGCGATCGCCGCCGTGGCGACCAGGGTCTTGCCCGATCCGACGTCGCCTTGGAGCAGGCGGTGCATCGGCAGATCCGCGGACATGTCGGCGGCGATCTCACCGAGCACGCGGCGCTGGGCGCCGGTGAGAGCAAAGGGGTGCCCGGCGAGAAAGCGTCGCAGCAGGCTCGAGTCATCCTCGACGAGCTCACCGGGACCCACAGCGACGTCCGCGGGCTCCACCGCGTGGGCCACCCCGCGCGCCTGCGCGCGCGCGTGGCGCCGCCCGAGGGCGAGCACCAGCTGCAGGCGCACGAACTCGTCGAAGGCCAAGCGGCGCCGGGCGGGTTCAACGTCGGCGACGTCGGCGGGCAGATGGATGCCCCACAGCGACGCGGTGCGATCGAGCAATCCGAGGCCCGCTCGCGCCTCGGTCGGCAGCGGGTCGAGGAACTCGCCGGCGCGGCGCAGGGACTCCTCGACGAGCCCGCCCAACTCCCAGCTGGTCACCCCCGCGCGCGCCGAGGCCGGATAGAGCGCCACCACTCGACCCACCCGCGTGGGATCACGCCCCTCGTCGGGCGCGCCCACGGCGACGTCGACGACCGGATTGGTCATCTGTCGCTGGCCCCGGTAATCGGCGACCTTCGCATAGAACATGGCCCACGTGCCGACCGCGAGCTGGCGCTCGCGCCAGGGCTGATTGAAGAAGACGACGTCGAGCGAGCCGCCCTCGTCGGCGACGGTCACCTCGACGAGAGAGCGCCCCTGGCGGGTGCGCCGCGAGCGCACGCGCACGACCTGGGCCCAGACCGCGGCCTCCTCGCCGACCGCCAGGTCGGCGACGTCGACGCGGCGGGTGCGATCGAGGTAGCGGCGCGGGTACGTCGTCAAGAGATCGAAGACCGTGTCGACGCCGATGCTCGCGAGGGCCCGGTGCCGCTTGGGCCCGACGTGACGCAGCTGGTCGACGCCGATGTTGTTGAGGTCGATGAGGCGCCGGGGGCTCACTCGACGCCGAAGAGGTACGGGTAGAGCGGCTGACCCCCGTGGTGCACCTCGACGGCCAGAGCCGGGTATTCCTCGGCGAGGAACTCGCTGATGCGCCGGGTGTTGGCCGGCGTCGCGCCGTCGCCCTCGATGATTGTGACCAGTTCGTGGCCCTCGTGGATCAGGGACGCCAGCAGGGTGTTGGCGGCCACGGCGATCGAGTCGGCGATCGAGCGGACCCCCTTCGCGTCCAGGCCGATCCAGTCGCCCACGTGCACGTCGCCGGCGTCGGTCGTGGTCGAGCGAACCGCGCGGGTCACCTCGCCCGCCACCACGCGCTGGGCGGACAGGCTCATCAGCGCCGCGTTCTCCGCGGCCGAGGCGTCGGGGTCGTAGGCGAGCAGCGCGGCGAAGCCCTCCACGATCGAGTCCGTCGCCACCACCACCACCTTCTGGTCGACGACCGCGTCGACCTGCTCGGCGGCCAGGCGGACGTTCTTGTTGTTGGGCAGGACCACCACCTCGCGCGAGCCGCTGGCCTCGACCGCGGCCACGAGCTGGGCGGTCGAGGGGTTCATCGACTGGCCGCCCGCGACGATCTCGCGCACGCCGAGCGAGCGGAAGATCCTCGCCACGCCCTCACCGGCGGTCACCGCGACCACCGCCGTCGCCGGGGCCGGCTCGGCGTCGAGCTCGCCGACGACGGCCTCGCGCACCCAGCGCTCCTCGACAACCTGCTCGGCGAGGTCGGTCACGCGGATCTCGCGGGGCCGACCGGCCTCGACGCCGGCCTCGATGGAGGCGCCGATGTCGTCGGTGTGGATATGACAGTTGTACAGACCGTCCCCGCCGACGATCACGATGGAGTCGCCCAGGCCCGCCCACACCTCGCGAAACGCCGCGACCGCCTCCTCGCTCGACTCGAGCAGGAACATGACCTCGTAGCGCAGCTCGGCGCTGTCGCCCTCGGGCAGCGCCTCCTGGACGTGAACGTCAATCGACTCGACGGCGGGCGCCACGGGCAGAGGGTCGTCGGCGACCACGTGGCAGAGCGCGTCAAAGAGCAAGAGGAGTCCCGTCCCCCCGGAGTCGACGACGCCCGCCTGGGCGAGGACCGGCAGCTGCTCGGGGGTCTTGGCGAGGGCCTCGCGCGCCCGATCGCGCGCCGCGTGCACCAATGCCGTGAGCGACGACGTCGCGCCCTGGGCGCCCTGAGCCGCGGCGCGCGCCACCGAGAGGATCGTGCCCTCGACCGGACGCAGCACGGCCTGGCGAGCCAGGACGTCGGCGTGCACGAGCGAGTCGGCGAGCACCTGGGGGGTCACGACGGCGACGGCCTTGAATCGCTCGACGAGCCCGCGCAAGAGCTGTGAGAGGATCACCCCGGAGTTGCCGCGCGCTCCCATCAACGATCCCCTGGCGATCGCGCTGCAGACCGACTCCATGGAGGCTTCGGCACCCTCGGCGTCGAGGGCGGCGACCACGGATTCGACCGTGAGGGCCATATTCGTCCCCGTGTCGCCGTCGGGCACCGGATAGACGTTGAGCCGGTTGATCACCTCGCGGTGCGAGCGCAGGAGACCCGCGAAGGTCGTCATGGCCGAGCGCAGGTCGCTGGCGGACAGCTTGTTCGGTGCGCTCATCGCAGTCGATGCTACAATGGCTCTTCGGTTTCTACCCGGGGTCACGTTGACCCGTGCGGGCGACAAGGAGAAGGATCATCATGGCATCGGTCTGCGAAATCTGCGGCAAGAAGCCGTCCTTCGGCATGAACGTTTCGCACTCGCACCGTCGCACCAAGCGACGCTGGAACCCGAACATTCAGCGCGTGCGCGCCCTCGTCGGCGGCACGCCGCGGCGTGTGAACGTCTGCACCGGCTGCCTGCGCTCGGGCAAGATCACCAAGCCCGCGCGCCGCGTCGCCCCCTAACGCGCTCGTAACTCCTTCACCTAGAAGCGGTGCTGGAACCCGCCACGCTCTAACGGCGCGCCGCCGAGCGTGCGCGTCGCCGAATCGGCCACGACGCGACCGATGACGATCGGCCCGCGCAGTCCTCGGTCGGCGAAGATGAGCCGCAGGCGTCCAACGTCGCTACTGGTCATCAGCAACTCGTAGTCCTCTCCCCCGTTGAGCGCCTCGTCGAGGGTGGCTCCGTCGGCGATGGGCACCTCGCTCAGCTCGAACCCCACGCCCGAGGCGTCGGCCATGCGGTGCAGATCGATCCCGATGCCGTCGGAGAGGTCCATCATCGCGTGCACCCCCGCGGCGCGCGCCGCTAGACCCTCGGCCAGGCGCGGCCAGGGACGACGGTGCGCGACCACCAGCTCGTCGTCGAGTCCCGACCCGGCACGCCGACGCCGAAGACCGGCTGAGGAGCGACCCAGCGGTCCGCTCACCAGGATCTCGTCGCCCACCAACGCCCCCGAGCGCAGCACCGCGCCGCGTCCCGGGCACTCACCGAAGACGGTCACCGCGACTGCCACGTCGGTGCCGTGCGCCAGGTCTCCGCCCACGATGGGACAGCCCGTCACGGCCGCGGCGTCGGCGATGCCGCGGTGGAGTTCTTCGAGATCGGTGCCCGGTGGCGAGGTCACCGCGACGACGGCCCCGCGAGGTCGACCCCCCATCGCGGCGAGGTCCGACACCGCCGAGGCGACGGCCTTAAAGCCCAGATCCTCGAGTGGAAAAAGTTCAGCGTCGAGATGCACGCCCAGGACCGCGATGTCGGTACTGATCAGAGCCTGGCCCACGAAGGGTTCGAGCACGGCCGCGTCGTCGCCGACGTGAACCTCGCCCGGGGGGATCGTGCGACGACCTACGATGGCGGCGATACGCTCCAAGAGGTCATCTTCACGCCGGGAGTGCTCTTCGTGAGCGGGTGGGTCCGTCGGTGTGGTCATGACCGCAGTTGACATATCGTGCCGCGACGAGAGTCGTCGCGACTGGAGGATTTCACGTGACGTACCCCACCCGACACCGCCAGCTCATCTCCTGGGTTGAAGAAGTCGCCCGTCTCACTACTCCCGATCGTATCCACTGGTGCGACGGATCGGCCGAGGAGTACGACGCCCTGTGCCAGCTCCTCGTCGACAACGGCACCTTCACCAAGCTGTCAGACGCGAAACGACCCAACAGCTACTACGCCGCCTCGGATCCAGGTGACGTCGCGCGCGTCGAGGACCGCACGTTCATCTGCTCGCGCGAGGAGATTGACGCCGGCCCGACCAACAACTGGCGCGACCCCGACGAGATGCGTGCGACGTTGAACGGTCTCTTCGCCGGCTCGATGAATGGCCGCACAATGTACGTCATCCCCTTCTCCATGGGTCCCCTGGGATCGAACATCGCCCACATCGGCGTGGAGATCACCGACTCGGCCTACGTCGCGGTCTCGATGCGCATCATGACGCGCATGGGCACCGGCGCGCTCGAGGTCCTCGGCGACGACGGCTTCTTCGTGCCGTGCCTGCACTCGGTCGGCGCCCCGCTCGCCGAGGGCGAGTCCGACGTGGCCTGGCCCTGTGACGCGGACAACAAGTACATCGTCCAGTTCCCCGAGACCCAGGAGATCATCTCCTACGGCTCGGGATACGGCGGCAACGCGCTGCTGGGCAAGAAGTGCTTCGCCCTGCGCATCGCTTCGGTCCTCGCGCGCGACGCCGGCTGGCTCGCCGAGCACATGCTGATCTTGAAGCTCACGAACCCCGCCGGCGAGTCACGCTACGTCGCTGGGGCGTTTCCCAGCGCGTGCGGCAAGACCAACCTGGCCATGCTCGTGCCGACCCTGCCGGACTGGAAGGTCGAGACCATCGGCGACGACATCTGCTGGATGAAGCCGGGCCCGGACGGACGTCTCTACGCGATCAACCCCGAGGCCGGTTTCTTTGGCGTGGCGCCGGGCACCAACATGCACACCAACCCCAACGCGATGCTCTCGATCGAAGCCAACACGATCTTCACCAACACCGCGCTGACCGCCGACGGCGACATCTGGTGGGAGGGAATGGGCGAACCGCCCGAAGGCCTGACCGACTGGCGCGGCCAGCCCTGGTCGAAGGACCTGGGCACGCCCGCCGCGCACCCCAACTCGCGCTTCACCGCCCCGGCCGGCCAGGACCCGGCCATCGCGCCCGAGTGGGAGGACCCGGCCGGTGTGCCCATCGACGCGATCCTCTTCGGCGGACGGCGCGCCAGCGTGGTGCCTCTGGTGTTCCAGTCGCGCGACTGGGACCACGGCGTGTTTCTCGGCTCGATCATGGCTTCAGAGACCACGGCGGCCGCGGCCGGCGCGGTGGGCAACCTTCGCCGCGACCCCTTCGCGATGCTGCCCTTCTGCGGCTACAACATGGCCGACTACTTCGGGCACTGGCTGACCTTTTCGGACCGCTTCGACCAGGCGAACCTGCCCAAGATCTTCTACGTCAACTGGTTCTTGAAGGGCGAGGACGGCAAGTTCATCTGGCCCGGCTACGGCGAGAACAGCCGGGTCCTCGAGTGGGTCTTCGAACGCGTGGCCGGTCGCGGCGAGGCGGTGGAGACGCCCATCGGCTTCCTGCCCGCACCCGGGGCGCTCAACGTCGACGGTCTCGACCTGCCGGAGGCCGCGTTGGACCGCTTGCTGCACGTCGACGTCGAGGCCTGGCGCCGCGAGGTGCCCCTCATTCGCGAGCACTACGCGCAGTTCGCCGAGCGGATCCCGTCGCGACTGGTCTCCCAGGTGGACGACCTCGAGGCTCGCCTCGGCTAGTCGGCCGTCTCCGCGTCGGCGACGATCAGTCGCGGGCCCGAGGGCCAGTCGAAGTAGCGCCACGTCCAGTTGATCATCACGCGCAGACGATTGCGAAATCCCACCAGATAGAACAGGTGCAGGCCCAGCCACGCGAGCCAGCCGAGGGTTCCCTTGATCACCCCGCCGCGCGGCAGCTTGGCGACCGCCGCCTGGCGTCCGATGGTCGCCATGATGCCCTTGTTGCGGTAGTGAAAGTTCTGGGTGGGCTGGCCGTCGAGGACGCGCAGGATCTGTGCGGCGCAGTGGCGACCCGACTGGATCGCCACCGGCGCGAGCTGTGGACAGAACTGGGTGTCGTTGAGCGGCACCGCCGCCGCGTCGCCGACCGCCCAGACGTTGGTGCTGTCGACCAGGCGCAGGTCGGCCGTGACGCGCGCGCGCCCTCCCGGGCCCGGGCTCACCTGCAGGTCGTGGGCCAAGGTGCCGCTCGCGGTCACGCCGGCCGCCCAGATCACCGCGGCCGTCGCCAGACGTTCACCGTCGTCGAATCGGATGTGACCCTCCTCGACTTCGACGACCGAACGACCGAAGTTGATCTCCACGCCCATCGAACTGAGCTCTCGCAGCGCGTAGCGGCTCGCGTTCTCGGGGAACGCCGTGAGCAGTCGCGGCGCCAGGTCAACTAGCAGCACGCGCACGTCCTCGGGGCGGATACGCAGCCCGTCGCGACGAATCGCGATTCGCACGAGCTCAGAGAGCGCCCCCGCGGTCTCCACCCCGGTGGGCCCGCCGCCGACGACCACGAAGGTCAGCTTCACGTTGGCGTGTTCGGCGGCGACGTCGGCCGCCTCCAGGCTCAGCAGGAGTCGGTTGCGCAGTCGGCGCGCGTCGGCGAGCGAGTAGAGCGGCATGGCGTAGCGCGACGCCCCGGGGATGCCGAAGAACGCGGCCGTCGCGCCCGTGGCGACGACCAGATGGTCAAAGGACATCTCGGCCCCGCCTTCGAGGATGACGACGCTACGCGCGTGGTCCACCTCGCGCACCTGGGCGTGGCGGAAGCGGATGTTGGTGGCGTGACCGAAGATCGTACGGATCGGGTAGGCCACGTCTGCGGGCTCCAGGCCGGCCGTCGCCACCTGATAGAGCAGGGGCAGGAACGTGTGGAAGTTGTGCTTGTCGACGATCGTGACGCGCACGTTCTTGTTCGCGAGACCCCGCGCGACCGCAACCCCAGCAAATCCGCCACCGATGATGACAACGTGGGCCGGTGGGGTCTCGTTCGTGCTCGCCATGACCCATTACAGCATAAGAAGGCGCTCGCGCCTCAACGACGAGAATGACCCATCGCGTAGGCGACCGCGGCGACGAGCGTGACCAACGCGAGCAGGTGGTCGCCATCGGCGAAGGACAGGCTGATCCCGACCGGGACCAGTGCGCCGACGACCCAGCCGAGTTGCTGGCGCACCGCGAATCGTGCGAAGGTCCGCCCCTGCGCCCCGGGGGCAACGAGTCGTTGCGTGATCGCGTCAAAACTCGGTTGGGCGACCGCGGCCCACAATCCGATCCACCCGGCGAAGATCGTCTGAACGAGGAGACTGGGCGCGAACGAGGCCGCCGTCGCGCCGAGGGCGGTGCCCAGCAGCGAGAGACCGAGGAGAGTCGACTCGCGCACGCGTTCGCGCACGCGGGTGACGAGCCCCAGTCCGGTCAGCGCCCCGACGGCACTCAGCACGAGGGCGACTGCGAACCAGCCGAGCCCCGCGTGGGCGCGACGAAGTCCGAAGGCGAGCAGGAACGTCGCAAAGCCCACCGAGAAGCGCTGCAGGGACGCCGCGAGGAGTCCCCAGGCCACTTCGGCGTCGCCCAACGGATTGAGCGCGTGCACGTCGCGCTCGTCTTGGGACATGCGCAGCGGATCCGCGCGCGCGACGCGCGCCGGACGCGGCAGGCGCAGGCTCGCGACCGTGGCGGCGGCGAAGACGACCGCGGCCATCACCAACACGCTCGGGGCGCCGAGACCCTTGAGTACTCCCGCCCCCACCGAGCCCACGATCAACCCGGCCAGGGTGCCGAGCAACGTGAGCTGCGCGTTGAAGCCGGCGAAGCCGCCGGATTGGGGTTGATCGTTGACCGGCCAGCCGGCGCCGCCGACGTCGCCGGCGTGCTCGTGGAACTGCTGGCTGCGGGCCATCTCGGGCACCAGGGCGCCGCGGGTGACGACGTAGAACTTCGAGGAGATCAGCACGAGGAACGCCTCGGGGTAGAGCCAGAGCGAGTTGAGGTGCTGGGACATCGACCAGCACAGCAGCGTGCGCGCCCCGGCCGAGAGGGCGACGAGGACGCGACGCCCGTGCGTGGAGCGGTCGATCAGCGGCCCGAGCACCGGCGAGACGACGGCGAAGGGCGCGATCGTGATCAGCAGGTAGAGCAGGACCCGGCTCTTGGCCTCGGTCGGTGACACCGAGAAGAACAACGACCCCGCGAGCGAGACGGTCACCAGTGTGTCGCCCGCCATCATGATCACGTGCACGAGCGCGAGCCGACCGAACGACGTGGTCTGGTCGAAGAGGTCCTGGGCCGAGGCCCACGCCAATGAGCCGAGTCCGCGACCTCGCACGGCTTGAGACTAGGACATCGTGTGACGCGTCGAGACGGTCAGTTGGAGAAACAGGCCCGGCGATAGACGACGTCGGGCAGCAACCCCGCCTGGCAGTAGGTCGCGCGCGACACCGCACGCCACGTCCCCGACGCGTCGGACATCAGCTCGGTCACGCTGACCTGGTTGCTCGCGACCGAGAGCGTCGCCCACAGGTACGCCCAGCCTCCCTCGCACCCGTAGCCCTGGACCGACGTCACGTGGCTCAGGTGACTGGTGAGAGCGCTCGCCGTGCACGGCGAGCCGGTGGGCGTCGGCGACGCCGTGGCCGTGGCGCGGGCCGAGAACAGGAGCAGTGAACCCGCGATGACGACAGCGCCCGCCAGGCGAAGGGCCTTCACGGTCTCAGTTCAGCACATCTCGATCACGCGGACCCAGCAGGAACTGCCAGACCAGTCGGGCGACGTCGGCCCGCCCGCTGGCGTCCTCGCCGACCAGATCCTGGGCTCCGTAGCGCACCGCCACCGCCTCGACGAGTCCCGCCATGGCCGCCGGCGTCGCGTCGGCACGCAGCCAGCCCTGGCGCTGCCCGTGGGCAAGGGCGCGCGCGCACGCGTCACTCACCCGCGTCTGAGTCGAGACGACCACGCCGCGTAGCGCCGGACGCGTCTCGGCCGCCGCGACGATTCTCGTGGTCATGGCCCGGCCCACGCGCGTCGCGTCGTGGTTCACCGGATCCAACAGCTCGCGCAGACCCGCGTCGAACGACTCGCGCGACGCCGCCGAAGCAAGGCTCTCCCAGCGGGCGATTTCCTGCTCGGCGTGGGTGCAGAACAACGCCTCGTAGGCCGCGTCGATCACTCCCTCACGCGAACCGAAATGGTGATAAACACTGCCGTAATTCACGCCCGTGGCCTGGCAGATTTCGGGGATTCGTATGCGTAGTTCATCCCCATCGAGCAGGCGCTCGGCGACCGCGTCCAACACAGCCTTCATCACCGGCGCAGACCGACTCTGCTTCGTCATTACTGGGCAGTGTACCGAGAGTTCCATCCCAATGAAATTGGAACGTAAATCGAGCCCGATTTCGTCATAATCACCGTGCTAGGCCAACCTGCTTGACTAGGGGGCTATGTCGAACACTCCGATCCAGCTCCAGATCATCCTCGGCAGCACGCGGCCGGTGCGCGCGGGCGAGGCCATCGCACGCTGGGTGAGCGACGTGGCGAGCGAGCGTACTGACTTCGAGGTCGAGTTGATCGACCTGGCCCAGGTGAACCTGCCCCTGCTGGATGAGCCGCGCCAGCCCTCAGATGGGAACTACCAGCACGAGCACACCCGCCGCTGGTCGGCGACGATACGCCGCGGCGACGCCGTCATCTTCGTGCTGCCCGAATACAACCACAGCTACAACGCCGCGACAAAGAACGCGGTCGACTTCCTCTACGAGGAGTGGCGCTACAAGCCCGCGGGCATCGTCTGCTACGGCGGGGGCGCCCGCGGTACCCGCGCCGCCCAGCATTTCAAGACGGTTCTGAGTGCGCTCAAGATGACCCACGTGGGCGACGTCGCGGTCGGACTGTCCGAGGTGCCGGTGGTCGACGGCGTCCTCGCCGCAACCCCCCAGATGAACCGAGCGCTGACGGCCCTCCTCGACGAGACGGCTCGACTCAGTCCCCACCTTCGCAGCCTCCGAGAAGACGCGAGCACCGCTCGCCACTAGGGTCGTGGGGTGGCCGACGTGAAACCGACCAGCGCCAAGCACCGCTTCGACGGTCCGGACTCGGTGATCAAGCTGTTGATGTCCGTCATCGAGTACTCGATCGTGCTGAGCCTCCTGATCGTCGCCGGCGACGTGCTGGTGCGCACCATCGTGGACTTCGTACGCGTGAACTCCGCGGTGCCCGAGGCCGTGGTGGCCGCGATTGACGGCATCCTGGTCGTCATCATCTTGATCGACATCGCCCACACCGTGTTCGGCAACCTGCGGTCCTTCACCTTTCCGGTGCGCCCCTTCCTCGTGATCGGCATCCTCGCGGGCGTGCGAGACATCCTCAGCGCCTCGGCCCACCTCACCTTGGACACGTCGCTGCCCACCACCCAGTTCCGTGACACGCTGATCTCACTGGGCGTCGGTGTGGGCGTCGTGGTCTTCTTGCTGCTCGGCCTGCTCATCTTGCGCTTCGCCCAGCACCGCGACGAAGGTCGAGTCAGCCATTCAGCGCGTAGACAACCGTCACGAGAGCATTGACCGACGCCGAGCCGCTCTGTAGTGGCACGGCGCTCTTCATGACGGTATATTCCGCGCCGGAGAGCGCGTAGGGCAACGGCGTCGAGGAGTTCTGCTCAGTAATCTTGAGGACCCGCCCGACGCTCGCGCCCGACGCGCTCGCGTACTCTCCCGCGGCGGCGCGCGCGTTCTTCATCGCGTTCGCTCGCGCCGCGGCCAGGACTCGAGACTGATTCGACATCGAGAACGTTACGCCGTAGAGCTGCGCGCCGTCGCCGGCGACGCGCACGGCGGCGTCAAGGGTCCGACCCGCGCTCGCCAGACGATGGGTCACGACACTCAGCACGTCACTGACGGTGAAGCCGGTGACGACTCCCGACGGGTTCGTATTGGTCGAGATGTCAAGGCCCGTCGTCTGCATGTCTTTTCGCGCAATCCCGTTCGCGATGAGCGAGGACTCGAGCGCTCCCACCCGAGCGTTGTTCTCCTCCAGAGCGGCCGAGGCCGTAATGGCCGTCGAGTTCACTCCGATTTGATAGCTGAGCGTGTCGGGCGCGCCCTGCGCAGTGCCATTACCGGTGACCGTGACGGTCGACGCCGCCGCGGCCGATCCCGGATGACGCACGAGGACCGCACTGACGACCAGCGCGGCGCCCACGACGACGGCCGCGACGGCGCCTCGCCACAGCCCCGCGCGACTCCGCCCACTGTCGATGACCTCAACCATGATCCTCCTCTGTTCACCTCTGACGTGTCCGGCGGGGCCCGTGCCTTACGCGACGAGCACTATCGTCAGCCCATGGACGCACCCACCCGCCGCCAGTTCCTTGCGCGCGGGGCCACCTGGGGGGCGCTCGGGCTTGGCGTGGCGGGCGCCGCGCTCTCGGGCTGCGCGTCGACGACTCCCGCCTCGAGCCCCACGACGACGCCGCAACGCCCCGCGAGCGAGATCGAGTGGCGACGACTGGCCCGTAGCCTGCGCGGCACCCTGGTGCGACCCGGTGACGGCGCCTACGCGCAGAGCCGACTCCTCTTCGACCTGGCGGTGGCACCATCACGTCCCCAGGGAATCGCCTACTGCGCCTCCAACGACGACGTCGCTCGCTGTCTCGCCTTCGCGCGCGAGCACGGCGTCGCCGTCACCTCGAGGTCCGGCGGACACAGTTACGCGGGCTACTCGTGCAACGACGGATTGGTCATCGACGTGACTCCGCTCTCTCGCGTACTTGTTGACAACTCGTCCTCGCGCGTCGTCGTCGGCGCGGGAACGCGCCTGATCGACCTCTACGACGCACTGGCCCAGCACGGACGACTCGTGCCGGCGGGCTCGTGTCCCAGCGTGGGCGTGGCGGGTCTCACCCTCGGCGGCGGCGTCGGCGTCCTGACTCGTCGGTACGGGCTGACGTGCGACAACCTCGTCGAGACGACAACGGTGCTCGCCGATTCGACCACGCTCACGGTGAACGACTCCACGCACCCCGAACTCCTGTGGGCCCAGCGCGGAGGAGGCGGCGGCAACTTCGGGGTGGTAACGCGACTGACCTATCGAACCTACGAGGTTCCCCCACTAACCCTCTTCAGCCTGCACTTCTCGTGGGCCGCGGCCCGCGACGTCCTGATGGCGTGGATGTCCTGGGTTCCCCGCCAGAGCGACGACCTTTGGGCTAACTGCCTCCTCGAGAGCGCGGGTGCCGACGGACTCGGCGTCTCGGTGAGTGGCGTCTGGTGCGGATCCCCGTCGCGCCTCGACGGGCTGGTCAACGCCTTCATCGCTCAGACCGGCGCGACGCCCACCTCTCGATTCGTGGGAGGCGACGACTATCTCACGGCCATGGCGATCGAGGCTGGGTGCAGCTCGTTGTCGATCGCCGCGTGTCATTTGAGCGGAGAGGGCGCGGGCGTCCTTAGTCGCGCGGCCTTTCACGCCAAGTCGAGCTTCGTTGTCGCCCCGTGGAGCGCCGCGCGCGTCGAGAACGCACTGCGTTCGCTCGAAGATCTCGCGGGTCGCGCCCCGGAACTGGGGGCCGCCCTCGCCTTTGACGCCCTGGGTGGTGCGGTCTCGCGCGTAGGGGCTGACGAGACCGCCTACGCCCACCGCTCCGCCATCGCCGACATCCAGGCGACGCACTCGTGGTCAACCTACTCAGCGCCCTCGCAGATCGCCGCCGGCGCCGGGTGGCTGCGCGAACTGGCGACGCACGTCTTCGAGCCGGCCGACGGCGCCTACGTCAACTACATCGACCCCACCCTCGACGGCTGGCTCGACGCCTACTACGGCGACCACGTTTCGCACCTCAGCCGGGTGAAGCGCTGGGCCGATCCCGACGACGTCTTTCACTTCGCCCAGTCGATCCCCCTCCGAGCACCGTCGTAACGCTCTCCCACCGCCGCGACGTCCGAACCCGAACCGTTGCCCAACTGAACGTCCTGTGATCTTCCCGAACGATGACGTCACGCCGCGCCGGGCTTCTTCGAGACTGCGGCGCGCTAACCCACGCTCACGAACTCGAGCTGGATGTTGTCGGGGTCGCGAAAGACGACCACGGAGTAGCCCACCTGATCGTTGACCGGCGAGTGCTCGATCCCCAACTCGCCCAATCGAGCCTGCCAGGCCTCGAGCTCCTCGTGGCTCTTCACGCCGAAACTCACGTGGTCCAGTCCCGTAACGGCCTCACTAAAGCGCTCGCCGCCATTGGCGTCGTGCGCGTGAAGTCCCACCATGACCGAGAAGTCGGGGGTGGCGAGCAGCACAAAACTGCCCGCCCCATCCGGGTGTGACCCGTCCATCACCCGGGCAAGACCCAACACTTGCTCGTACCAGACAACGCTCCGTGCGACGTCGCTCACCGTCAACGCCACGTGATTGATGTTCTGGATCTCCGGCATGTCACCTCCTCGGCGGGCGTCGGCACCCACGACGACCTCAATCTAGGTTCACCAGCCTCTGGCGGACGCAGCCACGCGCCGCGTCCCGACTCTTTGAGAGATCACACGTTCCTGGGGTTGACTACGCGTCTCTCGTCGCCATGCGCCAGGCGCCAAGCGCGGTCCAGCCCACGAGCCAGGCGACGATGACCACGATGGCCACGGTGGTGGACTCGGGAACGAGGTGATCGCCGCTTCCTGGCCCCCCTCCACCGAAGACCTGGGGCAGTCCCCCGGGTTCAAGATGAGCCACGGCGAGTCCCACGATGCCGCGCTGGACGTTGATGAGATGGGGAATGACGTTTCGCGAAAGGAGCGGCGTCAAAATGATCTCGAGGATGATCATCAAGATGACGGGAACGGTCCGCTGGCCCATCAGTGAGGCGAGTCCCAGCCCCACGACGAAGCCGATGATCGCTTCGAGTTCGATCCAGAGTCCGGACTTGATCATGAGTGGCACCGGAGGCGACAAGAAGTAGTTCTTGTAGTCCGCGTAGTCCTCGTGGGCGATCATCACCGCGTCGGCCTTGAGCGTCGCACGCGGGATCGTCTTGAGCGTCGGGATGTTCTGCCCGGGAGGCGTGACGACCTTGCCGTTAGGTCCGATGAAGCACGCGACGTTGACCGGGCCACGAGTGGGGAAACCGCACACCACTTCGGCGGAGTGCTGGGCCGCCCAGTTTTCGAGGCCCGGCTCGCTGAGGCCCGCGGGAACGGCGACCCCCTGGTAGTGGAGCGTCGTGGGGGCTGCGAAGACGCAGACCGCGCACACGATGACAAATCCGGTGGCGACCATCGGGATCACGATGGCCAGGCCCGCGGGAATCCGCGCGAAGTAGAGCGCGAGGCGCGAGCGCCCCGTGATCACCAGGTGGCGAAACATCCCCTCGGTCAAATCGATCGATCCCGCGGTACAGCCCACCGCCGCCGCGACGATGAAACCGAAGACGAACATCACGCCGGCGACGAGGCTGGTGAAGACGTCATAACCGCCGGCCGGCCCGTACGACTTGGGCGCGACCGCGTGCGCGACGAGGCGAATGGTGAGAAAGATCACGGGAATGCCGATGTTCACGATCGCCATCGCCGCCATCAGTCCACGGCGCTTGCGCAATTCCATGATGCGTGTCGTGATCATCGCGCCGCTGGGCAGCCACGAACCGCGTCGGTCGTGACGAGCGCCCGCGTCGAGTCCGGATGGTGTGGTAGTGACGACACTCATTCGCTCTCCCCCAGTCGGCTCGTAACAGACAGGAACCACGATTCCAGTGAAACCTGGATCTGTTGGAGGTGGTACACGTCGATGCCGTCGTGGACCAACTGCCGGTTGATCTCGGCGATGACGTCGCGGTCCGTGCCCGCTGGAAGGTGGATCGTCAGCTCCTCCCCCTCGACGTCGATGCGGGCCCCGCTCAGAGCGGAGGTCAAGATCGTCTGGGCGCGCTGCGACGACGAGCACACGACGTGCACCTCGACGTCGGAACCGGCTAACAACTCGGCGATCGAACCCTGGCGAATCACGTTGCCTCGGTCCACGATGGCCACCGCGTCACAGGTCCGCTCGACCTCGTCGAGAAGGTGCGACGAGAGCATCACGGTGCGCCCCTCGTCGACGAGGGACTTGATCATGTCGCGCATCTCGTGCATTCCGGCGGGGTCGAGGCCGTTCATCGGCTCGTCCAGAATCAGCAATTGGGGATCTCCCAGCAGGCAGGCCGCCACACCGAGGCGCTGGCGCATGCCCATCGAGTACTTCGCGACGCGATCGTCAGCGCGCTGTGACATGCCGACCCGCTCCAGGGACGCGGCGATGCGCCCGCGAGCCGCCGGCTCACGTGCGGCCGCGAGGATCTCCAGATTCTGACGACCCGTCAGGTGACCGTGAAAGCGGGGCTCGTCGACGATGGCTCCGACACGGGCGAGGGCGAGATCACGATGTCGCGGAACCTCGTGTCCCAGCATGGACATCGTTCCCGCGTCGGCGTGAGTGAGGCCGAGGAGGACGCGGATGAGAGTCGTCTTGCCCGCACCGTTGGGGCCGAGATAGCCGAAGGCGCAACCCCGGGGCACGCGCAGGTCCACCCCGTTCACGGCCACGTTGTCACCGAAGCGCTTGGTCAGGCCGTGGGTTTCGACGGCCCATTCAAAGTCGGAACGCGCCGGTTGCGCGTCGTCAAGAACGGTTGCGCTCATGCCATCTCTCCCTCGTGCTGGGTGCTGCGACAGCTCGAGGCACAGGCTAGGGAGCAGCGGCACGACTCGCCATAGGGGTAAACCCTGAGCCGGTCACGTCAGCCGGAACGCGGCTCTTATCGGGCCACACCCTGCGATGTCAAGCGACATGTCGCGGTCGCTTCGCGGCTGATGACGCTACGCCGGTCCCGGTTCGCGCGGTGACTTGAAGACCACTGACGAGCGTTCGGGATGGTCGGGATCGAGACGTACCGCGAATGGTTCGTCGTCGGCCTTCTCTCCGCTGCCCTCGACGACGATCGTGACCGTGTCGTCGTGGCGGCCGTAGATGGCCTGGGAGAGGCCGAGCATCGCCTGGCCCAGTGCCTGACCCGGCGTCGACTCGACCACGCGCTTGAGAACCCTCGCCAAGCCCTCTTCGGGTTCATCAGCCGGATCGTCAGTCGCTTTAAGCCACTCGAGCCACTGCTCGTCGGTCCAGTCGTTGGGATCCGCGGGGGGCACAACATCATCCACACCGATCACCGTAGTGGTGTCGGGCGAAGGGGAGACTGGCGGCGTGGCACAACACCTGAGTCGAGATACGCGCCTCCTCGTTGCGGGTCAGGCGATTCGTGGATTCGGCTACGGATTCACCGCGATCGTCCTCGGCGACCTCCTCGCGGCTCGCGGGGTGCGACCCGTGCAGGCCGGCGTGTTCTTAGCCGCGGTGATCGCCGGCAGCGCCCTCGCCTCGCTCGTCGTGGGTGCCTTCGGGGACCGCTTCGGCCGACGTCGCTCGTACGGGCTCTTCTTCGTGGGCATCGCCGCAGCCGGGACGGTCGTGGCGATCAATCCGCCGCTGTGGCTCTTGTTCATGGTCGCGATCACGGGAACACTCTCCACCGACGTCGTCGACAACGGCGCCGACACCACGCTCGAGCAGGTGATGCTGGCGCGCGAAGACGCCGGCACCGCTCGAGTGTACGGGTGGTACAACGCGGCCGGCGCCGCCTTCGGCGCGATCGGCGCCCTGGGAGCCACGACCGTGCGCGTGGCGCCGTCGAACGCGCACTCACACGCCTGGCTCTTCATCGTCTTGGCTCCCGTGGGACTAGTGGGCGCAATTATCGCCTCGCGACTCTCGCCCGCGGTCGAAGCCCCACCGGAGGAGTCGCACCGAGTGACCCGGCGCCATCGCCAATCCGAGCCGGGACCTTCGCGTCACGTCGTTCGCAACCTCACCGCACTGTTTTCCGTCGACGCGGCCGGGGGTGGGCTCGTGACCGCGGGATTCCTCTCGTACTACATGGTGGAACGCTACGGAGCCACTCTCTCCTCCCTCGGATGGCTCTTCTTCGCGGTCTCGGCGTTGCAGGCGGTGTCGGTCCTCCTGGCGCCGTTGCTGGCGCGGCGCGTCGGACTCGTGGCCACGATGGTCGGAACGCACCTGCCCAGCAACGTGCTGTTGGCCGCCATGGCGTTCGCGCCATCGTTCCGTGTCGCCGCCGTCCTCCTGCTCTGTCGGGCGACGCTGTCCCAGATGGACGTGCCCACGCGTCAAGCGCTGGTCATGACGGTCACCACTCCCCCCGAGCGCACGCGCGCGGCGGCGGTCACCAATGCCGCGCGCTATTCGGTGCGTCCCATCGCCCCATTGATAGGAGGAGCGCTGCAGCTGCTCGGGCTCGGTGTCCCGCTCCTCGTGGCGGGTATCGTCAAAAGCGGATATGACGTAACCCTGTGGCATTGGGCTCAACGTCTGCCGAGCTTGCGATGGCGAGCGTCGAACGACGAGGGATCGGCGCCGACGAACTGAGAGGCCGATTGATGAAGTGGGTAACCCGCGAACGACCCAAGACCGACCGGATCGCCTGTCCCTGGCTCATCCGCCGCTTCATCGATCCCGACGCCGAGTTCCTCTTCGTCCCGGCGGCTCAGGTGCTGGCCGTAGCCGAGCGCGAAGAAGGACACTCCTTCGACGCGCCAGGGGCACGATTCACCCACTCTCACCACGACTCCGGTGAGTGGTGCACGTTTGAAACGCTGATCGATCACTTCAAGTTGGGTGATGACGCGGCACTCATGCGTCTTGCGCGAATCGTCCACGCGGCCGATGTCAGCGCGGATCTCACGACCGACCCCGCCGGTGCCGGACTGTTGGCCGTCGGCGTGGGCGGTCTCGCGGTCGAATCCGACGACCACCGGCTGTTAGAGCGCGCGAGCTTCGTCTACGACGCCCTCTACGCGTGGTGCCAGTTCGACGTCAGTCAGTAAGCCGTGGCGGCGCGACGTCGTGCCGCGCTCTCACAAATAGGCAAGTATTGCGGGGACACTCTCGACGGCCCCGCTGCAGCCTGACCTTCGGGCCGTGACGGTTTCGTTCCACGTACGCACGTGCCAGGTCGTCGAAAGGGACCCACGAAAAGTCGCGATCCACTGAGTAGGGCCGGTGGGGATCGAACCCACGACCGAGGGATTATGAGTCCCCTGCTCTAACCACTGAGCTACGGCCCTCAGAAACCGCCAGTACTCGCCCGGTCGACTGGCTCCCAGAGCAGGACTCGAACCTGCAACCTAGCGATTAACAGTCGCTTGCTCTGCCAATTGAGCTATCTGGGAATGGATGAAAGCATGGCAACTCTAGCACCACGGCTCTTGCCTACTGGCGGTCGAACCAGTCCTGGAGGCGCTGGGCCTCATCACTCGCGCGAACCGCCTCGCGGCAGCGCTCGAGTCGTTTAGCCATGCCCTGGCGGGTGATCCCCCTGGCCCGCGCTAACTCCTCGAGTGAAGTCGTGCGAAACGAGTGCTGCCAAAAGGCGTCGAAATCCTCCCCGCAGAGGCGCTTCAGCGCTCCGATCACCCACGCCGGCGCATCGTCGAGGGCCGGAGGCTCGTGCAACTCCGTATCGTCGAAGAACGCCATGGGTTCATATCGGCGCGCGTTGATGTCGCGCGCGCTCGCGATCACGTCGCGCGCGCGTTCGAGGGGGATCTTCAACTCTCGCGCGACCTCGCGCGCGGTGTACGTCGTCTCTGGATGCGCCCGCTGCAACTTCTCCAGGGCCAGCACTCGGCGCATCTCCGTGTCGGTGAGACCGACCTGGTGCTGAATCGCCTGATTCACCAACTTCACGATCCAGTAGTTGGCGTACGTCGCGAAGCGCACTCCCCGTTCGGGGTCGAAACGGCGCAGGGCGTTGGCGAGGCCCTCGACGCCGGCCGCCTCGAGCTCCTCGTTGCCGAACCGATAGCCGCGCTCGTGCACGCGGGTGCGCACCAGACCGCACGTCGCCTGCAGGAGGCGCAGCTCGGCCTCCTGGCCCGCCTGGCGCTGACGCGCGAGACGGCGCCGCTGAGTGACATCCATCGGCCCGTCGGAAAGCTGGCGCGCGGCCTCACGACCACGCGTGATCACGGGATAGAGCTGACGCTCCTCCTCCACGCTGAGCGGAGGAAGGATCTCGAGACCCCCAACGCGTGACGTCACGGGCGAGTCGCGCCGTGACGCGAGAGGAGCCACTCGCGCAAGTCCACCTCGGCGGCCGCACCCTGATCGCCGTCGAGCGCGAGCAGGCGCTCCTTGACGTCGCGCACGGTCACGTGCGCGTCCTGGGGAGACATCGCGCCACTTCGTAGGTCGCGCTCGATCTCACGCAGTTCCCTCTGGGCGGCTCCGCGCAGCAACTGGGCGATAACCGCCGCCGCGTCGGCCGCGCTGTAGACGCGGCCCAGGTCGTCGACCACGAGTCGCGCCAGCAGATCGGCGGCCTCGACGTCGCCCCGGGCGCTCAGCTGGTCGACGACCGTCGAGACCTGGCTCTCCACGGCCAACCCCTCAAAGACGTCGCGCTGGACCTCGTTGTCGAACATCGCGGGAATCAGTCGTCCCTCGACGAGGTCGCGCTGGTGCACGAGGAGTCGCAGCGCCTCGAGCGCCGGTCGGGGCAGCGATCCGCCCTCGCGCGCGACTCGGCGCGGCGCCGGAGTTGGCGTCTCGCCGCGGCGCACCGCTTCGACCCCGGCACGCAGCACGTTGGCCTCGACGCGCAGGCGATCCGCCACCGTCATCACGTACTGGTCACGCACCAGATCGTTGGGGTGCTCGGCGATCACGACCATCGCCGCGTCGGCCGCGCGAGCGCGTCCCTCGGCGGTGGCCAAGGACGCGGCGTCGAGCACTCGTTCGAGACGAAACTGCAGGAACGGCAGCGCGTCCGCCACCGCCGCACGTAGCGCCTCGGGATCCTTTCGCGCGAGGTCCGCGGGATCGCTGCCGCGCGGCAAGCGCGCGACGAAGACGTCGACCTGATGCTGCTTCTCCCACTGGTACACCGAGGCCGCCGCGCTCTGGCCGGCGGAGTCGGCGTCGTAGGCGAGGACGATGCGCGACGCGAAGTTCTTCATCGTGCGAAAGTGATCCTCGCCCAGGGCGGTGCCGCACGTCGCCACCGCCCGCTCGAGCCCGGCACCGAAGAACGCGATCACGTCGGTATAGCCCTCGCACACGATGATCTCGCCGGAGCGGATGATCTCGTCCTTGGCCCAATTGAGTCCGTAGAGCGTGCGGCGCTTGGAGTAGATCGCCGTCTCCGGCGAGTTCTTGTACTTGGCCTCGTGGCGCTCGGGCTCAGGCGATCCGGGCGCCGGCGGCAGGATGCGCCCGCCCACGGCGATGGCCTTGCCCGAGGTGTCGAAGATGGGAAAGATGATGCGCGCGCGCAAGGCGTCCTGACGACGGTCGCGCTTGTTGACGAACCCCAGGCCCGTTCCGGTGAGCTGGCGCTCGTTGAGATTGAGCGCCGTGGTCAGGGCGTCCCACTCGTCGGGCGCCCAACCGAGCTTGAAGCGACGCGCAACGTCGCCGTCAATGCCGCGACCGCGCAAGTAGTCGCGCGCGGCACGCGCGTCGGGGCCCGAGAGGAGGCGCTGGTGATACCACTCGACGGCGGACTCCATGGTGGCGAGCAGCTCCTGGCGCTCCCTGCGAGCCTTGGTGGCGTTGGCGTCCTCGTGCAGTTCGATGCCCGCGCGTTCGGCCAGCTGACGTAGCGCGTCGATGAAGTCCAGGTGCTGGATCTCGCGCACGAAGGTGATCGCGTCACCCGAGGCCCGACAGCCGAAGCAGTAGTAGCGGCCCTCCTCGGCATTGACCGAGAACGAGGGGGTCTTCTCGCCGTGGAAGGGACACAGGCCGCTCCAGCGCCGACCTGACTTCTTCAGAGCTACGTGCTCGGAGATCAGCGCGACGATGTCGGTGGCGGCGCGCACCTGCGCTATGTCGTCGTCCGAAATCGCCATGCTCGTAAGGTACCGCCTCGATTGAACAAGCCGACCAATCGTCCTTCCTAGACTGCCGACATGACCGATTTCGCCGTCGAGACCCTCGACATCGTGCGCACCTTCAAAGACGGCGACGTACGCGCCCTCGACGGGGTGACCCTACGGGTGCCGCGCGGAGAGGTCTTCGGACTGCTCGGACCCAACGGTTCGGGCAAGACCACGATGATCCGCATCCTGTCGACGATCCTCACGCCCAGCTCGGGCAGCGCGACGGTGAACGGCATCGACGTCGAAAAGGACCCCCAGCGCGTGCGTCAGAGCATCGGCCTCGCGGGCCAGTTCGCCACGGTCGACGAGAACCTCACCGGCTTCGAGAACCTGCGCATGGTGGGCCGGCTCAACCACCTGGACAAGGCCCTCGCCTCGTCGCGCAGCCGCGAGCTTCTGGCCGAGTTCGGGCTCGCCGACGCGGCGAATCGCTCGGCGAAGACCTACTCGGGCGGCATGCGCCGGCGCCTCGACCTCGCGGCGGCCCTGGTGGCGGACCCGCCGATCCTCTTCCTCGACGAACCCACGACTGGCCTCGACCCCCAAAGCCGCCAGGACCTCTGGGCCATCATTGAGGGGCTGACCCAGCGAGGGGTGACGGTGCTACTGACCACGCAGTACCTGGAAGAGGCCGACCGGCTGGCCCGCCAGCTCGTCGTGCTCGATCACGGGCGCATCATCGCCGAGGGGACGTCCCAGGAGTTGAAGGCCCGCCTGGGCACGACCGTGCTCGAAATACGCCTGACGTCCACTCAGGACGCCGCGGCCGCGCGTGAAGTGCTCGCCAGTCTCAGCGCGACCTTCTCCAACGTCGAGGGCACCGTGCTCGAGCTAACGGTCAACGACGGCCCGGCCGTCGCGGCCGAGGCCCTGCGCCGACTCGACGGGGCCGGCCTCGAGGTCGCGGGTCTGGCACTACGCGAGCCGAGCCTTGATGACGTCTTCCTCTCCTTGACCGGACACCGCGCCGAGGACGCCGCCCCACCCGAACCGGCGCGACGAGGCCGCAGCCAGAAGGAGCCCGCGTGAACCGGCCCACCTCCCCACGCTGGGCCGTGAGCGACACGCTCGTCATGGCCCAGCGCGACCTGCTCGCCATCGTGCGCATACCAACCACCTTCGTCTTTTTGCTCGTCCAGCCGGTCATGTTCGTGCTGCTCTTTCGCTACGTCTTCGGCGGTTCGATTCGCGTCCAGGGTCCCTACGTCAACTATCTGATCCCGGGCATCCTGGTCCAGACCACGATCTTCGGGGCGATCGGCACGGCCATCGGCCTGGCCGAGGACCTCCAACGCGGATTGATCGAGCGGTTCAAGGCGCTGCCCATGGCCCGCATGGCGGTACTCGCCGGGCGAACGGTCTCCGACCTCGTGCGCAACGTCGTCGTCTTGATCGTCATCTCCCTGGTGGGATTCGCCGTCGGGTTTCGTCCCCACGGATCGCCCCTGCACTATCTGGCCGCGTGTCTGTTGATGCTCTTCTTCGCCTACTGCATCTCATGGGGCTTCGCCTTCGTGGGACTCGTCGCCCCCAACTCCGAGACCGCCCAGGCGATGACGTTCCCCATCATCTTTCCCATCACCTTCGCCTCGGCGATTTTCGTGCAGATACCCAACATGCCCTCGTGGCTACAGCCCTTCGCCCGCAATCAGCCCGTCACCCAGGCCGCGACGGCCGTGCGCGGACTAATGAACGGCACGCCCATCGGCAACGCCGCCTGGCTCACGATCCTTTGGGCGACCGGACTCGTGGCGCTGCTCGCGCCGCTCGCCACGCGGGCCTATCGCCGAGTGGACTGATGGCTCAACTCAGCGCGCCCGAACTCGAGGCCATCCTCGTGGCCGCCTTCCCCGGCAACGAGGTGCCCCGCGTGGAATCCGTCGGCGACCACGAGGTCGTCTGCAGCCTGGAGGTCTCGAGACGTCACGGCCGTCCCGGGGGCACGCTGTCGGGCCCGGTCATGATGATGCTGGCCGACACGACGGCGTGGATGGCGGTGCTCGCCGAGGTGGGCGCGGTGCTACTCGCCGTCACGACCAGCCTGCACATCGACTTCCTGCGCAAGCCCGACCTCGAAACCGATCTCATGTCGCGCGGTCGACTCCTCAAGCTCGGCCGCAAACTCGCCGTAGTCGACGTCGAGCTGTTCTCGAGGGGGCATCACCACCTCGTCGCCAAGGCTCAAGTGACCTACTCACTCCCCTCGTCCCGCCCCGACGCGTCGAGCGACCACTAGCGCTCCGCGCCGACGACCCATGACCCCGACACGTCCCCTGTCCGGCGCGCTGACGTTTCTCATGGCGGTCGGCGTCGGCGTCATGGTCGCCAACCTGTACTACCTCCAGCCAGTCCTGCACCAGATCCGCCACGACTTTCACGTCGGCACGGCGTTGGCATCGCTACTCGTCACTTTCACCCAGGCGGGCTACGCGGTGGGACTGGCTCTGGTGGTGCCCCTCGGTGACCTGATGCGCCGGCGCCGCTTGATCGCTCTCATGTTCCTCTTGGCCGCGGCGACAATGGCCCTCGCGGCTCTGACGACATCCTTCGTCGCCTTCGCGACCATCTCGCTGCTCATCGGCCTCACGTCCGTGGGCACCCAGATGATCGTCCCCTTCGCGGCCGACCTCGCCGCGGAGGCTTCGCGCGGCCGCACGATCGCGCGAGTGATGTCGGGTCTGCTCGCGGGCATCCTGCTCTCACGCACCGCGTCCGGACTCCTGGCCCAGGCGGCGGGCTGGCGCTCGATCTACTGGGTCGCGGCCGCCGTCCTCGCGGTCATGGCCGTCGTCTTGTTCCGGGTGCTGCCTGAGGAGGACACGCGGCCCTCTCTCACCTACGCCCAGGCGGTCGCCGGCTCGCTGCAACTCTTTCGCGCCCTGCCCCTCCTGCGCTTTCGCGCCTGGTTCGGCGCGCTGGCCTTCGCCTCGCTCTCGACGCTGTGGACAACGCTCTCGTTCCGACTGAGCGGCACGCCCTTCCACTACTCCAACGCCACGATCGGGCTGTTCGGCCTCTTCGGCGTCGCCGGCATCACCGCGGCCAACGCCGCCGGTCACCTGGCCGATCGCGCCCGCAGCCGCACCGCGACGATCGCCGCCGCCTTCCTGATGACCGGCTCCTTCGCAATCCTCTGGGTCGGTCGCGACAACGTCTGGCTGCTCGCCCTGGGCGTGATCGTGCTCGACGCCGGGATGCAGGGCATGCAGATCACCAACCAGTCGATCATCTACGGATTGAGCCCGCAGGCGCGCAGCCGGGTCAACAGCGCCTACATGGTCAACTGCTTCGCCGGCGCGTCCCTGGGATCGTTTTTGGCCGGGACGCTCTACGCGCACTTCGGCTGGGCGGGCGACTGCTGGCTGGGCGGTGCGCTGGGCCTAGCGATGGTGGTGTCGGCGCTGAGCGGTCGCAACTCAACCGTCGCGGTCGCCCACGTGATCCTCGATCCCGCCTAGACGAGGCGGGCGAGGACCGTGGCCACGAGCTCGTCGATGGCGACGCGCGTCTGGGTGGTCGTGTCGCGGTCTCGCACGGTCACCGCGCGGTCCTCGAGGCTGTCGAAGTCGATGGTCACGCACAGCGGCGTGCCGATCTCGTCCTGACGCCGGTAACGGCGCCCGATCGACTGGGTCAGGTCGAAGTCGCACATCACGTGGGGCTGGAGCAGTCCCAGCACCTCGCGCGAGAGCCCTTCGAGGTCGGGCTTCTTCGACAGCGGCAGCACCGCGACCTGGTAGGGCGCGAGGCGCGGGTGCAAGCGAAGGACACTGCGCGTCTCGCCCTCGACCACGTCCTCCTCGTAGGCCGCGAGCAGGAAGGCCATCATGGCCCGCGTTGCACCGGCGGCGGGCTCAATGACGTAGGGCACGTAGCGCTCGTTGTTGGCCTGGTCGAAGTATTCGAGGCGCACGCCCGAGGCGGTGGCGTGTTGGGTGAGGTCGTAGTCACCGCGGTTCGCGATGCCCTCGAGCTCGTCGAATCCCCACGGGAAGTCGAACTCGATGTCGGTGGTGCCGCGCGAGTAGTGCGACAGATCGGCCGCGGCGTGCTCGTGGAGGCGCAGCTTCTCGGGCGCAATCCCCAGCTCGAGGTACCAGCGGTGACGCGTCTCGATCCAGTAGCGGTACCACGTGTCGGCCTCGGCGGGCGGAACGAAGAACTCCATCTCCATCTGCTCGAACTCGCGGGTGCGAAAGATGGAGTTCTGCGGCGTGATCTCGTTGCGGAAGGACTTGCCAATCTGGGCGATGCCGAAGGGCGGCTTGCGCCGGGTGGTCGCGAGCACGTTGGCGAAGTTCGTGAACATCCCCTGGGCGGTCTCGGGGCGCAGGTACGCCGTCGCGCCCTCGCCCTCGACCGGGCCGGCCTGGGTCTTGAACATCAGGTTGAAGGCGCGCGCCTCGGTGAACTCCGTCGAGCCGCAGTTGGGACAGACCCCGTCGATCTTGTCCTCGCGCCAGCGCTCCTTGCACTTCTTGCAGTCCACCAGGGGGTCCGTGAACGTCTCGAGATGTCCCGACGCGGCCCAGATCGCCGGCGGGCCGAGGATCGCCGCGTCGATGCCGACGATGTCGTCGCGCAACTGGACCATCGAGCGCCACCAGGCGTTCTTCACGTTGCGCAGCATGTTGACCCCGAGAGGGCCGTAGTCGTAGGCCGAGCGGAATCCGCCGTAGATCTCCGCCGACGGGAAGAAGAAACCCCGCCGTTTGGCTAGATTCGTCACCTTCTCGAGGAGGTCGTCGCCGGAATCGTGCTCAGCCATCAGCCAAGGCTACCGGACGCTTCTCGCAATCCGATGCGGAGCCCGAAGGACGACGCGCACCGCCGACGACGCCGGTGCCCCGGACGGCAGGCGACTGGGCCGACGCGACGTGCGAGACGCAGTCGGCGGTCGTAGTCTCGACGACGAATCGGCTCTCAGGGGGTGAGTGCGATGCGACGCGTTTCGCTGTTGATAGTGGGATTGATGTGCCTCGTGGGGACGGCAAGTGCGCCGGCGATGAGTCCTCCGGTCGCCGCGGCGGGGGCCTGGCACCTGCTGAACGTCCCGCACGCGGCCGGTCGCTACTACGGTGAGTCGGCCTGTCCGACGAGTCGCACCTGCCTCGTTCTCGTCACGACGTACGGCCACGCGGGCGTGATGGTCACGACCAACGAGGGCCGCACCTGGCGCAACGCCACGATGACGGGTTCGCCGAGCGGCCTCGAGGCGCTCAGCTGCGAGTCCGCCACCGTGTGCATCGCCGTGGGCTTTCGCGGCTCGCTCGAATCAAAGAGCGCGGTCGTCATGGAGCGCTCGACCAACGCGGGACTCGGCTTCGAGCCAGTGGCCCTTCCCGCATCGCTGAGCGCCCCCGCACAGGGCGATCAACTCGAGGCCGTGGCCTGCTCTGCGGATTCGACCTGCGTCGCCGTCGGCCAGGTGACCACCTCGGGCGCGCCGCCGGGCTGCACTCCTCCACTGTGCACCTACAACCAGCCCTACGTCACCTACGGCTCGGTCGTGCTGACGAGCAGCGACGCGGGGGCCACGTGGTCGACGTCGACGCCGGCCGGACAGTTCGCCGACGCCTACTACGCCGCCTGCTCGAGCGTCGGACTCTGCCAGGTCGTCGGCATCGGCATGACCGCCTGCGTCGCGACGGGCAACGGTTCGAAGCGCTGCGGCGCGGCTGGTGCGGCCTTGGGCGAGTCCGCCGCGAGCTCTCCCACCAGCACGTCACCCGCCTCCGGGGGCGTCTCGCCCCCGTGGTCCGCCGAGGTCGTGCCCCACGGCGTGTTCGCACTCAACGGCGTCACCTGCCTATCGGCGACCCAGTGCCTCGCCGTGGGTCAGTCCGCTGACTCCACCCTCGGCCACGGCGTCGTGCTAAGCACACTCGACGCGGGTCAACGCTGGCGCGCGCTGGCGCCCCCGGCCAACTCCAATTCCCTCATGTCGATCTCGTGCCTCTCAAGCCGGGTCTGCATCGTCACGGGCGGCTGGGGCCGCCAGTACGAGCCGGTCGTCTACGAGACGACGAACGGTGGCACCAGCTGGCGAATCGTCGCGCGCTTTCCGGCTCTCAGCAACCTCGTGCGCACGAGTTGCGCGCCGGGCGGCTTCTGCCTCACCTCGGGCACGGTCGGCATCGGGCCGCGAGAGTACGGGGTCCTGTTGGCGAACTAGGAGACTGTTGAATAATTCGGCTCTGAAAGCCGAGTTTTCGTGCACGGGTCGTCGAGAATTGTTATGTGCAAGGACTCAGCGAACCCAACCGTGAATTGCTCGATGCGGCGGCGCTCTGCCGACAACTCGTGCCCCAA
>DAIDJP010000005.1 GCA_027451285.1 Acidimicrobiaceae bacterium | reverse complement strand
CGTCTCGCTCGCCTCGCTGCGCGGGCGACCGGTGGTACTCAACTTCATGGACCCGCACTGCGTGGACATCTGCCCCCTCGTCGCCCAGGAACTCCGCTACGCCGAGGCCGACCTGACCGGGGTGGCCCGCGACACCGTCTTTATCGCGGTGAACGTCAACCCCTTCGCGCACTCCGTCGCCGACGTCGCCGCGTTCTCGCGCACCCACCTGCTCACGACGATCCCGACCTGGCACTACCTCACGGGCCCGGTGCCCGCCCTCGAGGCGGTCTGGCGCGCCTACGGCGTCGAGGTGCAGGCCCCGAGCCCGAAGGCCGACGTGATCCACACCTCGATCACCTACTTCATCGACCCGGCCGGTCACGAGCGCTACGTCGCTTCACCGCTCGTCGACCACCGCGCCTCGGGCGCGGCCTTCCTACCCACCAACACGATGCAGGCGTGGGGCAAGGGCATCGCCGCGATCGCCGAATCCCTCGCGAGCGCGCGCTAGTCGAGCGGAACCGGTCGACCGAAGAGGAACCCCTGGGCGAGCAGGCCCCCCGCGCTGATCGAGGTTCCGATGGCGCGAAGCGCCTCGGCCTCGGCCTCCGTCTCGACGCCCTCGGCGATAATGGTGGCGTCACTCTTGGCGGCGAAGTAGTACATCGCGGCCGCCATCGACTGGCGTACCCGGTCGCGGTCGATGTCGCGCACGATCGAGATGTCGAGCTTCACGAAGGCGGGATCGAGCTCGATGATGTGGGTGAGGCTCGTGAAACCGGCCCCCGCGTCGTCGACCGCGAGGCGCACGTCACCCATGGACGCGATCGCTTGGCGGACCGCGCCGTAGTCCTCGACGATCGCGTGCTCGGTGATCTCGATCACGATGGTGCGATTCGTCCCCGCGACGACCCGGGCCGCGGTGCCGTCGACGATCGCCGCGGGCGAGAAGTTCACACTCAGCCAGATCTCGGGCGCCAGCGCGTGGGCGGCCTCGAGGGCCGCGGCCACGCAGGTCGCTTCAAGCGCCGGTCCGAGGCCGACCGAGTGCGCGGCGAGGAATCGTTGCTCGGGTTCCTCGTCGTCGTCGAAACGAGTGAGGGCCTCGTAGCCCACGACCGAACCGGTGACGAGGTCGACGAAGGGCTGGAAGACTGGGTGGAACCGGCGAGCGCGCATCACGTCAACTATCTCGGCGCGTAACCGCTCGGTGCGGTCGTAGTAGTCGGCCTGGTGGCCGACCAGGGCGCCGACGAACGTCCCGAGCTGTTCACAGGTCGACATGCGCTCGTCGAGCCAGGTCGGGGCGGCGGCGTCTTTGGTCGCGAAGAGCAACAGCCCGAGCAACTGGTCATCGTGGTTGATCGGTGCAGTGATTGCCGCGACGTAGTCGTTCGCGCACCAGTCGGCCACGAGCGTGGCGCTCATCGAGCGCGGGGGGTCCGCCAGTGTCGTCCACCACGGTCCGACCCGGGCGCGCGTGAGCATTGTCACCGAGTCCAGGGCGCCGAGCATCTCACCGGTGACGAACCCGGGCATCGCCGACCCGGTGCACGCCACCGGGCGCAGGCGTCCATCGCGCTCGACAAGCAGCACCGCGACGGCGTCAATGTTCTCCAGGTTCACCGCGGCATTCGCGAAGGCGAAGGCCGTGTCCTCGAGCGTCGCGCCGGCGCGAACGTCGCGCATGATCGCGAGGGTCGCCGCGCGGTCTCGCTGCTCACGGGTGAGGGCGGCCTCGAGGGAGCGCACCACCGTCACGTCGCGCTTGACCACGACGTAGGCGGTGACGGCGTTGGACTCGTCGGTGATCGGGGTGATCGTCGCCTCCTCTTCGTAGAGTTCCCCGTTCCTGCGCCGACTCACCATCGATCCGCGCCAGCTCTCGCCGGGCGCGAGGGTCGTCCAGAGCTGGTCGTAGCTGGGCCACTCGGCGAGTCCCCCCTGGAAGATCGACGGGCTCTCACCGAGCAGCTCGTCGAGACCGTAACCGCTGGTGCGCAGCAGCGTCGGGTTCGCATAGACGATGCGTCCCATCGCGTCGGTCACGAGAATTGACTCGCCGGCCTGCTCGATCACGCGGGTGAGCATGTTCTGGTCACGCCGTGACGCAACCAACTGTGCCTGTTCGCGCAGTCGCACGAACCCGAACTCCACCTCGTTGGCGAGGTCCTCGAAGAGCTTCACCTCGTTGGGCCCGAAGGCGCCGACCTCAGCGGCGTAGACGATCAGGACGCCGTCGACCGAACCATTGACGACGACCGGCACCACGATCACCGAGCGGAACTGGTGCTCGTCGGTGATTGCGCGCCACGGCGAGGTCCAGGTATCTCGTCGCAGGTCTGCCACGACAACGGTCTTCGCGAGGCGGACCGCGCGGCCCATTGGCGCGTCGCCGTTGGGCCCGTCACCCCAGGTGACGTGGACGACCTCGGCGTAGTCGGCGTGTTCGTGGCTGGTCGCCACGACCGACATCGTGCGGCGCTCGTCGTGCTCGGCGCGCGAGTACCACGCGAAGGCGTAGCCGCCCTCGTCGACGGCGGCCTGACACATCGCCTGGAGCATCGTCGTCTCATCCTGGGCGTGCACGAGGATCCGCCCGGCCGCGGACAGTGTGTCAAAGGCCCGCTCGGCGACGACCTCCAACTGACAGTCGCGCAGGCCCACGACCGCCGCGGTCACGGTGCCGCGCTCGTCGCGCACCGGGTGGGCGTGCAGCTGCATCCAGCGCCAGTCGCCACTCGCGGTGCGGTAGCGAATCTTCTCACCATGGACGTCGTGGCCGGTGTAGACGATCGCCCGCCATCCCAGCAGGGTCTCGCGGTCCTGTTCGGCAATGAGATCCACCGACAGGGTGCCGACAATGTCCTCGACCGGCCAGCCGAGCACATCGGCAACGGACGGCGAGATCCACACGATGACGCCCTCGGGGTTGGTCATCATCACCACGTCACTCGCGTTCTCCGCGAGCAGCTGGAATCGTCGCTCGGACTCCACGAGTCGCTCGTGGGCCGCGACCTCGGCGCTGGTGTCACGCCACGACGACACTCGCACCGCACCGGAGGCTTCGCCGACCTCGCGTACCGAGATCGTCATCCATCGATAGTCCCCCTGGGCACGACGCACGCGGGCGGTCAGCTCGTGACGATCGCCGTCGCCGAGTTGGCGCCGCGCGACGCGCACGCGCGCGAGGTCCTCGGGGTGCACGAACTCGATGAATTCCCGACCGATCACGTCCTCGGGTCGCCAGCCGGTCACCGCGGTGAGTGAGTCCGAAATCCAGGTGATCGGCCCACCGGGTTCGGCCACCGAGACAATGTCCGACGTGTTCTCGGCGAGCAGCCGGTAGCGCAGGTTCTCAGCGACCCGATCGGTCACGTCGCGCCACGTGTAGCTGATGGCGTCGCCCACCTTCACCGCGCGCACGTCAAAGTGGCCCCGCGCACCGAGGATCTCGTTGTCGTAGACCACGTCATCGAGCGCAAGCGGGTCACCCGTCTCGACGACGTGCACGAAACGTTTGAAGAGCCCCGAGCCCCGGTGATTAGGCAACAGGGTGAGCAGTCGCTGCCCGATGAGTTGCTCGCGCGTCGTGTGATTGATCTCGATGGCGGCTTCATTGGCCTCGATGTACTCGAAGTCCACGACTCGACCCTGGTCGTCGCGTACCGCCCGCAGCACGACCAACGGGTCGAACATCGACTGCAGGATCGCCCCGACGGTCGCCCGGTCGACGTTTGGGGCGCCAACGGCACCCGTCCCACGGCCTCGATCAGGTGGTGAACCGGACGTCATGGTCATCGATGACTCCCCCCGAGCGACCACGTCAACCCGTAAGCGCATCGTAGGTTGTTCGCAACGTCGAACGCAATGCGTTTCGAACTATCCACGCGTTGACCAGCGTCAGTGCGATGCCAGGCACCAGATCGGTCGATTCGTACCAACCTCGAGCGCCGAGTCGCTGGGCGCCTCGCCCTACGGACGGGTCGCGCCCTCGAGATTGATCCGCGGTGGCTCGCCACCACTCATCCAGGCCACGCGCTGTTCACTCGTGCGGATCGCCGCGTGCTCGTGGGTGAGGATCCAGAACCGGTTCTCGAGCACGGCCGTCGTCACGGCCTCGGCGACAACGCTCGGGTCGATGCCCGAGCGCACCGCATCACTCGCCATCGCGCCGATAGCGCGCACCGTCGGGTCGTCGTTGTAGGCGCGCAGGTCCTCGGGCATGTTTCGCTCGGACTCGTCGATGCGCGTACGCACGAAACCGGGACAGAGCACCGAGGCACCGACGTGCTTGCCCGAGAGGCGAAGCTCGTGAAAGAGCGTCTCGGCGATCCCGACGACGGCGAACTTGCTCGCGCAGTAGGGGCCCATGCCGGGCACGCCGCCGAGGCCCGCCAGTGAGGCGGTGGAGACGACGTGGCCCTCGTCTTGTTCGAGGAAGAGCGGCACGAAGGCGTTGATGCCGTTGATCACCCCGTCGACGTTCACCCCCATGACCCAGTCCCACACGGCCTTGGGCGTGCCGATGGCCGGACCGGCCCCGACGCCGGCGTTG
>DAIDJP010000004.1 GCA_027451285.1 Acidimicrobiaceae bacterium | reverse complement strand
ACGGGTCCCGCTGGGCTGCACCACTTGATCTGGGAGATCGTCGACAACGCGGTCGACGAGGCGATGGGTGGCTACTGCACGCGTATCGACGTGGCCATCCTCGCCGACGGCAGCTGCCGCGTCGCCGACGACGGTCGTGGCATCCCCGTCGAGGATCACCCTCAATATCCGGGTAAGTCGGCCGCCGAGATCGTCTACACGGAGTTGCACGCCGGGGGCAAGTTCGGTGGCAGCGGCTACAAGGTCTCGGGCGGTCTTCACGGGGTGGGCGCCTCGGTGGTCAACGCCTTGTCGACTCATCTCATCCTCGAGGTCGACCGCAACGGTGACCACCACGTTCTCGAGTTCCGCGATGGTGGCGTCCCCCAGGGCAAGTTGCGCGTGACCGGCTCGGCACCGCGTGGGCGCACCGGCACCACCGTCACGTTCACACCGGACCCGAGCATCTTCGATGACGTCGACTTCCGCGCCCAGACGGTCACCGAGCGGCTCCAGATCATGGCCTTCCTCAACCGCGGGCTCGAGATCCGCTTCACCGACGAGCGCGCCGGGCGCGCGGCCAAGGAGACGTTCAAGTACTCCGGCGGCATCGTCGACTACGTGCGCCACCTCAACAATTCAAAGGAGTCGCTCTTTCGCAAGGTCGGCTTCTACGAGCAGTCCGAGGAGGACCAGGAGGTCGAGGTCGCCTTCCAGTGGAACACGGGCTACTACGAGTCGATCCACTCCTTCGCCAACGGCATCGCGACCATCGAGGGAGGCATGCACGAGGAGGGTTTTCGCAAGGCGATCACCAACGTCGTGAACCGCTATGCGCGCAAGCGCAACCTCTTGAAGGAGAAGGACGAGAACCTCGAGGGCAACGACATTCGCGAGGGCCTCACCGCGATCGTCTCGGTCAAGCTCGTCTCGCCCCAGTTCGAGGGCCAGACCAAGGGCAAGCTCGGCAACGTCTCGATCCGCTCGCTGGTCGAGCGCGCGACGAACGAGAAGCTCGCCGACTGGCTCGAGGAGAATCCCCGCGAGGGCGGTCAGATCGTCGCCAAGGCCATTCAGGCGTCGCGTGCGCGCATCGCCGCTCGCCAGGCGCGCGACCTCACGCGGCGCAAGTCGTCCCTCGACGGCGCCGGACTGCCAGGCAAGCTCGTGGACTGCTCCTCGCGCGAGCCACGCGAGTGCGAGCTCTTCATCGTCGAGGGGAACTCGGCCGGTGGATCCGCCAAGGACGCGCGTGATCCTCGCGTGCAGGCGATCCTGCCGATCCGCGGCAAGATCCTCAACGTCGAGAAGGCGCGCAGCGACAAAATCCTCAAGAACACCGAGATCCAGGCCCTGATCGCGGCCATCGGTGCGGGCGTCGAGGCGGACTTCGACGTGTCCAAGATCCGCTACGACAAGATCATCCTGCTCGCCGACGCCGACGTCGACGGCAGCCACATCCGCACGTTGCTGCTGACGTTCTTCTTCCGCCAGATGACCGAGCTGGTCAACAACGGCCACGTCTACGTGGCCCAGCCGCCGCTGTACTCGACGCTGGTGGGCAAGGAGAAGGTCTACCTGCGCGACGACGCGGCCAAGGCCCAGTTCCTCGTCGAGCACCCCGACCACAAGAACGACTTCCAGCGCCTGAAGGGCCTGGGCGAGATGGACTACGACGAACTCAAAGAGACGACGATGGACCCCACCAAGCGCGCGCTCTTGCAGATCACGGTCGAACAGGCCGCCCTCGCCGACGAGGTCTGCTCGATCCTGATGGGTGACGACGTTCCCCAGCGGCGCCACTTCATCCAGACGAACGCCAAAGACGTCCGGTTCCTGGACATCTAGGAGAGACCATGGCCCGCAAGACTCCGCCTCCCACGCCCGACCCCGACGAGGTCCTTGGCTACATCGAGCCCATCGAGATCAACCTCGAGATGGAGCGCTCCTTCCTCGAGTACTCCATGTCGGTCATCGTCAGCCGAGCCCTGCCCGACGCGCGCGACGGCCTCAAGCCCGTGCACCGGCGCATCCTGTACTCGATGTTCGACCAGGGGCTTCGTCCCGATCGACCGCACACCAAGTGTGCGAAGGTCGTCGGCGAGGTGATGGGCACCTACCACCCCCACGGCGACTCGGCGATCTACGACGCGCTCGTGCGCATGGTCCAGGACTTCGCCATGCGCCATCCGCTCATCAGCGGCCACGGCAACTTCGGCGGCACCGGACCCAACGAGGGCGCCGCCGCGATGCGCTACACCGAGTGCCGCCTCGCCCCGCTCGCCCTCGAGCTGCTCGACTCCATCGACGAGGAGACCGTCGATTTCGAGCCGAACTACGACAACTCGACGATGCAGCCCACCGTGCTGCCGTCGCGCTTTCCCAACCTTCTGGTCAACGGCTCCCAGGGGATCGCCGTGGGCATGGCGACCAAGATCCCGCCGCACAACCTGCGCGAGGTGATCGACGCCGCCCTGCACCTGCTCACCAACCCACAGGCGACCCCCGATGACCTAATGGCCTTCGTGAAGGGTCCCGACTTTCCCACCGGCGCACAGATCCTCGGTCGCCAGGGAATCCTCGACGCGTACCGCACGGGCCGCGGCTCGGTGAAGATGCGCGCGGTGGCCGAGATCGACGAGCACCGTGGGTTCACGCGCATCGTCGTCACCGAGTTCCCCTACGAGGTGTCGGTCGAGTCGATCGAAGAGAAGATCGAGGACCTGGTCAAGAGCGGCGAGCTCGACGGCGTCGCCGAGGTCCAGAACGACTCCGCCGGCCGCCAGGCCCGCCTGGTGATCCGCCTGAAGCGCGACGCCAACGCCAACGTGGTGCTGAACAAGCTCTACAAGAACACCTCGCTGCAGACGACCTTCGCGGTCAACATGCTGGCCCTGGTCGACGGCGTGCCGCGCACGCTGAACCTGGCCCAGGCGCTGGGGCACTACATCGACCACCAGATCGACGTCGTGACGCGCCGCACCCGCTTCCGCCTGGCCAAGGCGCAGGCGAGGGCGCACATCGTCGAGGGCCTCTTGAAGGCCATCGACATGCTCGACGCGGTGATCGCGGCGATCCGCGCCTCCGAGGACCGGCCGTCGGCGCGCGCGGCCCTGATGGCGGCGCCCTTCGAGTTCTCCGAGGAGCAGGCCAACCACATTCTGGACATGACCCTGGGACGCCTGACGCGCCTCGGGCGTCGCGAGCTCGACGAGGAGATGGCGCGCCTGCGCGAGACGATCGCCGAGCTCGAGGCGATCCTCGCCTCCGACATCCGTCTGCGCTCGGTCATCGCCGAGGAGATGGCGGCGATCCGCGACAAGTACGCGAACGATCGCGTCACGCAGATCGTGAACGACCCGGGCGAGCTCGGCGCCGAGGACCTCATCGACGACGAGGACATCGTGATCACGATGACCCGCGCCGGCTACGTCAAGTCGGTGGCCGCCGACGCGTTTCGCGTCCAGGGCCGCGGCGGGCGCGGCGTCCAGGGAGCGAAGCTGCGCGACGAGGACTTCGTGGATCAGATCCTGCACACGACGACCCACGCGTACGTCCTCCTGTTCTCCAACCGCGGCCGGGTGTTCCGACTTCGCGGCCACGAGATCCCGATGAAGGACCGCACCGCCAAGGGCACCGCGATCGTCAACCTGCTCAATTTGTCGCCGGGCGAGTCGATCCAGGCCATCGTGACGACCAAGGACTTCCCGGACGACAAGTTCCTGGTCTTCGCGACCAAGAACGGCACGGTCAAGAAGACGGCCTTCAGCGAGTACGACAAGTCGCGCCGCGAGGGCTGGATCGCGATCAACCTGCGCGAGGGCGACGAGGTCGTGCGCGTCGTGGCCACGAGCGGGACCGACGACCTCATGATGGTCACCTATCGCGGCGTGTCGATCCGCTTCTCCGAGACCGAGGTTCGCGAGATGGGTCGCGACGCGACGGGCGTGCGCGGCGTGAAGCTCAAGGACGACGACCGGGCGATCTCGCTGGACGTCGTGAGCGACGACGCGGACCTCTTCCTCGTGACCGACACCGGCTTCGGCAAGCGGGTCAAGACGGAGCGCTTCAATCGTCAGGGCCGCGGCGGTCAGGGCGTGCGCGCGATCCGTCTGACCGCCGCGCGCGGATTCGTCGTGGCGGCGCTGATGGTGCGCCTCGCCGACGAGGTGCTGCTCGCCTCCTCGGGTGGCGTGCTGATTCGCGTGCCCGTGCGTGAGGTCACCTCACAGGGTCGCGACGCGACCGGCGTGCGCGTGATGAACCTCGACGAGGGCCACCAGGTGGCGACCGCCGCGGTCGTGCCCGCCGACGAGGTCTAGCGACCCTCGCGCCGGGCCCACGCCCGGTTCAGCGCGTCGTAGAAGGCGTCGGCCCCCTGGGCCCCGCTCACCAGGAACGCGGAGTCGAGCACGAGGGCCGGCACGCCGCGTAGGGCGAGCTGGCTCGCGCGCTCCTCGTCGCGGCGCACCTCCTCGGCGAAGTCGCTACCGCTCCACAGCGCCGCGCTGCCCGTGACACCGACGGCCTCGGCGAGCTCGTCGAGCACCGCGTGGTCGCTCACGAGTCGCGCCTCGCTGAAGTGGGCGTGATAGAGCGCGTCGAGCATCGCCTCGGCGCGACCCTGGGAGGCGGCGAGGGCGACCAGGCGGTGCGCGTCGAAGGTGTTGGCCGGCCGGGTCGCCGCGAGCGACCAGGTCATCCCGTGGGTGGCGGCCTGGGCCTCTAGGCGCGCGTGCATCTCGGCGACCTGCTCGAGGGAGATCGAGTACTTCTCGGCCAGCATCTCCGGGTTGCTGTGCGCGGGCACGGCCGGCATCGACGGGTCGAGTTCGAAGGCGCGATGGATCAGCACCACCTCCTCGGCGTGCTCGAAGCGGGCCAACGCGTCGGCCAGCTGGTGGCGGCCGAGGTTGCAGAACGGGCAGACGACGTCGGCCCAGAGTTCGAGGACGAGGGGATCGGACACGGGAAAATCCTTGCACAGCCGGTCTCGTCGGGCAGAATGTTGCGATGACGGCCCGCGAGATGACCGCAGACGAGGCGGTGGCGCTGATCAACGCGCGCGACAGCGTGGGCTTCGGACTGGTGACCGCGACGCCGATGGCTCTCTTTGGCGCCCTCTCGCGTCGGCGCGACTGGGAGGACCTGACGATCTGCGGTGGCCTGTCGCTCGGTCACCACGAGGTCTTCTTGCACCCCAACGTCCATTACCGCTGCCAGTTCATGGGCGGGGCCGATCGCGCCTACAAGGCGGCCGGCGCCGACGTGCAGTACGTGCCGTCGTTCTTTCGCCACTACGGCGTGATGATGGGGCGCCTGGGGATCCGCGTGATGATGCTCGCCGGCTCGATGCCCGACGCCAACGGCGACATCTCGGTCTCGCTCTACAACGGCGCGACCCTCGAGGAATGCCGGCGCGCCGGACGCGACCCCGATCGCCTCTTGCTCGTGGAGGTCTCGCCGCACTACCCGCGCACGCCGAGCCTCGCGGGACACGCCAATACGGTGAACGTCGCCGAGGTCGACGCCCTGGTCGTGACCGACCAGGAGCCGGTGGTCTTTCCCAACGATCCCGGCACGCCCGAGGACGCCGCGATCGCGGCCTACGCCGCCGAGTTCATCCCCGACGGCGCCACGCTGCAGACGGGCATCGGCGCGGTGCCGAACCTCGTCGCCCACGCCCTGGCCGAGGGCCCCGGCGGGAACTACGGGGTGCACTCCGAGATGTTCACCGACGGCCTCTACCAGCTGATCAAGGCCGGCAAGGTGGACAACTCGAGAAAGACCCTGCACCCCGGTCAGTGCGTGATCACCTTCGCCGGCGGCTCGCGCGAGACCTACGACTTCCTCCACGAGAACCCCATGATCGCGATGGCTCCGGTGACCTACACCAACGATCCCACGGTGATCGCCCAGAACTACCGGATGGTCTGCATCAACTCGGCCCTGGAGATCGACCTGCTCGGCCAGATCGGCGCGGACTCGATCGGCGCGCGACAGTTCTCCGGAGTCGGCGGACACCAGGACTTCATCGAGGGCACGTCGCTCTCGAGCGATCACGTCTCGTTGGTCTGCCTGCAGTCGACGGCGAGCGTGGGCGGGGAGCTGGTGAGCCGGATCGTGCCGTCCATGAGCCCATTCGCCTCGGTCACCTCGCCGCGCCAGCTGGCCGGTGTGATCGTGACCGAGTACGGCGCCGCGGACCTGCGCGGGCGCACCGTGCGCGAGCGGGCGATCGCCCTGGCAGGCATCGCCCACCCGGATTTCCGCGACGAACTGACGGAGGTCGCGCGCCTCCTAGGCTAATGGGAGTGGACGGGATCGCCTGAAGAGGAGATGCTGTCTCCGAGCCGCTGGTCGGTGAGCACTTGGCTTCGCCGGGCCGTAAGCCCTAAATCTAGATCGGGCCCCGACCAGTCGGTGAGGTTGACGGAGAAGGCTGGAGGGGTGTCGTGCCGCGAGCACTAATCCATTAGCGCGCCACCGTCGCCTCGGGCTCGAGAAACCCAGGACCGGAGGTGAAGAATGCTCTTTATCGGAATTGATTGGGCAGAGGACCACCACGACGTGTGCGTGATGGACGTAGAGGGAGGAGTGCTCGCGAGACGACGCATCCCTGATGCGCTGGCCGGCGTGAGTGAATTGCACGCCCTGGTGGGTGAGCACGCCGGAGACGACGACGATCCCGACCAGGTGGTTGTCGGGATCGAAAAGGACCGCGGGCTGATCGTGACAGCACTGGTGGCTTCGGGCTACCTGGTCTATGCGGTCAACCCGATGGCGGCCGCACGCTATCGCGAACGTCACCATGTCTCGGGGGCCAAGTCCGATCCGGGCGACGCCAAGGTTCTGGCCGACCTCGTGCGCACCGACCGGCACAACCACCGACCGGTGGCCGGTGACTCGAATCTGGCCGAGGCCGTCAAGGTCCTGGCGCGGGCCCACCAGAGCGCCATCTGGGCACGCCAGCGTGCGGTGAACGCCCTGCGCAACAACCTGAAGGACTACTACCCCGGGGCCCTGTCGGCATTTGGGACGGCGCTCACGCACCCCGACGCCTTGGCGGTGCTCGCGGCGGCGCCAACGCCGGGACTGGGACACTCCCTCACCCAGGCGAGACTGGTGGCACTGCTGCGCTCGGGAGGGCGCCAGCGCAACGTGCAGCGCCGCGCCACTGAGATTCGCGAGGCGCTGAGCGAAGATCAGCTCGCCCAACCATCCCAACTCGAGGACGCTTACGGCGTCACGACTCGCGTTGCGCTGGGAGCAATCGCCCACGCGAATAACGACGTCGCGGAACTCGAGAGGGCGCTGGCGATGACTTTTGAGCAACACCCGAGCGCCAAGATCGTCCTGTCGCTTCCTGGCATGGGGACCGTCCTCGGCGCTCGGGTGCTGGGCGAGTTCGGGGATGACCCAAACCGCTACGCCGACGCCAAGTCTCGCAGAAACTACGCCGGCACGTCGCCGATCACCAAGACCTCCGGCAAATCCTGGGTGGCGGTTGCGCGCTTCAAGCGCAACCGACGCCTGGGCGACGCCCTCGATTGGTGGGCCTTCTGCTCGCTAACAAAGTCACCCGGGGCACGCGCCTATTACGACGAGCTTCGACAGCGCGACAAGACCCACCGACAGGCGATCCGACAGTTGGCGAATCGCTGGGTGGGGATCCTGCACACCTGCCTGGAGCGATCGTGCCTCTACGATGAAGCGGCGGCGTGGTCCCATCGACTCGCTCGAGCCACTTGACATTTATTGAGAAGGGGTGTCTAGATCGGTGCTTATCGTCCGCGACCTGGGAATCGAAATCGGCGCGCGACGACTGCTCGCGCCGGTCTCCTTCACGGTCGGCGACAGCGAGAAGGTAGGTCTGGTCGGGCGAAACGGGGCCGGCAAGTCGACGCTGCTCTCGGTGCTGCTCGGCGAGCACCCCGAGCACCTGCGCATCACCGGCACCGTCGCGACCCAGGGGGCGGTCTCGCACCTGCCCCAGGAGCCGGTGCCCGGGGGACTGGGGGTCGAGCCCATCGGGCTCTCGCACGTCCTCTCGGCGCGCGGCCTCGACCAGCTCGACGCGGACATGCAGCACGCGCGCCACGAGCTCGCCGCCAACCCGACTGAGGAGACCATCGAGCGCTTCACGAGCCTGGAGGCGCAGTTTCGCGAGCGCGGCGGCTACGAGGCCGAGTCCGAGGTCGCGCGCCTGGCCGACGGACTGGGTCTCGCCGAGGATCTCCTGCTCGAGGACCTGGGATCGCTCTCGGGGGGCCAGCGCCGTCGCGTCGACCTGATGCGCGTGCTCTACGAGCAGCCCGACATGATGATCCTCGACGAGCCGACCAACCACCTGGACCGCGCGGCCAAGCGCTGGCTCTTCGACGAGCTAGAGCGCTTTCGCGGCACCGTCCTCGTGATCAGCCACGACCTGCCGCTGCTCGACAAGGCGATCGACCGGGTGCTCTCACTGCGCGAGGGCCAGTTGCGCGAGTACAAGGGCAACTACTCGAAGTACCTCGCCCAAGAAGAGGTCCAGATCGCCGGCGAGGAGAAGTTGGCCGCCGCCCAGGACTCGGAAATCCATCGCCTCAAGTCCCTGGCGGACTCCATGCGTGGCCAGACCGAGAAGCGCGCGCGACTGGCCAAGGTCCTGGACCGGCGCGTGGACAAGATGCGCGACAATCGCGTCGAGGTGACCAAGCGCGAGCGCTCCGTCACTTTCAAGCTGCCGGCGCCGCCGCGCAGCGGTGACGTGCCGATGACCGTGGAGAACATCGCCGTTCGTTACGGCGACCTTGACGTGCTGCGCGACGCCTCGTTCATCACCCGCCGCGGGGACCGCATCCTGATCGTCGGACGAAACGGCGCGGGCAAGTCGTCGTTGCTGCG
>DAIDJP010000003.1 GCA_027451285.1 Acidimicrobiaceae bacterium | reverse complement strand
GACGCCTGGAAGCGGGTCCAGGACATCAACCTCACTTCGGTGTACCTGTGCTGTCGCTACGGCATCCCCTACCTCCTCGAGCGCGGCGGCGGCTCGGTCATCAACACGGCGTCCTTCGTCGCGGTGATGGGCTCGGCCACCTCGCAGATCTCGTACTCGGCCTCCAAGGGCGGGGTGCTCTCGATGAGTCGCGAGCTGGCCGTCGAGTTCGCCCGCCAGGGCGTGCGCGTGAACGCGCTCTGCCCGGGGCCGGTGAACACGCCGCTTCTGCAGGAGCTCTTCGCCAAGGACCCCGAGCGCGCCGCGCGCCGCCTGGTCCACGTGCCGCTGGGCCGCTTCGCCGAGCCCGAGGAGATCGCCAGCGCGGTGCTCTTCCTCGCCTCGGACGACGCGTCCTTCGTGACCGCCTCGACGTTCCTCGTCGACGGGGGCATCAGCGGCGCCTACGTCACGCCCCTATAGGGACCGGCGCCGAGGTCTCCCCGTAGGGTGGGGAGATCGGCACCTCGCGACGCGCCACACGTGCACGCACCGCCACCTGGCGGGTGGCCGCGGTGCTGCTCGCCGGCGTGGCCTTCTACGTGGTCTTGCCCGAGTTGAGCCACGTCCTGGGATCCTGGCCCCGGTTGCGCCTGCTCGCGCCGTGGTGGCTGGCGTTGATGCTGGCCGCCGAGGTGGCGAGCTTTCTCTGCCTGATCGCGCTGGTTCGCATGGTGATGCACGCGAAGAGCTGGTTCGCGGTGGCGAGCGCCGTGATGGCGGGCAACGCGGTGACCAACATCCTGCCGGCCGGCGATGCGGTCGGCGCCGGCGTGCAGTTTCGCATGCTCCAACGCGCCGGGGTCTCGGGGGCCGCGGCCGCGGGTGGCCTCGCCAGCTCCTCGGTGCTGGGCCTCGCCGGGTTGTTCGTGCTGCCGGTCTTTGTCTTGCCCGCGCTGGTGGGGGGACTGGCGGTGAACGCGGGGTTGATGCACGCGGGCGAGCTGGGCATCGCCGGATTTGTCCTGATCGTCCTCTTCGGCGCGGCGGCGTTGAGCGGGGACCGGATGCTGGTGGGCGTGGCGCGGGCCGTCCAGGCGACCTCGAACCGTCTGCGGCGCCGTCACGCGACCGATCTGCCCGCGCGGTTCCTCGCCCAGCGCGACGCGACCCGCGCCGACCTGGGCCGCGACTGGCTCAAGGCCACCGCGCTCGTCGGCGGGCACATCGCGCTCGATTACGTGAGTCTGCTGTGCGCCCTGCGCGCGACCGGGGCCTCGCCCAATCCCTCGCTCGTCCTGCTCGCCTACGCGGCGACGACGGTGATCGCCCTGGTGCCCCTCACCCCCGGTGGGCTGGGCGTCGTCGAGGCGAGCCTCAGCGGTCTGCTGGTGCTCGCGAGGGTGCCAGGGGCCGACGCGCTGGTGGCGACGCTGGCCTTTCGCCTCGGTGCGTTCTGGCTGCCCGAGGTGGCCGGGGGAGTGCTCTACCTGCTCTTTCGCCACCGCTACGGACGGCTCGCAGCGCCATCGTCGAGCTGACTAGAGGATCGAGTCGTCGACGAAGTACTCGCTGAGGTACTTCTCGCCCTCGTCGGCGAAGACGGTCACGATGGTGGCCGCGGGGCCGAGCTCCTCGCGCACCCGACGCGCTGCGACCATGTTGGCGCCCGAGCTCGGGCCCACCAGGACGCCGTGGTCACGCGCGAGCGCGCGCATCTCGGCGACGGCGTCGTCGCTGTGCACGGCGATGACGCGGGTGACCATGTCGGCGTGGCGCCGGTAGATGCCGGGGATGAAGCCGTCGGCGATGCCCTCGATCTTGTGCAGTCCCCTCTCGCCGCACTCGATGGTGCTCGACTCGCTGGGCTCGAGGGCGATCACCGCCACGTCGGGGTTGACCGCGCGAAAGGCCTGGCCGACGCCGATCAGCGTGCCGCCGGTGCCCACGCCCATGATGAAGGCGTCCGGGAGCGTGCCCTCGGGCAGCTGGGCCAGGATCTCGGGTCCGAGCCAGGTGCGGTTCTCCTCGACGTTCCACTCATTGGTGAACTGGTGGGGCGCGAAGTAGCCGGGCAGCTCGCCGAGGCGGTCGGCCTCGGCGAGGGCCTCGTTGACGTGGAAGGTCCCGACGGCCTTCACGCTCGCGCCGAAGGCCCGCGAGATGGCCGACCTCTCCGGGCTCAGCCCCTCGGGGGTCACGACGAGCATCTTGTATCCCTTCACCGCGGCCACCATGCTCATCGCGTTGCCGGTGTTGCCGCTCGAGGCCTCGACGATGGTGTCACCCGGGTGCAGCAGACCCTCGCGCTCGGCGCGCTCGATGATGTAGCGCGCCATGCGCGCCTTGATCGAACCCGAGGGGTTGAGGAACTCGAGCTTGGCCCAGATCCCCTCGACGCGCTGAAGGGGCGTGGACCCGATGGCGTCGAGGATGGTGGGTGCGGACTTCGTTGTCTCGACCATCCCCCAACTATGCCACCGTGACGGTGAACGTTCAGGCGGTCACGCGGCAGGCGTCGTCGCCGCGCGCGCGCGAGGTCAGCGTGACCGTGGTGCGCGCCGCGCCCAGGCCCTCGAGCAGGCCGGCGATGAGCCCGCGATCCACCGCGCACAGCACCGGGTGGTGCGTGGCGGCCGATCCGAAGGGGCAGTTCTCCGAGACGACCGAGGCACTGAACTCGTCCTCCTCGGTGCGCGCGGCGAACCCGTGGGCGGTGAGCAGGCCGGCGATGGAGGCCATGGCGCTCTTGACGGACCGGTTGGGGTCGGCGGCACCGACGGTCGCCCCCAAGGTGCGTCCGTAGTCGACGCCCACGTCGTGGGCCATGGCCTCGGCCTCGTCGGGTCCGAGTCGTTCGAGGGCCATCTCGAGCAGGGCGACCATCAGCGCGTCGCGGCGCATCGCGCCGTCCATGACCAGGGAGTCGTCGACGACGCGGTATCCCTTGGCCGGTCGGCCGACGGTCGTCTTCTTCAGGTTGTCGTAGGTGACGTAGCCGCCCTCGCGCAGGCGCTCGAGGTGGTGGCGCACGACGTTGGCGTGGACCTGGCAGTGCTCGGCCAGGGCGGTCGCGGTGACCCCGGGGTTCTCGCGCACGTAGAGGTAGATCTTGCGGCGGGTGTTGTCGCCGAAGGAGTGGGTGAGACTCGTCACCGTCGCGGTGAAGAGTGCGGCGTCCAAGCCGTTGTCCACCGGTGCGTTCGTCACACAAAAAAGTGTAGGGGGAGTTTTCCCGCTTCACACTAACCTTCTAGGGCCCCCTTCAAAGGAGTACCGTGACCGATCCCCGGACCGAACTCGCCGCATTCACCGAACCGCTGCTGGGACGTCCCCTGGGAGAGATCGGCTTCCTCGGCGAAGTCGCGCCGGGGCGCGTCGAGCTCGTCCTGCCGGTCCTGGACTGGCCGAGCCGCGCCGACCTCGAAGCCGCCCTGGGAAGCGCGGGCGAGGTGAGCGTGCGCGCGATGGACGACGCCGAGCGCCTGGCGCTGCGCAACTACCTGCGCACCAACATGGTGGCCGAGCCCGGCCCCGGGCACCACGACCACGCCGAGTCGCCGCGACTGCTCGCCAAGGAGTCGCGCACCCGGGTGATCGGCATCTCCTCGGGCAAGGGCGGCGTGGGCAAGTCCTCGGTGACCGTGAACCTCGCCATCGCGCTCGCCCAGCGCGGTCTCAGCGTGGGCGTCCTCGACGCCGACGTCTACGGGTTCTCCCTGCCGCGCATGCTCGGCGCGGTGCACGACCCCATCGTGCTCGGTGACACCGTGATCCCGACCCTGGCCCACGGGGTGCACTGCGTCTCCATGGGCTACTTCGTGCCCGACGAGCAGCCGGTGATCTGGCGCGGGCCGATGCTGCACAAGGCCATCGAGCAGCTCGTCACCGAGGCCTGGTGGAACGTGCCCGACTTCCTCTTGATCGACATGCCCCCCGGCACCGGTGACGTGGCCCTCACCCTCTCTGAGGTCGTGCCGCGCATCGAGATGTACGTCGTCACGACGCCCCAGCGCGCCGCCCAGCGCGTGGCCCAGCGCTCGGCCTACGCCGCGCGCAAGCTCAAGCTCGCGGTGCGCGGGGTGATCGAGAACATGAGCTACTTCGTCGGCGACGACGGCACGCGCTACGAGATCTTCGGTGCCGGCGGCGGGGCCGCCCTGGCCCACGACCTCGGCGTGCCGCTGCTGGGCCAGATCCCCCTCGAGGTCGCCCTGCGCGAGGGCGGCGACGACGGCACCCCGGTCGTCGTGGCCGCTCCCGACTCGCCCGTCGCGCTCGCCTTTAGCGCCCTGGCCGGCGTGATCGCCTCTCAGGGTCCCGCGCGGGTCTATCGTCAGGAACTCAGGCTGGTCTAGCGGCTATTCAAAGGGGGCGCGATGGAACTCGCGGGCACGACGGCGGTGATCACGGGCGGCGCGAGCGGCATCGGACTTGCGACCGCGAAGCGATTCCTCGAGCTGGGCGCCAACGTGGTGCTGGGCGACATCGAGCCCGACGCCCTCGACGAGGCCGTCGGCGCGCTCGGGCCGCGCTGCGTGGGCCTGGCCGTCGACGTGGCCAAGGAAGAGGACGTCATTTCCCTGCGCGAGCTCGCGATCGAGGCCTTCGGCGGCGCGCAGATCGTCTTCAACAACGCCGGCGTGGGCGGCGGACCGACGATCGGCACCCCCAAGGCGGTCTGGGACTGGGTGATGGGCGTGAACGTCGACGGCGTGGTCAACGGAATCAACGCCTTCGTGCCCTACTTCCTCGAGCGCGGCCAGGGCTGGGTCGTCAACACCGCCTCCCTGGCCGGCCTGGGCGGCGTGCCGGACATGGGTGCCTACTGCGCGAGCAAGTTCGCGGTGGTGGGCATCAGCGAGTCGCTCCATCACGAGCTGGCCCTGGCGAGTCGCGGCGTGGGGGTGTCGGTGCTGTGCCCGGGGTTCGTCAGCACGCGCATCTTCGAGTCCCAGCGCAACATGCCCGACGAGCTGCGCGACTACAACGACGCACCCTCGGTGCGCGAGGTGAACCGCATCGCCGAGAAGGTGGTCAAGGCCGGCATCGATCCCAGCGAGGTGGCCAACGCGGTCGCGAACGCCGTCCTCGGCGAGCACTTCTGGATCCTCACCCACGAGCGCACGGCGTTGAAGACCACCGAGCTGCGACTCGCGTGGATGCGTGGCGGACCCCCGCCCGGGATCGACTTGGAGCGCGCCACTAAGTCCTAGGGCGCGAAGCGGCCAGGCGACGCTTGACCGTGACGTTCACTCGAGTCGAGCGTTCGGCCCAGAGGTCGGAACGCTCCGAGGGTGCGGCCACGGGCTGCCTGGGGCTCTCAAGGGTCTGACTCGTCCGCGCGGGCGTGGCGGACTCGTATCGAGTGGCGAGTATCTCCTCAGTCTTGATTCCAATGGATGATTAGGTCACTTCGTCACTATTGCGTCGCGGGAGCGGGGTCCAGAGAGGCTCTATCGTAAAGATGGTCCATGAACAAAGAAGGCGCGATGACTACTCCGAAGTCGACAATTACCTACACCTACACCGACGAGGCGCCCACGCTGGCGCTCTACTCGCTGCTGCCCATCATCGAGGCGTACGCGGCCCAGGCGGGCATCGACGTCGAGCTCAAGGACATTTCCCTGGCCGGGCGCATCATCGCGGCGTTTCCGGATCAGCTGGAGGCGGCCCAGCGTCAGCCCGATGACTTGGCCGAATTGGGCGTCGCGGTCACACTGCCCGAGGCCAACATCATCAAGCTGCCCAACATCTCCGCCTCGATGCCCCAGGTCAAGGCGGCCGTCGCCGAGCTGCAGGCCCAGGGCTACGCCGTGCCCGACGTTCCCGACGACCCCAAGTCAGACGCTGAGCGCGCCACCCTCGCCCGCTACAAGACGGTGCTGGGAAGCTGCGTCAACCCCGTGCTCCGACAGGGGAACTCGGACCGCCGCGCCCCCGCCTCCGTCAAGCACTACGCCCGGACCCACCCCCACGCGATGGGCGCCTGGACGCCAGCCTCGAAGACCAACGTCGCGCACATGAGTACGGGCGACTTCTATTCCAACGAGCGGTCCGCGGTCATGAGGGCCGCCGGCTCCTTGCGCATCGAGCTGATCGGGCTCGATGGCGAGACGACCGCGCTGCGTCCTGCACTGCCCGTACTCGAGGGCGAAGTGATCGACGCCGCAACACTGCAGGTGGGCGCTCTGCGGGACTTCCTGGTCGCCCAGATCTCCCGGGCCAAGGAGGAAGACGTCTTGTTCTGCGTGCACCTCAAGTCGACCATGATGAAGGTATCGGATCCGATCATCTTCGGCCACGTGGTGCGCGCGTTCTTCCCCAACACCTTCGCTCGCTTCGGTGATGTCCTGGCCGGCGCCGGATTGAATCCCAACGACGGTCTCGGCGCGATCCTCGGTGGCCTCGACGCTCTGGCTGAGGGCCCCGAAATCGCGGCGTCCTTCGCCGCCGAGCTCAAGGAGGGCCCGCGACTGGCCATGGTGGACTCGACCAAGGGAATCACGACCCTTCACGCGCCGAACGACATCATCGTTGACGCCTCGATGCCCGCCATGATTCGTGCGTCGGGCCACATGTGGGACGCCGACGGCAACGAGGCCGACACGCTCGCCGTCATTCCCGACCAGAGTTACGCGGGCATCTACCAGGTCGTGATCGATGACTGTCGGGCCCACGGCGCGTTTGATCCCGCCACGCTGGGTTCAGTGCCCAACGTGGGACTCATGGCCGGGGCGGCCGAGGAGTACGGGAGCCACGACAAGACGTTCGAGATTCCCTGTGACGGGACGGTACGGGTGTCGAACGACTCTAACGAGACAGTCTTCGAGATGAGCGTGGAGCGGGGCGACATCTTCCGCATGTGCCAGACAAAGGACGTCCCGATACGCAACTGGGTCGAGCTGGCGGTCTCGCGGGCGCGCGCGACGGGTGATCCCGCCGTCTTCTGGCTCGATTCGCGTCGCGCCCACGACGCCAACATCATTGCCAAAGTGCGTACGTACCTGGCTGACCATGACCTCACCGGGCTCGAGATCGAGATCATGTCGCCCGAGGACGCCACCGCCTTCTCGCTGGAACGAATCCGTCGGGGACTGAACACGATCTCGGTCACGGGCAACGTGCTGCGCGATTACCTCACGGACCTGTTTCCGATTATGGAGCTCGGCACGAGTGCCAAGATGCTCTCCATTGTGCCGCTGCTCAACGGAGGCGGGCTCTTTGAAACCGGTGCGGGTGGGTCCGCTCCCAAGCACGTGGAGCAACTCGAGCGCGAGAACTTCTTGCGCTGGGACAGCCTGGGCGAGTTCCTCGCCCTGGCGGCGAGCTTCGAGCACCTGGCCAATCGCACCTCCAACGCGCGCGCCAACGTGCTCGCCGACACGTTGGATCGGGCCACGGGTCGCGTACTCAACGACGACCGTTCCCCCGGTCGAAAGGTGGGGGCCATCGACAACCGGGGTAGCCACTTCTACCTCGCCCTGTACTGGGCCCAGGAGTTGGCGATCCAGACCGACGACGCCGAGCTCGCCGAGGTGTTTAGCCCCCTGTCCGTTGCTCTGGCGGCCAGCGAGGCGACCATCGTGTCCGAGCTCCTGGCCGTTCAGGGTCACGCGGTGGACGTGGGCGGCCACTTTCACCCCGACGCCGAGACCGCGACGTCGATCATGCGGCCCTCTCCGACGTTCAACGCCCTGCTGTCGACGCTGGGCTGAGTACGGGTCGACCGCTCGGGAACGAGAACCGCCACGCACAGTGGGGTCTCGCCGGCCTTCGTCGGCGCGCCACGCGCCGCGTCGCGCCCGGTGGCCCGGTATCGCCACCGGGTCACCGCCGAGTAGCTCGCGGATTCCGCCGCGACACCTTCGAGGTGTGTCCGTGGCCGAGCGGTGACCTGGGCACTCGGGTTACTGGCTCGGACCAGCCCTCAAGCCCGACGCTAGCGATCCAGCGCGCTGGGCAGGCGGTCCGCTGACCAGCCCAGCTGATCCAACGCGCGCCGACACGCGTAGCGGTCGGTCATGCCGGCCACGTAGGCGACCGCTTCGCGGAGGGGGTCGGCGCCCTCGGCGTAGTCGGGCATCATCTCGGGTGCGTTCGCGTAGAAAGTGACCAGCGCGCGCAGCATCTCGATCACGGCGTCGGCCTGGTCGCGGGCCGCGCTCGTGAGATAGATGCGTTCGTAGTTGAACGTGCGAAACGCGGCGAGGGCCTCGGCGTGGCGCTCGTCCATGCCGATCACGCCGCGCTCGCGCGCGGTTCGCACGACGGATGACAAGAATGCGCCGAGCTGGCCGCCGCGCCGGGTGCCGGCCACCTCGCGCACGAGGCCGGGGAGTTCGCCCGCTTCGACCAGTCCCACCGACTTGGCGTCTTCGAAGTCGTGGCAGACGTAGGCGATGCGGTCCGCCCAGCTGACGACCTCGCCCTCCAGGGTCGAGGGCGCCGGCCGCGACCAGGAGTGGTTGGCGATGCCGTCGAGGGTCTCGGCGCAGAGGTTGAGTGGGGCGAGCGAGACGCGCGCCCCCCAGGGGGCGTGGTCGAATCCGCCGGGCACGAACGCGTCGAGGGCCTCTTCGCTGGCGTGACCGCCGGGGCCGTGGCCGCAGTCGTGTCCGAGGGCGATCGCCTCGGTCAGGGCCTCGTTGAGCCCGAGGGCGCGCGCGATGCCCGTGGCGACCTGGGCGACCTCGAGCGCGTGGGTCAGGCGGCTGCGCACGTGGTCCTCGGGGAAGATGAAGACCTGAGTCTTGCCCGCGAGGCGGCGAAAGGCGCTCGAGTGCAGGATGCGGTCGCGGTCGCGCTCGAAACACGTGCGAAACTCGTCGGGCTCCTCGGCTCGGAGACGGTTTCCGGCGCCGACGTCGCGAGCCGCGTCGGCGGCGAGCAAGGCGTCGAGGCGCTCCTCTCTCTCGACGCGCGTGGTGGGCACCGGCTCACCGCCTCGCGCGAGACCGCTGACGACCGGTTGGGAGTCGTGATGGGCGAGCACCACGTCGCTCGCGGCGAATCCCGCCATGGTCGCGGCCCAGCGCGCGCTGCGTTCAGAGACCTCGTCCATGCTCCCATTGTGGCCCAGCGCCGTAACATGGGGTCGACAGTGGAGGACAGCATGGAGATTCGTATTGGCATCGTCCAGTCGATGAGAGAGCTCGAGGTCGAACTACCCGAGGGCACCGACCAGGATCAGATCAAGGGCGAGGTTGACGCCGCGCTCAGCTCCGGCGCGGTGCTCTGGCTGACCGACCGCAAGGGACGGCGCGTCGGCGTGCCGTCCGAGCGCGTCGCCTACGTCGAGTTCACGACCGGCAACGAGCGGGTCGTGGGATTCGGCGCCAGCTAGTCGTGCTCGACTACCACCTGCACCTCTGGCCGCACTCGGAGTCGTCGGTCTGGTACAAGCTCGATCAGATCGCCGCCTACTGCGAGGAGGCGGCCGCCAACGGGGTGAGCGAGCTCGCTCTCACCGAGCACTCGCACCGCTTCGTCGACGTGACCAGCCTGGTGGGGCCGTTCTGGCAACGCTACGGCCACGAGCCGACCAGCCAGGTGATGGCCGACTACTTCGACTGGCACGCGCGCAACTCCCTCGAGGACTACGTCACGCTGGCCAAGGCCGCCAAGGACGAGGGCCTGCCGGTCAAGATCGGCCTCGAGCTCGACTACTACGCGGACCAGATGGACGAGGTGTCTCAGCTCCTCGCCCAGTACCCCTTCGACGTCATCATCGGCTCCGTGCACTGGCTCGGCACCTGGGGCTTTGATGACGTGGACAACCCGATCCCGATGGCCGAGTGGAAGAGCCGCGACGTCGACGTCGCCTGGGGCGACTACGCGCGCGCGATCGGAGAGCTCGCCGCGTCGCGTGCCGTCGACGTCCTGGCCCACCCCGACCTGATCAAGGTGGCGGGCTACGTGCCCCAGGACCCGAGTGAGTTCTGGGATCGCATGAGCGAGTCGGCGGCCACGGCCGGCGTCTCGGTCGAGTTGTCCTCGGCCGGCTGGGTCAAGCCCACCGGCGAGCAGTACCCGGCCGAGGGCTTCCTCGACCGGTTGGTGGCCCGCGAGGTCACCTTCACCACGGCCTCGGACGCGCACCGCCTTGCGCGCGTGGGCGAGCGCGCGGGAGACCTCGCGACGCTGCTCGAGGCTCGCGGCGTGAACGAGCTCGCCTCCTACAGCGCTCGTCAGCGCCAGATGGTGCCCCTGAGAAGCCGCTAGTGGCGACCCTCGGCGAACTGGCGAGCCAACGCGCGGGTCTCTCCGCGGGCGCCACCGACCACCTGGGGCGTCTGATCGCGTCCTGGTCGCTGCTCGCGGACCTCTCGTTCTCGGACATGGTGCTGATGGCGCGCACCGCCGGTGGCACGCCGAGCGAGAGCTTCATCGTGCTGGGCCAGCTGCGGCCCAACAACCGCTCGACCATGATCAACGACGACCTCGTGGGCACGACGCATCGACCCGAGGACTGGCCCCTGGTGCGAGAGGCCTTCGAGCGTGGCGAGCGCGTCGTTGGCGAGGCCCCCGTCGGCGAGATCGGGCCGGTGCCCGTGTGGTGCGTGCCGGTGCGCTACGACGACGCGGTGGTGGCGGTGATGGTGCGACTCCAGGGCCCCTTGCGAGGTCCGGCGTCGCTCTATGAGCAGGCCTACCTGTCGATCTTCGAGCGCTTGTGCGACATGGTGGCCGACGCGACGTTCCCCTTCCGCGAGGACGACGTGGCCGGTCCGGGCATGCCGCGCGTGGGCGACGGCATCATGCTCCTCGACGCGCGCGGTTCCATCGAGTTCGCCACCCCCAACGCGGCCAACGCCCTGCACCGCCTTGGCATCTACGCCTCGAGCGAGGGACGGACGCTGCCCGAGCTCGGACTACGCGTGCGCGTGGTGGAGCGCTCGCTGGCCTACGCGATCCCGGCCATGGAGGAGATCGACCGCGGACACGACGTGGCGATCCTCTTTCAGAGTGTGCCGCTGCTGGCCCACCAGGCCGTGACCGGCGTGCTGATCCTGCTGCGCGACGTGTCGGACCTGCGTCACCTGAACCGGATGGTTCTGAACAAGGAGGCGGCGGTGCGCGAGGTGCACCACCGCGTGAAGAACAACCTGCAGACGATCTCGTCGCTGCTGCGCCTCCAGGCGCGGCGCAGCGACGAGGAGGAGACCCGTGTCGCCCTCCTCGAGGCCGAGCGGCGCGTGCGCTCCATCGCCGTCGTCCACGAGGTTCTCTCGCGCGAGCCGGGTGAAGAGGTGGTCTTCGATGAGATCGTGCGCTCGCTGGTGATGCTGGTCGAAGACACCGTGCTCGCGCTGCACCCGGTGGAGATCGTGGTCAACGGCGAACTGGGCACCCTGTCGACGGACCTGGCCACGCCGCTCGCCGTGGCGCTGGCCGAGCTACTCACCAACGCGGTCGAGCACGCCTTCACCGAGTTCGACGACGTGGACCAGGGTCACGTCGGCGTGGTGACTCTGAACCTTCGCGTCGACGCCGACACCGCCGTGGCCGAGATTCGCGACAACGGTCGCGGTCTCGGTGAGGAGTTCAGTCTCGAGGTCCCCACGAGCCTCGGACTGTCCATCGTGCGCGACATCATCCGCGCGCAGTTGCACGGCACCATCGAGATGCGCTCGATCGATCCCGCGCTCGGCGGCGGCACGTACGTGCGCGTCGCCGTCCCGACGCAGTCGCCGGCCTAGCTGGCGTTGGCGCGCCGGCGTGCCGCGAGCCACTGCTTGCGCAGCTTGCGGCGCTCGTCTTCGGTCGTGCCGCCCCACACGCCCGACTCCTGGTTGGTCGCCAGGGCGAACTCCAGGCAGTATTTCTGGGCCTCGCAGCGGTCACAGACTCGCTTGGCCGACTCGATCTGGTCCGTCGCCCCACCCGTGGTACCCACGGGGAAGAACAGGTCCGGCTCCGTATCGCGGCACGCCGCGTGGCTTCGCCAATCCGCGTCGTCCCACGCGTGGGTGCGGTTCCAAATTAACGACATGACAATTCCTTTACAATCTCGTCCAGACAGCCGTGTCGTACGGACTCATCTGTACGGGGGGGAGACTCAAATTTTAGTGAACAATGTGTTAAAAAACAAGGGCTTGGCAAGGATTTTCAAGGGTTTTCGACCTCGGCGGCTCTCTCGTGACTAAAGTCGTCGCCCACCGGGGGCTGCACGTGGTCGAGCGCGAGAACACCGTGGCCGCCTTCGCGGCGGCCCGTGAGGCCGGCGCCGACGGCGTCGAACTCGACGTGCGCGCCGGCTCTGACGGGGTTTTGGTCGTGCACCACGACCCCGCACTCGACGATCTGGTCATCGCCGAGCACCCGGCCGCGACCCTGCCCGGGCACGTCGCGCGCCTCTCGCAGGCCCTGGGCGCGTGCGACGGCCTCGAGGTGAACGTCGAGATCAAGATGGACGCCTACGGTGCCCACGACCCGCGTCGGTCGCCCTTCATCGAGCGCGTGGTGGCCACCGTCGACGCGGCGGGGCTGGGCACGCGGGTTCTCTACTCGAGCTTTGACGAGCCGACCTGTCGCTACCTGCGCGAGGTCGCGCCGTCGAGTGCGGTGGGCCTGTTGCTCGACGTCACCGACGACGCGCGCGAGGCTCTGGTCGGCGCCGTGGCGGCCGGCTACGCCGCGCTGCACCCCTACTTTGGCACGGTCACCGCCGACGTCGTGGCCGACGTGCACGCCGCGGGACTGGCCTTGAACGTCTGGACGCCCAACGAACGCGAGGACCTCGTGCGGCTCTTGGACTGGGGGGTCGACGCGGTCATCACCGACGACCCGGCACTGGCTCTCGCCCTGCGCGACGGGCGAATTTGACCCTCTCGCGGGTGGCCTAGATTGGGCGTTATGAACGTTGTGGTGTGTGCGAAGCAGATTCCGGATCCGGCGGCGCCCCAGTCTTTGGAGGCCTCGAACAACCTGAACCGGAGCGGGAAACTCATATTGGACGAGGCCGATACCTACGGCGTCGAGATGGCCCTGCAACTCGTTGACGCGGCCGGATCGGGCGAGGTCACCGTGGTCTCGATGGGCTCGGCGGCCGACGTGGCGGGACTGCGCAACGCGCTCGCCATGGGCGCGGCCAAGGCCGTCATCGTCTCCGACGACGCTCTGCGCGGCGCGGACGCGCTGACGACCGCGAAGGTGCTCGCCGCGGCGATCGGCCGGCTTGAGCCGGACCTGGTGCTCGCCGCCACCGAGTCCTCCGACGGCTACACCGGCACGCTGCCGGTCCAGCTGGCCGAGCTGCTCGACCTGCCCTCGATCACCTTCGCCAAGAAGGTCACTGTCAACGGCGCGACGATCAGCGTCGAGCGTCAGACCGAGGCGGGATACGACGAGGTCAGCGCACCGCTGCCGGCCGTCGTGACGGTCACCGCCGGCGTCGTCGAGCCGCGCTACGCGTCCTTCAAGGGCATCATGGCCGCCAAGTCCAAGCCCGTCGAGATCCTCTCGGTCGCCGACCTCGGGCTCAGCGACGTCGTGGCCGCCGGGACGGGCCAGGAAGTGACCCGAGTGGTCGCCGCCGAGGCGCGCCAGTCCGGTGAGAAGTACGTCGACGACGGCGACGGGGCGCAGAAGATCGTCGCCTTCCTCGAATCGATCAAGGTCATCTAGGAGACATCATGACGCTCACCTCCCTCTGGGTCCTGGCCGAGCCGAGCAACGGCTCGCTGTCGACCGCCTCTCTCGAACTGCTCAGCGCGGCGCGCGGACTTGCTAGCAACGTCGCGGCGATCACCTGGGGTGACGCGAGCGCCGCGGCCGGCCTCGCCGGCGAGTACGGCGCGAGCACGCTCTACAGCGTGGGCGACCTCGGCGGCGCCCTGCCCGGCGCGCCGGTCGCCAGCGCCATCGCACGCCTGGTCGAGACCCACGGCGCCCCCGACGCAATTCTGATTCCCACCAGCTACGACGGCCGCGACGTCGCGGGCCGTCTCTCGGCCAAGCTCAATCGCACGGTGCTGACCAACGTGACCGGACTGGCCGACAACGGCGGGCTCGAGACTGAGCACCCGATCTTCGGCGGCACGCAGTCGGCCTTCGCGCACTTCACCGGCGAGGCCCCCGGCATCGTCGTGGTGCGCGCGAAGTCCTTCGCGGCGGAGTCCGCCGCCGGTGCGCCGGCCGCCATCGTCGAGGCGCCCACCGGCGAGCTCGGCGCGAGCGGGGCCGCACGCGTGGTGGCCAGTCACGTCGAAGAGCGCACCGGACCCCAGCTCGAGGACGCCGCCGTGGTCGTCTCGGGAGGGCGCGGACTGGGCAGCGCGGACAAGTACTCGATGATCGAAGAGCTGGCCACCCTGTTGAAGGGCGCGGCCGGTGCGAGCCGCGCCATCGTCGACGCCGGCTGGGTGCCCTATTCGCGCCAGGTCGGCCAGACGGGAAAGACCGTCAAGCCGACGGTCTACCTGGCCTGCGCGATCTCGGGCGCCACCCAGCACATGGTGGGCATGAAGGGCTCGAAGAACATCGTGGCCGTCAACAAGGATCCCGACGCGCCGATCTTCCAGATCGCCGACCTGGGCATCGTGGGCGACGTGAACACCGTCCTGCCGGCCCTGATCGAGGCGCTGCGCCAGCGGGCATAGCCCGGTGCGGCCCCGGGGGCCGGGTCGTCCGTAGGCTGACACCATCGTGAGTGAGATCGACATGACCGGGCGCCCCGAGCGGCGCGGCTGGATCCTGGGCGTCCTCGCGACGACCCAGCTGATGGTCGCCCTCGACGCCACCGTGATCTCCATCGCGCTGCCCCAGGCGCAGCGCTCCCTCGGCTTCTCCTCGGCGAACCGCGCGTGGCCGGTGACCGCCTACGTGCTCGCCTTCGGCTCCCTGCTGCTGCTCGGCGGGCGCCTCGTGGACCTGTGGGGACGACGCACCACCCTGGTCGTCGGACTCGTCGGCTTCGCCGCGGCCAGCTGGGTGGGCGGAAGCGCGGCCAGCTTCTCGACCCTGGTGTGGGCGAGGGTCTTTCAGGGTCTCTTCGGCGCGCTGCTCGCCCCGGCGACCCTGGCGACGCTCTCGACCACGTTCTCCGAGCCGCGCGAGCGGGCCCGGGCCTTCTCGCTCTACGGCATCCTGTGGGGCTCGGGCGCGGCGCTGGGCCTCTTGCTCGGCGGGGCGCTGACCCAGTGGGCCTCGTGGCGCTACTGCCTCTACGTGAACGTCGGCTTCGCGGTGCTCGCCCTGGTGGGCACGCTGCTCGTGATCGAGCCCGGGCGCGACGAGGGTCGCACGCACCTAGACGCCCTGGGGATACTGCTCGCGAGCGCTTCGTTCTTCTTCGTCGTCTACGGCTTTGCGCACGCCGTGACGACGGCCTGGGACGATCCCGTCACTGCGACCTCGCTGGTCGCGGGGGGCGTGCTGCTGTTCGCCTTCGCGTTCTGGCAGCGACGCGCGCCCTATCCCGTGGTGGCGCCGCGCCTGATCGCCACGCGCATGCGCGCGGGCTCGCTGATCGCGCTCTTTCTCACCAGTGTCGCCGTCTTCGGGGTCTCGCTCTTTCTCGTTTACTACCTCGAAGGAACCATTGGCTACTCGCCACTGCGCATCGGCGTCGCCTTCATCCCCCTGGTCGCGGCCACCGCCTTCTCGTCGTCGATGGCCAGCGCGCGCCTGCTGGCCCAGGTCGGCCCGCGCCCGCTGGTGCCCGTGGGCATGGTGCTCTCGATGCTGGGCATGGTGCTCTTCACCCGACTGACGCCCACGTCGGACTACTTCTCCTCGGTGATGCCGGGACTTCTGCTGACCGGCCTCGGCCTCGGCCTCATCGTGGCGCCGGCGATCGCGACGGCGACCGGCGGGCTCGAGCGCCGCGACGTGGGGGCGGCGTCGGCGCTCGTGGTCGCGGCCCAGCAGATCGGCGCGTCGATGGGCCTGGCGCTGCTCAACACGATCGCGGTCTCGGTGGCAACGCGCGCGGTGACCCACGGTGCGAGCGCCGCGCTCGCGAACCTGCACGGATACGCCGTGGCGTTCTGGTGGGCGGCGGGCTTCTTCGGTGCTGGCGCCCTGGCCTCCTTCGTGGTGCTCGAGTCCGGCGCCGTCGAGGCGCTCGCCAGCCAGGACGAACTGGGCCAGCCCGTCGAGCCGATTTAGATCAGCGGCCAGGGATAGGGCGGGTAGTCGCCGTCGGGATCGGGGTCGGGGAAGTGGCCCGCGCCGAGCAGGCGCTGGGCCCGTCGCAAGACGTAACCGAGTTCCTCGTCGCCGAGCATCGCCGCGAGGCGACTCGCGTCGCCCTCGAGGAGGCGCTCGAGGTCCGCGGTCACCTCCTCGCCGAGCGGTTCGCCCGCGAAGTCCCAGATCACGGTGCGCAGCTTGTCCTCGCCGTGAAAGCACAGGCCGTTGTCGATCGCCCAGAGGCGGCTCCCGTCGTAGAGGATGTGGCCGGCCTTGCGGTCCGCGTTATTGGCGACGACGTCAAAGGCCGCCAGACGGGCGAACCACGTCACGAACTCGGGTCGCTCCCGCAGGGTGAAGTAGTGCTCGTCGAGGGCGTCGTCGATCCACCACTGCAGCGAGCCCGGCCCGAAAGGTCCGTCCTCGCGCGCAACCGTCGTGGGCACGAGGTCGGTGCCCGCGAGGCGGTCGAGCTCGTAGGCGGCGACTTCGCGGCGCCACAGCCCCTCGGGGAAGTCCCACAGGGGCCTCTCGCCGGCTTCGGCCTTGTAGCAGGCCCGCGCGGACGCGCCGTTGCCCTCGAGCACCACGAGCAGGGCCTGGTTCGAGGAGGCGAGGATGCGGCCCTCAACGGTGATGGTGCCGTGGGCGAGGAGCTCTTCTTGGAACCCGCGATCCATCTAGACACCCCTTCTCAATAAATGTCAAGTGGCTCGAGCGAGTCGATGGGACCACGCCGCCGCTTCATCGTAGAGGCACGATCGCTCCAGGCAGGTGTGCAGGATCCCCACCCAGCGATTCGCCAACTGTCGGATC
>DAIDJP010000002.1 GCA_027451285.1 Acidimicrobiaceae bacterium | reverse complement strand
CGAGTCCATCGGGTCGTGGCCGCTGATGACTTCCAGCACGAGCGCGGCGTCGGCCACGGTCTTGGCGAAGGGGCCGATCTGGTCGAGCGAGCTGGCAAAGGCGATCAGCCCGTAGCGCGAGACGAGCCCGTAGGTCGGCTTCACACCGACGATTCCACAGAGCGCCGCGGGCTGGCGGATCGAGCCGCCCGTATCGCTGCCGAGTGCGATCGGCGTCATGTCGGCGGCGACGGCGGCCGCGGATCCCCCCGAGGAGCCACCGGGCACGCGCGAGGGATCGAGCGGGTTGCGCGTGGTGCCGTACGCCGAGGTCTCGGTCGAAGACCCCATCGCGAACTCATCCAGGTTGGTCTTACCCACCGGCACCGCGCCGGCTGCGAGCAGGCGGTCCACCACGGTGGCGCTGTAGGGCGGGCGCCAGCCCTCGAGAATCCGACTCGAGCACGTCGTGGGCACCCCGCGGGTGCAGAGGTTGTCCTTCAGCGCGACCGGCACCCCGGCGAGAGGCCCGGGGTCGCGTCCGGCGGCCACCTCGGCGTCGACGCGACGGGCTGCGCGATAGGCGCCCTCGTCGTCGACGTGCAAGAAGACGTTGAGCTCAGCGTTGCGCGACTCGATCGCGGCGAGCGAGTTCTCGAGCTCGCTGAGCGCGCTCGACTCGCCCGCGCGCACGCGGCTGGCGACGTCAAAGGCGCTCACGGCGCCTCGCCCATGATGCGCGGCACCGCGAAGCGGCCGTCCTCGGCGTCGGGGGCCATGGCGAGCACCTCGTCGCGATCCAGGCTGTCACGCACCTCGTCCGCGCGCACCACGTTGATCAGCCCGAAGGGGTGCGCCGTGGGCACGACGCCCTCGAGGTCGAGCTCATTCATGTCGGCGGCGTGCTCGAGGACGGCCCCGAGCTGGGCGGTGAAGCGCTCGAGCTCGTCCTCGGAAAGGTGCAGGCGGGCCAGGTGCGCGACGTGGGCGACCTCGTCGCGGGTCAGGGGGTTGGTCACGCGAGGGTCCGTGCGAGGAACGAGAGAGTGGCCGACTCGACGAGGGGCTGGTCGTTGTCGATCGTGGCCACGTGATAGGAGTCCTCGAGCCAGATGCGCTCGAGCGGGCCGGACACGAGATCGACCAGCGCGTCGCCGTTGTCAGAGGTGACGACGTGGTCCTCGCGGCTCTGGAGTAAAAGGCCCGGCGCGCTGATCGTCGAGAGTCCCTCGTGCAGCACGGCCACGCCGTCGAAGAGGCTCTTCGCGCAGGAAAGAGGTGTCGCAGGGTAGGCGGCCTCGGAGACGCCCTCCTTCTTGATGTCCTCGCCGATCGACTCGAACTCTTCGACGCCGGCCGCGAGGAGTTCGACCAGGCCGGCGTAGAGCTCGGGGGCGACCGGCTTGACCAGCGGGTTGATGTAGACGCATCCCGCGACCTCGCGGTGCTGGGCGACGTGGGCGGCGAGGCCCCCGCCCATGGAGAGTCCCACGACGGCCACGCGCTGGCTGCGCGCGGCCAGGTCGTCGTAGGCGGCGAGCGCCGCACCGGTCCAGTCCGCCCAGGTGGTCGTCTTCATATCCTCGACCGAGGTCCCATGTCCGGGCAGAAGCGGCAGCTCGACGCTATATCCCTCCGCGGCGATGGCCTCGGCCAGGGGGCGCATGGAGGCCGGGCTGCCGGTGAAGCCGTGCAGGACGAGCACCGCGAGGGGCCCTCCCAAAGAGGAGAAGGGCTCGGCGCCGGGCAGGACAGACGTGGTCATGGCAGAGACTTTACCGGTCGACGCTGCGCGCCCGGGTCGGACGCGGCACGTCGCGCACGAAGAGCGCGGCGATCACCCCGGCGCCGGCGACCGCCGCGCCGATCGCAAAGGGCGCACGAAACGTGGCGAGCAGACCCGGCCCCGGGGATGCGCCCACCAGGTGGTGGCGGCGAACGAGGGCCTGCTGGAGCGTCTCGAGGATTTCGATGCCCGCGACCTCGCCGACCTGGACCGAGAGCATCTGGGCCGCCGACATCACACCGAACTCGTTGGTCAATACCTCATTGGCCATCACCGAGCTCGACGAGGGCATCGCGACCCCCATGCCCAGTCCCGAGAGGGCGAGCGCGATCACCACCTCGAGCGCGCCCGAGCCCGGGGAGAGAACCGCGAAGATGCTCAGAGACCCCGCGAGAAAGAGCGCCCCGGCGATGGCACTCACCCGCTCGCCGACGCGCATCGCGACGTATCCCGCGATCGGCGAGCTGACGGCAAAGACGATGGGTCGGGCCACGGCGATCGCCCCGACGCGCGCGATCGAGTAGCCGTATCCCCGCTCCATCAGCAAGGGGAAGAGGAAGAAGCCCCCGAAGTAGGCGAAAGTGGCACAACCGCGCACCAGCATCGGCATCACGAAGTTGCGCCGGCGAAAGTAGTGCGGCGGGATCAGCGGGTGCGCCGCGTGAGTGAGCCGGTAGATGAAGACGCCGAGCAGCGCGAGACTGGCCGCGCCGAGCCCTAGGGTCGCGGCGCTTGCCCAACCCCAGGACGGTGCGAGCGAAAGTCCCAGCATCAGGCACAGCACGCTGCCCGAGAGGGCCCAGCTCCCGAGCCAGTCCATCTCGCGAAAGGCGCCGCGCGCGTTCTCCACGGGCGCGCCCTCGTGGCGCGGCAGGACGAACCACACGACGGCGAGCGCGATCACGATCAGGACGAGCTGAACCCAGAACAGGGCCCGCCAGCCGAAGGCGGCGATGATCGGCGAGCCCAGAGACACCCCGATGACCGGGCCGCCCGCGCCGACGAGCGACCACCAGCCCATCGCCTTCACCCGCGTCTCGGGGGTGAAGACCAGGGAGATGAGAGCCCCCGAGGCCGTTCCGGTCGCCGCGCCCTGGACGCCGTCGAGGGTGCGCGCGGTAAGCAGCCAGCCGGCGTTGGTCGCGAGCGCCGTGAGAGCCGCGGTGCCGATCGCGCTCGCGAGCCCCGCGAGGTAGAGCCGGCGGTGCCCCCACAGGTCGCCGACCTTGCCCAGGATCGGCGCGGCCAGCCCGTAGGCGAGGAGAGGCCCGATCATCGTCCAGGTGAGCACGCTCACCGAGGTGTGCAGCTGGCCGGCCACCGTGGGCAGGGCCACGATGAACACCGTGAACGTGAAGTTGAGCGCCAGCAGACCGGCGAGCAGGGACCACAACACCCACCACGCGTGACGCGACGAGGTGGCGGCGCGGCTCTGGACGCGTTCGCGCAACAAGAAAAACCAGTTCAGGTCACTGCCGGCCTCGCCGCCGAGGGGGTTGAAGGCGGCGCCGGCCGGGTCGCTCGCCGCGCTGAGCAGCCCCTCAGGGTCCTCGCGGTCGACGTGGCGCCCGCTCACCCTCCCAGTGTCGGCAGACGCTCGGCGAGCTCGGCGACGCCCCAGCGGTCGTTCTTCTCCAGGGTCGTCGTCATGGTCCAGTTCTGGAACAGTCGCACGGTGCCGCCCTGGACGAAGTAGACCTGGCCGGTCGAGGCGCAGTCCTCCATCGCCAGCGTGGCGACCAGCGGCGAGATGTTGGCCGGGTCCCACACGTCAAAGACCGCCGCGTCGGCGGGCTTGACCACGTAGTCCGAGAGTCCCGGCGTCGACTCGGTCATGCGCGTGCGCGCGGCCGGGGCGATCGCGTTGACCCGCACGCCGTAGCGGCCGAGCTCCTCGGCGATGATGACCGTGAAGGCGGCGATGCCGGCCTTGGCCGCGCCGTAGTTGGACTGGCCGACGTTGCCGAGCAGTCCCGACGTGGAGGACGTGTTGATCACCGAGGCCTTGACCTCGCGGCCGGACTTGGCCTGCTCGCGCCAATAGGCGGCGGCGTGGCGCGTCGGCACGAAGTGGCCCTTTAAGTGCACGTTGATCACCGAGTCCCAGTCCGACTCCGAGAGGTTCACGAGGACCCGGTCGCGCAGGATGCCGGCGTTGTTGACCAGCACGTGCAGCTCGCCGAAGGCCTCGAGCGCGCTCGCGATCAGGCGCGCGCCGCCCTCCCACTCGGCGACGTTGTCGTGATTGGCGACTGCCTCGCCGCCCATCGCGCGGATCTCGGCGACGACCTCTTCGGCCGGGGAGGCCTCACTCGTCGAGCCGTCCAGGTTGCCGCCGAGATCGTTCACGACGACCCGGGCGCCCTCGGCGGCGAAGAGCAGGGCGTGCTCGCGGCCTATGCCTCTGCCCGCTCCAGTGATGATGGCGACGCGGCCTTCTAGTGCACCCATGGTTGCTCCTACTCGCAGGTAACTGAGAGTGTACCGAGGCCCCTAGCCCCGCCTCAGCCACGCGGGCGAGCGTCGGGCGTGGGCGTGGTAGTGGTCGGGGATGTTGCGCATGTGGTCGTCGAAGGACCACTCGCCCGCCCCCAGTTCGGCGTCGGCGACGCCGGCCAGCCACTCGCGTAACTGGGCCCGCACCTCACTCGGCGGGGCGGGATCGTGCGGGCGCCACACCACCATCGGCACCAGGCAGATCTCGCAGTCGGCGATCCAGCAGTGCTCGTTCTCGAAGTAGCGCGTGGTGATCACGGCCGCCTCGCAGAGGTCACAGGTCATTGGACGTTCAGGGTGATCGTCGAGCGCCACTTGACCATCGTTCCCGCGCTCGGGATCTCCGAGACGACCTTGGTCCACTTCGTCGTGCCGGCGTTGGGTCCGCGCGTCGTATAGAAGAGCTGCGCCTTGCGAAACGCCGCGTTCACCTGGGTCGGACCCATGCCGACGACGTTGGGCACGGGTCGCGGGCCCTGGGTGGCTGAGGTGGTGGTCGTGGTCGGTGCGACGGTCGTCGTCGTGGCGCTCGCAACCGTCGTCGTGGTCGCGCCCGCGGGGGGACCGCTCGAGAGCACCAGGGTCACCGTCGAGTTGACGGGCACCGACGTCGGGTTCGCGCTCGCGTGATAGGTCACGCGCACAACGCGGCCCGCCGCCACGGTCTTGCTCGGCACCGAGGCGCTTGAGGGACACAGCGCGGTCACGTGCAGCGCGGCCAGCTGCGAGGTCGCCGTGGTGCAGTCCTCGCCGATCAGGTTGGTCGGCATCGTGACCATCACCGGGCCGTCCGAGACGACCACCGTGATCACGAGCCCGGACTTCGCCGAGGACCCGGCCGAGGGACTCTGGGAGATGATCTCGTTAGCCGGCACGTGCGCGGAGTGCTGGTGCCCGGTCACACTCAGGGTGAAGCCGTCACCCTTCAACAAGTTGGGCGCCTGGCGGTAGTCGACGTTGACCAGTGAGGGCACCGTGTGGGCCGTGTTGAGAAGACCCAGCTTCCACACCGCCGCGCCGCCGAGGGCGGCCAACAGAAGGATCACCGCGGCCACCAGGAAGAACGTACGCCGTCCCCGCGACGGGGCGGGCTCAGCGAAGGCTAAGGCGCGCTGGGGCGAGCGCGCGACGTCCACGCTCGGACGCAGCCGGCGCGGCGCGTCGGGGTCGCCCACGATCTCATCGGGCGAGGGCGGGCGAAAGCCGATGGACGAGCGCGGCGGGGGCGGGGCGAACTGGGCGAGCAGCGGCGTGCTCGAGGGCGCATCCACCGTGAGCGGGCTCGCGTCGGCCACCGCGTTGAGACGGGTGGCGAACTGCTCGGCGTCGATGCGCAGCAGCGGGTCGGGGATCGTCGCCTGGGCGAGGAGCATGTCGAGGGTGCCCAGCTCCGCGCGCACCGGCAGCGGCGTCGAGGCGCGGCCGCGCGCCATGGCCTCGGCGCTCATCGACTCGAAGGGCGAGGTGCCCGTGGCCGCCTCGAAGAGGATGAGGGCCAGCGCGTAGACGTCCGAGGTGTCGCGCGCGCCCTCGCCGTCGATCTGCTCGGGCGCCAGGTAGCGGGCCTGGTCCAGGCTGGGCGCGCCGCGATAGGCGCTGGCCAGTCCCGCCAGGGCGATGTCCGAGACCCGCACGCGGCCCTCGGCGTCGAAGAGCAGCTTCTTGGGCGACAGTCCCCCGTGCACGACGCCGTTGGCGTGCAGGTAGGCCAGCGCGCTCGCGACGTCACGGCCCAGGCGCGCGGTGTCCTCGATGCTCAGGTGCCGGCCCGAGGCCAACAGGTCCTCGAGCGAGCCGCCCGAGAGGTACTCGGTCACCACGAAGATCGAGCCGGACTCCTGGCCGCCGTCGTAGACGCGCGCGACGTGGGGGTGTCCCAGGGTGGCCGCGCGCACGATGTTGTCGCGAAAGTCCCTTCGCACGTCCTCGTGGGCCGCCCACTTGGCGAGCAAGACCTTCACCACCACGGTGCGGTGCAACGAGAGGTCCTCAGCGCGATAGACCTCGGCGGTGTGACCCACGCCGATCAGGTCAATGATGCGATAGCGCCCTACGAGGGCGTGATCGGGTGCAAACGTGGTCGACATCATCGCTCCTTACCCTACCGATGAGGCTACGCCACGATGTTGCGCCAGACGCCCATTGTCAGCAAGTACTCGAAGTCCTCTCCCGCCACGAGGGGCACCCCGAGCTCGCGCGCCCGGGCCAGCTTCGAGGCCCCCGGCGACTCGCCCACCACCACGCAGTAGGTCTTCTTGGACACCGAACCCGGCGAGGTGCCGCCCGCCGCGACGACCGCGGCCTCGGCCTCCTCGCGCGTGTAGCCCTCCAGGGCGCCGGTGACGACGACGGCCCGCCCGGCCAGGGCTTGGGAGGTCGCGCTGCGTTCGGGCTCGGGCTCGGCGAGGGAGAAGCCCGCCTCGCGAAGGCGTGCGACGCGCTCGATCACCTCGGGCTCTCGCACGTAGCGATAGATCGAGGCCGCGATGACCGGCCCGACGCCCTCGACGGCCTCGAGCACGTCGAGGTCCGCGCTGGCCAGGGCGTCGTAGGTGCGCAGCGCGCCGGCCAGCGCGCGTGCCGCCACCGGGCCGACGTGGCGGATGCCCAGTCCCACCAGCACGCGACTGAGCGGCTGGGCGCGCGCCGCGTCGATCCCCGCGACCAGGGCGGCCGCCGAGATCTCGCCGAATCCCTCCAAGGGCGCGAGGTCCTCGGCGCGCAGGCGAAACAGGTCGGCGACGTCGGTGATGAGGCGCTCGCGCAGGAGCTGGGCGACGCGCTGCTCGCCCAGTCCCTCGATGTCGAGCGCGCCCCTCGAGGCGAAATGGATGACCTGTTGCATCAGCTGGGCCGGACACGCCGGGTTCACGCAATAGGTGTCGGATTCGCCCTCGCGGCGAACCAGCGCTCCCCCGCACTCGGGACACGCGGTGGGAAAGTGCCACTGCGCACCGCGCGCGACGCCGTCCTCGGGGATGCGCGCGACCACCTCGGGAATCACGTCGCCGGCCTTGCGCACGATGACCAAGTCGCCCGGGCGCACGTCCTTGAGACGCACCTGGTCCTCGTTGTGCAGGGTCGCCAGCGCCACGGTCGATCCGGCCACCGACACCGGCTCGAGTACCGCGTAGGGGGTGGCCCGACCGGTGCGACCGATGGAGACCTCGATGGCGAGCAGGCGCGTCGATCGCTCCTCGGGGGCGAACTTGCGCGCGATCGCCCAGCGCGGCGCGCGCGAGGTCGTGCCCAGGACCCGTCGCTGGGCGAGGTCGTTGACCTTGATGACCGCGCCGTCGATCTGATAGCCCAGGTCGTGACGGTGCGTCTCGAACAAGCTCGAGCGCGCGACCATCTCCTCGACGCCGGTGACGACGACGAGCTGCGCGGCGGTGAGAAATCCCCAATCGGAGAGCTGGCGGATCGTCTCGTCGTAGGTCGCATACGCGCTCTCGTCACCCACCAGCTGGTAGGCGAGGAACGACAGCGGGCGCGACGCGCTGACCCGGGGGTCCTTCTGGCGCAGGCTGCCGGCGGCGGCGTTGCGCGGGTTGGCGAACTCGCGCTCGCCGCGTTCGCGCTGGGCCGCGTTGAGCCGCTCGAAGTCCTCGTTGGCGAGAAAGACCTCCCCGCGCACCTCGATACGACCGGCCGCGCCGATGGACAGCGGCATCCCACGGATCGTGCGCACGTTGCGCGTGACGTCCTCGCCCACCCGGCCGTCGCCGCGCGTGGCGGCCTGGACGTAGACGCCGTCCACGTAGGTGATCGCGAGCGCCAGCCCGTCGATCTTGGGCTCGACCGCGAAGGCCACGCTCGCGGCGTCGAGCCCGAGTCCCCGGGCGACCCGATCGCTCCAGGCGCGCAGCTCGTCGGCGTCAAAGACGTTGTCCAGGCTCAGCATGCGCTCGACGTGCACGACGGGAGAGAACGTGGGCGCAGCCGGAGCCCCGACGCCCTCGCTGACCGATCCCTCGACGCGCACCTCGGGGTGCTCGGCCTCGAGGGCGCGCAGCTCGCGCACCAGCGCGTCGTAGTCGGCGTCGGGGATGACGGGGGCGTCCTCGACGAAGTACTCGCGGTTGTGGCGCTCGATCTGCGCGCGCAGCTCGCTGGCGCGCTTCGAGTACTCGCTCACGGCGCGACGACCGCCGCGCCGACCACGAGCGAGGGCGCGTCGAGACGGTAGAAGACCGCCGACTGGCCGGCCGCGACCGGGCGCACCGGACGAGCGAGCTCGAGTCGCGCGGGCGCGTCGCGATAGACGACGTCGTTGACGGCGCCGTGGGCGCTCCACTGGGCGAGGACGCGCTCACCGTCGCCAATCGCTTCGTGGGCGAAGGAGATCGAGTCGGCCTCCAGGCGGATCTCGTCGACCAGCACGTCGGCCAGGCGGCCCACCTCGACGCGTCGCCGCTCGAGGTCGACGCGGGTGACGTAGCGCTTCTCGCCGTCGCGTCCCGGCGCGACGCCGCGACGCTGGCCGACGGTGACGAGCTCGGCGACCTCGACGGCGCCCAGGTCCTCGCCCGAGGCCACGTCGACGATGCGCGCGGGCGTCACCTCGATGCGCTCGCGCAGGAACGCCTCGCGCCCGCGGCTGGCCTCGATGAAGCACACGTCTTGGCTGTCGGGCTTGTTCCAGGTGCGCAGCCCCAGGCGCTTGGCGTGGTGGCGCACCTCGTCCTTGGTGAAGTCGCCGATGGGCAGCTCGAGCATGGACAGAGACAGCGCGTCGAGGTAGCCGAGCACGTAGCTCTGGTCCTTCTTCTCGTCCGCGCCGCGCGCCACGTAGCGCCGTCCGTCGTGGGTCGTCACGCGGGCGTGGTGCCCCGTCGCCACGGCGTCAAAGCCCAGACGCCGGGCCCGCTCGAAGAGCAGGTCGAACTTGATGTGCCGGTTGCACTCGATGCAGGGGTTCGGGGTGCGGCCCTGCGCGTGGGCCGTCACGAAGGGGGCCACCACGTGGCGCTCGAACTCCTCGGTGTAGTTGAAGACGTGGTGGTCAATCCCCAGGATCTGGGCCACGCGGCGCGCGTCGTCGACGTCAGAGACCGAGCAGCAGCCCGAGTCCATCGCGCCGCCCCAGAGCTTCAAGGTAGCGCCGACGACCTCGTGGCCGGCCTCGACCAGCAGGCCCGCGGCGACCGACGAATCGACCCCGCCACTCATGGCGACCAGAACCCTCACCGCACCAGTCTGCCAGCCGGGTGTCAAACCCCGCCGAGGCGGTGCACCACCGAGGAGATGATCGCGATCACCGCGTCGACCTCGGCCATGGTCGTCTCGGCGCCCATGGACAGGCGCAGGCTCCCGCGGGCGCGCGCGGGCGCGACGCCCATCGCGTTCAGCACGTGCGAAGCCTCGCCCGCCCCGCTCGAACAGCTCGCCGCGGCCGAGGCGGCGACCCCGGCCTCGTCCAGCAGGAACAGGATCTCGTCGCTGTTGAGCCCCTCGAAGGTGACGTGCACCGTGCCGGCGACGCGCGCGGCGCCCAGCGAGGTCACCGTCGCCCCCGGCAGGTATCCCAGCGCGGCGATCAGCTTGGCCTGCAGGTCGAGCACGTGGTCGTTGGTGGCAGTCAGCTCGCGCGCCGTCGCGCGCACGGCGGCGGCGAGGCCCACCGCGGCGGCCACGTCGACGGTGCCCCCGCGCAGTCCCCGCTCCTGTCCCCCGCCGGGCTGGACGGGGTCGAGTCCGACGTCGCCGCGCAACACCAACGCGCCGGAGTTGACCGGCCCGCCGAGCTTGTGCGCGCACAACGAGATCAGGTCGGCGGTCGCGGTCACGACGGGCAGGTGCAGCCAGGGCGCGGCGGCCACGGCGTCGGTGTGCAGGGGAACCGGTCGCCGGGCCGCAGCCAGGACGACTGACGAGACCGCCCCCAGAGGCTCGATGACGCCGGTTTCGTTGTTCACGGTCATCACGCTCACCAGGGCGGTGTCCTCGTTCACCGCCTCGTGCAGGCTGTCGAGGTCGAGCACGCCCTCGGCGTCGACCTCGACGTAGCGCACGCAGACGCCCTCGAGGTTGCGCGCGGCCATCGCCGCGGCGTCGAGGATCGCGTGGTGCTCGACGCGCGAGACGACGATCGCGGTGCGCTCGTGGTGGCGCCGGTGATTCAGCGCCGCACCCAGGATCGCGAGCTCGCAGGACTCGGTGCCGCCCGCGGTGAAGATCACGCCGCCGGGATCGGCGCCGACGAAGGCGGCGACTTCGTCGCGGGCCTCCTCGATCGCGCGCCGGGCCCGACGGGCCGGCTCGTGCGTCCCGGAGGGGTTGCCCACGACGCCGTGGAGCCACGGAGCCATCGCCTCGGCTACCTCGTCACGACGCGGCGCCGAGGCCGCGTGGTCGAAGTAGTACCGGGCGCTCATGCGACGTAGAAGGACTTGATGTTGGTGAACTCGCGCACGCCGTAGGCCGAGAGCTCGCGACCGTATCCCGAGGCCTTGGTCCCGCCGAAGGGCAGCTCGGGCATGGAGACGACGATCGCGTTGGCGAAGACCACGCCCACGTCGAGGCCCTCGATCGCCGCGTCGATCTCGGCGGGGTCGCTCGACCAGATCGACCCGCCGAGCCCCCAGGGCGTGTCGTTGGCCAGGGCGATGGCCTCGGCCAGGTCCTCGACGACGTGCACCACCGCGACCGGCCCGAAGAGCTCCTCGGTGGCCGCGCGAGAGCCCGCGGGCACGTCGACCAGCACGGTCGCCGGGTAGTAGTAGCCGGTGCCCTCGCGCGCGGCACCGCCCACCGCGGCCCTGGCGCCGACCGCGACCGACTCGGCCACCTGGGCGGCCAGCAGGTCGCGCTGGGACTTCGAGACCAGGGGCCCCATCACGGTCTCGGGGTCCATGGGATCACCCGTCGGCACCGCGGCCATCGCCTCGCTGAAGCGCGAGATGAACTCCTCGGCGCGACTTCGCACCACGATGAAGCGCTTCGAGGCGATGCAGGCCTGGCCGTTGTTCTGCACGCGCGCCGAGACCGCCATCGGCACCGTGAGGTCCATGTCGGCGTGCGCGCCCACGATGAAGGGGTCCGAGCCGCCGAGCTCGAGCACGCACTTCTTGAGGTGCCGCCCGGCGATCTCGGCCACGGCGCGGCCGGCGCGCTCCGAACCGGTCAGCGTGACCCCGGCGACGCGCGGGTCGCCGATGAGGTGCTCGACCGTGTCCACGGAGACGAAGAGGTTGGTCACGACGCCCGTCGGAAAGCCCGCGCGCACGAAGAGGTCCTCGATGAACTGGGCCGCGCCGGGCACGTTGGGCGCGTGCTTGACCAGCACGACGTTGCCGGCCATCAGGGTGGGCGCGGCGAAGCGGATCACCTGCCAGAGCGGGAAGTTCCACGGCATGATCGCGAGGATTGCCCCGATGGGATCGAAGCGCACGCCCGAGCGGCTCGCGCTGGTGGGAATGATCTCGGGCGCGAGGAACTCCTCGGCGTGCTCGGCAAAGTAGCGCATCGTCATGGCGCACTTGGCGACCTCACCACGCGCCGCGTTGAAGGACTTGCCCATCTCGCTGGTCAAGAGTTCAGCCACCACCGGAATCTCGCCCTCCAAGAGCTCGGCCGCGGTGACCATGAGGCGCGCCCGGTCGCCGATCGGCGTGGCCCGCCAGGTCGAGAAGGCCCGGGCGCTGGCGGCGAGCTTGGCCTCGACCTCGGCGGCCGAGTGCAGGGGATATTCACCGAGGACGACCTCGGTGGCGGGGTTGATGGCAACAAACGACATGGACTCAGTCTGCCAGTAATTGCGCGGGGGCCAATTGGGGCGTGACGAACTCGCCCCAGTATCGCGGTGCGCGCAGCACCATCACGAGCAGGGCCACCGCGGCCAACGCCGCCGCGCCCACGGTCACCTCGCGCAGGCCCACCGCGCGCGCCAGCGCGGCCTGCAGGAACGACCCGGCGGGATAGGCCACCGACAGCGACATCGTGTAGAGCGACAGGATGCGCGAGCGCTCGGCGCGCGGCGCGTGGAGCTGGACGTTGGTGTTGAGCCCGGTCATCACGCCGATGTAGCCGGCGCCGAGGAACATCAGCGCGACGACGGCCAGGGCGAGCGACGGCGCCGCGCCGTAGGCGGCCTCGGCGACGGCCACCGTGGCGAGCGCGAGGCGCAGCACCAACGCGCGCGACGTGCGCCGCGCGAGGATGGGCAGCGTCAGGGCCGCGATCACGGCGCCGACGCCCTGGGCGGTGACCAGCCACGGAGTGCCGAGCCGGCCGGCGTGCAGCACGTCGATCGCCATCGCGGGCACCAGGGAGATGAAGGGCCCGATGGTGAAGGCGACCGCCATCACGGTCAAGATGGGATAGCGACATCCCCGCACCGACCACGCCCGGCGCGCCCCGGCGACCAGTTCGCCGCGCCACGCCACGCGACCGGGGGGCGCCGTGCGCATCGGAACGCGCACGAAGAAGAAGGTCACGGCGACGAAGACGAACGTGGCGGCGTTAACGACGAAGCACCACGCCGGTGAGCCCACGCTGAGCGCGATCCCCGCGAAGAGCGGTCCGATCACGCGTCCCATGTTGAACTGGGCCGAGGAGAGCGACACCGCGGCCAGCACCTCGTCGCGCCCCACGAGGTCGGGCAGCAGGGACTGGTAGGCCGGCCAGCTGGCCGCGCTGGCGAAGCCCTCGATCACGGCGAGTGCGCAGGCCAGGCGCGGCGAGAGGTTCCCGGTCAGGCCCGCCGTGGCGAGCGCCCCGGCGCTCGTGGCCATCACCAGGTTGTTGAACTGGATGAACCGGCGGCGGTTCCAGCGGTCCGCCACGATGCCGCCAAAGGGCGAGGCGAACAGGCTCGGCAACCACAGCGAGAGGGTGATGAGACCGAGCCACAAAGCGTTGTGGGTCGTCACCGTGAGATAGACGCCCAGGGCCACCGCCTGCATGAAGCTGCCCACCGAGGAGACGAAGCTCGCGACCAGCGTGAGGGCGAAGTCGCGGTGTCGCAGTGGAGCCAGGGAGACGGGCATTCGCTAACGAGGGCGGCGCCGACGACGCGGCCGCAGCGCGAACCACCACACCGAAGCCATGGTGGCGAGAAGACCCACGATGCTCAGTTTCGTTCGCGTTCTTTGCGCTCCGGCCACCGCCCCATCGTAGGGGTGTAAGTGGCCCCCAACGACAACGCGCCGGGGGCCGTGGCCCCCGGCGCGTTGCCAGAAACGTCGAACTACTTCTGCAGCGAGGAGACCTCGACGGTGATCTCGAGGACGACCTTGTTGCCGACCACGAGCGTGCCGTTCTCCATGAGGCCCTCGAAGCTGACGTTGAAGTCGCGGCGGTCGATCTCGGCGCGCGCTTCGAAGCCCGCGACGACGACGCCCTCGCCCATGCCGGGGCCCGAGCCCAGGTACTCGAGGTCGAAGGTGACCGACTTGGTGATGCCGCGGATGGTCAGGTCGGCCTGCATCGCGTAGTTGTCACCGCTCTTGTGGGTGATCTTGGTCGACTTCAGGTTGAGCGTCGGGTGGTTCTCGAGGTCGAGGAAGTCGGCGCTCTTGAGGTGGCCGTCGCGCATCTCGTTGTTGGTCGTGATGCTGGCGGCCTGGACGGTGGCCTCGACCGAGGACGTTTCAATGGAGTCACCGATGGTGACGACGCCGGCGAACTCGTCAAAGTGTCCGCGCACCTTGGCGGCCACGAGGTGACGGGCGATGAACGACACGTTCGAGTGGGTCGGGTCGACGGTGTAGACGCCGGCGGCGGGAAGAGTGGTAAGGGACTGCGTGGTCATTGTGATCTCCTGTTGGGGTTGGTACTTCTGGGGATGCACCCAGTATAGTTGCTCCTACAACTATTTGTCAAGCAGTAATTTAGGAAGCAACTACATGCTATACTGGGTCCATGACCATCCAGTCGAGCGCGTGCCCCTCGGGCGATGAGAAGGTCGAGCTCTTCGGCCTGCTCTTAGAGACCAACGCCCGCCTCGCGCGCACGCTGGGCCTGGAGCTCGAAGCCCAGTGCGACCTGCCCCTCGCCTGGTTCGAGGTGCTCTTGCAGCTACGCCGCGCGAGCGAGTCGCGCCTCAAGATGAACCAGATCGCCGACGCCATCGTGCACTCCACGGGTGGCACGACGCGCCTGATCGACCGGCTCGTCGAGGCCGGACTCGTCGTGCGCGAGTCCTGCCCGTCGGATCGGCGCGCCATCTACGTCGCCATGACCAACGCCGGCGACGCGAAGCTCGACGAGGCCCTGGGAGTCCACCTGAGCTACCTGGAAAAGAACCTCGCCGGACGCCTGAGCTCGACGGAGCGCTCGACGCTCACGGGCCTGCTCACCAAGCTGAACGCGCCGAGCTAGATAACGCGCGTCACCCAGACGCGGGCCGCGCGCTCGTCGTCGAGCTCGAGCGCCGTGCCCTCACCCACGCCAGGCGTCGGTTCGACGCGCGTGGCGAGCACCTCGGCGGCGAGGGCCGCGTAGTCCTCGGCCAGGTCGTCGAGGCCCTCGAGGTGCAAGATGATCCGATCGGCCACGTCAAAGCCCGACGCCTTGCGCAGGTCCTGAACCTGGCGCACCACGTCGCGAAGCAGGCCACGTCGACGCAGGTCGTCGGTGAGTGCGAGATCGAGCGCCACCACTTCGGCTCCGTCGCGTGAGACGGCGAAACCACCCTGGCCCTTGACGCGCAGCTCGATCTCCTCGCCGCTCAAATCGAACGCGCCGCTCGAGAGCTCTACGCGCACCGTGGAACCCGACTCGAGGGCCGCCGCGCTGGCGGCCGCGTCGAGCGCGGCGAGCGCCGGGCGCAACTCCTTGACCGCCTCGCCCAGTCGCGGTCCGACCAGACGGAAGTTGGGCACCAATTCGAAGGACAAGACCTCGGCGAGCTCGGAGGTGAACTCGACCACGTCGACGTTGAGCTCGTCCTCGACCACCCCGGCCGGCGGCCGGGGGCTACCCGCGGGCAAAAAGACGAGGGCGCGCGAAAGCGGCTGGCGGACCTTAACGCCGGCCTCGGCGCGCGCCGCGCGACCCAGGGAGGTGAGGCGCCGTGCGACGTCCATCGCCACCTCGAGATCGGCGTCGCGTCGCGACGCGACGACCTCGGGCCAGTCGGCCAGGTGGACCGAGGCGTCGTTTTCGACCGCGAAGAGGTCGTGGTAGAGCCGGTCCGCGGTGAAGGGGCAAAAGGGGGCGAGGAGGAGCGTCACGCGCCGCAGCACCTCGAGCAGCGTCGCCTGGGCCGCCAGGGAGTCCCCGGCCGGGGCGTCGGGGTCGGTGCGCCAGAACCGGCGCCGGCTTCGGCGCACGTACCAATTCGACAGGTCGTCGATGAACGCGGCCAGGGGGCCGGTCGCCGAGAGAGGCTCGTAGCCCTCGAGCGACGTCGTGACGATTTCGGTGACGGCCTCTAAGCGCGAGAGGATCCACCGGTCGATGACGGGTCGCTCGCTCTCGAGGGGGATCGCGGGGTCCTCGGGGTCAAAGCCGTTGAGCGACGCGTAGGTCGAAAAGAAGCTGAACGTGTTCCACAGCGTCGCCAGCGTCTCGCGCAGCGAGTGGTCGATGGCGCGCAGGCTCGCCCTCGTCGAGGTCCAGGGCGAGCCCTGGGAGAACATCCACCAGCGCAGCGGATCGGCGCCGCGGGTGTTGAGTACGTCCCAGGGGTCGATCACGTTGCCGACCGACTTGGACATCTTGCGCCCGTTCTCGTCGACGATGTGGCCCAGGCACAAAACGTGCTGATAGGGCGTCGCCCCGAAGACCAGCGTGTTGACCGCCAGCAGCGAGTAGAACCAGCCGCGGGTCTGGTCGATGGCCTCGGCGATGAACTGGGCCGGGAACTGCATCGCCTCGGCCGAACCCTCCACGTGGGGGTATCCCACCTGGGCCGCCGGCATGGCGCCCGAGTCGAACCACGCGTCGATCACCGGTTCGACCCGTCGGGCCGCGCCCGCACAGGTCGGGCACGAGATAGTCACCTCGTCGATGGTCGGACGGTGCGGGTCGAGCTCGGAGAGGTCTCGCCCGGCGAGGACCGAGAGCTCGGCGCGCGAGCCCACGCAGGTCAGGTGGTTCTCCGCGCAGCGCCAGATCGGCAGCGGCGTGCCCCAGAACCGGTCGCGCGAGAGCGCCCAGTCGACGTTGTTGGCGAGCCACTCGCCGAAGCGCCCGTCGCGGATGTGCTGGGGGTGCCAGTCGATGGTGGCGTTCTCTGAGAGGAGCTTGTCCTTGAACTGGCTCGTCGCGATGTACCAGCTGGGCTTGCCCCAGTAGATCAGCACCGTCGAGCAGCGCCAGCAGTGCGGCAGGGAGTGCACGTAGTCCATGCGGCGCATCAGGATCCCGCGACGCTCGAGCTCGTCGTTGATGTCGTGGTTCGCCTCGCGCACGTCGCGACCCTCGAGCCAGGAAACGGCGCTCGTGAAGGCGCCGTCGGGGCCGACCGGGTTGAGCGTCGGCAGGCCGTTGGCCCGGGCGATCACGCGGTCGATCTCACCGAAGGCCGGCGACTGGTGGACCAACCCGGTGCCGTCCTCGGTCGTGACGTAGTCGGCGGCGACCACGTAGCAGGCGTCGACACCCTCGGGCAGGGCGACGTCGTCGAAGGGCCGCTGGTAGTGCACGCCGAGCAGGTCGGCGCCAGCGAGGGTGGCGTCGGCGCGCGCGCCCTCGCCGAAGACCGCCTCGACCAGGTCGGCCGCCACGACCACGCCGTCGACGACGGCGTAGGTGATCTCGGGATTCACCGCGATGGCCACGTTGGAGAGCAACGTCCAGGGCGTGGTCGTCCACACGGCCAAGTGCGTCGCGCCGGCGAGCGCAGGGTGATCGACGGCGTCGGTGATGACGAGCTTCACGTAGCAGCTCTCGTCGGTCTCGTCGGTGTAGACGCCGGGCTGGCCCAGCTCGTGGCTCGAGAGCGCGGTGCCGCAGCGCGGGCAGTACGGGACGACCTTCAAGTCCTCGTAGAGCAGTCCGCGATCGAAGAGCTGGCGGAGCTGCCACCACACGGACTCCACGTAGGAGGGGTGGAACGTGTAGTACGCGTGCTCCATGTCGGTCCAGTAGCCGATGCGCGTGGTGAGCCGCTCGAACTCGCCAACGTAGGTCAGCACCGACTCACGGCACAGGCGCGTGAACTCGGCGACGCCGATTTCGTCGACGATCGCCTTCTTGCCCGAGATGCCCAGCTGCTTTTCGACCTGCACCTCGACCGGCAGGCCGTGGGTGTCCCAGCCGGCGCGACGATCCACGAAGCGCCCGCGCATGGTCTGGAACCGGCAGAACAGGTCCTTGTAGACCCGCGCCCACACGTGGTGCAGGCCCGGCATGCCGTTGGCCGTCGGCGGACCCTCGTAGAAGACCCACGGTTCGGCGCCGCGGCGCATCGCCATCGAGCGCGCGAACACGTTGTGCTCGTCCCAACGGCGCAGCTCGGCCTCTTCGATGGCCACGAAATCCAGGTCAGCGCTGACGGGGCGAAACACGAGTTCTCCTTGTGAGTTAACCCATGGTACTGAACGGCCCGGCGACGCTTCGCCGGCTCTACGCTGAGGCGGTGCTCGCCGTCACCGTTGAACCCGTCACGTCACCCGGCGCCCTTGCGGTCATCTACTCGGCGCTCGACGAACTCGCCCGCCGCTACGGCCCCGGCGCGGACGCGGACCACCTCGACCTCGACGAGATGATCCCGCCCCGGGGGGTCTTCGTCGTCGCTCGCGAGGACTCGCACGTGGCGGGTGGCGTGTGCGTGCGCACGATCCTCGAACCCGATCGCCACACCGGCGAGGTCAAGCGGCTCTGGGTCCGCCCGGACCTTCGACGCCGGGGCGTTGGCGCGGCGCTGATGGAGGGGGTCGTCGTCGCCGCCCGCGACATCGGCTTTCGCGATCTCTACCTGGAGACCGGGTTCCTTCAGCCCGAGGCGATCGCCTTCTACGCCGCGATCGGCTGGCAACGCGTCGACGCGCTACCCGAGGGCGCGTTCTCCTATCCGACCTCGCACCGCTTCCACCTAGTGCTCTAGGAAGCGCTTGTCGAGCCAGTCGCTGGTCAGGTCCTCGAGCGAGTCAAGGACCAGGTCGGCCAGGGCGAAGGCCGCCTGGTCGCGGTCTTCGGCGACGGGCACCGCGACCACGCTCATCTGTCCGGCCTTGGCCGCGATGACGCCCGCGGCCGAGTCCTCGAAGACCAGGCACGAGGGGGCCGCCACGCCGAGGGCCCGGGCCGCGCTGAGAAACACCCCGGGGTGGGGCTTGCCGAAGGGCTCGACGTCGGCCGAGTGGATGGTCGCGAAGCGCTCGTAGAGACCGAAGTGGCCCAGGCAGCGCTCGATCAGCGCCTGCGGAGTGGAGCTGGCGAGCGCCACCGGTCCGCGCTCGCTCGCCAGGTCGATCGCGCGCACCGCGCCGGGCAAGAGACGGCCCACCTCCTCGACGAGGTTGCCCACGCGCGCGAGAAGTTGCGCCGTCACCTCGGCGACGTTCGCGCCCTCCCAGGGGTAGCGCGCGTACCAGTAGCGCACGACCTCCTCGACGTACATCCCCTTGGTCGAACGCTCCGCGTCGTCGGCGAGGGGCACGCCGAGCCCGCCGAAGATCTCCACTTCGGCCTGGTGCCAGAGGATCTCCGAGTCGATTAGCAGGCCGTCCATGTCAAAGACGGTCGCGCGCAGAGTCACCGGAGCATCTTCTCACAGGCTCGCTACCGTGACGAGGTGCGCGTGCGAGCCCTCGAACCCTATGACGTCGACGCCGTGGTCCGTCTCGTGCTCGACGCCCTCGCCGACGACGCGGCGCACACTCCCCTGATCTCGCCCGACGTCGACACGGCGACCCTCGCCGCATCCCTGCGCGAGACGCACGAGTCGTGCCTGGTCGCCGAAGAGGGCGACGCGTTGGTGGGCCACCTCTACGGCGTGGTGCTGGCGGGCGGCAACGGCCGCGACGCCTGGACCGGGCCCGACGGCTGGTCGGGCGCGGACGAGGTGGCGTCGTGCCTGCGCGAATCGGCGCACGAGCGCTGGCGAGCGAGCGGCGTGCGCGCGCACCACGCGTGGGTGCGCGACGACCCGACGACCATCGCGCCCTGGCTCGCCCAGGGTTATCGCGTCGCGGACGTGCGCGGGCTGCTCGCCCTCGAGGCGAGCGTCGAGAACCCTCCCGAACTCTCTCGGCGCTGCGACGTCGCTCTCGCGCTGCACTTCGACGCCCTGATCGACGCGGCCAACGACGAGCCGCCCGCGCGCGGGCGGGCGCGACGCGCGCGACTTCGGGCGCTGCACGAGCTGCTCGAGGACCCCGAGACCACCCAGTATGTCTTGGAGCGAGACGACAGCGTTCTCGCCCAGTGCATCGCCTTCGCGCTCGAGCACACTCGGGCCACGCCGCTGCGCACGCTGCACCTGAGTGCGGTGGCGGTGGAGCCGACCGCGCGGCGACAGGGACTCGCGCGCAGCCTCGTGCGCGCGGTCCTCGACGAGGGCGCGTCGCGGGGCTTCACCCACGCCCAGGTGACCTGGCGGCCCGACAACGAGGCGGCCTCGCACCTGTGGCGCGCGATGGGCTTTCGCACCACCTACGCGCACCTGGTCGCGACGCTCTAGCTGAGGGCGGCCTCGATGGCGGCGACGAGGACCGGGTCCTCGGGGGTCACCGTCGGCGCGAAGCGCTGGATCGTGCCGTCGGGGGCGATGAGGAACTTCTCGAAGTTCCAGCGCACGTCGCCGCTGTAGCCGTCGGCGTCCTCGACCTCGACGAGCTCGGCGTAGATCGGGTGGCGGCCCTCGCCGTTCACGTCGATCTTCTCGTACATCGGGAACGAGACGCCGTAGTTCGTCGCACAGAACGTCGCGATCTCCTCGGCGCTGCCCGGCTCCTGCTCGCCGAACTGGTTGCAGGGAAAGCCCACGACCGAAAAGCCCCGGTCGCGGTAGCGCTCGTGCAGCGCGACGAGACCCTCGTACTGAGGGGTCAGTCCGCACTGGGAGGCGACGTTGACGACCAGAACGCTGCGGTCGCGGTGCTCGGCCAGCGAACTGGGTTCGCCGGCGAGGGTGTTGACGGGGATGTCGTGGAGTGTCATGACCCGACCCTAACGGGAAGATTCGCGCGTCGCCCTAGGCTGAGCGCGTGAAGGCCCTGGTCCTGGCGAACGGCGAACTGTCACTGCAATCTCGTCCCGATCCGCTAGCTGGCGCGGGCGAGGTCGTCGTGGCGGTGGCCGCGGCCGGCGTCAACGCCGCCGATCTTCTCCAACGCCAGGGCGTCTACCCGCCGCCGCCGGGCTGGCCGGCCGACGTGCCGGGACTCGAACTCGCCGGCGTGGTCGAACAGACCGGCGAGGGGGTTGACGCGTCACTCCTTGGACGGCGCGTGTGCGCCATCGTCGGCGGTGGTGCCCAGGCCACTCGGTGCGTCGTGCCGGGCGCGCACCTCATCGGCGTGCCGGACACCGTCGAGTGGATCGAGGCCGGCGCGATGGCCGAGGCGGTGCTGACCGCCCACGACGCCCTGGTCAGCCAGGCCCACCTCGAGCGCGCCGAGCGCGTCGTCATCTCGGGCGCCGCCGGCGGCGTGGGCGTGGCGGCGGTGCAGATCGCCCACTCCCTCGGCGCGCACGTCATCGCGGTCACCCGCGAGCCGACCCACCACGAGGACCTGCGAGCCCTCGGGGCCGACGAGACCGTTACCGTCGAGGACGTGGACGGCCTCGCGCCGGTCGACGTGGTGCTCGAGCTCGTGGGAGCGGCCCACCTCGAGCGCGTCCTCGCCGTCACAGCCGCGCACGCGCGCGTGGTCGTGATCGGCGTGGGCGCGGGATCGAAGGCCACGATCGATCTGCGCCTCGTCATGGGTCGACGCCTGATCCTGACCGGTTCGACACTTCGTGCGCGCAGCCACGACGAGAAGGCCCGCGTGGTCGAAGCGGGCACGGCCTGGCTGGCCGAGCGCTGGCGTCGCGGCGAGGTGACCATGCCCATCGCCCAACGTTTCGACCTGACCGACGGGCCGAGCGCCTACGAGGCCTTCGCCCAGCGCGGCAAGTTCGGCAAAATCGTCCTCACGACCGACCTCGCCTAGATGGACGTCCCCCTCCCCCACCCGTCGCGCCTGTCGCCGGACGACACCAACTACGCGGCGATCATCGACGCCCACGAGGCGGCGGTGCGCGCCGGCGAGCTGCTCTACCGCGATCCGGCCACGGGCCTCTTCGTCCTCACCGTGCTCGCCCACCTCGAGCGGGGATCGTGCTGTACGCAGGGCTGTCGACACTGCCCCTACGTCGAGGCCTAGGCGATCGCCAGCGCCTCGTCGAACTGACCGAGGTGGTGCCGGTCGACGTTCACCATGACAAAGATCACGACCGCGGCGATGCCCAGGACCAGGGCGCCGAAGCGAAAGGCCACGTCAAATCCGTGGACCTGGGCCAGCACGCGATCCAGGCGCGCGCTGTTCGCCGGTGACGAGCGCACCAGGTAGGCCCCGTAGGCGGTGGCGCTCGAGACGGCGATCGTGTTCTGGATCGCGGTGCCGAAGGAGCCGCCCAGCTGTTGGGCCGTCGAGAGGACCGCCGAGGCCGCGCCGGTGTCGCGCGGGGCGACGTTGAACAGCGCCATCGAGGACAGGCTCACGAAGACCAGCCCGAGGCCGAGGCTGGCCACCACCATCGCCGGCATCACGTGGGCGACGTAGCCACTCGTCGGAGTGACGAAGGAGAGGAACCACAATCCGGCCGCGGCCATCAGGGCCCCCACCGTGGCGAGGGGCCGCGGGCCGAGCCGGGGCAGCAGCTGGCTCGCGGTCACGGCCGAGATGATGATCCCCACCGAGAAGGGCATGAAGACGAGCCCGGTCTTGACGGCCGAGTAGTGGTGAACGTCCTGGAAGTAGAAGGTCATGAAGAGGAACATCCCCATGAGGGCCATCGCGACGAGGATCTGGGCCAGAAACGACCCGCCGCGCACCCGATCGGTCAGCAGTCGCAGCGGCAGGAGCGGCTCGCGCCGGCGCGACTCGATCACGAAGAACACCCCCAAAAGCGCGGCGCCGGCCGCGATGAAGGGCCACGCCCCGCTGGATCCCCACCCGTCGGTCGAGGCCTTGAAGACGCCGTAGACGACGCTCACCATGCCGGCGGTGGCGCTGAGGGCTCCGGGCACGTCGTAGTGGGGGTGCCCCTCAACCTTGGACTCGCGGATGTTCGGCGCGGCGAGGATCAGCGCGAGGATCGCCATCGGGGTGTTGACGAAGAGGCACCAGCGCCACGAGAAGTACTGGGTCAAGAGCCCGCCGGCGATCAGTCCGATCGCTGCGCCGACGCCGGCGAGCGCCCCGTAGACGCCGAAGGCCCGGGCCCGCTCGCGCGAGTCGGTGAAGGTCACCGAGATCAGTGACAGCGCCGCGGGCGCGAGCAGGGCGCCGAAGACGCCCTGGAGGGCCCTCGCCGAGTAGAGCATGGCCTGGTTCTGGGCGAATCCCCCCAGCAGCGACGCGCCGGCGAACCCCGCCAGACCGGCCATGAAGGCTTTCTTGCGGCCCAGGTAGTCACCGATGCGCCCGCCCAGCAGCAAGAAGCCGCCGAAGGTCAGCGTATAGGCGGTCACGGCCCACTGGTAGTCCTTGGGCGCGATGTTCAGTCCGCCCATCGAGACGGGTAGCGCCGCGTGCGGCAGCGCGATGTTGACGATGGAGGCGTCGAGCACGACCATCAGCTGAGCGATGGCGATTACGAACAGCGCGTACCAGCGCCGGGGGTCCGGCGCGTCGTTGGGCGTGGCCTTCTCAGTGAACGTGGACATGTGGACCCCCCTGCCAGTATTGCCGCTGGGGCGTGTCGCGCCGCGCACTTGGCGACACGTGTCAACGTGTGGGACTAGAGCACCGACTCCAGCGGGGCGTAGGACAGGCCGTGGGCCTCGGCGACGGGGCCGTAGGTGATCGATCCGTTGACCACGTTCACGCCCTCGGCGAGCGCCGCGTCGGCCGCCACCGCGTCGCGCCAGCCCTTGTTGGCCAGCTCGAGCGTGTAGGGCAGCGT
>DAIDJP010000001.1 GCA_027451285.1 Acidimicrobiaceae bacterium | reverse complement strand
CACGAGGTAGAACAGACCCGGTCCGGCGCTCGAGTGGCCGGCGCGCGTGGGCCCGAGCGCGAGGCCGCTCAAGACGAGCGCCATCACGCCGAAGGGCACCACCTGCCAGAGCAGGACGCGGCTTCGCCACTCGATGCGCAGATCCTTGCCCGCGACGAGCCGGGCCGTCGCGATCACGAGGCCGCCACCACCCGTCCCCCGGCGAGGGTGAGTGTGCGACGCGTCTGGGTGGTGCGCAGGGGATCGTGCGCGCTCGCCACCACCGTCGCACCGGCCGCCACGACGTCCACCAGCAGCTCGTCGAGCAAGGCTCGACCGGCGTCGTCTAGTGAGGCGTAGGGCTCGTCGAGCAGCCAGATCTCGGGCCGGCGCACGAGCAGCCACGCGAGCGCGAGGCGCCGACGCTGGCCGGCCGAGAGTTGACGCGTGGTGGTACGCGAACGCTCCGCGAGGCCCACGCGCGCGAGCGCCGGGGCGACGTCGGCGAGGGGCCGGTTCAGGGCTCGACAGGCGAAGTGGAGGTTCTCCTCCACGCTCAGGTCGTCATAGAAGGAGCCCTCGTGACCGAGCCAGCCGACCCGTCGACGCAGCACCCGACGGTCCCCTCGGGCGAGGTCCACTCCCGTGACGACCCCACGACCCCGCGAGAGCGGGTCGAGCCCGCCGAGCAGGCGCAGCAGGCTGGTCTTGCCCGCACCGTTCGCGCCCACGACGACGGTGAGCGTCGCAGGCTCGAGGCGCAGCGTCACCCCCGCGAGCACCGGGAACCCCCCCGTGAGTACGACGGCCTCCTCGAGCTCGGCGACGGGCGGCGCCGTCACCGTTGCAGGGCGTGGACGTCGGCCGCCACCATCATCTCGATCAGGCCGTAAAAGTCGACGTCGCACTTCCAGTCGAGCTCGCGGTGGGCCTTGGTGGCGTCACCGATGAGCAGGTCGACCTCGGCCGGTCGCAGGAAGGCCGGGTCCACGACGACGTGGTTCTCCCAGGCGAGTCCCACCGCGGCGAAGGCGACCTCGCAGAGCTCGCGCACCGAGTGGGTCTCCCCGGTCGCCACGACGAAGTCGTCGGGCGTGTCGCGCTGGAGCATCGCCCACATGGCGCGCACGTAGTCCCCCGCGTAGCCCCAGTCGCGCTGGGCGTCGAGGTTGCCGAGACGCACCTCGCGCTGGCGACCGGCCTTGATGGCGGCGGCGGCGTGGGTGACCTTGCGGGTGACGAACTCGAGGCCACGCCGGGGCGACTCGTGGTTAAAGAGGATCCCCGACGAGGCGTGCAGCCCGTAGCTCTCGCGGTAGTTGACAGTGATCCAGTGGCCGTAGACCTTGGCGACGCCGTAGGGGCTGCGCGGGTAGAAGGACGTCAGTTCGTTCTGGGGCACCGAGCGCACCCGACCGAACATCTCCGACGAGCTCGCCTGGTAGAAGCGGATGGTGGGGTCGACGATGCGGATCGCGTCGAGCAGGCGGGTCACGCCGAGTGCGGTCGTCTCACCGGTGAGGACCGGCTGGCTCCACGAGGCCTGCACGAAGCTCTGGGCGGCCAGGTTGTAGACCTCGCGCGGGCGGTGGTCGCGCAGCACGTTGATAAGCGAGACCTCGTCCATGAGGTCACCCGAGACGAGGGTCAGGCGGTCCTGGATGTGGCTGATTCGCTCGATGTTCACCGTCGAGCTGCGTCGCATCAGGCCGACGACGTCGTAGCCCTCGGCGAGCAGCAACTCGGCCAGGTACGAGCCGTCCTGCCCAGTTATCCCGGTGATGAGCGCTTTGGGGGTCAGAACGTCCTCCACTCGGCCACGGCGATTGCCGACACGCCATGCTACTACCGGACAATTCGAGCTTCGGCCCTATCCTGAGGACGTGCGCGTCGCCCTGGTCAGCTTTCGCCTCGGCGGCGTCGACGGGGTCTCCATCGAGGTCGCGAAGTGGGCGGGGGCGATTTCCGCCCTCGGCCACGAGGTCGTCACGGTCGCGGGCGAGGGTCCGGTCGATCGTCGACTGGGTGGCCTCGCCATCGGGTCAAACAGCCCTCCGAGCGCCGAGGAGCTCGAAGACGCACTCAGCGACGCAGACCTCGTCATCGTGGAGAACCTCCTCTCGCTCCCCCTCAACCCGGACGCGGCCGACGTCTGTGCCGCGGTCCTGCGCGGTCGCCCCGCGATCCTGCACCACCACGACCTGCCCTGGCAGCGCGTCCACCTCGCCCACCTCGACGCCGTCCCCGACGACCCGCACTGGCGACACGTGACGATCAACGAGCGAAGCGCACTCGAACTCGAAGAGCGCGGGATCGCGGCGACGACGATCTACAACGCCTTTGACTGCGACCCGCCGGTCGGTGAGCGCCGGCGCACCCGCGCCGCGCTGCGCCTGGACGACGAGCCCCTCGTCCTCTTGCCGAGTCGGTCGATCGCGCGCAAGAACGTCGCCGGCGCGCTCGAGCTCGCCGGCGCGCTCGACGCCGTGCTCTGGTTGCTCGGCCCAGCCGAGGACGGCTACGACGACGAGCTCGCCTCGTTGCTCGACTCGAGCCCCGTCGAGGTCCGCCGCGGCCCGGTCGGCTCGATCCACGACGCCTACGCGGCCTGTGACCTCGTGGTGCTCCCCTCCACGTGGGAGGGCTTCGGGAACGCGACCATCGAATCGGTCACCCACCGTAAACCACTCGCCGTCTACCCCTACCCCGTCCTCGCCGAACTACGCGCCCGCGGTCTCTCGTTCTTCGACCTCGAGGACCTCGAGGGGATCGCGGCGTGCCTCGAGCACCCCGACGTCGCGCGAGTCGAGCACAACCTCGCGGTCGCTCGCGCCCACTTCAACCTGGCCGACCTTCCGGGTCGGCTCGCGACCCTCCTCGGGGACGCCGTGGGCCACTAGGCTGATCGCGATGCTGATCGACCAGGACCGGCCCCGGTACGCGGAGCGGCGCGCGCATCTCTTCGGCGTTGCGCGTTCGATCTTCGCCGAGCGCGGCTTCCAGGCGACGACCATGGACGACATCGCCCGCGAGGCCGGCTTCACCAAGCCGATCCTCTATCAGTACTTCGCCTCCAAGTCCGACCTCTACCGCGAGATCGTGGCCGAGACCGCCCAACGACTGCTCGCGCGGCTCACGACCGCCGTCGATGCCGTCGAGTCGCCCCGCGTGAAGATCGAGGTGGCCTTTCGGGTCTACTTCGACATGGTCGTGCGCGAGACCGACGCATTCCGGATCCTCTTCATTCACCGCCACGAGGGTGAGACCGCGAAGGAGCTCGCCCGCCTCGAACTCGGACTGGTCTCGTTCCTCGAGCCCTACATCAACCTCTCGATCTCCGACGAGCACCGCCGCCAGCTCGCGGCCGGGGTCGTCGGGATCGCCGAAGGCGCCGCGATGACCTGGCTCGTCCAGCAGGACGCGAACGGCTGGCCCGAGCCCTCACCGGCTGAGGCCGAGCGCCTCGCCGCGCGAAGCGCCACCCTCGCCTGGGGTGGACTGCGCGCCGTCCAACAGGACTGA